>NZ_BAAARW010000022.1:0-177321 GCF_039532545.1 Actinomadura vinacea | reverse complement strand
GCCCCGGGGCGACGTTTTCTACTTTATCAGATCCGCTCGGAGTGTCAATTCCGGGCTTTTCCGACTCGCCTTTCAGGTCCCGCTTGCGCGATCCCTTCCCGGCGTTGTCGCTATTTCATCAGATCCGGCCCGTTTGTCAAAATCGGGCCTTTCCGAAGCATCGCAGGATCGCAGGCATGGCAAAGCCATGTCGGCTTGATCAAGGATGGTTACCCCTGGTCCGGCCGCCACCCATGATGGCGTCACGCATCTCCAAGGGACGAGGAGCCAAGGTATACGCCCAAACCGAGTGCGTCAAACCGACTGGCCACGGCCTGCTCAGACGGCGCGACGGCTTGACCGAGCGAACCACCGCGACGTCGATCACCTGAGCTCAAGTGCCAACTCGACAACAGTGATCATGCTCCTCATCCCGGTTCGGCACCGGCCCCGGCAGGGGCATCGTCGGAAGAGCGATCTTTTGCCTGCGTTGGATCCGGTCCGGCATGGGCTGCGTGAACCCGCGCCGAAGGGCACCAGTCGTGACCTGGGCCCATCACGGTTGGGTTCGACGGCCCCGAGCGCCGCAACGCCGGCGCCGACCTGCACGCCATCAGCACCGTGCAGGGCAACCGGGTAGCCGACAACGGCGACGGTCCGATGGGACCAACCCGAATGCGCCTGTCCATGCCCATGATCGCCGCAGCGAGCGGACACACCGTCTCGAGCGGCCTGGAGCCGGCGGTCTGCGCCGACCTGCGGGCCGCCGATTCCGCTTCTTCACCGTTTCCGAGTGCGGCAAGAGGTCTCCACGGGTCAGGGGGATGGTCGGCTGCCGTTGCGTCCAGCGTGCCCAGCGGCGCGGATGTTCGGTCGGCGCGGTCGAGCCTGCCAGTGCTCGTTCGCCTTCCAGGCCACGTCCGGAGGCCGGTTCCGCTACGCGGCCAGAGATTCCCGGGCCCTGAGCCGGACACACACGACGTCGGCCTTCAACATCTCTTGGCCCTTTGGCCAGCGGCTGCAGAATCGATTTTTGTTCGTGCGCATTCGTGCTTGAGGATACGGAGTGCGCTTCACCTGGGCTTACACATGTAGCTGAGGGTGGTTGTGGCGAGCTCTGGCGGGAAGTTCTGGATCGTTTCCTGAACCGCGCCCGGCGTATTTCCGGAAATTTGCCACGTCGAGGGAATGTCTTCTGGGTTGGCCGTTCTGTCTCTCCTTGGAGGTCCGCCAGTGAGCTACTACCCGCCGCCCGGTCAGGGCGGTTACCCGCAGGCCGCTCCGCCGCCCAACCATCTGGTGTGGGCCATCCTGACGACGATCTTCTGCTGCCTGCCCGCCGGGGTGGTATCGATCGTCTACGCGGCGCAGGTCAACTCCAAGTGGCAGCTGGGCGACCAGCACGGCGCCGTGCGCGCCTCCGACAACGCCAGGACGTGGGCGGTCATCGCCGCCGTCGTGGGCGTGTTCGTGAATGCGATCGCCTCCGCGCTGTTGTTCACCGGCGGGAACACGCCCAACAACTGACGGGATGCGGATTCGCGGGCTGGCGGCGCCCGGCGGTGTGCTGGCGTCGGCCGCCGCCGTGGTGGCGTTCGTCGCCGTGGTCGACCCGAACGAGCCGGGTAACTATCCGACCTGCCCGTTCCTGGCGTTGACCGGGTTCCAGTGCCCTGGGTGCGGTGCGCTGCGCACGCTGCATGCGCTGGCGCACGGGCAGTTCGGGACGGCGATCGCGCTCAATGTGTTCGTGGTGTCGATGGTGCCCGTGCTGGCGTTCTTCTGGCTGCGCTGGACGGTGGCGCGGGCGCGGGGCCGTCCGGCGAGGCGGAAGGCGGGCGAGCCGCGGGTGATCTGGGGACTGTTCGCCGGGGTCATGTGCTTCTGGCTCATCCGGAATCTGCCCTTCGGGGCGTTTCTGGCGGCGTGAGGTCGAGGGGTTCGCCGTCGCCGGACTCCGGCGGCGTCCGGGTGAAGACGTTGAAGACCAGGTTCAGGACGATGGCCGTGATGCCGCCCAGGGTGATGCCGCTGTCGAGGATGGCGGCCACGTCACGGGGCATGTTGTCGCCGAAGGCGGGGATGGTGGCCGGGACCATCGCGGCGGCGATGCTGACGGCGACGACCAGGGCGTTGCGCTCCTGGCGCAGGTCGGCCTTGGCGAGGGTCTGTATGCCGACGACGGCGACCATGCCGAACATGGCGATGGCGGCGCCGCCCAGGACGTCGCTCGGAATCGCGGCGACGTAGGCGGCGGCCTTCGGGAACAGGCCGAGGATCATCATGATGACGCCCGCCGCCACCACGACGAAGCGGCTGCGGACGCCGGTGAGGCGGACCAGGCCGACGTTCTGGGCGAAGCAGGTGTAGGGGAAGGCGTTCAGGACGCCGCCGAGGAAGGTGGACAGGCCGTCGGCGCGGAGGGCGCGGGTGATGTCGCCGGAGGTGACGTCCTTGCCGACGATCTCCCCGGTGGCCTTGGAGTCACCGACGGTCTCGACGACCGTGACCATCATGACCAGCAGCATCGCGATGATGGGGCCGATCTGGAAGGTCGGGGCGCCGTAGTGGAACGGTGTGGTGACCCCGAGCCAGTCGGACTTTCCGACCTGGTCGAAGGTGGTGTCGCCGAACGCCCAGGAGACCGCGGTGCCGCCGACGAGGCCGAGCAGGACGGCGATGCTGCTGAGGAAGGGGCGGCGCAGCCGGTAGAGGGCGAGGATGAACAGCAGCGTGCCGCCCGCGTACGCCAGGTGCTTCCAGCTGCCGTGGTCCTTGGCGCCGGCTCCGCCTGCGGCGTCGTTGATCGCGTTGGGCAGCAGGACCAGGCCGATGATGGTGAGGACGGTGCCGGTGACGACCGGCGGGAACAGCCGCAGCACCCGGCCCAGGAACGGCGCGACCAGCACCATCACCAGCCCGGCGGTGATGGTGGCGCCGTAGATGGCCAGCAGCGCCGCGGTGCCGTTCTCCGCGCCCTGCCCGATGGCGATCATCGGGGCGACGGCGGTGAAGGTGACGCCCTGCACGATCGGCAGCCGGATCCCGAACTTCCAGAAGCCCAGCGACTGGATGATGGTGGCGATACCGCAGGTGAACAGGTCGGCGTTGATCAGGTAGACGAGCTGCTCGGCGGACAGGCCGAGCGCCCCGGCGACGAGGATCGGCACGACGACCGCGCCCGCGTAGAAGGCCAGCACGTGCTGGAAGCCGTACAGAGCCAGTCTGGGGATGGGAAGCACCTCGTCGACGGGGTGCTTGGCCTCGGCCATGCTGTCGCGCCTTCCGTTTTGGAGCGTTACCTCGGCGTGCGTCGGAAGTCTGCCTTGCGGTCAGGTGAAGGACGGGGGCCGCTTCTCGAAGTAGGCGCGGACGGCCTCGACCTGGTTGGGCGAGCCCCGCAGCGCGTCCAGGGCGCGCGATTCCTCCAGGAGCTGCCCGGCCAGGTCGGGTCCGTCGGTGGCGCGGTTGAGCAGGCGCTTGGCGGCGCGGATGGCGTCGGGGCTGCGGCCGGCGATCTCGCGGGCCAGGTCGAGCGCGGCGGCGCGGGGGTCCTCGGCGGTGCGGGTGGCCAGGCCGAGGCGGACCGCCTCCTCGCCGGAGACCATGCGGCCGGTGAAGGTGAGTTCCTTGGCGACGTCCTCGCCGACCAGGCGGGCCAGTGCGGCGGTGCCGGTCATGTCGGGGACCAGGCCCCAGCGGATCTCCAGCACCGACAGCCGCGCGTCGGGGGCGACGATCCGCAGGTCGGCGCCCAGCGCGATCTGCAGGCCGCCGCCGAGGGCGTGCCCGGCGACGGCGGCGATCACCGGCTGCGGCAGTTCCCGCCAGGTGTGCACGGCCTGCTGGGCGAGGTTGGTGATGCGGCCGGGTTCGCGGGCGACGATGTCGGTGGCCAGGCGGCGGGCGCGGACACTGGCGTCGGCCTCCCCTTCGCCGGCCATCGCGGCGAAGTTGGCGAAGTCGAGTCCGGCGCAGAAGGAGCGGCCCTCCCCCGACAGGACGACGGCCCGCACGGACGGGTCGGCGGCGAGTGCGTCGCCGGTGTCGGCGAGCGCTTCGAACATGGCCATGTCGAGCGCGTTGAGCTTGTCGGGGCGGTTGAGCCGGACGTCGGCGACGCCGTCGCCGTCGACGCTCACGGTGACGCGTGTTTCGGTCATGGCAGCTCCTCGGCTGGGGCGCCCGGCCCGTCCGGGCTCAGGTCACGGGGACGATCTCCGCGTTTACCAGACGGCCGTCCCGGATGTCGAGCAGTCCGAGGGTGCCGTGCGGCTGGCGGCGCCGGTCGGTGGGCGAGCCCGGGTTGAAGATCCGCAGGTCGCCGTCGTTCTCGTCCAGCGGTATGTGGGAGTGGCCGAAGACGACCAGCTCGGCGGCCGGGAACCGGCGGCGCATCCGGGCGAGGCGGCCCTGCTTCCGGCCGCTGTCGTGCACCATCGCGATCCGGAGCCCTTCGATCTCGAACTCCAGGTGCTCTGGAGCGCCCCAGGCGGCGACGTCGGGGCCGTCGTTGTTGCCGAGCACGGCCTTGACCGGCGCGTACTCGGCCAGTTCGGTGAGGACGTCGGCGGTGCACACGTCCCCGGCGTGCAGGATCAGGTCCGCGTGCCGCAGGTGGGCGGCGACCGCGGACGGGCAGGAGCGCCAGCGGCGGGGCGCGTGGGTGTCGGCGAGCACGACCACGTTCATCTCCTCTGTTCTACCCGGCGCCGCGGTTGTCTTACGGAGGTGGCTACATGTGTGCGCGAGCTGTTCGAGGCCGGGGCCGGGGCGCCTTGAGCGCTTTCTGACCCGCTGGTACGGGCCGCCCGACCGGGAGCCGGTTCGGTGGACGGGCCCCGCGCTCGCGCCCGACGCCGGGGACGGATGGAGCGTGTTCTGGGCCGGGAACCAGCACGTCTGGCTCCGGGCCTGCGCCGGGGACGTCCCTGACCCGTACGTTCACGACCGGGAGAACACCCTTGACCTCGCGCGGCGGCCATGGCGGCCGACCGGGGTGCGGTCGTCGGAGTTCCTGGTGCACGTCGCGGCCTTCGAGGCGGTGATGGGCGCCCGGTACGTGGCCATGCCCCTTGGGGCGGACGGCCCGCGCCGCGACCGGATCCTGGCCCCGCTCCGGCGGCTCGCGATGCCTGCCCGGCGCCGGCCCTCGCCCGGCTTCGCGGTGTACGCGGGGGAAGGTCTGCTCGGCTTCGACGCGCCGTCGGACGCCGGGCACGAGCTCTGGGTCGCCGCCCGCGACCCCGGCGACCTGCGCTTTCTCGACGACGTCCGGGGCGTCGAGTGGGAGTTGCCGCCCCCCGGTTCGGGGGGCGGGTCAGGACAGCGGGTCGTAGTCGAGGGAGAAGCTGCGCCGGATCCATGCGCGGACGGCCTCGCGGTCGTTCCGGTCCGGGCTTTCGGGCCCCTCTGCGGCCTCGCGCATCCTGGCCGCCGTCCGGGAACGGTCGTGGGCCTCGACCAGCCGGCCGTCCTCGAAGATCAGCTCCTGCAGGTCCTCGTACTTCCATCCCGCCTGGTAGCCCATATGGACGTAGTAGGAGGAGTCGAAGTCACGCCCGATCAGCAACCCGCCGGTGAAGGGGACGGGAACGTCCAGCCCGCTGTACGCCGGGTGCCGGGGCGGGGGCAGGAAATTCTCGGAGTCTTCGGCCTCTTCGGGGTCGTGGGGCTCGTCGGGCCGGACGCCGAAGACCTCCGGCCGGTCGTCCAGGCCCAGTTCCAGCCTGGTCAGCTTCAGCGCGTCGTCCAGGACGGCGTATCCGGCCACGTACCCGCGCCAGCAGGCCGTCGATATCATCCGCACCCGCAGCCCGAGCGAGGCGGGGTCGAACAGGCCCGTCCCGTTGGCGCCCGTCAGGGCGTACGGCTTGCCGCGGTAGGTCACCTCGTCGGAAATCTGCCCCGTCATGGTCGTCAACCTAGCCCGGATCACCCCGCTCCGGTGGATCGATGATCCCAGTGGGTGATCAATCCACCCCGGGCCTTCGACTCGGGTGGGAAAAAACTGTAAGGATCGATTCACTTCACCTCTTTGACCTGCGGAGTTACGGTCAAATCCCTCGTCTTCGCCCGGTCCGGCCGTCCGCCCCTGGACCGGTTCCGGGCGGTCGCACGACGGGGGACCGAGGGGGCGGCCGGGTCCCGGGGAAGAAGACCACTCCCTTGCACCGGTCCCGAGGCCCGGCCGCCCCGCCTGCCGAGGGTGTGTCTTTTGGGTCTTGTCCAGGTGCGTGCATCGCGAGGCGGAGGAGGGAGTCAGTCCGGGTTCGGCTGTCGACCGACAACGCGGCGAGGTGCGTGCCTGGGCGGCGCGCAACAGAACGTAGATCCGTAAGACACGCCCAAGGGGGTGGCCGATGCACGACCGCGCGTTCCAGGACGGTTCGCCCGAGCGGCGGACCACGGTGACCTTCGACCTGGACGTCCTGCTCACGGTGCTTCCCGCACCGGGCGGGGACCTGCCGCTGGTGTTCCTGGACGATCCGAGGCGCACGCCCGCGCCCGAGGCGGGGGCGGGCGGCGAACCGGTGACGGCGCTGCTGGCGGCGTGCCTGCAGACCGGGCTGGAACTGGTCACCGACGCGCACGACCTGCTGGTCCCGCCGGCGCCGGGGTGGCAGGTGTGGCTGGACCGGCAGGGCACCCTGACCGTGCGCGGCCCGCGGGATCCGCCGGCCCGGCCGTTCTGCCGGGTCGAGCGGCTCGGGGCGCCGCCCGGATGGGCCGCGGCGGCCTTCCGGCTGGGCCATGTGGTGCTGTTCGCCGGGTGCATCGACATCGCCGACGACGCCATGACGCCGGACGTGCGGCTGACGTCGGCGGCCGCCGGCGGGCTGCTCGCCGTCGGCGCGATCGGCTACCGGCCGGGGTGACACCCGGCCGACGGCCCCGCGGGGAACGCGGGGCCGACACCGGCCGCGGGCCGGGCGGACGGACTGCCCCCACCACCCCACGCACCCGTCCGCCCGGCTCGCATCGCACCCCGAACTCCGATACTGCGGGATATTTGGGGATTTCATCCCCTTTCTAGGGGTTGCCGGCGGGCAATGGTTCACGGCCGCTCTTCCGCGCAGCCCCTCGCCGAATACCAATGGGCGAGTATAAAAAAGATCACACGGAAGGGTGGAGACGCGTCGGCGACCTTCATAGAAAAAGCGACCGGCAAGGTAGATCTTTCCAGTCCGGGGGCCGCCGCCTGTTACGGTCAAGGACATGAGCAATGCGACCGGAAAACTCCGCGAATCGTGGGAGGCGGCTCGTGACGACCTGCGTCACAAGATCGCCGAAATCCCCATGCGGCCGGCCGATCGGCGCGCCCTGATCCGTTCGCTCGACGCCTACCACGCCACCCTGACCGCCTGGCTCCTCGGCCGCGACACGTCCCTTCACCACCCCTCTGAACTGCGCAATCGCCACCTCGAAGGCGGGCACTGACGGCCCGCCCGAAGGCGCCGGACCCGCGCCCGGGCCGCGTCCCGCACCGCCGCGCGGCCGATCGGGACGGTCGCCGCCGCCCCCACCCGCGCCCGTCCTGCAGGCCAGGACGGCCACCGCGCGCCCCGGCCCGCCCACAAGGCCGCGGCCGATCCGATATGCCGTATACCGAGCGGGTGTGGGCCGACAGGAAGGGCACGAGCCACCGCTCGTCATTCCCGTCAGGACACCTTTGAGTGGCGTCCAGCGCACATGTCCGGCCGTATCACGGTTCGGATAATTGTTTTATGCCATAGCGCTATAGAGCCCGCTCGGAAGGGTCCGCCATGCTCCGGTGTCCCCTCACCGCTTCCCGGTCGGACGAGGACGCCCTGGTCGCCCGAAGCACCCTCCCCCTCGCCGCTGCCAAGCCCTGGGCAGATCTCTGCCCGAACTTGACCATTTCTTTCAGGTTTCGCTCAGGTTCGGGGTTTAAGGTCCAGTCACGTGCTCATCGAGGAGCACGAGCGACCGGCGATGGGGCCGATGACGGCCCGGGAGGGAGCGCTCAGCGATGAAGGTCGGTGCTGACCGCATCTCCGAGACCACCGGGCCGGCAGTGGTGCGGTTCCCCGCGGAAGTGGACCTCAGCAACGGCGACCTCCTCCTGACGGAGGCGCTGCGGCGGTTGCGGGAGGGGGCGCCCGCTCTCGTCATGGATCTGGGCGGCTGCTCGTTCTGCGACTCCAGCGGCCCCAACGCGATCTTCCGGGCCAAGGTGCGGGCCGACGCGATGGGCGTCCCGCTGCTGGTGGTGCTGCCCCGAACCGGCCTGGTGCGCCGGATCTGCGACATCGCCGGCGTGACCCGGCGCGTGCCCACGGCCTCCGACATGGAATCGGCCCTGGCCATGCTGGCCGTCCCGGCCAAGCCCGGCCCGGTGGCCGCGGAGACGGCTCCGCTGAACACCCCGCCCGCCCGGCCGATGCCCTCGGGGAACGGCCGTCATGGGCCGGGAGGAGGCCGCCGCGCCTCCTAGGGCATGGCGCCGAACTCACCGCGTTGCCGCAGACCCGCCTGCGCGACGATCGCGCGGGACGGGCCGCAAGCCCTGACGCCTTGAGTAACGGCCAACTGCACCACCCGTTTCCGGTCGGCACTTAATCCCTGCCTCCGTGCTGCCACTCCCGCCTTCCCAGCCATTTCTCAGGTTCATCCACTCGAATGGCCGGACAGCAACCGCGAGGCGGAGGTGGGAAACATGCCGTGGAAATCGAAGACCGGCCGCGGACGCCGGCGCGCCCTCACGATCGTGCCGGCCACCGCGTTCCTGACGACGGTTGCAGGAATCGCCGGATGCGGCGCCCCGGCCGAATGGGCGGGCGCCGACGGCGCGGGCAAGGAAAGGCCCAACGTCGTCGTCATCATGACCGACGACCAATGGCTGGAATCGATGCGGGTGATGTCGCGCACGCGCGGGCTGATCGGCGGGCAGGGCGTGACGTTCTCGCGCTACTACGCCTCGGAGCCGCTCTGCTGCCCGTCACGGGCGTCGTACCTCACCGGCCAGTTCGCCCACAACAACGGCGTTCGGCACAACGCCCTGCCCCAGGGCGGGTACGAGAAGCTCAACGACAAGAACACCCTTCCGGTGTGGTTGAAGAACGCCGGATACGCGACCTCGCACATCGGCAAGTACCCCAACGGCTATGGCAGGCGCGACAAGTACTACGTACCGCCAGGGTGGACCGAATGGCGCGGCTCCCTCGACCCGACGACGTACCAGATGTACGGCTACACGCTCAATGAGAACGGCAGGCTCACGACCTACGGCAAGGCCGACGTCGAGGACCCGAAGTATTACCAGACCGATGTCTACCGCGATAAGGCCACCGATTTCATCAAGCGCAGGTCGTCAGGAGACCGGCCGTTCTTCCTCAGCGTCGCCTTCCTGGCGCCGCACGGCGAGAACGGGGGAATCGGCCCGGCGCCCCGTCCCGCCCCTCGCCACAAAGGCAGGTTCTCCGACGAGCCGCTGCCGCGCAAACCCTCGTTCGACGAGGCCGACGTGAGCGACAAGCCCGGCTACATGCGCAACCGTCCGAGGCTCGACGCGGCGGCCAAGGAACGCGTCCAGACCGGTTACCGGGGCCGCCTGGAAGCCCTCCTCGCGGTCGACGAAGCAGTGGGAGGCATCGTCGAGACCTTGGACAGGAGCGGGGAGCTCGACAACACCTACCTGCTGTTCACCTCCGACAACGGCTTCTTCTTCGGCGAGCACCGCATCCCCGCCGGCAAGTACCTGCCGCACGAGGCCTCCGCGCATCTCCCGTTCATGATGCGGGGTCCTGGGCTGCCCACCGGCCGCACGTCACAGGAGGGGGTCGCCAACATCGACCTCGCCCCGACGATCGCCGAGGCCACCGGGGTGCGCCCGGGCCTCATGGTGGACGGCCGCTCCATGCTCCCCTACGCCCGCCGCCCCGACCTGCGCACCACCAGGCCGCTCCTGCACGAAGGCGGCGACGGCGCCCTGCCCACCGTCGTCGGCGGCAACCAGCAGGGGCCGACGGCGGCCGACACCGCAGGCCGCGCCGCCGCCCAGGGCGACCTCGACCAGGACCTCCCCGGGCCCCGCAAGCGGAACCAGAGGCAGGTCCTCAGCATCGCCTACGAGGCCATTCGTACCGAGCGCTACCTCTACATGCGTCTCAAGAGCGGCGAACGGGAGCTCTACGACTACAAGACCGACCTGTACGAGCAACGCTCCGTCCACAACGATCCCCGGTACGCCCAAGTCCGGGCCCAGCTGGACCGTCACCTCACCCGGCTCCAAGGCTGCAAGGGCTCAGCCTGCCGGCAGGCCATCCCGCGCTAGGGCGAGTCTTATGGGTCTTGTTCGTCGTGAGCGGCGTTCAGGTGCGTGCATCACCAACCTGTCCGGACAGCACACCTAGGCCCCTGAGCGGGCCTTCACGGCGTCCCATGCCCCGTTGAAGGCGGCGCGGAAGAGCTCCCCCACTCCGAACGCCTCCAGCGTCGCCAGCGCGCCCGCCGTCCGCATCGCGTCGGCCTGGGTATGGACCTCGAGCCCCGCCAGCCGGACGATCCGCACCTGCCAGGCGCCCACGTCCACGCCCTGCTCATGGGCGAGCAGCCGTCCTCGGGTGCAGCCGTCCGCGGCCCACCCGAACCAGTCCGCATACTGCACGGGGTTGAAAGGGCCGGTGTTCTCGGCCACCCCCACGACAGGCCCGTTCGACTCGCGCACGAGTTCGACGCCTACATGCGCGAAATGCCCGATTCCACCCTGCTGCCTCTGCAGCCGGTACTCACCACGCCCCCAGATCACGTCACCAGTATCTCCGTGCAGGACTCCGTCACACCGCCATCGACCTGCGCCTGGCGGCCCCGAACACCGGAAGCCGGACCACGCGGGCCGGCCGGTGGCCGCTTCCGGCCCGCTGAACGGCCATCCCTCCGGCCACGGGCGGCGAAACCCTGGACGAAGCGCCCGCTTCGACCTCCAGGCCAGGGAGAACGCCATGAAAGCGATCGTCCAGGACGTCTACGGCTCGGCCGACGTGCTCGAGCTGCGGGACATCGACCGTCCCGTGCCCGCCGACGACGAGGTGCTCGTGCGGGTACACGCCGCGGGCGTCGACCCGAGCGTCTGGCACCTCATGACCGGCCTGCCGCGCGTTTCCCGCCTCGCCTTCGGCCTCCGCCGCCCCAGAAACCCGGTCCGCGGCTGGGACGGCGCCGGCCGCGTCGAGCAGGTCGGCGCGAAGGTGACCGGTCTCAAGCCGGGCGACGAGGTCTTCGGCAACTGCGACGGCTCTTTCGCCGAATACGCCCGGGCCAAGGCCGACAAGGTCGTCCCCAAGCCGGCCGGCCTCACCTTCGAGCAGGCCGCCGCCATCCCCGTCTCCGCCCTGACCGCGCTGCAGGCCCTCCGTGACAAGGGCCGCGCCCGCGCCGGCCAGAAGGTCCTCATCATCGGCGCCTCCGGGGGCGTGGGCAGTTTCGCCGTCCAGATAGCCCTCGCCCATGACCTCGAAGTCACCGGCGTCTGCGGCCCCGACAGCACCGACTTCGTCCGGTCCCTGGGCGCCGCCCACGTCATCGACTACACCAGCGCGGAGATCACCGACGCGGGGCGGCGCTACGACATCATCGTCGACAACGCCGGCAACCGCCCCTTGTCGCTCCTCCGCCGCGTCCTGGCCCCCAGGGGCACCCTGGTCATCGTCGGCGGCGAGGGCGGCGGCGCCTGGCTCGGCGGCATCGACCGCGCGTTCCGCGCCTCCCTCCTCTCCCTCTTCGTCCGCCAGCGGATGGGCACCTTCTACAGCACCGCCCGCCACAAGGACCTCCTCACGCTCAAGGACCTGGTCGAAGGCGGCAAGCTGGCCCCGGCGATCGACCGCACCTATCCCCTGACGGAAGCCCAGGCCGCCGTCCGCCACCTGGAAAGCGGCCATCCCAAGGGCAAGCTCGTCCTCACCATCTGACACCCCATGTGAGCCGCTCCGATGCCTCGTCCCGCGGCACCGGGACGCGGGTCAGTCGGCAAGGGCGGCCGACCGCAACCAGGCGAGGTCGCCGGTAGCGTCGCGGTCGGCCGTTATGGCGCCGACGCTGATATGGCCGTTCACCAGTGCCGCCGTGTCGCTGCGCGGATCGAGGCTCGGTGCGGGCTCCGCGGGCCCGAACGTGAGCCGATAGGTGTCCGTGCCCGCCGCCGTGTACGCGAAGCGGTCGAGCTGCACTCGTCCCAGGCGTGTCCATCGCGGCGAGGGGGTCGTACCGTGGGCGACGTCCGGACAGTTGATGTTCAGCAACAGCCGGTGCTGGACGAGCTTCCCGGCGGCCTTCCGGGAGAACAGACGGGCCGCGACCTTCGCCGCGAACACGGCCGCGGTCCGGTACGTGTCGTCGGACGGGACGCTCGTGGCACGCGTGCCCGCACTGACCGCCACCGCCGGCAGGCCCTTCTCCACGGCGGCGGTCGCGGCCCCGACGGTCCCGGACAGGTTCGCCGCCAGGTCGGTGTTCGCGCCCGGATTGACGCCGGTGAGGACGAGGTCGGGTCCGCCGCTCCACCCGACCCGTTGGGGCAGGAAAGCGCCCAGTGCCACCTCGACGGCGTCGGCGGGCGTGACGGAGGAGGAGGCCGGTGTGCACGTGGAGGCCCCCTGGCAGACGCCCACGACCAGCCCGCCGGAGGGCGCCGTCGAGCAGTCCTTGACGTACTGCGCGGGCGTCGCCGTCGGCGGCGCGACGGTGACGTGCGGTGAAGCGGCGGTGGAACGGCCGCGGCCGCCCTGCTGCGCCCATGGGCCCACGACGACGACGTCGGCCTTCGCCTCGCACAGCGCCTTGCGGAGGACGAACAGTCCGCGTCCGTCCTTGCCGTCGTCTCCAGCGGCCTGAACCGAGTCGTCATTGGCCAGGAGGATGCGCTTGCCCGCAAGGGCGCTGAGATCGGCGCCCGGCCCATGTCCCCGCTGTGCGCTCGCACCGCCTGCCACGGTAAGGGTCAGGAGCCCCGCGAGAGTCATCCTCGCAGCACATCGGCCACGCTGCCGGAGCCCCTCGCGCCTCGGCCGTTTCAGTTTCACTCCTGCGCCTCCCCAGAGTCGACGACAGGACGACTCTGGACTTCGGACACGATCCCGGGCGATAGAAGGCAGCAAGCTCTAACCACCGATTACTTCAACAGCGACTACTCGGCAACGCCGGATGCCGGCGCCGCCGACCGGCACGTCCGAGCCCTCCGAAGTTCCGCCGCGCGGTTCTGGCCGCCCTTCACCAGATCTGCTTGGACTCAATAATTTTTCACTAGGGCTTTTTGCCGAGGCCGACGGCCACACGTCCAGTTGTATCGGAGCCTGTGAAGTCTCGGACTAAACTGTTGCGGTGCGGCCGGTCCGACCGTCGCACCATCCCGGACACCAGGAGCGAACGATGGCAGCACGGTCTCGGGGCAGCGCCGCCTCAGCCACCAACGCCTCGGAGGCCAAGGCGCAGGCCGACCCCATCGACTGGGCCCGCCACTTCTGGCGCCGCCACGACCTCGGCGACTCCGAAGAGGCCTTCATCGCCATGAGCTCGGTGCTGCGCATCCACCGCCTCATCGTCGAGGCCGCCGAATCCAGGCTCCGGCCGCACAAGCTCAACCTCACCGACTACATGCTCCTGATGACCCTCCAGCTCAGCGAGACCGGAACCCGCCTCATCAGCCAGCTCGGCCGCAACCTGATGGTGCACCCCTCCACCGCCACCCTGGCCACCGACCGGCTCGAGGCACAGGCCCTGATCGAACGCACCCCGCACCCCACCGACCGCCGCGCCATCCAGGTCTCCATCACCGCCAAGGGCCGCACGGTGCTCGCCGAGACCACCGACGCCCTCCGCGAGATCGCATTCGGCCTGCCCGGCAGCGAGATCGACGATCAGAACACCCTCATCGAAGTGCTCACACGCCTGCGCCTGGCCGCCGGCGACAGCGAAGCCCCGCTGAAGACCATGCGCGCGAAGTGACCGGGCCAGGTTCCGCTGCGATCCACGCAGGTGGTCGATCCTGCTTCGCCGTCCACGGTGAGCCGGGCGGGGCGCTCGTGATGACCGGCTCCCGGCCGGCGACGATCGAGATCGGCGCCCCTCACCTCTGACAACACCGCGGCGCGCTGGGCGGCGGGGCCGGGGACTCCCGAGCTCGCCGACCTCGACCTGCTCCTTTCGGTCAAGATTCATCGAGGACCCGGCCGCGCACGGCGAGCTGCACGAGCTCGTGGTCGCCGACGACGAGCCGGTCGTGGTGGCCGGCCCGAGCCATCCCTGAGCGGGCGTCCGCGCCCCGCTCACCGGCGCGGACCTGGCGGCCAGGACGCTGGACGGGTGCTCGGCGACCTGCGGGACGACAAATCGCATCTGGGGCTTTCCTCGACCGCGGCCATCAAGGAGCCGGTCGGGGCGGGCGCCGCCGTGCTGAACGCGCTGGCCGTCAAGCACGAGCTGCGCACCGGCCAGCTCGTCCGGGTCCCGGTGACGGGGATCGAGCTGACCAGGCGGCTGCGCGCGGTGTGGCGCCGCCGCACCGAGCCGTCCCCGCAGGCTCGGGTCCTGCTGCGGATCGCCGCCCGGGCCGGGCGGGGCGCACCCGGCGCGCGGTCCCTAAACGGGGAGAGCGGAAGAGGCACCCCGACCAGGCTGCGGCGTGGTGACCACGACGACCCGCGCGTCCTGTACCAGTTCGAGCAGGGAGCGCGTCCAGTTCGCCCCAGTGGACGTCGTCCAGGAACTGCTGCAGCGCCTGTGCAGCATGGGGGCGCCACACCAGCGGCTCGGTCCCGTCGACGAAGAAGCCGGTCGACATCAGCCGCACGCCGTGCGCCTCGACGGGCAGCATCGCCCCGCCGAGCGCGATCGGGGCGCGGCGGACGCCGAACAGCGACGGGATCGACGGCCCCCACACGTCGGCGTCCAGGACGCCCACCCGGTGACCCGCACGGGCCAGCGCCACCGCCGCGCACCCTGCCGGTCTCCCCGCGCAGCCGCTCGCCCAGTTCGGCCCGCCGGCACGCGGTCATGGCGGCGAGCTCGACCCTGACCTCCCGCGTCCCCGGGACGGCACGCGCCGCGGCCTCGACGTCGGCGCCCAGCCGTTCCCGCATGGGGCAGCCGGCGGTGGTGAGGAGGATCCGGATCCGGCCGCGCCGCCCCGGCCCGCACCTCGGCGACCATGCCGAGGTCGGTGATCGGACGGTGCAGCTCGGGGTCCTCGACCCCGGCGAGGGCGGCGCGGACGGCCCGCTCGAGATCAGACATGGAAGGCCCGCCGCTTCGGTTTCACCGGGCGCATCATGAACTCGGGGCGGCGCAGCCCGGCGGCGTTCGGCCCGGGCCGGGTCATGGCCGGCCACTCCCGATAGACCTCGCGCGACCTGCGGGTGTCGACGACCACGTCGCCGTACTCGTCCCCCGTCCAGCCTGCGGGACGGCGTGGGCCAGCCCACCGTCGCGGTGCCGTCCTCGTGCCGGACGCCGATCGCCCCGGCCTCCCCGATCAGCGGCGGCACCGAGTCGGGGGCGTCGGGCGGCGCAGCACGCCGATGAGGTCATAGCCGCCGGCCATGGCGCTCGCCCCTCGCGGGGTGTCTGTGAAGGTCTGAGGTCGGTCAGGCGTCGATGTAGGCCGCGAGGTGTTCGCCGGTGAGGGTGGAGCGGGCGGCGACGAGGTCGGCGGGGGTGCCTTCGAAGACGATGCGGCCGCCGTCGTGACCGGCGCCGGGGCCGAGGTCGATGATCCAGTCGCTGTTCGCCATGACCGCCTGGTGATGTTCGATGACGATGACGCTCTTGCCGGAGTCGACGAGCCGGTCGAGCAGGCCCAGCAGCAGCTCGACATCGGCCAGGTGCAGACCGCTGGTCGGCTCGTCCAGGACGAGGACACCGCCCTTGTCGCCCATCCGGGCGGCCAGCTTCAGACGCTGCCGTTCGCCCCCCGACAACGTGGTCAACGGCTGGCCCAGACCGAGATAGCCCAGCCCCACGTCGGCGAGCCGGTCGAGAATGCGGTGCGCGGCCGGCGTGCACGCCTGGCCTTCACCGAAGAACTTCCCGGCCTCGGTCACCGACATCGCAAGCACCTCGCTGATGTCGCGGCCGCCGAGACGATACTCCAGCACCGAGGCCTGGAACCGCTTGCCCTCGCACTCCTGGCAGGGGGTGGCGACACCGGCCATCATCGCCAGATCGGTGTAGATGACACCCGCACCATTGCAGGCGGGGCAGGCACCCTGGGAGTTGGCGCTGAACAGCGCCGGCTTCACCCCGTTGGCCTTCGCGAACGCCTTGCGGATCGGATCGAGCAGCCCGGTGTAGGTCGCCGGATTGCTCCGCCGCGACCCCCGGATCGCGCCCTGATCGATCGACACCACCTCGTCCCGCCCCGCCACCGAGCCGCCGATCAGCGAACTCTTGCCCGAGCCCGCCACCCCGGTGACGACGACCAGCACCCCCAGCGGGATGTCGACATCGACATCGCGCAGGTTGTTCGCCCTCGCACCACGGACCTCCAGCGCGCCGGTGGCCGTCCGCACCTTCTGTTTCACAGCGGACCGGTCATCGAGATGACGGCCGGTGAGGCTGTCGCCGGCCCGCAGCCCGGCGACGCGGCCCTCGAAACAGACCGCGCCACCGGCCGCACCGGCCCCGGGACCGAGGTCGACGACGTGGTCGGCGATCGCGATGGTCTCGGGCTTGTGCTCCACGACCAGCACCGTGTTGCCCTTGTCCCGCAGCCGCAGCAGCAGATCGTTCATCCGCGCGATGTCATGGGGATGCAGACCGATGGTGGGCTCATCGAAGACATAGGTGACGTCGGTGAGCGGGGATCCCAGGTGGCGGATCATCTTGGTGCGCTGCGCCTCACCGCCCGACAGAGTGCCCGAGGACCGGTCGAGCGAGAGGTAGCCCAGCCCGATCTCCACGAACGACTCAAGGGTGTGCCGCAGCGCGGCCAGCAGCGGCGCCACCGAAGGCTCCTGCAGACCGCGAACCCATTCGGCGAGATCGCTGATCTGCATCGCGCACGCGTCGGCGATACCGATCCCGTTGATCTTCGAGGAGCGGGCGGCCTCGTTGAGCCGGCTGCCGCCGCACCCGCCACAGGCGGTGAAAGTGACCGCCCGGTCCACGAACGCCCGAACGTGCGGCTGCATCGCCTCCCGGTCCTTGGACAGAAACGCCTTCTGAACCTTGGGAACCAGCCCCTCATAGGTCACATTGATGCGACCGACCTTCACCTTGGTCGGCTCGCGATACAGGAAATCGCGCAGCTCCGCTTCGGAGAAGTCACGGATCGGCTTGTCCGGGTCGAGGAAGCCCGACTCCGCGAACACCCGTGCATACCCGGCGTCGCCGTTGTAACCGGGGATGGTGAACGGGTCCTCGTTGAGCGATTTGCCGTCGTCGTAGAGCTGGGCCAGATCGATGTCGCTCACACTGCCCCTGCCCTCGCAACGCGGGCACATTCCGCCGAGAACGGTGTAGGTCTTCCTCTCGGTCTCCCCCTTGCCGGCACCGCGCTCGACGGTGATCGCGCCGCTCGCCCGGACCGAGGCGACATTGAAAGAAAATGCGTTCGGCGAGCCGATGTGCGGCTGCCCGAGCCGGCTGAAGAGAATACGCAGCATCGCGTTGGCATCGGTGGCGGTACCGACCGTGGAACGGACGTTGGCGCCCATCCGCTCCTGGTCGACAATGATCGCGGTCGTCAGCCCCTCGACCACGTCGACGTCGGGCCGCGCCAGGGTCGGCATGAAGCCCTGCACGAAAGCGCTGTAGGTCTCGTTGATCAGCCGCTGCGACTCCGCCGCGATCGTGTCGAACACCAGCGAGCTCTTGCCCGAGCCGGAGACACCGGTGAACACCGTCAGCCGCCGCTTCGGAATCTCAATGCTGACGTCCTTGAGATTGTTCTCGCGCGCGCCGTGCACCCGGATCACATCGTGGCTGTCGGCAGCGTGCGGCGCACGCGACCGCCCGTCCGTCCTCATCATGTCTCCCCTCGTTACGCGGAGCCGCGTGGGACCCCTCGCGGGTGTCGCTTCGCTGAGCCGATGCCCCATGTCACAACGACGTTGGCGGCCGAACGCTGCCGTCTACAAGCCATGGCCGCGATCGTCGGGCGGTTTCCTGGATCCGGATCAGGTTGCCCGCACGATCGTGGACCCCGTACTCCTGCTCGGTCTGCTCCCGGACGACCTCGGCGTGGACGCCGGTGCAAGTCCCCTTGGCCATCATCTCCACGATCATGCGGCTGATGGATCGTGCCGTCCATGCCGACCACGCTAACCACGGCCGAGTGATCAGCACTTCTCGATTCCTGATCAGTCCGCTCATCCGTTCCACCTGGCACCGACCAGACGCCTTCTGAAGGTGCCCGGTGACGCTCAACGCGGCAAACCGCACGAGGCGACACAGCGCCGTCGATGACCACGACAAGGCGCTCGCCTTCTACCGGGACGCTCGGTGTCATCTTCAGGACCGACGACTGCGACGCGACCTTCGAGCGCGTCCGCGGCGCGGGTGCCGAGGTCATACAGGAGCCGATCGACCAGCCCTATGGCGTCCGCGACTGCGCTTTCCGCGACCCCTCCGGCAACATGCTGCGCTTCACCCAGCCTCGCCGACAGTGAGCCCTGGTCCAACACTTCCGGCTGATCCCCCGCCGCGGGTGACATCCAGAGACGAGGCAAAGACCGTCTACGCCTCGTAATCGGGCATGGCGGCATCACGACGCCAAGAGGGAGCCGTACCCGCACGGGCTGATGCTGTCAGGAGGCCTGGACGCGGGAAAGGAAAACATACGAGCTGCTCAAGCGTGCGAGGGCGAGCGCCGGGCAGTGGACCACGATTGCCGCAAGCCGCCATCTCCGTTCGTCCGAGTTCGTCCGCCGGAGGGTGCCCGGGATCTGTTGCCGGCCGCCACGATCATCGACCGGCCGCAGACGGTCCCGTCACACGACGCCCTCGGCGGCCAGGGCGTCCACCTCGTGGTTGTGCACTCCGTACGCCGGTGCGCCGCGAGCCGCTTCTTCCACCACTTCGCGTCCCTTCCGGTCGGCGATGCGTCAGCATCTCGGTCGCCGAGTCGGTGGGCCGTCTCAAAATGGGACCCGCACTAGGGTGCTGGGCTGGAGGACGGGGCGCCACTGTCCGACTGGGCAGCACGTGCCAGGTACTCCTCGATGAGCGTGAGCACCTCGTCGTGGCCGGCGGTGATGCCGAGCATGCCGTCCATCGCCAGGATGCGGGACAGGGCGGCGGTCACGACGGTCATCGCCGCCGGGGTCGGCCCGCCTACGTCGCCGGAGCCGTGGACGTGCTCGATGATCTCTTGCTGCCGCTCCCGGAATCTGCGGGTGTAGGAGGCCAGTTCGGCGCGGACGGCCTGGCGGTGGTTGGCGAGGGCGATGAACTCGATGGTCAGGGCGCTGTCCCGAGGTTCGCTGCTGACCTGCCACAGCGCGCGCAGTGGGTCGTCGGCCCGCGCGGCGCGTTCCATGCGCTTGAGGCTGGCCTCGGCGCCGCGCCGGAAGACGGCCAAGAACAGCTCGTCCATCGTGCGGAAGTAGTAGTACACCAAGGCCTGGTTGACTCCTGCCCTCGCGGCGACCTTGCGGGTCGTGACGGCGGCGTAGCCCTCCTCCAGCATCAGCTGGTTCGCCGCGTCGATCAGCGCGGTCCGGGTCCCGGAGTCCCTGGCGGGCGGGGAATCGCTCATGTCGCCCCCGACCACCGAGTGGGGACGGATCTGCCGGTATGGAGCACCCGGCCACTGTATCTGGGCCTTGACCCGCGCGATCCACCGATGTTAGGCATGTGCCTAATGGAATTTAGGCGAACGCCTAAGGACGCGGCACGGCGTGCCTCGCAGAGCCAAGGAGCGCGTGAGAGATGGGCGGTTCCGCGAAGTTGAAGAGCGATCGCACGCTCACGCGCCGTAGACACGGCCGCAGAGAGCGCTGCGGTCGTTCCCCGATTGCGAAACACCTCGGAGGTACGCGATGACCGTTGGGTTCACCCCTCTCAAACCGTTCGGTGTCGAGATCACCGGTGCCTCCGGCGCGCAGCTGGTCGACCGCCGGGCCGCGGACGAGTGCCAGGCGGCACTCGACGAGCACGGTGTCGTGGTCTACCGCGAGCTCGACATCGGCGACGAGGACCTGGTGGCGTTCAGCCGCCTGCTGGGCAAGGTGGTGGTGGCCAAGACCGGGGAGCACCGCCATCCGGAGATCGCCACCATCACGCTGGACCCGGCGAAGACCAACGCCGTGCTCGCCTCCTACCGGCAGGGCAACTTCCTGTGGCACGTCGACGGCCTGACCGACGAGCTCCCGCAGAAGGCCACCCTGCTCACTGCCCGGGAGGTCGACGACGCCGGCGGCGACACCGAGTTCGCCAACACCTACCTGGCCTACCAGGCGCTTCCCGAGGCGGAGAAGGCCGAACTCGACGGCCTTCGCGTGCTCCACAGCTTCGCCGCCGCGCAGGCCCGGTCCAACCCCGACGCCTCGGCGGGGGAACGAGCCGCCTGGGAGAAGGTGCCGTCCCGCGTCCACCCGCTGGTGTGGACCCGGCGTAACGGCCGCAAGTCGCTACTCGTCGGGGCCACCGCGGGCGAGGTCCTGGACCGTCCGGCCGAGCAAGGGCGGGCACTGCTGGAGCGGCTGCTCGAGTGGACGACCCGGCCGCGTTTCACGCTGCGGCATCGCTGGCGGCGCGGCGACCTGGTCATCTGGGACAACACCGGGATGCTGCACCGCGCCCTCCCGTTCGAACCGACGTCCCTGCGGCTGATGCACCGCACCACCCTCGTCGGCGACGAGGCGGTCGCCTGAGATGACCGGCGAAGACCTCGAGGCGCTGCGGCGCGACGTGCGATACCTCAAAGACCGCGCCGAGATCCTCGACTGCGTCGCCCGCCACGCGCGCGGCTGCGACCGTCACGACGACGACCTCATCACCGGTGCCTATCACCCGGACGGCACCGACGAGCACGGCTTCACCGTCAACTCCGGCGCCGACTACGCCGGCTGGGTCAACCCGGCGCACGCCGCGACGTCGCAGATCCACCTGCACAACATCACGACCCACTCCTGCGACATCGACGGCGATGTCGCCCACTGCGAGAGCTACTCGCTGGTCGTCCTGCTCGGCAAGGACGGACGGACGGCACAGGTGGTCAACGGACGTTACCTCGACCGTCTCGAGCGGCGAGACGGCCGGTGGCGCATCGCGCTGCGACGTTCCACCGTCGAGGTCATGTTCACCGCCGACGCCTCCGTCCTGAAATCCTCGTTCTTCCAGGAACAGGGCTACCTCAAGGGAACGCGCGACAAGGACGACCTGTCCTACCAGCGCCCGCTGCGGCTGGAGACGCCCGCTCCCGCTCGCTGGTCGTCCGCTCCGCCGGCGACCATCCGATGACGGGGGCGCCTTCACCCGGCTGGTGCCGCGGGACAGGGCCCCCGCGGACCGCGGACTGGACAGCGGCACCCATCGGATCGACATCGAATCACCCGAGCGTCCGTAGCCGACCGAAGAGAAACATGTGCCTCGCCCCGATGAATCCCGGTTCGAGGCGCGGCCCGACCACTTCCCCGCGCGGTGTGAGATCTCGGCGCCGCGGGACACCCATGGAGGACGCGGCATGCGCATCGGCCTCACCGGCGGTGCTTCAACCCCCGACAAGATCATCCAGCAGGCGAAGCGGGCCGAGGAGGACGGCTTCACCTCGCTGTGGTACGCCAGCATCGTCACCGGCGATCCGCTGACCCCCATGGCCCTCGCCGGGCGGGAGACCTCGGCGATCGAACTCGGCACCGCCGTCCTGCAGACCTATCCTTGCCATCCGCTGCTGCAGGCCAACCGCGCCGTCTCCGTGGCCGCCACCATGGGCCGCCCCGGCCTGACCATCGGCATCGGCCCGTCCCACGAGCCGATGATCCGGGACGTGTACGGCATGTCCTACGACCACCCCGGCCGTAGCACCGAGGAGTACATCCGGATTCTCACCGGCCTCCTGCGCGGCGAGGACGTGGACTTCCAAGGCGAGGACTGGACGACCCGCAGCAGCGGCCGGATGGCGGCCGGCGACCATTCCGTCCCCGTGCTGCTGTCGGCCCTGTCGCCCCGGCTGCTGCGCGTCGCCGGCCAGTACGCCGACGGCACCATCCTGTGGATGGCACCCGCCAAAGCGATCGACGGCCACATCGCGCCCCGGATCCACGCCGCCGCGGCCGCGGCCGGCCGGCCGGCGCCCCGCATCGTCGCCGGGCTGCCCGTCGCCGTCCACGACGATGCCGCGCGAGCCCGGGAGGCGGTCGCGGCCACCGCCGGAACGTACGCCGGGATGGCCAACTACCAGCGCATCATGGACATCGGCGGTGCCCGGTCCCCGGCCGAGGCGGCCCTCGTCGGCGACGAGACGTCGGTGCGCCGCCAACTCCAGTCGCTTCTGGACGCCGGAGCGACCGACATCTGGGTCAACATCGTCCCCGTCGGCCCCGACCACGCCGCGTCGGTTCGCCGCACCCGAGACCTCCTCCGCGAACTCGCCACCCCACCCGCTGAACAGCGCCATCGCAGCTCGGCATAGGAGGCCGGGCCCGCGAGCCGACTTCTCTTCGGAAAGCGAGGCACCCTCGGTGGTCAACGGTGCGGGTCGCGGATGTGAGCGTTTCCGCCGACGTCCGGCATGCCATGAACCCGCAGCGCCTGGAAGCGGGCTTCGCCGAGCGGGGGCTCGGCGTGCGGAATGCCACGGAAAACGGCCAGACCGTCCTCCGTGCGGCCGCGCACCACACCGGCGGCGATGCGGACCTCGGGCCGGGAGGTCTCGACTACGGACATGGGGAACTCCTCAGATGATCGACGTGGACGAGTCCCACTACTTCGTATCAGGCACGTCGATGGCCGCTGGGGCCGGTTCGGAGGAGTCCAGGCTGGTCCGGAGCGTCACCGGCTTCAGCAGGACCGCCGCGACGAAGCCGAGGGCGGCGATGAGGAAGATGACTCCGGTCGCGTCGGCGTAGGCAGCCGACTCGCGGTCCGCACCGGAGCCGGCCGGCGATCAGCCCTCGCGCGTGACCGGCGCCTCCCACAGGGCGGCGATCGCGTCGATCAAGCCGTTCGCCGCCTCACCCCAACTGGCGCGGAACGTCGGCGCGTTGTCCGCGAGGGCGCGCTCCCGGTCCGCGACCATCTGCGTGATCAAGTGACGGGTCATGGCGGCGCGTTCGGCGTGCACCTCGGCCGGCAGGTCGGGCAGGCAGCGGTTCAGACCATCCTGCAGCTTCCGCATCGAGGGCGCTCCGGCCGCGAACTCCTCGGCCGTGACCGCACGCAGGGCCGGGTCGTCGGTCACCTGGGCGATGAACCGGGCGTACCAACTGGGCGTACCCAGGGCCTCCAGATACCCGGTGACGGGGCGGACCGCACAGGCCACCCAGTCCCGCAGGTCGGCGGAGTCGCCGATCTCGGCCAGCATGCGCAGACGGCCGACCTCGATCGCTTCGGCATGCCGGCGGGCGATGGCGCGCACCAGGTCGACCTTGGTGCCGAAGTGATAGCTGACCGCGGCGTTGTTGCCCTGCCCGGCGGCCTCGCTGATCTGGCGGTTGGCGACCGCATGCACCCCGTGTTCGGCGAACAGCCTCTCCGCCGCGCTCAGGAGCGCCTCCCGCGTCGCGCTGACCCGCTCGTCCCGCCTCACCCTGCCGACCATCGTCACCACCGCTTCGGGACATCACACCAGCCCGCGCAGGCCCGTCCACCAGGCCACCGCAGGCCCTCGACCAGGTCGGCGAGGTCAAACGACGAAAGCGTACGGCCCGATTTGGAGATGCAGAACCCGCCAGATTTAAAATCAACCCGTTGATTTAAGGCGGCGGGAAATCCCCCACACCTGCCTGTTCCTACGGAGACCAGCCATGCCGCCTACGGGGCCCTTGGGCGCGGTACCGGTGTCCGAGACGGCTGCCGCCAACTGTCTCAATACTCTGCTGCGGCCATCCGCACCTCCTTCGCCAGCGCCGCCCTCCTCGCCCTGCGCCTGGCCTCCTTCCTCCCCCGGCAACGCGAGGGCGCCACCGCGCGCGGGGCCCCCGCCGAAACAGTCGCCCAGAAGGTATAGACGTCCCTGCGCCCGCACACCCGACAGAGAACCCCCACGACAGGCAACGAGAACGAACGTGGCCACCTACGTCCTCGTACCCGGCGCTCACGGCGGCTGGTGCTACCAGCCCGTCGCCAGGATCCTGCGGCAGGCCGGACACGACGTCCACACCCCGACCCTGACCGGAGTCGGCGAGCGCTCCCAACTGCTCAGCAACGACATCGACCTCGACTTCCACATCAACGACGTCATCCAGGTCCTGACCTACGAGGACCTGAGCAACGTGATCCTGGCCGGACACAGCTACGGGGGCATGGTCATCACCGGCGTCGCGAGAGTGCTCTCCGAGCCGCGCATCATCTGGAGCGGCACCGGCCTGGCCACATGGAGGGACCGCACCCTGATCCGGCGCGGTGACCTGTGGTACCTCCTGGTGACCGAAGGCGGCACGGGCCCGGGGTCTGCGTCACGCGGTCGGACTCGCCCTCCGGCCCGTGGGAGCCGCACCCGGCGAACCCGATCGTGTCGCCGCCACCGGTGAACCAGCGAGGGCTGCTGAACTAGTGCAGGGCGACGACCGGTTCAAGGCCGAGAACGCGCGCGGTGTCGATCATGCGGCGGTAGCGGGCGAGTCAGGCCTTGGAGAACTCGCCGGGCTCCGGTTCGCTGGGGGCCCATTCGATGCCGAACCGGTAGGCGTTCAGGACGGCTTTGGACAGCAGCCTCATATCCCCGCCATGGCCGGGTCACCGCTTCACCAGTCGCTGTTGAGGTTGTTGCCCTCGGCTGGTGCGGTGGACGCGCCCCGGACGAAGGCCGGGGTCGCGGCTTATCGAGTCGCCTCCAGGATCTCGGTCAGGTCGTCGGTGGACACAGGGACGCCGGGGAAGTGGAGGAACTGGCGGGCCGGGATGGATGCGACCATGTCCATGAGGTCGCTGTTGGCCTCCCCCTGTCGGCGCTGTTCCTCGGTCGCCCCGGCCATGAGCGCCTCGCGGAGCAGCGGGCCGGCGACGGGGTGGGCGAACCAGTCGCCCAGGGCGGAGTCGAGGGACAGGGCGGTCGCGGCGGTGTCGCCGGGGAGGGTGACGGTCTGTTCGGCGACGATGCGGGTGGCGCTCTCCCCGATCTGGACCGTGTACGTGCCGGGGGCGACCGCCCATTGGCCCGCTTCGATGTCGTAGTAGGCGAACGCCCTGCGGTCCAGTGGGAGTTGGACGGTGCTGGACTCCCCAGGCCGCAGGGCGACCTTGGTGAAGGCACGCAGTTCGCGTGCGGGCCGGCGGACGCGGCCGGCGGTGGTGGCGACGTACGCCTGGACGACGTGCTTGCCGGGCCGTTCTCCGGTGTTGGTCACAGTGACCCGCACGATGGCGGTGTCGTCGCCGGTGACGTCGACGGCCAGGTCGCCGGTGCTGAACGTGGTGTAGCTCAGACCGTGTCCGAAGGGGTAGCGGACGGCGCGTCCGACGGTCTCGTGGTGGCGGTAGCCGACCATCACGCCCTCGCCGTAGCGGACATGGCCGGCCTCACCGGGGAATGTGAGGTAGCTGGGGGTGTCCTCCAGCCGCAGCGGGATGGTCTCGGCCAGGCGGCCGGACGGGTTGACGACGCCGGACAGCACGTCCGCGAGGGCACCGCCCGAGGCCTGTCCAAGGAGCCAGCCCGCCACGATCGCGTCGACGTCGTCGTGCCAGCCCTCCAGGGACACCACACCGCCGGTCGAGAGGACGACCACTGTGCGCGAGGCGACGGCGGCGACCGCGCGCAGCAGCACAACCTGATCGGCGGGCAGGTCGATGTGCTCGCGGTCCACCCCCTCGGTCTCGCCGCGCAGACCGACGAAGATCACGGCGACCTCGGCCCCGCGGGCGGCTCGTACGGCCTCCGCGCGCAGCGCCTCCGGGTCCTCCCCGCCGGTCGTGAACCCGGCCGCGTAGGTCACGGTGTGGCCGAGGGCCTGGATGGCCTCCAGCGGGGTGTCGACGCGTGTGGCGTTGATCAGGGAGCTGCCGCCGCCCTGGAACTGCGGATCGGCGGCGAACTCGCCGATGACGGCGAGGCGCACCCCCGCCGCGAGCGGCAGGGTGTGCTCGTCGTTCTTCAGCAGGACGACGCAGTCCGCGGCCAACTCCCGTGCCAGGGCGTGGTGTTCGGCGGGTACGGTCTCATCGGGCTCCGGGGCGACGGCCGGTTCGGCCAGCCCGGCCACACGCCGCACGCTCGCGTCGACGACGGCCTCGTCCAGGAGGCCCGCGCGCACCGCCCTGACGATCGCCGCGTCGTTCGCGGCGTCCGGACCGGGCATCTGGAGGTCGAGACCCGCGGCCAGCGCCGCCACCCGGTCGCCGACGCCGCCCCAGTCCGAGACGACCACGCCCTCGAAATCCCACTCCGCGCGCAGGACATCGGTGAGCAGCCATCTGTTCTCCGAGGCTGGGACACCGTTGATCCGGTTGTAGGCGGCCATGACGGCGGCCGGGCGCGCCTCGGTGACGATACGTTCGAAGGCCGCCAGGTAGATCTCGCGCAGGGGGCGCTCATCGACGTCGGCGCTGACGCGCATCCGGTCGGTCTCCTGGTTGTTGGCCGCGAAGTGCTTCACGGCCGCTCCCACGCCCTGGGCCTGCAGGCCCCGCACGAACG
This sequence comes from Actinomadura vinacea, assembly GCF_039532545.1. Classification (NCBI taxonomy): domain Bacteria; kingdom Bacillati; phylum Actinomycetota; class Actinomycetes; order Streptosporangiales; family Thermomonosporaceae; genus Actinomadura; species Actinomadura vinacea. The sequence continues at coordinate 150,587 of NZ_BAAARW010000022.1, read as the reverse complement.
CGGCGCCAAGGATGCCGGACAGAAGCGGGTCCTCGGAGTAGTACTCGAAGTTGCGCCCGCACAGCGGGGACCGCTTGATGTTCACGCCAGGGCCCAGGATGACTCCGACACCCAGCGCACGGGCCTCCCGGCCCACCGCCTCCCCCACACGTGCGGCGAGCTCGACGTCCCAGCTGGATCCGACGGCAACGGCCGGAGGAAAACAGGTGGCGGGCTCACTCGCGTGGAAGCCCAGGTGGTCGGCGTCGGCTTTCTGCCGGCGGACGCCATGGGGGCCGTCGGTCAGCACCACCGCCCGCACATCAGCCTCGCCGAGCGACTGAGTGGACCAGAAGTCCCCTCCAGAGAGCAGGGATGCCTTGCTCTCCAGAGGGAGGGCGGCCGGATCGGGCTGCTGCATGGGCGGATCCTTCCGAAGGTGCGACGGCGGCCTCACAGAGATGTTCGCCCGCCGAAAATCTATCATTCAAAAAATTAGGAGTGGCCACACTGGGACCACAAGGGCTTAGCAGTACGGAAGGCCGGGGCGCGGCATGACACTCGACATCGAGTCACCGAACCAAGAAGGGGAAGCCGGTAAGGGCGGTTTCGGCGCGGTTCACACTGATCCTGATCGCACTGCTGTGGGGGTCCCAGCTGAACAGCCTCATCGGCCTGATCGCTTCGAACGCCCAGTCCCAGATCGCGCCCCACCACCACACCGCTCAGCTCGCCTGGTTCAGCCAGATCGGCCTGCTCACGACGGTTACTCCTTCAGAGACCACCCCTCCCCGGGGTCCGAGGACGCCGGCCCCGTGGCCCTCAGTCCACCCGAGGCCGGCGCCATCGCAGCCAGCGGACGCTGGCCCGAATCGCCTGCGGACGCCCGAGGTACGACGCGATGGCCGACCGCATCGCCGCCTCGTTCAACGCGGTCGACTTCCTTGAGGGACGGGGTCCGGTTCAGGTGTCCGTGTGTCATGCCCGCCGCGAGATACCTCCGGCCGGGGACGCCGGACTCCTCCAGTTGCCGGGCGAGCAGGTCGCCGGACGGCCGGAGGTCGTCGTACTCGGCGAGGACGATGCCGGTCGCGGGAAGGCCGTCGAGGTTCGCCGCCCCCGGCAGCGCGGCCGCCGGCAGATCGGTCAGGCGGCCCACGTAGTTGCGCACCATGTGCTCGATCGACTCGGTGGTGAAGCGCAGGAGCGCCGGCAGGTCCCGCATCCCGGCCGCCGTCCGGTCGTCCAGGGCCGGGGTCGGGAAGTGGACGAAGGGATAGGCGAGCAGCAGGGCGTCCGGACGCGGCTCGTCTTGATCGCGGAGCCGGATCGCCGTGGACAGGGCGAGGGCGGCACCCGCACTCGCACCACCCAGACCGACAGGACCCGACGGCGGCCGACCGGTCCCGGCGAGCCAGCGCCACGCGGCGTGCGCGTCATCGACGGGAACCGGATACCGCGTGCCGCCCACGGCCAGGCGGTAATCGACCGAAACTACCAACGCCTCCGCGCGAGCGGCGAGTTCAGCGGACACGACGTGCGCTTCCAGCATGTCGAGATCACCGGCCATGAACCCGCCACCGTGCAACCACAGCAACGCCCGGCGAACCTCGTCCCGCGGGGCATAGATCCGGACGGGGACCTCTCCGTGAGGTCCCGGGACGGTGCGGTCCTCAACCGAGATCCGGCAGGTTCCACTCTCGGATTGGCTGCCAAAAATCTAAAAATTCAAGGCGTCTCCTGCCCGGAACCGGCCGGAGGCGCCAGCATCCGCGTGAACGTCTCAGCGATCGCGGCGATGTCCACCGTGGGGTCGTGCATCCACTGGATCTGCAGGCCGTCCAGCACCGCCAGCACCGCCCGGGCAAGGTGGTCGGCCGGTTCGTCGGCCCGGATCACGCCGGCCCGCTGCTGCTCCTGGAAATCCTGCGTGACCTCAGCCGCCAGGCCCCGGTAGCGCTCGGTGAAATAGCCGTGCGCGGGACTCTCCGGATCCGTGGCCGCCGCCGAGAGCGTGACATACAGCTTGGCCAGCCCAGGATGGTCCGTGGTGTGCCGCGTGCTCGCCACCATCCCGTCGACCATGCTCTCGCCCGCTCCGGCCGCACCCCCGGCGAACGCCTTCCCCAACACATCCCTACGCTCCAGAACCGCCAGAAGCAGCTCATCACGCGTAGGGAAGTAATAAGTCAACGCCGGCTGCGTCACCCCGACCCGCTCGGCGATGTCATGCAGCGAGGCCCGTTCCCCGAACTCGTCGACAGCCTCATAAGCGGCCTGGAGGATCTGCTCCCGCCGTTCCGCACTCTTGCGATACGGGCCCCGCGGCTTTCGCTGCTTCGTCACCCGACAGACCGTACTTCACCTCGTTCAGCGGCGAGTCGACGTATGGCCTGCGCTGTCGTGCCGCGGAGGCCGTGACGCGCCGGTGTGTCAGGGCGCCGGCGCCCAGGCCATCGAGGCGGTGTCGAACTTGTCCGGGTACCGCACTGGCCCGCGTGCCGTCTGATATGTGCCGACCGTCAGGACGTGGGAGGGATCGGGTCGGGTGATCTCGATGGTGTGGGGGCCTGCGGGTGCTGTTCGGCCGTGACGACGACGTCCACCGGATCGCATTCCCGCGCGGTCGCGGTGAGGTTGATCTTTCCGGCTGCGGTGGGGCGCAGGACGGCCAGCGCGCGTCCCTCGTAAGTGCGGCGTTCCGTGGTGTCGAACCGTTCCTCGGTCGACGGATCGGCGCTGCCGAAACCGATCAGTTCCCCGGCGCCGGAGACCTCGATGCTCACCGGCCGGTCGGCGCCGGTGTGGCAGATGCCCTGTGCGTCGGTGAGGGTCAGAACGACGTAGGCCAGGTCGCCGCCCGTCGCCCCGAGGACCTGGCGATCGGCCTCGGCGGTCAGCCGCACGGGGCCGGTGGCGGATCGCAGGCTGGTGCGGCCGGTCTCGACGCCGCCCCGGTAGGCGACGGCGACCAGTTCACCGGGCAGGTAGACGATCTCGAACTCGGTGCGGAAACGGTGCTCCGCGCCGACGGGACGCCGCCCGAAGGAACCACCCTCGGCGATGAGTTCGACCTCGTCGGCGTCGCTGTAGACCTCGACGGTGATCGGCTCGCCCTCGAAGCCGGGCCAGGTCCAACTGGAGACGGTGTCGCTCCAGGCCCACGGCGACCCGGCCCAGGTCTTGCCCTGTCGCTCGGGCCGGCGGACCGCGATGTAGGGCTCGGCGCGCAGGCCGAAGACGATCTCCCGGTAGTAGGAGGCGGGCCTGCGGTGGCCGGTGATGTCGATGTCGCCGCAGCCGGCGACCAGGTACGGGTAGGGCGCGTTGTGGGCGCGCTGCGGCTCGTCCGGCGCGAAGTACTGGGGCCGGCCGATGCCGACCTCGCCGAGGTAGTCCCAGCCGGTCCAGGTGAAGTCGCCGATGACGTGGCCGTACTGTCCGACCAGCTGCCAGTTGCCGTCGATCCTGGTGGGGAAGGTCTCGGTGCCGAGGATGATCCGGTTCGGGAACAGGTCGCGGTCCAGGGCGTAGCGGGCCTCGGCGTAGTTCATGCCGGCCACGTCGAGGACGGCGAAGGACTCCGCCGTGCGCTCGGTGACCAGCTCCGAGGAGCTGACCGCGTTCATCGCGTCGCCCGCGTCGGCCATGAGGGTGTTGATGCCGGCGCCGTCCCCCGCCTGCTCAAGCGCCTGCTTCCGGAGGGCGCCCAGCTCGGACATAACGGCGAGCATGCCGTTGACGGCGTTGGTGACGTAGCGCGTGGGGTCCAGGGAGCGGACCTTCTCGGCGAGCCTGCGTCCCCACACCGCGCCGAAGGGCGAACCGGTCTCGGGGATCTCGTTGCCGATCGAGTACATGATGACGCTGGGGTGGTTGAAGTCCTTGGCGACCATCGCCTCGATGTCGCGCTCCCACCACTCCGGGAAGCTGAGGCTGTAGTCGAACTCGCTCTTGCCGGAGGTCCACACGTCGAACGCCTCGTCCACGACCAGCATGCCGAGCCGATCGCAGGCGTCCAGCATCGCCTTGCTCATCGGGTGGTGGGAGCTGCGGATCGCGTTGAACCCGGCCTCCTTGAGGAGCTCGACCCGGCGTTCCTCGGCACGGGGGTAGGTCGCCGCGCCGAGGATCCCGTTGTCGTGGTGGACGCAGGCACCGCGGAGCTTGACGGTCTCGCCGTTGAGACGCAGGCCCCGCTCAGGGTCGAGTCGCAGCGAACGGATGCCGAAGGTGACCTTCTCCTCGTCCACGTCCCGCAGGGCCACATGGCACTCGTAGAGGGTGGGCGACTCCGGGCTCCACAGGGCCGGGGAGTGCGCGTAGAGGCGTTGCCGGGCGGTCGCGGGCTCCCCCGGCAACAACGTCAGCTTCGAGATGTCGCTCGCGACGACGGCCCCGGAGCCGTCCCATATCTCCGTGACGACGTCCACCGTGCGGACCTCGATCGAGTCGTTCGCCACGTGAGTCGCAACCTCGACCACGGCACGCGAGCCGTCGACATCGAGGGTGCGGACCCGAACGCCGTCGGGGGCGATGCGGACGACCTCGCCGACGAGGAGCCATGTGTCGCGGTAGATCCCGGCGCCCGTGTACCAGCGTGAGTCGCGGTGGGCGCGGGCTTCGACGCGGATCTCGTTGTCCTCGCCGAAGCGCAGGAAGCGGTCGGCGTCGACACGGAAGTGCGAGTAGCCGTACGGCCGCTGCCCGGCGTGGTCACCGTTGATGTACACGGTCGCGTCGCGGTACACGCCCTCGAACTCGATGAAGATCCGCCTGCCCCGGTATTCCTCCGGGACGGAGAAGGTCTTGCGGTACTCGAAGACACCGCCGGGAAAGTAGGCGCCGGCCGCGCCCTCCATCGTGACGCCGTCGTCCGGCGCCGCGCGCCGCTGCTCGATCATCGCGTCGTGCGGCAGCGTCACCGGACGGAAGGGAACCACCTGACCGGAGAGTTCGGCGAAGGGGTTGACCTTGGACCGGACCTGCCAGCCGTCGTTGAAGGACGTGCGGATCATGTGGACTCCATGAGTTGTCGGCTCGCTGCCGTGTGAGGGTCGCGCACACGGCCTGGCAGGACGCGCTACGCCCCGGCGACCTCGTCTTTGAGTGACCGCACCAAAAATCTATCATTCCAAAAAATTGACGTTAAGGGTGAGCGCGGGCCCTCGTGAACAGCACGCCGACGTCTTCCCCGACCCGACCGGCTCGACGTCCACCGCCACATGGCCTTCGGCTTCGGGGCCGGCCGCTGGCGCGCCTGGAACTCCAAGTCGTCTACGGCACTCTTCCGGCGCGTTCAACAAGTGCTGCGGCGCCGGGAGTTGCGTACTGGCCGCGCCGCCGTCCGAGACGCGGCCGCGGTATGTCCCGCCGCCATCACTCTCAGGGACGAATGACGTTCTGGCCGCACCTGCGGGACCTTTAGCGACAGCTCGTCACGGACCAGGACTGCGCCCCAGCGCGTATCCGAGGTTCGGCCCTCTCGGTGTCCGCCACTTTGCCGTGGGGGATCGTCCGCAAAACGCGAGGCCTGTCGAAGGCCGACGAGCATGCCTGCCACGCCGAGCAGCAGGAGTTGGACGGGCAGCGTGACGCCGGCGGCGACGCCGCCCGCTCCAATGCCCGCCCCGGCGAGGGCGCCGATGCTCCAGCAGCCGTGCACCGTCGTCATGATCGGCCGGCCTCGGACCCGTTCGGCGGCGATGGCTTGGGCGTTCATCGCGATGTCCAGAACCCCCTGGAAGGCTCCCCAGACCGCCAAGACCACGAACAGTTGCGCCGCGGACCCGGTCATGCCGATAAGAGCGCCGGCCAGGCAGTACCCCGGCAGGGTGAGGCGCACGACCGTGCGGCTGCCGACCCGTGACAGGAGCGCGCCGGCGAACATCATCGCGCAGACCGATCCCACCGGAGCACCGACGAGCGCCAGCCCCAGCGAGCCGTCCCCGAGGTTCAGGCGGGCCTTGACATCTGGGATATGCGCGGTCCAGGAGGCGAACAGCAGGCCATGGACGACGAAGACCACTGTGACCGCCCTGGCAGCGGCCTTTCCCACGGGCGCAGCGGTGGACGTCGCCCAGGCGCCGTAGGTCGGGGAGGCTGGGGGCGGCGTTTGTGAGGGGGACGATGTCTCAGGCACGGTGCACCTCGATGCCCATGGCGGCCACGGCATCGAGGGTCTGCGGCGGTGCGGCGGCGTCGGTCACCAGTACGTCCACTCGTTCGAGCGGGGCGACCACCGCCATCGCGGTGCGAGCGAACTTGGCGCCGTCGGCGGCCAGGATCGTCCGCGCCGCCAAGGAGATCGCCACCGACTTCACCGAGGCGTCCGCCGGATCATAGGCGGTGACACCGTGCTCGACCGAGACGCCGCAGCACGTCAGCACGGCCGTGTCGAAACGCAGGGCGCGAAGCCCCGCCTCCGCGAGCGGTCCGCTGACCGAAAGCTCGCCGGGACGGACCTCGCCGCCCGCCTGGATGATCCGGGTCGGCCCCGCGACCGCCAGCGCATGGGCCGCCTGCAGGGAAAGCGGCATCACCGTCACCCTTCGCCCGGCCAGTGCCCTGGCCACCTCCAGCCCGGTGGTGCCACCGTCGATCACGACGGCCTCCCCGTCCCGGACGAGCCCGGCGACCGCAGCACCTATACGCCGTTTGGCCTCGGCGTTGTCCAGCTCGCGGAAGACGAACGGAGGCTCCTGCCTCCGGGCCAACAGGCTCACCGCGCCCCCGCGGACGCGTCGCAGGACCCCCTGCTCCGCCAACTGCTCCAGGTCCCGCCGGATCGTCACCTCAGAGGTGCCCACCGCTCTGGCCAGCTCGGCCACCTCCACCCGCTCGGCCAAACGAAGGTAGTCAATGATCAGAGCATGCCGTTCCGAAAGGATCACAGGCCCATATGAACACGATCCATGTTCGGATACAAGACCGATCATGGCTTCGAGGACAGCGAATGCCGCAGCGGCCGCCATGGACCTGCCGTCCTGGCGCGGCCGGTGCGGCAGGTCTCGGCTGCGAGCAAGGCGCCCGGGGGGCAGGTGGCCCGGTTGGGCGTTGCACCTGCGGTTTCCCCCGGAGGGCCTCGCCTCCGGATACCGCGAGTCAGTGCTGTAGGGAACCCGATCGTCTCGGACGGGTGGGTCGCTCCTAGCTTGCCGGGCTCCGGCCGTGCACGGTTGCTGCGGCGCCCGGGACCCTACTTTGTGTGGCACCGGGCGACGGGGTAAGGGCGTCTGGTTCGCCCTTGCCCCGTCGCCGTAGGAGCCGGCAGCTTCAGGTAGCCCCCATGACGCCCGTGCAGGCGCGGCGATCAGGTGGCCTTGCCGCGGGCGATGTAGAGGTTCATGTCGGTGAAGTCGACGGTGATGTTGTAGGGCTTCCAGAAGCTGTGGGCGAAGTGGCCCAGCACGTCGAACCCGTTGGGGGCGGGGTTACGGCTTGGGTTCGCGAAGCAGTAGACCTCCTCGGCGGCGGCGTCGCCGAGGCGGATCTCCTTCGGGTAGCAGGGGTAGGCGACGGTTGGGCGGCTGTGGGCGAAAGTCTCGATCGGGCGGTCGTAGTCGGTGCGGATCCGCAACTGCTTGGCCGTTTCCTCGGACATGCCCGCGGCGCCCTCGCCGATTCCGCCGAAGTTCACGCCCATCACCCGTGTGCCGGAGCCGGCGATGCTGCCCATGCTGTGGCACATGTGTTCACGGGCCAGCCACAGCGGCAGGGGCTCGGCGCCCGCCCGTTCGGCGGCGGCGCGTACCTTCCTGGCCACCTCGGGGGTGCGGCGGCGCAGGATCAGCTGCTTGCCCGCGTAGTCGAAGGTGGTCAGCAAGTGGTAGAAGACCCACGTGCCGATGATGCCGTCGTTGGGCCCCCCGGGGTCAGCTGCGTCGGTGTCCGTCTCCGACCATTCCACGGGGATGTTGCGCAGTTCGATGCCGCCCAGTTTGAAGGAGTCCAGCACGCCGAAGTACTGCCATGCGCTGCCGTCCAGGTATTCGATCTTCTGGCTGGCGACGGCGCTCAGCCCGGCTTCCTTGGCCACTTCTGCGGACATGCCCAGCCACGGGGCGCCGGTGTAGAACATGAAGCGCTTTTGCGGTCCGCCGTTGACCGAGGCCTCTACCAGCGGTGACGGGTCCATCTGCTCCCATGTCAGCCGCGCGACGTCGCCGTGGATCTGATACGGCTTGCCGCGGACTGCCCCGAACCATTTGGCCCGGACTTCGTTGCCGGCCGCTTGCCAGCGTGGTATGGAGAGGGAGAATTTGTCTTGCCGGATGTAGCAGTCGCCCAGGAGCCGGTTGGTCTCCTTGTCGCCGGGCGCCAACTTGAGGGCCGTCTTGAGGTATTTCTCAGCCTCGGGGAACTTGTTGGCCAGTAGCCCGACATAGCCGCGCTGGCGGGCCGCGTGCACGTTATTGGGGTCCTTCTTCAGGATCTCCTCGTAGGCGCGGCCGGCCTGCTCGAACTTCCCGGCCTTGAACAACGCGTCCGCGTCACCGCCGCCGGCTTGCGCCGTGGCCGCCTCGCCCAGCAGCGCCACCGTCGCGGCGGCACCGGCCACCACAGCGGCGCCCCGCAACACCGAACGCCGGTCCCAGTCCCCATCAACAGCCAACGTACTCTCCTTCCGTGATGATCCTTCGCCACGAACTTTCTAGCGGCCGAGGAGTCACAGCACGGTGCGGAAAGCTGTGACCCGGCTGTGACCGCGAATCGGGCACGCTGACCGGCGATGAAAGTGCCGATGGCCGAGAATCATGCGGAGCCGGCGACTTTTGTCACCACCCGACCGGGCATCGCCCGGCGATGTCCCCGCTCCGTCCGGGAAATGTCATGGTCGTGCAACAACCGCAGCGGGCAGACTCGTTTACCGAACAGTGGTGACACGCGAGGCGGATCGTTGGACATGCTGACCAGCACCCCTTGGCCGGTCCGCTGGATCCTCTCGATCGGCCCGCGGAAGTCGAGGCGGTCCCGGTGCAGGATGCGCCGGCACCGCCATGTCCACAGGAGCCGCTGGCAGTGCAGCGCCAGCGGGAAGACAAAGCCGAAGAACCCGACGATGGCGATCGGCAGAAGGGCTTCGGAGCCGATCAGGATCGTCACGATCCACACGGTGCCGAAGGGGACGGCGAACGTGGCGAAGCATTTCCAGGACCTTGCGTAGTCTCGTCTGACACCCGGCGGGCGTCCGGTTTCTGCTGCGCGGGTACCTTCGGGTCTTCTGCGGTAACTGCCGTTGCTCCTCACGCCTCCTGCTGGGCCGGGCTCGGCCGTGTAGTTAGTCCTTTCGTGGTCCGTCAGATCAGGGCAAGGAGCGGTCGCTCTCGATCACGCCGCCGGTGCCGCAGTGCGTGTGCGGACGGGGACCGGGCAGCCGTGCGCGGGTGCGTGGCTGTGCCGGTTCGGGTCGCAGGGTGCTCCCCTGGCGCCGCACCAGGCCCGCCCGAATGCGGCCTCGCGTGGAGCGTCGGCGGCGGGCGGGGAACCGGCGGCGTCGGGTGGTCCCGGGCACGATCCCCGCGGCGCGCAGCACATGCGCGGCGGCCTGCTCAGCACGAGCTCAGCGCGCACGGCTCGCCGAACGGCACAAACCCCGCGGAGCGCCCGAACTCTACGTGAGAATGGGGCAGAAGATCGCCGCAGAGGTGAAGGAGACGGAGGCACCACAACTCAGCGTGGACGAGTGGACCATCGACCAGACGGTCGCGGAAGTCGAACGCTTCTTCGCTGGCGTCCTGGCCAAAGGCCCCACAGCCGACACCGCTGACGAGCGCCCTGCGCTGCTGCGATGGGCGAACCGTGCTGACGTCGAACGTTACCGCGCGTTCTATGCCCGGCCTTGGAGCACCGGCAGCTTCGACTCGGCCGTGCATGCCTTCGCTTGTGAGTGCGCCCGCCCCGAATGCGATGCCCAGGTCGAGCTCGCGCTCATCGACTTCCCGGCGCCGTCCGACGCCGCCTCACCTGTCCTTGCCGCAGGACACCACATGCCTGAGAACTGACCGAGGCCAGCGAACGACTTCGCTGAGAAACGCCAGGCCGCTATGGCCTTGGCCCCAAAGCGAATCAAAGCGTGCAGGGCATGTGGTCTGCGGGCCATCAGGACTTCTAGGGCGACCGGCTCGATGAACCGTCCGGTCCCCTACTGCCGGCAACGCGTCGGTCAGCTCCTGCTCGAAGGCCGGTCGCCGATCGCCGAGCAGCCGCCGCAGCGGCAGCGACGATGAATACAGTCAGCCGATGATCTGCTCCACCGTCCACGACCGCTCGAACTCGTGGACGTTCCGGACCACGTCCTGAGAAGGAGATCCGGCCAGCACGGCCGATGCGGCCGGGCCGTGGGCCCGCCCTCTGAGGGCGGGCCCACGAAGCGGTGCTGCACTTCCTCAATGGCCCGCTGCAAAGTAAGTCCGAACAGGATCGGCCCCACCCTCCGGACTTGCCTTGCGACTCGCAGGTCAGCGAGACACAGGCCGGAGCCATCAACCGGAACGGACAGCTCCAGCGGCCGCTCACGGACGGCGGCCGGCCCGTCGCAGATGTGCTCGCCGCACGTCGGTCAGCGGCAGGCCGTCCTCGGGTCGGACAACCCCGCGGTCAGCCGGGCCTAGGAAGGGCAGGGGCGTTACGCCTCGGCCTTCTCCGGGCTGGAGGGGGTCGGCAGAGGCGCTGCGAGCGCACGGTGGCGTGCGGTTGTCAGGTGGTACAGCAGCGCCAGGGCCGTGACACCGGCGGCTGGCAGCCCCAGCGCGGCGGGCACGATGGCAAACCACTCCTGGGCCAGTCCGCCCAGGCCGCCGCCGAGGGCCATCCCGACGTAGATGGCCGAGGAGTTGAGGCCGAGCAGAACCGGTGCTGCGGCCGGACTGAGGGCGATGAGCCGGTGCTGTTGGGGCACGACGATGACGCCCAGGGCCGCGCCCCAGATCGCGGCCCATGCCAGGGTGGACACGAGTGTGGCGGTCGCCACCGAAGTGAGGGCAAGTGCGACGGCGGCGATGGTGAGGGGCCCGGTCAACACGTGCGCCGGGTCGTGCCGGTCGACCAGCCGTCCGGCGATGATGTTTCCGGCCAGGATGCCGATTCCCCAGGCCAGCAGGATGACGGTGAGCAGCGATTCGGAGCCGCCGGTCGCATCCTGTAGGGCCGGGCCGATGTAGGTGTAGAGGGTGTAGGCGCCGAGGAAGACCAGCATGGTGACGGCCAGCAGCGCGAGGACCCGGCCCTGCTTGAGCGGGCGCAGTCGGTCGCCCAGTGAGGCGGCGGGAAGCGTCACCTTGGGCAGGCCCGCGGCGATTCCGAGGACGGCGAGGAGGCCGATCCCGGCGACGGCCCACAGGGTGGTGCGCCAGTCGGTACGGCCGATCAGCGTGCCGAGAGGAAGGCCCAACGCCGTCGCCAACGTGAGGCCGCCCAACACGAAGGCCAGTGCCCTGCCTCGGCGTTCCGGGGGTGCGATGGCCCCCGCAGTGCTGGAGGCGGCGGAGTTGATCATCCCGGCCCCGACCGCGGTGACGATGCGAGCGATCATCACTGCCTCGTAGCTGGTGCCCAGGGCGGTGACGGCGTTGCCGACCACGAAGACACTCAACGCGATCAGCAGCGCGGACCGTCTGTCCAGTCCACTGGTGAGCGCGCCCATGACGGGCGCCGACAGGGCCATCACCAGGGCGAAGACCGTCACCAGTTGCCCGGCGGCGGGAGTGGAGACCTGCAGGTCGGTGGCGATGGCGGGGAGCAGGCCCGCGATGACGTAGCTGTCGGTGCCGACGGCGAAGGTCGCCAGGGCCAGCGGAAGAAGTCGTTTCAACACCCGGGGGTGCCGCCTTTCCAGAGGAACCTCAGAAGTACCGAGCCGAACCCTAAGCAATACATGGATGCTTGTCCATATATCCATGGGTTGGTAGCGTGCGGGTGTGCGGAACACAGGGGGCGGCGATGCGTGAGGTGTCACAGCCGGCGACCGAGGCCATCCGGCTGGTGGAGGTGCTGCGCGCTCTGGCCGATCCGGTGCGGCTGGACCTCGTCCTGCGGCTCGACCGGATGGGCGAAGACTTCTGCAACGCGATCGGCGCCGAAATCGACGTGCATCAGACGACGCTGTCGCACCACTACCGGGTGCTGCGCGAGGCCGGCGTGACGTGGACGAAAGTGCAGGGCCGATCCCGGCTGATACGACTGCGCCGAGAGGACCTCGACGCACTGTTCCCTGGCCTGCTCGACTCTGTACTGAGCGCACAGCGCCAGACCAGCGATACCGCGACCACCAGCACTGTCGAGGCGCCGTAGGCGCGGACTTTCCGGCACCCGCCCACAACATGCGATCAGCCGCGAACGAGCCCGTACCCCGCCGTCCTCGGCCTCGACCTGTCGCCGCCAGGGCCAAGCAGACCGGTGGCCCCTGCGATCGCCTCTGGCAGGGATACCGGTGAAGGTCGCCCAGATCCATGCGCCGGGCGCGACTTCCATCACGAACGGGACGTACAAGCGCTTCAGAAAGATCGTGCTGACGTGAAGGAAATCGCAGGCCGATAGCCCTTCAGCCTGGGCGCAGCAACGTTCGCCAGGAGGTGCACATTCCGGGGCGCGGGACCGAACCGCCGACTCCGCACGATCCGCCGCCAGCGGGCGGCTTGTCCGGCCTGACCACTGAACAACTCAAAGAAATGGGATACGTGGTCTGGACGGCTCCCCAAGAGAAGGGCTCGTGGATCTCCGAGGGCGACACCTCGATCTTCATGAACCTGCTCGACAACGGTCTGCTCGGTCACATCGATCCGAGCGGCCGGCCGTCCGCGAACCATGCCGCAAGCCGCTGGTTCGGCGCCGCCCAGCAGGACTTCGCCGCCAGGCTCAATCGCCCGTGACCCGGACGGCGACCGGTTGACCAGCATCTGGTGGCAATACGGCGATGCGGACACCTACCCCGGCAACGTCGCGCTCACGGAGACCTCGCAAGCGCGCCACCGCATCGCGAAATTCCGCGTGCCCCAGGACGCGGTGCCCGGCCAGACGATTCACCTGATCCTGCAGACAACGGACAACGGCTCGCCGGCGCTCACGTCATACCAACGCGTGGTGCTCACCGTGAAGGGCTGAAACCGGCGGGACGCGTTGCCGATCATCCCGTCGCCTTCACCGACCCGCGGCGTAGCCCTGGGCGCCGCGGGGGTTGGCCGCGGCGCGCAGGAAGTCGCCGTCCCGCGCGACCGCGCTGAGGCGGCCGAGCGACCACGGGCCCGGTGTTCGGACGGTGTGGCCGCGCCGGCGGAGTTCCGCGACGACCGCGGGGTCGGCCCGGTCCTCGATGAGCATCACGCCGGGCTGGGCCTGGCGCGGGTAGAACGAGCTCGGGAAGTGCACCGAGTGGAACATGGGCGCGTCGATCGCCTCCTGCAGGTTCAGCCCGCCGTGGACGACGGACAGGAAGAAGTTCAGGCTCCACTGGTCCTGCTGGTCACCGCCCGGTGTCCCGAACGCCAGCCACGGCCGTCCGTCCCGCAGCGCGAGCGAGGGCGAGAGGGTCGTGCGGGGACGCGCGCCGGGACGCAGCGAGCTGGGCAGGCCGGACTCCAGCCAGAACATCTGCGCCCGCGTGCCGAGGCAGAAGCCGAGGTCGGGAATGAGGGGCGAGCTCTGCAGCCAGCCCCCGCTCGGGGTCGCGGACACCATGTTGCCGTACCGGTCGACCACGTCCAGATGGCAGGTGTCGCCGCGGACGCGTCCGTCCGCACGGACGGTCGGTTCGCCCACTCCCCCGGTCACCGGGACGGTCGCTTCGCCGCCCGCCGGAAGCAGCGGGTCGCGCCCGTCCGGACGTCCTGGACGCAGGTCGTGGCTCGCGGTTTCGCCCACGAGGGAACGCCGTGATCTGTTGTAGGTGTCGCCGAGCAGCGTCTCCATCGGCACGTCGGTGAAGTCCGGGTCGCCGTACCACGCCTCCCGGTCGGCGAAGGCGAGCTTCGCGCACTCGACGACCGTGTGGACGTAGTCGGCGGAAAGGTGCCCGGCCGTGTCCAGATCGAAGCCCGACAGCAGGGCGAGCTGCTGCAGGAACACGGGGCCCTGCCCCCACGGCCCCGTCTTGTAGACCGTGTGGCCGTGGTAGTCGTAACCGAGCGGGTCTTCGGCGGTCGCCTCCCAGGATGCGAGGTCGTCGCCGGTCAGCAGGCCGCCGTGGGCGCGTCCCGAGCTGTCGCGCCAGGCGGTCGCGGCGCAGAATTCCGCGATCGCCGCGGCAACGAACCCGCGGTACCAGGTGTCGCGGGCGGCGGCGAGCTGCCCCTCGCGGGTACCGGACGCCGCGCGGGCCTCCGCGACGACCCGCCGGTAGGTGGCCGCCAGCCCGGGGTTGACCAGCCGTGATCCTGGACGCGGCGGCCGGCCGGCCGGGAGCCAGACGGCCGCGGACGTCGGCCAGTCGTCGGTGAACATCTGGGCGACCGCGCCGATCGTGGCGGAGATCCCGTCGACGGCGGGAAACCCGTGCTCGGCGTAGGAGATGGCGGGCTCCAGCACGTCCGCGAGCGTCCAGGTTCCCCAGCGCTCCAGCAGGTGCAGCCACCCGCCGAACGCGCCGGGCACCGTCGCCGCGAGAAGCCCGGTCCCGGGGACCTCGTCCAGGCCGAGCCCGGTGAACCGGTCGATCGTGGCGGCGGCGGGTGCGGTGCCCTGCCCGCACACGGCGGACACCTTCTCCTCGTCCTCGCTCCACAGCAGGATCGGCACCTCGCCGCCGGGGCCGTTCAGGTGGGGTTCGACGACCTGCAGGACGAATCCGGCGGTGACGGCCGCGTCGAAGGCGTTGCCGCCGCGTTCCAGGACGCTCATCCCGGCGGCGGACGCGAGCCAGTGGGTGCTCGCCACCATGCCGAAGTCGCCGGCCAGTTCGGGACGGGTGGTGAACACGCTCATCCTTTCCCGTGGTTGTCGAGGAACGCGGCCACCCGCAGATCCCGGACGCGGGAGAGGTGCTCGGTCATCGCCGCTCGCGCCGTCTCCGCGTCGCCCCGCCTGATCGCCTCGATGATCCGGACGTGCTGGGCCTGGCCCTCGCCGAGCTCGGCGGGCTTTCGCACGTGCATCTGCGGGTTGTAGATCTGCTGGAGCACGCTCAGCTCGTCCAGCAGCCTGGTCATCGTCTCGTTGTGCGCGGCGGCGCGCAGCCCCGCGTGCCATTCGGTGTTGAGCCGCAGGTGCGTTTCGTAGTCGGTGCAGGTCCCGGCCTCCGCGGTGAGGTGCTCCAGCCGCGCGAGGTCGTAGGGGGAGGCGTGTTCGGCGGCCCGGGCGGCGCAGGCGGATTCGAGCACGATGCGGACCTCGTAGATCTCCAGGATCTCCTCCGGCGTGCGCCTCTTGACGACATAGCCCCGGACCTCCCGGTTGATCAGGCCCTCCTGCGCGAGCCGCGCGAGCGCCTCCCGGACCGGGGTCCTGGACACTCCGAGCCGCTTGCTCAGCACGGTCTCCAGCAGCAGCGAGCCCGGCGGCAGCGAACCGTCGACGATCATGTTCCTGATCGCCTCGTACCGCGCGGTGGCCGAGTCCCGCGGGCCCGGCCGTTCAGGCGCGCTGTTCGACATGAGGCACTCCCTATGCGTGCGGCGATACCGCGAGACCGGCCCTGCGGGGTCACGGTACGGCCGATCCCGCCGCCGCGAGCCGGCGGGTGGCGAGCTCGGCCAGCAGCGTCGCGGCGTCCGCGATGACGGCGTCGTCGAATCGCGCCAGGGGCGAGTGGTTCGAGGGGACGGGGCCGGAGGTGAGGTCGGCCGCGCCGACGAAGACGAACGCGCCCGGCACCTCGGCGAGCACCCGGGAGAAGTCCTCCGCGCCCGTCTTGGGCGCGGCGAGCGTCTCGAACGAGCCGAAGACGTCCTCCACCGCGCGCTGGGCGAGCGCGGTCTCGTCGGCGTCGGTGACGGTCGCCGGGTACTGGTACTCGAAGTCCAGCGCGACCTCCACGCCGTGGGCGAGGCCGACGTGCTCGACCAGCCGGCGGATCTCCCGCTCCGCCTTGTGGAGCACCTCCGGTGAGAAGCCCCGGACGGTGGCGCCGAGCGTGGCGTGGTCGGGGATCACGTTGGCCGCCTCGCCGGCCTGGAGCCGCCCGACGGTGACCACGACCGGGTCGAACACGTCGAAGCGCCGGGTGACCATCGTCTGCAGGGCGCCGACCAGCTCGGCCACCACCGGGACGGGGTCCTTCGCCTTGTGCGGGCTGGCGCCGTGCCCGCCCGCCCCGTTGACCGTGGCGTCGAAGACGGCGGACGCGGCCATCAGCGTGCCGGTCCGGCTGTGGAAGGTGCCGGTCGCGTACTCGGTGCTCACGTGGACGGCGTAGGCGGCGACCGGGCGGTCGCCGGACGCCTCGAGGACACCCTCGGCGATCATGTGCCCGGCCCCGTCGAAGCCCTCCTCCCCGGGCTGGAACATGAAGATCACGTTGCCGGATAGGCGGTCCCGCCGCGCGGACAGCAGCCGCGCCGCGCCCACCAGCCCGGCGGTGTGCAGATCGTGGCCGCAGGCGTGCATGGCGCCGTTGGACGCCGCGTACGGCAGCCCGGTCTTCTCGGTCACCGGCAGGGCGTCCATGTCGCCGCGCAGCAGGACGGTCGGCCCCGGTGAGCCGCCGCGCAGCACCGCCGTCACCGAGTCCAGGGACTTCCCCGTCCGGATCTCCAGCGGCAGGCCGTCCAGCGCGGCGAGGACCCGCTCCTGCGTCCGCGGCAGCCGCAGCCCCACCTCCGGTTCCCGGTGGATCTCCCGCCGGAGCCGGATGAGGTCATCGGAGAGGGCACGGGCGTCGTCGCGCAGGGTCATCGCTGTTCTCCGGCGGGTCGGGGGGACGGTGGGAGCTCGCCGAACGCGGTCCGCGCGCGCTCGGCGAGCGAAGCGCGGTCGATCTTATTGGTGGACGAGAGCGGGAGCGCGTCCACGAACCACACGCGGCGCGGATGCTGGTAGGCGGGAGCGTTCTCCAGCACGTGCCGCTTGATGCCGTCGGCGTCGGCGCGCGCGCCGGCCCGCGGCACCACGAACGCGACCGGCTTGGTGCCCTTGATCTCGTCCGGGACGGGGACGACGGCGGCGTGCAGCACGCCCGGGTGGGACTGGATCACCTGCTCCACCTCGCCGGGGTAGATGTTCTCGCCGCCGGAGATGAACATGTCGTCCGAGCGGCCGACGAAGAAGTGGAACCCGTCGGCGTCCACGCGGAAGATGTCCTTGGTGTGGTAGAAGCCGTCCGCGGTCACCGGGTCGGGGACGTCCGGCCGGTTGTGGTAGCCGGTCATCAGCGCCGGGCAGCGGATCTCCAGTACCCCCTGCCCGGCGCCGGCGGAGCCGTCCTCGCCGACCAGGCGGAGTTCCACCTCCGGGTCGGCCACCCCGACCGAGCCGTCCGGTGTGGGCCGCCCGTCCGGATGCGCGGTGAACGCGATCGGCCCGGACTCGGTCGTGCCGTAGCCGTTCCGCACGACCGCGCCGGGGAACACGGTGCGCACCTGGTCGAACAGGCTCTGGCTCGCCGGTGCCGAACCCATGAACAGCTCGGTGACGCTGGACAGGTCGAGGCCGTCCAGCAGGTCCCGTTCCTGGAACAGCATCGCGATCATCGGGGGGACGCCGGTGATCCGGGTTGGCCGGTGTTCGGCGATGGCCCGCAGGTAGCCGCGCGCGTCGAAGGCGGGCATCAGGACGCTGGCCGCGCCCGTCACCAGCGCCGCCTGCACGGTCGCGAGCGCGTTCATGTGGTAAAGCGGCGCGGCGACCAGGTTGCGGACGTCCGGCGGCGGTGGTGTGGCAGCGCGCACCTCCAGCACCCACAGGTGGCTGCGCTGCGACAACTCGACGCCCTTCGGCCTGCCGGTGGAGCCGGAGGTGTAGAGGAACATGGCCGGGTCGGCGGGCTCGGGACGGTGCGACACGAAACCGGCGGGGTCGGCGGCGGGGTCCGCGTCCAGCGGGAGCTTCGGGAGGTCCACGCCGTCGGCGAGCCGGCGGTTCCGGTCGTCGGCGAACACCGCGACCGCGCCGGAGTCGGCGAGGATGTACTCCACCGCGGACGGCGGCAGCCGGTGGCTGATCGGCACCGGCACCAGCCCGGCGCGCTGCAGGGCGTAGAACGCGGCGAGCCAGCGCGCGCTGTTGTGCCCGAGGACGCCCACGCGGGAACCGGCGGCGAACCCCTGATCGCGAAGCCACCGGCCGGTCGCGCGGACGGCGGTGTCGAACTCCGCGAAGCTCCACGTCCGCAGCGCCGCGCCGGCGGTGTCGGTCTCGATGAGGGCGGGCCGGTCCGGACGGGTCAGGTCGACGGCGTCACCCTGGTTGACGTGGTCGAAGGTCACGGTCCGTCCCCTCCGGCGGCGGCCAGGAAGGTGCCCCTGCCGACCGCCACGATCTTGCCGTCCGCGCCCGTCACCACCGCCTCGGACACCGCCACGTGGCGCCCGGGCTTGAGCACCGTCCCGACCGCGGTGAGCGGTCCCGGACGGGCGGGACGCAGGTAGTCCAGACGCAGGTCGAGGGTGGGGACCGCGCGTCCGACGGTGCCGACGAGGGCCCAGTCGGCGGCGAGGTCGGCCAGCGCCGCGAGCACGCCCCCGTGCGCGGTCCCGCGCTCGGGGTTGGACACGAACTCGTCCCGCCAGGGCACCTCCACGGTGATGCTGCGCTCGCCCAGCGCGACCACCCGGATGCCCAGCCACCGGTGGAAGGGGCTCGCGAGGATCTCCCGCTGGACGTCCTCGACGGCCGGCGTCCCCGTCTCCGCCATCTCTCAGCCCTCCAGCCACGGGTCGACGACGACCTTGCCGATGACCTCGCGGTCGCGGAGCCTGCGCAGCCCTTCGTGCGCCTTGGACAGCGGCAGGACGTCGTCGACGACGGGCGCGAACTCGCCGGCGGCCACACCGGCGAGCAGGGCACGGAAGTCCTCGGCGGTGAACCCGTTGGAGCCGACCACCTGGAGCTCGAACGTCCAGATGTAGCGCAGGTCCTCGGGCGGGTCGAACCCGGCCGTGGCGCCGCAGACGAGGATCTTCCCGCCGCGCTTCACGGCGCGCAGGGTCGGCGCCCAGGTGTCGCCGCCGGTGTAGTTGACGACGACGTCCACGCCGCCGTCGTAGCCGTGCCGCCGCGGTTTGCCGTAGCGGTCCTTGACCCACTGGAGGAAGTCGGTCTCGCGGTAGTCGATGACGTGGTCGGCGCCCAGTTCGAGCATCCGCCGCGCCTTCTCCGCGCTGCCGACGGCCGCGATCACCTCGGCGCCGAGCTTCTTGGCGAGGATCACCGACGCGGTGCCGACGCCGCCGGACGCGCCGAGCACCAGTACCGAATCGCCCGCCCGGACGGTCTCCTTGTCGACGATCATGCGGTGCGCGGTCCCGTAGGCGACCGGCAGCGCGGCGGCGTCGGTGAAGGAGACCTTGTCCGGCAGGGCGATCAGCTGCTCCGCCGACACCATGACGTACTGGGCCAGCCCGCCGTCGAGGGTCTCCCCCATCAGCCCGCGCCGCGGGTGGTGCGGATGGACGAGCACCCGGTCGCCGGGCCGCCAGCCTTCGATGCCCTCGCCCGTCTCCTCGACCTCGCCGGCGATGTCGAGCCCGATGACGATGGGCAGCGGGACGCGGATGCCCGGCATCCCCCGCATGGTGAACACGTCGTGGTAGTTGAACGAGGTGGCCCCCACCTTGACCACGACCTCGCCGGGCTCCGCCCGCGGGCGCGGATGCTCCTCGCGCAGGCTCAGCTTGTCCAGGTCGCCGTGTTCGGTGAGCACGACCGCGCGCATGGTGTCTGCCATGACCGCCTTTTCTCGTGTCGTCGGGAGGGTGCCGCGCCGGCCAGGTCCGGCCGGTCAGAGAAGGGTGACGCTCCCGTTCGGGGTGTCGATGGTGAAGCTGACGCCGGGCTCGCCGGTCTCCACCGGAAGGTCCACGTCCAGGGCGTCCAGCAGCGGCGCGATCTCGGCGGGGTCCTGCGCCCGCAGGGTCAGCGCCGTCAGCGGCGTCTCCGGCAGCCCGGCCGCCGTCGGGTGCACGGCCGCGCCCCAGTCGATGAGGAACGGGACGACGCCGGACGGGTGGGCGTCCTCCGACGGCGTGAGCCGCCACTCCAGCAGCGACCCGGCAGGGGTACGGCGGCTCATCGGCCGCACGTCGCCGGGATCGTAGCCCCGTTCCCTGGCGCGGGCGACGGCGGCGTCCAGGTCCGCGGGGCGGATCACCCAGGTGACGACCTTGGCCGCGGCCAGGTGGTCGATGCCGAACGGGCGCGGCAGCTCCGGCTCGGGCTGCTCGGGGTCCGGGCCGATGATCTCCAGGTAGCGCGCGCCGCCCAGCCCGACCAGGAAGTTGGCGGTTCCGCGGCCCGGGTGCGCGCCGCCGACGACGGGCTCGGCGCCCGTGCGGCGGGCGAAGTCCGCGACCGTGCCGGCGAGGTCGGGCGTGGCGTAGACGAGGTGGTCGAACTCGTCGGGTATTGCGGTCATGATGCCTCCGTTTCACGCTGGACTGTCTTGCCGAGGTAGGACTCCCGGATCTTCGGATCATCCACCAACTCCCGCGCCGGACCGGACGTCACGAGTTCGCCGGTCGCGAGCAGGTAGCCGCGGTGCGCGATCGACAGCGCCAGCTCGGCGTTCTGCTCGACCATGAACGCGGTGACGCCCAGCTCCCGGTTGAGCTGGACGACGGTGTCGAGGACCCGGTCGACGAACAGCGGCGACAGACCCATCGTCGGCTCGTCCATGCACACCACTCTCGGCCGCGACATCAACGCGCGCGCGAACGCGAGCATCTGCTGCTCCCCGCCGCTCAGCGTCCCCGCGTCCTGGCGGCGCCGTTCGGCGATGCGCGGGAACAGGTCGTACATCTTCGCCAGATCCGCGGCGATCTCCCGCCGGGACCCGCGGGTGAACGCGCCCATCCGCAGGTTCTCCTCGACGGTCATCTCCGGGAACACCCGCCGGGCCTCCGGCACCGAGGCGATGCCCCGGCGGATCCGGGCCGGTGTCGGCTCGCGGGTGATGTCGGCGCCGTCCAGCAGGACCTGCCCGCCGGTCGGGCGCACCAGGCCGAGGATCGTCTTCATCGTGGTGGACTTGCCGGACGCGTTGCCGCCCAGCAGGCAGACGATCTCGCCCTCGAACACCTCGATCGACACCGAGCGCAGCGCGTGGAAGTGCCCGTAGTGGACGTCCACGTCGCGCAGCGACAAGATCGGATCAGTCATCGGTCACCGGTGCCCTTCGCCGTCCGAGGTAGGCCTCGATGACCCGGGGGTCGGCCTGGACGACCTCGGGGGCGCCGTCGACCAGCAGCTTGCCGCCGTCCAGCACCACCACCCGGTCGGAGACGGCGTTGACCAGGTCCATCTTGTGCTCGACCAGGAGCATCGTCTGGCCTGCCTCCTTCAGTTCCAGCAGCTTGCGCATGATCTCGTCGGTCTCCGCCGGGTTCATGCCGGCCGTGGGCTCGTCCAGGAGCAGCAGGCGCGGGTTCGGCACCAGCGCCCGGGCGATCTCGGTGCGCCGCCGGTTCGCGTACGACAGGGTGTGGGCGCTGTGTTCGGCGCGCTCCGGCAGCCTGTCGGGGAACCGGTCGAGCTGCTCGGCGACGAGGCGCCGCACCTCCTCCTGCTCGCGGCGCCGGCGCGGCCCGCCGACCAGGCTCGCCACCGCCTCCAGGAACAGCGGCGCCCAGCGCGCCACCGGTGTGTCCGACCACGTGCTCAGCGGGCGGCTCGCGCGCCGCGTGGCGTGCAGCGCGACCTCCACGTTCGCGGCGACGGTCAGGTTCCCGAAGACGCGGCCGTTCTGGAAGGTGCGGGCGATCCCCGCCTTCGCGACGCGGTGCGCCTTGTGGCCCTGGATCTCCCGCCCGGCGAAGACGATGCGTCCCGCGTGCGGCGCGAGCAGCCCGCTGATCAGGTTGATCGTGGTCGTCTTCCCCGATCCGTTCGGGCCGATGACGCTCACGACCTCGCCCTCGCGGACGGTGAAGGAGACGTCGTCGACCGCGCGCAGGCTGCCGTACGAGAGCGACAGGCCCGACACCTGGAGAAGTTCGCCGCTCATGCCGTGTCCCTTCTGGGGGCGGTCCTCAAGACCCCCCGGACGGCTCCGCCGCTCGTGTCGGCGGCCCTTCCGAGGAGACCCTGAGGTCGGAACCGGACGAGGAGCACCAGCACCAGCCCGTAGAAGAGCATCCGGTAGTCCTGCAGGTCGCGGAACAGCTCGGGGACGCCGACGAGCACAATGCTCCCGAGGACGACGCCGAGCGGCGAGCTGATCCCGCCCAGCACCACGATCGTCACGGCCAGCAGTGAGATCTGCATGTTGAACACGCTGGGGTCGATGTAGCCGTACTGGTGGGCCTGCAGGCTGCCGGCGATCCCGGCGATGAACCCGCCGATGGCGAACGCCAGGGACTTGTAGGACGCCGCGTTCACGCCCGCCGACCGCACCGCGACCTCGTCCTCCCGGATCGCCGACCACACGGTGCCGAGCGGCGAGTTCTGCAGCCGCCGGACGACGCCGATGACCAGCAGCAGGACCACCAGGTTGAGCAGGTAGAACGTGGCGGGCGTCTCGAACCGGAACCCCAGGATCCGCGGCTGCGGAATCCCGGAGATGCCCTGCGGCCCGCCCGTCAGCCAGTCGGCGTTCAGCATGAACGCCGCGACCATCATGCCGGTGCCGAGGGTGGCGATCGCGACGTAGTGGCCGCGCAGCCGCCAGCTCGGCGCAACCAGCACCACGCTGACGACCGCGGCGACGACCCCGGAGACGAGCAGGGCCGTCCAGAACCCGAGGCCGATGCGGGTGGTGAGCAGCGCGGACGCGTAGGAGCCGAGCGCGAGCGGGCCCGCCTGGCCGAGGGACATCTGCCCGGCGTTGCCCGCGAGCAGCGTCAGCGACAGCGCGAGGATCGCGAACACCAGGATCTGCGCCCCGACCTCCAGCACGTAGTCGCTGAACAGGAACGGCGCGACCGCCACGGCGAACACGATGAGCGCCGCCGCCTGCCTGCGGTGCAGCCGGTACGGGGTGCCGCTCCCGAAGAACGTCCCCGTCATCGGCTCGGCCGCGAGCGTGCGGGCCTTGCCGAGCAGCCCGGACGGCCGCAGCCACAGCACCGCGATCAGCACCGTGAACGTGATGAGCTGGCGGGCGCCGTCGCCCCACTGGGCGATGCCGAACGCCTCGGCGATGCCGAGCAGCAGCCCGCCGACGATCGCGCCGGGCATGTTGCCGAGCCCGCCCAGGGTGGCCGCGGTGAACGCCTCGAACACCGCCATGGCGCCGATGGTCGGGTTGATGTTGCTGACGTACATGCCGACGAACACCCCGGCGAGCCCGCCGAGCGCGGACGCCAGGACGAACGCCGCGTTGTCCACGGCCCGCACCGGGATGCCCATCTGCGCGGCGGCCTGGCGGTCCTGCGCGGTGGCGCGGATGGCCTGGCCGAGCCGGTGGTGGCGGAGGAACGCCGCCAGCGCGGCGATCACCACCGCCGTGATCGTGAGGATGACGACGTGCAGCGTCCCGAACCGCACCCCGGCCACCTCGAAGTCGTCGCTGGACAGCAGCTGCGGGAACCGCCGGGTTTCCGGCGAGAAGACCAGCTGGGCGGCGTTCTCCAGGATGATCGAGACGCCGAAGGTGGCCAGCAGCGCGGCGATCGGCGGGGCACCGGCGAGCGGTTGCACCGCGAGCACGTTGATGACGAGGCCGAGCAGCCCGGTGAACAGCACGACGCCGATCACCGCCGCCCACAGCGGCCAGTGCATCTCGGCGATCAGCCACCAGCCGGTCAGCGCGCCCACGGCGAACACCGAGCCCTGGGCCAGGTTGATCAGGTTGGAGACGCCGAAGATCAGCGAGATGCCCACCGCGAGCAGCGCGTAGGCGCCGCCGTTGATGACTCCCGAGACGAGGATCGAAAGCATCGGCTCACTCGGCCCCGTCGGCCAGGACGTACTTGCCGCCCTTGACGACGACCTCCAGGAAGCGCGCCCCGGCGACGCGCCGGTCCGGGCCGAACGTGAGCGGGCCGTAGCTCACGCTCGGGATGTCCTTGCCCTTGAGCAGCCCCTGGTGGATGCCCTCCCGGGTGGCGCCGTGCTTCTTCGCCGCCCAGATGAGGATGTTGATGGCGTCGTAGGCGCCGGCGGCGAACATGTCGGGGGTCTCCTTGTAGCGTCCCCGCCACTTCTTCACGAACTCCCGCACCTCGGGGCGCGGCTCGTCGGCGAAGAACGTGGTGCTGAGCCGGACGCCCTCGGTCGCCGTCCCGCCGAGCGCGAGGAACTGCGGCGAGTACGCGCTGTTGGCGATGACGATCGGCAGCTTCTCGAAGCCGACGGAGCGGGCCTGCTGGGTGAGCAGGGCGGCGTCCTTGTAGTAGCCGATGATGACGAGCATGTCGGGGTTCGACTGGCGCGCCTTGATCAGCGTCGGCCGGAAGTCGGTGGAGGAGGCGATGAACCCGGACGAGTAGGTGATCGTGTCACCGTTGGCCTTGGCCGACTTCTCGTAGATCTTCCAGACCGTGGCGCCCCAGTCGGTGTCCAGGTAGACGACCGCGTGCCGCTTGCCGTGCTTGTGCGCCAGGTCGGCCTGGCTCTTGGCGGCGTCGTTCTGGCTCTGGGCGTTGCTCCACACGTACTCGCCGCCCTTGGTGAAGTCCGGGTGCGAGTCGGTGATCCCGAACTGGGTCAGCTTCGCCCGTTCGTAGATGCTGGACGCGGCCATCGACGCCGGGCTGGCGAAGTCGCCGAGTTCGGCGACGATCCGGTCGTCCGAGGCGAACTTCTGGGCGATCGTCACGGCCTGGCGCGGCGCGGCCTGGCTGTCCTGGACGTCCACCTGGATCTTCCGGCCGCCGATCCCGCCGGCCTGGTTGGCCTCAGCGAGCGCGAGGTCGAATGCCTTCTTCCAGATCGCCCCGTATTCGGCGCTGTCACCGGTCATCGGCGCGGAGACGCCGAAGACGACCGGGCCGGAGGACGAGCCGCCGGCCGAGCCGGACGAGGCGGAGAAGGGGTTCCGGCAGGCGTTCAAGGTCAGCGCACCGGCGCCGAGCAGGGCGCCCTGCAGTATGCGGCGGCGAGAAAGGTCGTTCACGGTTTCCCCTCAGCGGACGAGCGGCGGCGTTTCGATGGAATCGAAGGCAAGCTGGTTATTCCTACCGGATAAGTGGGGATATTACGTACACGTGTGTATACGGTCAATCTCGGCAGTTCGTGAGCAATCCCACAGCAGGCCGGCGGTCGACGAACCCGGCCCCGGCGAGCCGGGTCCACGTCCCGGCAACCTCCCCGACGACATCCGGTGGTATGAGAGCAGGAGGCGAAACGTAACTTCTACGGGCATGAGGTGACATGGACTACGACGAGTTCGGGTTCTTCGAGGAGAACGCCCGAGAAGCCGGCCTACCTTGGGCGGGTCCGCCGACCGTACGGCGAGAGTTCGTCGAGGTCGGGCCGAAGCAGCGAGTGAGCGCCCTGGTCTGGGGCGAAGGACCGCCCCGGACCGTGCTGCTGCACGGCGGCGCGCAGAACGCGCACACGTGGGACACCGTCGCCCTGGCGCTCGGCCATCCCCTGATCGCGGTCGATCTGCCCGGCCACGGACACTCCGACTGGCGTGAGGACCGGGACTACTGGCCCGTCCGCAACGCCGATGCGGTCGCCATCGCCATCGAGCGGCTCGCCCCCCAGGCCGGATCGGTCGTGGGCATGTCGCTGGGCGGACTCACGGCGATCCGCCTGGCCGCACAACATCCGTCGCTGGTGCGCAGGCTCGTCGTCGTGGACGTCACCCCCGGCGTGACCCGCGAGAAGGCCGCGCCGATCGCGGCGTTCGTCAACGGTCCCGAGACGTTCGGATCCCTGGACGAACTACTGGCACGGACGGCCCGCTTCCATCCGGGCAGATCGGTGAGCTCGCTGCGCAGAGGCGTCATGCACAACGCGCGCCGCGCCCCCGACGGCACATGGCAATGGCGCTACGACCGGCTCCGGCCGCCCGGCGACCGCTTCGGATTCGAGGGCCTCTGGGACGATCTCGCCAAGGTGCGGGCACCGACGATGCTGGTCCTGGGATCACTCTCCGGCGTCGTCTCCCCGGACGACATCACCGAGTTCACGCGCCGCCGCTCCCAGGCACGGATCGAGACCGTCGAAGGCGCAGGCCATTCCATCCAGGGCGACAAGCCCGTCGAACTGGCGCACCTCATCGAGGACTTCGCCTAGCGATCGGCCCCTCGAGAAGAACTTCCGGGAGCCCAAGGCAAGCGGATCGTGGTCGTCCAGGACGACCACGCCACCACCGCGGCGGTCGACGTGGTCGAGCATGCTGGAGGGCGATCTGCTCCGGCAGCAGATCGGCATGGCGTTCCAGCACTTCAACCTGTTCCCGCACATGAGCGTACTGCGCAACTCACGCCGCCGCTGCGCGTCAGCACGTTCGCGTCGTTCGACAGCCGGGTGTTGCGGGCGATCCAGGATTGATGTAACCATGGTTACATGATTGGGGATAGCGGGGGTCTGCATTGAACGGCCCGCCGCCGCGGCCGGGTGAGTGGGTGCTGCTGTCGTATCGGGTACCGCGCGAGCCGTCGGCGCCGCGGATCGCGGTGTGGCGCAAGCTCAAGCGGCTCGGCGTGGCCCAGCTGGGCGACGGGCTGGTGGCGCTGCCGTGCGATGCCCGCACCCGCGAGCAGCTGGAGTGGATCGCCGAGGAGGTCACCGAAGCCGGCGGCACCGCCGGTCTCTGGCTGGCCCGCCCGGCCACCCAGGCGCAGGAGCGTGCCCTGGCCGCCGCGATGGCCCAGGCCCGGGCGCAGGAGTACGCCGCGGTGCGCGAGGAGGCGCTGGCCGCTCTCGCGCTGACCGGAGCCGCGCGGGCGGGTGCGGTGCGGCGGCTGCGCGGCGAACTGCGGCGCATCATGCGCCGCGACTACTTCCCGCCGGCCGAACGCGACCAGGCCCGCGCCGCGGTCGAGGACCTGACCCGCCCATCAGCCGCCCCGGCCCTCCCGCAGACCGACACCGCCGTTGCAGACACCGGCGCCGCCGCTATCGAGGAGCCGTCATGAAGTGGGCCACCCGCCAGGGGATCCACATCGACCGGGCCGCCTGTGCCTGGCTGATCCGCCGCGAGATCGACGCCGGCGCCGAGTTCGTGTTCGTCGCCGACCCCGCCCAGGTGCCGGGCGAGGCGACCGGCTTCGACATGCGGGGCGTGGACCTGGGCCACCACGGCGGCGACTGCAGCTTCGAGACGATCCTGCGCCGCTACGAGCTGACCGATCCGGTGCTGTGGCGGATCGCCGAGATCGTCCACGAGGCCGACCTGGACGACGAGCGCTACGACGCCCCCGAGGCCCCCGGCCTGGACGTGGTGCTCCGCGGCCTGTCCATGGTCGTCGGGGACGAGGAGATCCTCGCCCTCACCCGGCCGCTGTTGCGCAACGGCGACGGCGACGGCGGCCCCGAACCACTGATCTCCGACGACATCCTGCACCACGAACCGCCCAGCCCGCGGCGCGGAGCCAGGGTGCTGGCCGCCGGGCTCGTCCTGTGGGGAGCACCGCTGGCAGCCGTCGCCGCCCTCACCGGCACCGGCAGCGTCTTCACCGACCAGGGCCTGTTCTTCTCCGGCACCGCCCTGGTCACCTTCGGCGGCGCCTACGCCGTGCTGTCCTACGTCGCCCAGCAGGCCGTCCAGACCTACGGCTGGCTCAACCCCGGCGAGATGGTCCGCGGCCTCGCCCTGGCCGAGACCACCCCCGGACCGCTCATCATGGTCGTGCAGTTCGTGGCGTTCGTCGGCGCCTACCGCAACCCCGGCGACCTGGACCCCTGGGCCGCCGCCCTACTCGGCGCGCTCCTGACCACCTGGGTCACCTTCGTCCCCTGCTTCATCTTCATCTTCCTCGGCGCCCCCTACGTCGAACGACTGCGCGGCAACTCCTCCATCTCCGCCGCCCTGACCGGCATAACCGCCGCCGTCGTCGGCGTCATCGCCAACCTCGCCGTCTACTTCGCCCCCCACACCCTCTTCCGCGACACCCACACCACCGACTGGGGCCCCGTCCACCTGCTGATCCCCGACCCCGCCACCTGGCGCCCCACCGCCCTGGCCATCACCCTGGCCGCCCTCACCATGATCTTCCTGCTCCGCTGGAGCGTCCTGCGCACCCTCGGCATCTGCGCCGTCCTCGGCCTGGTCGCCACCCTCATCTGGTGACGACCGGCCGGGCGCCGTCCTCCAGTGTGCCGTCGTGGCTGAAGATGACGTCGGCGTCCGTGGTGGGCGAACGCGCCGACGCCTGGGCGGACGCAGAACTCGGCGCAGCGGCCGGCCTCGTCCAGGAAGCCGCCGCGCCGGTCCAGCGTCGCCAGCCGCCGGGGCCACCTCGCAGGGTCGGTCGAAGGTGGAGTCGACCAGTCAACAGCGCTGAAATGGGTCTTTCAGGAAGCAAGCAGCATCCGCGTCTGCTCCCCTTGACCGGCGTACGGCTCGGCACCGACAGGACGAGACGACCGCGACTCGCCGCAACCGGGTGCGCGCTGCTGGCAGAGCCGCCCACCATGGCCCGGCCAGTCGCCTCTTCAGTCCAGGTCGGACATGTCGAGCACGAAGCGGTACCGGACGTCGTTTCGCCGGAGCCGGTCGAGTGCCGTGTCCAGCTGTGACGAGGGAAGCACTTCGACGTCGGCGGCGATGCCGTTGTCGGCGCAGAACTGGAGCATCTCGGCTGTCGCGGGGAGGCCTCCGCTGCCCGCGGAGCTGAGCTTCTTGCGGCCCACGAGCAGGTCCATGGCCTCGACGGTGACCGGGCCCAGGTATCCGAGGAGGCTGAGGGTGCCGTCCATCGCCACCAGTTTCAGATACGGGGCGAGGTCGTGGGGTGCGGAGATGGTGTCGATGACGACGTCGAAGGTGTCGCGTGCCGCGGCCATCCGCTGGGTGTCCGTGGCGGCGATGAGGTCGTGAGCACCGAGCCGGCGGGCGTCCTCGCGCTTGTCCTGCGTACGGCTGATGACGGTCGTGGTGGCGCCGAGCGCCACGGCCATCTTGACCGCGAGGTGGCCCAGGCCGCCGAGCCCGGCCACGGCGACGCGGCTGCCGGGGCCCACGCCGAGGGAGCGCAGGGGTTCCCAGACGGTGATGCCGGCGCACAGCAGCGGGGCGGCCGCGGCCGGGGCGAGGCCGGAGGGGAGCGGGTAGGCGAATGTGTCGCGCACGACGTACTCGCGGGAGTAGCCGCCCAGGGTGGTCGACCCGTCCTGCCGGCCGGTGCCGCCGTAGGTCAGGGTCGGGAAGGAGTGGCAGAAATTCTCCTGCCCGGCTTCGCACATGGCGCACACGCCGCAGGAGTCGACGATGTTGCCCACCGCGACGCGGTCGCCGACCGAGAAGGCGGTCACCTCGGAGCCGATCTCGGTTACCACGCCGGTGAGTTCGTGACCGGGCACCAGGGGCGCTTTCGCGTGCTGGTCGTAGTCATGCAGGGCGTGCAGATCGGTACGGCACACCCCGCAGTAGTCGACCTGCACCGCGATGTCATCTGGGCGCAGGTCACGGCGCTCCAGCGACGTACGCCGCAGCGCCATCGGGCCGGTCGCCTGCCATCCGGTGGTCGTTCGCACAGCTGAGGCGGCGTCTCAGGCCGG
The DNA here is from genome assembly GCF_039532545.1 of Actinomadura vinacea. Taxonomy (NCBI): domain Bacteria; kingdom Bacillati; phylum Actinomycetota; class Actinomycetes; order Streptosporangiales; family Thermomonosporaceae; genus Actinomadura; species Actinomadura vinacea. The sequence continues at coordinate 120,911 of NZ_BAAARW010000022.1, read as the reverse complement.
CCCGGCAAGCTCGCTCATGCCGGAATCTGGGCCGCGGCCGAACGCAGCCGCGCCCGTGCCCGGAGATGGACGGCCAGCGCGCCGATCAGCAGGACGGAGGCCAGCAGGATCAGGTTCGGCGCCGGGTTGAACAGCCCATCGATCGAGCCGCCGTAGGGCGGCATGATCCACGGGGGGATCTCGCCGAGGCCGTACCCGTTCATGATGATGCAGAGGCCGCCGTACACAAGGGCGGCGACCGCGACGCCCGGCCCCCCGCGAAGCCGAACGGGGGCGAATCGGGCAGGCTGTGGCCCTGGGCGAACACAGCGAACAGGAACACGGCGAACAACGGCGTGCCCACATACGCCCAGGGCCGCCATCGCATGGTCAGGCCGACCCGCGCGGCCCCCGTCAGCGTGGCGACCACGCCCGTGACCGGCCCCACCAGGGGGAACACGATCTGGACGAAGAGGCGTAGCGGCCGGGCGCCGTCCACCCGCGCGGCCTCCTCGTAGGCGGTCGGCAGCCCGCGGAAGAAGCCGGTGTAGAGGAAGACCGCCAGCGGCATCTGGAGACCCAGGTAGACCAAGATCAGCCCGACGCGGTACCGGTGAGCCCGGCCTCCACCATGAAGGCGTACAGCGGGATCATCCCGAGCCGTATCGGCATGATCAGTGCAAGGGTGAACAGCCCGAACACCAGGCCGGACAGCCGGAAACCCCGCCGGGCCAGCGCGTACCCGGCCGGTGCCGCCAGCACGACCGCGCCGGTCTCAGCACGCTGTTGAACAGCGCCTGGGGGAAGGACACGGTGTCGCCGCCCGCCTCGTTCCAGGCCCGCCCGACGTTGCCGAGGGACGGCGAGGCCGGCGCGACGCAGCCCAGGATTTTGAGCCGTTCCTTCATGAGAACCTTCTTCCTGCCCCAGGCCGAGGCTCAGTCGCGCGCCACCAGCCGGAGCCGGTGGTGCCCGCCTCCCACCTCGATGACGAGGTGCTCGCCGCTGCGTTCGATCCCCTTGACTCCGTGCGCGGGTAGGTCTCGCGCGGTGCGGTCGTCGCCGGACCGCCAGAGGGTCCGGCCGTCCTTGGTCAGCTCCGCGCCACCGGGAGCGGGCAGCCAGATCTCGGCCTCGCTGGTCGCCGGCACCTGCACCAGGATGTCCAGGCCGTCACCGGAGGTGTACCAGTCGACGGCGGCGTCGCCGCGCGCGGTGCGCACCCTGGCGCCGGCGCGGTCCAGCCGGCGGGTCAGGGCGGGACGCACCCGGATGCGCCGCCAGCCCGGTGCCGCGGGCGCGAGCCCGGCCACATCGTTGAAGAGGAACTTCTCGATCATGGCCATGAGCTTCATGTTCCGGCTGAAGGCGGCGTCGCCGCCCCACGTCTCCCAGATCGTCGTGGCGCCCCGCTCGACCTGCTCGCCCCAACTCGGGAACGTGGTCTTGGTCGCGATGCCGTACATCACCTCGGCCGCGCCGATCCCGGGCAGCACGTTCTGGAGCGCCGCGGTGCCCATCGTGCCTGTGCCGAGGTGGCCGCCGTCGCTCCGGATCCGCTCGACGAGCACGCGGCCCGCGCTTTCGCGGTGCTCGTCCGGGACGAGCCCGAACCACAGCGGCATCGCCTGAGCGGTCTGCGAGCCGGTGGCGTAGCGGCCGGTGGCCGGGTCGAGGAAACGGTCGTTGAAGGCGGTCCGGATCGCCTCTGCCAGTTCACGGTAGCGAGTGGCGTCGGCGTCCTCGCCGACGACCGCGGCGGCATTGGCGAGCATCGTGGTCACCGCGAAGAACCAGGCGGTTGATGTCAGCTCCACGGGCGTCCGCTTGGGGCTGAGCGAGCAGGTGCCGTCCGGCTGAGGTTCCATATGGTCGCCGAGGCCCTCTCTGAGGATGAGGTCCTTGGCACGGGTCCGCAGGAATTCCACGCCCCGGCGCATGCCCGGGTAGTGCCGTTCCAGGATCGAACGGTCGCCGTAGAACCGGTACAGGTTCCACGCGATACTCGGATACGACGTCATGGCGAAGTCGGGCAGCGGCGAGTACGGCCAGTGGACGACCGAGGAGAAGTCGTCGGGCAGCTCGTCGCGTTCCTTCTCGTAGTCGGCCAGGTCATGCTCCTCCAGGGCCTGCATATCGACCTTGCCGCGCCACTGGAGGGGGCAGATGGTCGGGAAGCGGCCGTCGGGAAGCTGGGTGTCGGCGAGGTCGTCCAGCCACTTCAGCCAGAAGCCGCGCGCCTCGAAGCCGTAGAGGTAGTCCTCGACCGACCAGCCGGGATCGCCGACCCAGCCGACGCGTTCGGCGCGGTCGGCGGCGTCCTGCGGGAAGCCCTGGAAGCTGGCGCGGAACGTCCACAGCACATTGCCGTGAATGCGGTTGAGGAGGTCGTCGGAGCATTCGAACGAGCCGACGCGCTCCAGGTCCGAGTGGACGACCCTGGCCCGCAGCTCGCGCAGCTCCACCTCGGGGCTCGATACCGCCACCTCGACGTAGCGGAATCCGTGCAGGGTGAACCGGGGTTCCCAGACCTCCTCGGCGGCGCCCTTGAGGGTGTAGACGTCGGTCTGCCTGGCGGCGAGCCAGGCTTGCATGTTGGCGTCGTCGTCGAGGTTCCCGGCGGCGTCGATCTCGCCGGCGTGCCGTAGCTCGACGCGCGCTCCGGCCGGGCCGGTCACGCGGATCGCGGTCCAGCCGGAGACATGCTGGCCGAAGTCGACGACCCGGCTGCCCTCACCGGCCGGAGAGGTAGCGACCGGTGACAGCGTCTCGATCACACGGACGGGCTCCAGGAGCTGCGCCCGGATCCGTCCGGCAGGGGCCCGCACTTCCGTCGCCGGTGACCAGCCCGCGGCCGCGAACCCGGCGCGGTCCCAGCCGGGGACTTCTTTGCGGGCGTCGTAATGCTCGCCGTGCGTGTAGTCGTTGTAGACGATGGGCCCAGGGGCCGTGCGCCAGGCGTCGTCGCTGACGACCGTCACGCGCTCCCCCTCCGCCGTCTCGATCTCGATGCGCAGCAGCGCGGCGGGACGGTCGCCCCACGGCGTGCGCGGGAACGGACCGGGACCGTTGTCGGACTCCGCGCTGTACCAGCCGTGGCCGAGGATCAGGCCGACCGCGTTCGCTCCCGCGTTCACCTGCCCGGTGATGTCATAGGTGGAGGCAAGGACGCGCGGGTTGGGGATGCGGGCGGGCTCGCCGTCGCCGTCGCGCAACTCGGGATCGTGGTCGTAGCTCGTGGTGGCGGGGTCCAGAACGCGGTCGCCGACGCGCCCACCGTTGAGCCGCAGCTCGTAGAAGCCGAGCGCGGAGACGTGCGCGCGGGCGCGCGTGACCGTTCCGGCCACGGTGAACTGCGCACGGAGCAGCGGCGAGGAGACGCCCTCGTCTCCCGCGATCCATTCGGCCCCGCCCCAGTCCGACGGCTCCAGCAGCCCCATCTCGAACGTGGCGGGCGGGGCGTCCGGGCCCGGGCCACCGCGCCCCCACAAGCGCACCGTCCACCAGCAGAGCTCACCGGAACGCAGCGGACGGCCCGCGTAGGCGACTCCGTTCACCGCGTCCGCCTGGACCCGGCCGGAGTCCCACAGATCGGCGCTTCCGGGGGCCAGCAGCTCAAGCTCGGAGGCGACCAGGACCTGGTACGCCCGCAGTTCCTCCGCGCCCGGCCCTTTTCGGTGCCGGGCAGGTCGGTGTCGGTGACGACGACGAGCTCACTCATCGGCGGTCTCCGGCAGCGAGGCCCGGATGCGTTCGGCGGCGATCTCGATGTGGCGCGCCATCTCGGCCTGGGCAACCGCGGGGTCGGGGTCGAGAATCGCGTCGAGCAACACGTCGTGGGTGCCGGCGTGGTGCTCCAGCTCTCCCGGCTGCAGCGCGGCCGTGGCCGCACGCAGGAACGCGCCGATGCGGCTGCGCAGTTGAGTGACCAGCTCGCCCACTAGGCCGTGGTCGGCCAGTTCCCAGAGCCGCTCATGAAAACGCTGGTCGATGTCGAACACCTGCCGGAAGTTGCCGTCGACCGCTTCCCGGCGCATCTGCGCGACCATCGCGCGCAGTTCACGTTCGGCCTCCTTCGTGAGCCGCTCCTGGACGCGCCTGACGACGAACTGCTCGAGCACGACACGCAGCGAGCACAGTTCGTCCAGCTCTCGGAGGGTGAGCGTGGCGACACGCGAACCACGGCGGGGAGCCCGCTCGACCAGCCCTTCGTCGGCCAGTTTCGACAGCGCCTCGCGGATCGGAATGTGACTGACGCCCAGCTCGGCGGCCAGCGCGCGCTCGACCAGCCGTGTCCCGGGCGCGTAGCGACCATCGTGGATCGCGTCCCGGATGCTGCCGGCGACCTGGTCGGCGAGGTTCCCTGCGGGAAGTGGGTTCAGTGTCATCACTGCGCTTCCGTAGTCTGCGAACGCTATAGCATCTAGCGTATAGCTAAACTCGCTATAGCATCTAGCAAAACCCTGGGTGAGGGAGAAGGCAGCATGCGGATCGCGGGGCAGCGGAAGGCGCTCGTCACCGGTGGCGGCTCGGGCTTCGGGCGGCTGATCGCCCATCGGCTGCACGCCGCCGGCGCATCGGTGACGGTCGTGGACGTCGACGCCGACAGCGCCCGGGCGGTCGCCGGCGAGCTGGGTGACCGCGCCCTCGGCCTGACCGCCGATGTCCGGTCGGCCGGGGCGATGGCGCGTGCCGTCCGGAAGACCGAGGAGACGTTCGGCGGACTGGACACCCTCGTCGTCTCGGCAGGCGTCTTCCACATCGGCTCGCTTGAGAGCATCACCGAACAGGAGTGGGACCGGACACTCGGCGTCAACCTGAAGGGCGCGTTCCTCACCGTCCAGGCCGCGGCCGCGCCGCTGCGGGTCAGCGGCCGCGGACGGATCGTGACGATCGGATCGGACTGCGGGCGGCGCGGCTTCCCCCGGCAGGTCCCCTACGTCGCCTCGAAGTTCGGCCTGATCGGCCTGACCGAGTCGGTGGCGGCCGAACTGGCACCGGACGGCGTCACCGCCAATTGCGTATGCCCGGTGGGAGTGCCCACGACGGGCATGGGCCGGGAGGTACTGGACTGGAAAGTACGCCAGGCCGGAGAGTCAGCAGAGGCGATCATGAAGGCGACCGCACGGACCAACCCGCTCGGCCGCAACGCCGGTGCGGACGACGTCGCCGACGCCGTGCTCTTCTTCCTCTCCGAACAGGCGGGATTCCTGACCGGGGTGACCCTGGACGTGGACGGCGGCGCGCACTTGGGCACAGTGCCGGGGGCGCGCTGATGGCCGGCGTCCCGCTGGTGGACACGCACGTCCACTTCCACGACATGAGCCATCCCAAGCTGCGGTACGCCTGGCTGGAGCCCGGCGCGCCCGTGGACGAGGTGACCGGCCCCGACGCCGCGATCCGCGCCCAGCGCTACTGGGCCGACGACTTCCTCGCCGAGACCCGCTTCCACAACGTCGCCAAAGTCGTGCACGTCCAAGCCGCGATCGGAAGCGACGACCCGGTGGAGGAGACCCGATGGCTCCAGGACTTCGCCGACCGGCTCGGAGCCCCTCACGGGATCGTGGCCTATGCCGAACCTCGCCCACCCCGACGCGGCCGGAGTGCTCGCCCGGCACGCCGAGTCCGCCAATCTGCGCGGCATCCGCGACCTGCGCTATGACGGCTATCTGACCGATCCGGACTGGCATCGGGGCTACGCCGCCTTGGAGCGGTACGAACTCGTCTGCTGCGACGATCCGGCCGTCGAGGAGATGGCGGACGCGCGGAGACTGGCGGAACGCCACCCCGGGGTGACCCTGTGCGTGGACCACGCCGGATACCCTCGCCGCCGGGACCGCGCGTACTTCGAGGAGTGGCGCGCCGGAATTCGCGACCTGGCCAAGGCCCCGAACACGGTGGTGAAGATCTCCGGCCTCGGGCAGGCCGACCACCGGTGGACGGTCTCGTCACTGCGTCCCTGGGCGCTCGAATGCATCGAGGCGTTCGGCGCCGACCGCGCGTTCTTCGGCTCGAACTGGCCCGTCGACCGCCTCTACAGCTCCTACGGCGACGTCGTGAACGCCTATGCCGAGATCATCGCGGAGTTCGGCGAGCCCGACCGGCATGCGCTGTTCCACGGCAACGCCGAACGGATCTTCCGACTCGGGGAGACCGCATGACCGCGCGCATCGCGGTGGTCGGCTGCGGGTGGTGGTCCACCTACGCGCACCTGCCCGCGCTCTCGGAGCACCCCGGTGCGGAGGTCGTCGCGCTGGCCGACCCCGACCCGGCGCTGTCCGGCGGAGGGCAGGGACAGACCCAGATCACCCATGCGGCGGCACTGCTGCTCTGGCTCACCGGTCTCCGCCCGCGGGGCATCGCCGCCTTCCGCGCCGATTCCGAACTGGAGGTGGACCTCGCCGACAGCATCGCGATCCGCTTCGAGGGCGGCGCGATCGGAACGATGAGCTCCACCGGCGCCGTGCTGCCCGACCATGAGGAGATCATGCGCCTGGAGATCTTCGGCCGCCACGGGCACATCCTGCTGGACGTCAACCAGGGCACGGCGAAGGTCCACCACGCCGACGGGCTCACCGAGCTGCCCCGCCTGCCCCCCCGGCAAGCGCAATTCCGAGCACGCGCCCGTCCGCAACCTCGTGGACGTCGCGCTGGGCCAGGGCCGCAACGGCTCCCCCGCCGGCATCGGCCTGGAGGCCGTCCAGTTCGTCGCGGCCATGTACCGCTCGGCCCGGGAGAACACGGTCATCGACCCGACACGGCTCTGAGAGGGACGGAAATGCTCACAGGTTTCTCGCACGTGGGATTCACGGTCACCGACGTCGAGGAGGCCGCCGCGTTCTACCGGAAGGTCTTCGAGGCCGAGCCACTCGTGCGCCGCGTGTACGACGCCCCCTACACCTCGGTCCAGGTGGGGTACCCCGACACCCGGCTGGACATCGCGATCTTCCAGATCCCGGGTTCGGACGGGCTGCTCGAACTCATCCAGTACCTGAACCCGGTCGGCGTCCCGGTCGACCTCGAGACCAGGAACCCCGGTACCGCCCACCTGTGCCTGAACACCGACGACCTGGACGCCGAGCACACCAGGCTGACCGGGCTCGGGGCGACGCCCCGCAGCGCGGCACCGGTCGAGATCACCTCCGGCCCCAACGCGGGGCGCCGGGTGGCCTACTTCCGCGACCCGCAGGGGCTGACCCTCGAACTGATGGAGATCCGCTGATGCGCGTCGCGAACCTCGACGGCCGCCTCGCCCTGCTCACCGGCTCCGGAGCGCTGGACGTGGAGCACGCCTCCGGCGGCCGGTTCGGCGCCGTCCCTCAGGACGTGTACGCCCGCTGGGCCGAGTTCGTCTCCTGGGCGGCGACGGCGTCCGGCGGGACGCCCTACGATCCGGACCGGCTCGGCCTGCCTGTAGCCCGTCCGGCCGATCGGTGCCGCCTCGGCCGAGGTGAAGGTCGCCTGGTCGTTGGGAGGTCGAACATGGAACGGCCCGTTCAGCTGTGCGGTGAACGGGCCGTGGTGAGCGGTCGGGCAGGAACCTGCACCGCCTCCCGATGACACGGTCAAGTGTCATGCAGGATCGTGGGTGGTCTTTTCCTTGGTGCAGGTGTCGCCGAACCAGTCGTCCTCGCTCTTCTTGTAGCATCCAGCCCCCTGGCCATTGCCGTCGATTTTCCCGATGTTCGAGTTCCCATTCTAGAAATCACCATAGACGGCATTTCCGTCATATTCCTTGTCGCAGACCCCGATCTGGACCCTCCGGCGACCGTTCTTGGTGTAGGACTTCACCCAGCCCCAGTCCTTACCCTGCTTCAGCTTGAAGGTCTTCAACGGTGCCATGACGTGGGCGTGGGCCGGTGCCAGCCCAAGGCCGATCGCCAGGCTCGCAGCCGCCGCGGCCCCGAGCAGAGTCGCGGTGAGCTTGGCCATGCTTCCCCGGTCGTTCCAGAGCTACTGGGGCTGATGTGGCCCACGGCCGCTAGGTGGGTGCACCGTCGCCGGGCGAGCTGGGCGCGAGGCGCACTTGACGCCGTATACCGACCCCCGCGAGGTCGACAACCATCGCGAATCCGGTATGCGATGATCTTGTTGCCGGACATTTCGAACCGGCGTCCGCACGCCCCTCGAAGGAGCCATATGCGCTGGGCCATGATCACAGTCGCCACCGTCACGGCCGGCGGCCTGTTCTCCCCCATGGCGTCCGCCGCCACCGTGCCTCACCCCGTCCAGGCCGCCGCCTGCGACAAACCCTGCGACCGCACGATCGAGGACGACTACCCCTACAAGAGCCGCCCCAACGTGGTCGACCCCTGGAACTTCTGGACGGGCCAGTGCACGTCCTTCGCCGCCTGGCGGATCAACGACCGGCTCGGCATCAAGTTCACCAACGCCTACAAGGGCGTCAGCTGGGGCAACGCCAAGGACTGGGACGACGCCGCCAAGAAGGCGGGGATGAAGGTCGACAGCAAGCCCAAGGTCGGCGACATCGCCGTCTGGAACAGCGGCACCTACGGTCACGTCGCGTACGTGGCCAAGATCGACGGCTCGAAGATCGTGGTCGAGGAGTACAACAAGTCCAAGCCCCTCGCCTACACCAAGCGCACGATCGCCGCCAACACCGTCGACAACTTCATCCACTTCTTCTAACCCAGAGGGCCTGGGCCGAGTCCAGCTCGACCAGGCCCGAGCCCCTTCCCGCCGCCGAGCCGAGCGGCTCGAGCCGCGATCAGGCCGTTGCGCGCACGAGGTGCTGGGTCCCGCGCAGCACCGCGAGCGGACCACCGACCGGTCCTCGAGCCGGGCCGTGAGATCGTGCAGCGTGAAGTCGGCCAGCCGCGTCCACAACCCGAGATAGGGGCGTTCACCGCCTGCGCCTGCAGCCCGACCAGTCGGTCCGTCTCCGGCACCGACAGCGGCGACCGCTGCAGCGTCGCCCGGTTCTACGTCCGCCTAGCGATACGCACCGAAGAACTTTCGCAGCTCGTCGGCCAGCAGCTCGGGCACCTCCAGCGCCGGGAAGTGACCGCCGCGGTCGAACTCCGACCAGTGCGTCAAGCAGATCGCCAAGCTCAACAAGCGCCGCGCCCAGGACGCCGCGGCGTGTCGGCCAGCGATCAGGTCGCGGTGCCGGCGCAGCGCCGTTTACGGCCTTACCAGCAACCGCACCCGCTTCCCACCCAGCTGACGCTCCAGCACGGTGATCTGATGCCGCAGCGCCAAGATCTCATGCGGCGTGGTGCGATTCGTTACCGCGGCAGGGGACGACGTACTCGCGCCGCAGCCCTGCTACAGGGCGTCGTCGAGTCGCGTACGGAAGTGGTCTTCCAGGTCGGCGACGGCGGTCAGCGCGGCCAGCGCGTCGGGGCGGGGACGGCCACCGGTGGCCACGCGCCGCGCGTTGTAGTGGAGCGCGCGGACGAGCGTCGTCCACGCCGGGACGAGGGTGGAGCCCGCCCATGCGCCCAGCTCACCCAGCGCTCCGTGGCGATCCTGCGGGAGACGAACGTGCGGCAGTGACGCCGCGACCATCTTCCGGTTGCGGGAGGCGACCCAGAAGTCGTTGTTGTGCCGGTAGGTCGCCGGGTCGGTCAGACCGTCCTCCAGCCAATTCTCCAGGGCGTCGAAGGCCGCCCGGCCGCACGCCCAGCCGTGCGCCGCGACCCGCGGGTCGGCGATCCGCGCCCGCGCGGTGCGGGCGAGCATGACGGCGGCGAGGTCGGCGGTACCCGGGACGTGCCGTCCGGTGAGCTCGAGCCACTGCCACGGGCGCCCCTCCGACCACGATGGCCGGTCCCTGCGGTCACCGAGCGCCCAGCGTTCGCGGCTGGCCTGCTCGGGGCCGGGCGGCGGGGGCGACCACGCGTACGCGCCGATCGCCGGGACGGGCACCGAACCGACGAAGCCCGCATGCAGCCCGGCGTCGTCGGTCCACAGGAACCGGTCGTCGACCTCCACCCTGCCCGGCGGCCCCGGCCTGACCAGGAACCAGTGCGGCGCGGGCTCGGCGCCGCCGGTCTCGATCCAGGGCAGGTGCGTGGTGCGGCCGGTGACGATCACCGCACCGGTCTCGCGCGCATGCCGGACGATCGCCTCCGCCGCCTCCTCCGGTCCGGTGGCGCCTCGGCGGTGAAGGTCCACGCGGTACAGCTCGCCGTGGCCGGTCAGCGGCGTGTGGTAGTGGAGGAACTCCATGATCGGCCCCGCGCGCCGGACGCCCAGGAAGAGCTGCGTCCCGAACACGACGACGTCGGGGACGCCGACCGCGCGCAGCAGGCCCGCGGTCGCCGTGCTGTAGCAGGACAGCAGGTCCCCCCGCACGTCGCCGGATTGGGTGGGCTGCGTCATCTCGTGCATCGGCTCTCCTGGAACGTCGTGCCCCGGCGCATCGCCGGGACAGAACTCGTGCGGGCGACGACGACCGGGCGGGTGAGCCAGTCCTGCCCGGACGCTCCCACCCAGGCGAGCGCTCCCGCGTACCCGTCCGGGACGGGCAGCTCCCGCCAGGTCACCCCGTCCAGCTGCCCGAAGGCCGCGTCCTCGACGGCGCCGGAGGACCGGAAACCCGCAAGACCCCGCCCGGTGGCCTTGCACCGCGCCTCCCGCACGGCCCACACGCGCGTGAACTCGCGCCGGGCCCCGGCGGGCGGCAGAGCGTCGATTCGCCGCCGCTCGTCGGGATGCAGCCAGCGCCGGGCGATCCGCTCCCAACCGGGGCGGGGCGCTTGCTGGACGTCCAGTCCCACCCTGCCGCCCACGCCGACCGCGACGCCGACGAGATCGCCGCTGTGCGAGATGTTGAAGTCGACGTCCCAGCGGCTCCCGTCCGGATGGGCCAGGTAGGGGCGGCCGTACGGCTCGCGCCGCACCGCGGGCGGTGCGCGCAGCCCGAGCCGTTCCACCGCCGCCTGCAGGATCGCCGGAAACCCGTCCTCCTGGGCGTCCGGGATTCCGGACGCGCAGAGCAGCACCACCGCCGCCACGTCGGCTGGCGCCACTGCGCCCAGGTCCGCGATGTCGTGCTCGACCGTCGGGGCCGCGCGCGGATGGGCGTCGCCGGCCTGACGCCGTGCCGGGCTCACGCTTCCAGGACCCTCGCCGCGTGCTCGTACTCGGCCGGCTCGTACGGCAGATCGAGCACGACGGTGCGCACGCCCAATTCCCGGTAGGCGTCGAGCGCCGCGGCCACGGTCTTGTACGAGCCGACCAGTTTCGGGCAGTCGATACCGATCCGGCCCGCCCCGTACCAGAGGCACTCGTCACGGAGCGTCCCTGCCTCGGCGAGGTCCAGGTTCGCGCGGTGCTGGGAGGAGGTGACCTGCCGGGCGAACAGGCGGCGGGTGAGCGCGTCCCGCCGGGTGGCCGCGTACCGGCGTTCCGCCGTCTCCCACGCCCGCTCGTCGGTGTCCCGGGCGACGAGGCCGACGATCATGGCGAGGCCCCCGGTCAGGCCCTGCGCCGCCAGCCGGTCGTGTTCGGCGGCGATGTCCGCGCGGGGCTTGGCCATCACCAGGGCGCGGTCGAGCCGGGGCAGGACCGCCGCGCTCTCGGGCGAGCGCGAGCCGGGCGCCAGCACACGCGGCGCCAGCGCGGGGTCCGGGACGGGCTCGGGCGGGGCGGCCCGCAGCCGGTAGCACGGGCCGGAGTGCGGCTCGCCGCGCAGGACGGCCCGCAGCCCGTCGATGAAGTCGGCCATCCGCTCGTACTTGTCGCCCTGAGCCGGTTCGAGACCGAGGGCCTCCAGCTCCGCCGCCTTCGCGCCGGCGACGACGTTCAGGTTGACGCGCCGTCCGTACAGGTGGCACAGCCCCGCGACGGCCCGCGCGGCGATCGCGGGGTGCGCCAGGGCGGGGTTCACCGCCACGATCGGTTCCAGGGTCGTGCTCCCGGCCAGCACGAGCTGCCCCGCGAGCCACGGGTCCAGCGACTGCCAGAAGTCGTAGATGAGCATGGCGGACGCGCCGAGCTTCTCTGCCGCCGCGCAGTGCGCGGCGACCGTCTCCACGTAGACCGCACCCCGATCCGTCTCCCGCGTCTGCGCGCCGAACACGTCGGCGTGGCTCGGGCACACCGTGAACGTCTCCACCCTGCCGCTCATACCGTCACCCCTCGTCCCGGTACAGCGGGCCCGACGCGGCGAACGAGCAGGCGGCGGAGTCCAGCAGGCCGAGTTTCCCGTTCGTGCGCACCAGACGGCGGTTGCCGTACATCAGGCTCGCCGACCGCAGGTCCCGGAAGAGGCGTTCGAGCACCAGGCCGTCGCCCTGCCGGTAGCCGAGGCCGAGCCCGGCGACCTCCAGCAGCCCGTCGGTCACCGCGAAGCAGCGTTCGGACGCCGCCACCTTCACGTTGTTGATCATGATCTGGAAGGCGGGACGGTCCCGTTCGGCGCCGGTGTGCGCCTCGTGCTCGCGCAGGCCCGCGGCCACCATCGCCTCGGCCATGTCCAGGTCGCGGCGGGCCAGTGCGATCCGGTCGAGCGCGTCGTCGTCGCGGCGGATCGAGGGGCCGCCGCCCGCGGGACGGCGCGCGTGGCCGACGACGTGCCGGAGCGCGGCGCGGGCCGCGCCGGTCCACGCCGCCGCCCAGCCGAGATGCCCCAGCGGCGCCATGGTCCGCGCGGCCACGCGGGCGAAGCCGCCGGCGGGATCGATGAGGTGGTCACGGGGGACCTCCACGTCCACGGTCATCGACACGTTGCAGGTGCCGCGCATCCCCAGCATCCGCAGCGGCGCGATCACCTTGGGGTCGGACAGCTCGCGGGGGCAGTGCACGAGTACGACGTCGTCGGCCGCGCCGTTCTCGGTGCGGCGCATCGTCACCAGGAACGCGCCCGCCTGGGCCCCGCCCGACACCACCGGAGCGTCGCGGTGGAAGCGGACGACACCGTCCCGTTCGTCCAGGGCCGCCGTGGCGGTGAGCATGTGGCCGCCCTTGCCCGCCTCGGTGGTGATGGACGCCAGCAGGATCTGCTCGTCGGCGACGGACCGCAGCACACGCGACCGCAGCGGCTCCGGGGCGTACTCGGCCAGCACCGCGACCTGCTGGCAGTGCATGACCCACAGCACCGCCAGGCCCAGGCAACGCCCGCCCAACTCGGCCGCGGCGTGCAGGAAGGCGGCGGTGCCGGCGCCCCCGCCGCCGCAGTCCGCGGGCACCGTGTACGCCATCAGGCCGTGGTCGCGCAGCACGCCGATGCCCCGGCCCTCCGGGTCGCCGGTGGCGTCGATCACCTCGGCCATGTCGGCGAGCCGCGCGGTCGCCCCGGCCAGGTCGGCGCGGATCGTCACGGCTCGGCCCGCCCGGACGCGTGCTCGGATACGACCGCCCAGATGCTGTCGGCGGTCGCGAACACCTCGTCGGTGAACGCCGAGTCGGGGAAGACGAATTCGAACGCGTCCTCCAGGTCCATCACCAGGTCGACGGCCCGCATCGAGTTGAGCCCGAGCCCCCGCAGGTTCGCGGTCGGGGCGATCTGGGAGGTGTCCTGGACCGCCCCCAGATGGCCGAGCAGCACGCGCAGGAACTCCTCACGCCGGTCTGTCATCGCGTCTCCGCCCTTTCGCCGGTGGCCCTATCGCCCGTGGGACTGCCGTTCACGCCGGATGGTGCGGCCTGGACCGGCCGGTACGCCGTCTCCAGCCGCAGGGCCGCCCGGACGCCGCCCGTGTCCACGGCCACCTCGGCCGGCGCGTCCCGGCCGAGGAACGCCACCAGGGCCGCCGTCAGCCCGTACGCGCCCACGTTCGGGACGGCCAGCAGGTCGCCGGGGGCGGCGCCGCGGAGCCTGGCGCGCTGGTTGAGCAGGTCCAGCGCGGTGCACAGCGGCCCGGCCAGCACGGCGTCGCCGTCGTCGTCCTGCCTGCCGTCCCCGGCGGGGACGGCGGCCCGGAGCGGCAGGGGCTCGGCCATGATCGGCGGGACGCGGCGCAGCCCCTGCATGCCGCCGAGTACATTGACGCCGCCGTCGGCGATCACGAACCGGGTGTCCTTGCTGTGCTTGACGTCCTGGACGCGCAGCACAAGCGTGCCGCTGCCACCGGCCAGGTAGCGGCCGGACTCGAACGCCACGACCGGTCCGCCCCGCGCCGGGGACGCCGCCGCGCCCGGGAGACGGGCGAGCAGGCCGGCGAGCCGCCGCGCGAGGCCGGACCAGGCCGGGCGGTCACCGGGCCGCGCGTAGGGGTGGCCGAAGCCGCCGCCGAGGTCGACGATCTCCACGTTCAGCCGCAGCGCCTCCTGCGCGTGCCGGACCGCGTCCACCGCCAGCTCGAACCAGTCCATGAGCCGGTCGGCGTCGTCGATGTTCGTCCCGACGTAGACGTGGTAGCCGACCAGCTCGACCCCGTCGGCGCGGAACCGTTCGGGCCGGTCGCGCACCCACGCGACGTCCGCGCCGAACTGCGACGGCGCGCCGCCCATCGCCAGGCCCGCGCCCCGCGGGTAGGCCGACGGGTTCAGCCGGAGGATGGCCTTGGCCCGCGCCCCGGCCTGCCGCGCGCACAGCCCCAGCCGGGCCAGGTCGGTCGGGGAGTCCACGGAGAAGACCCGCACCCCCCGGGCCAGGGCGTGCGCGAGCTCGGTCTCGGTCTTGGCCGGGCCGGTGTAGAGGCACCGGCGTGCCGGCGCGCCCGCGGCGAGCGCGGTTTCCAGTTCGCCGCGCGAGCAGACCTCGGCCCGCGCCCCGGCGTCCAGCAGCACGCCCACCAGGGGCGGGAACGGGTTGGCCTTGAGCGAGTAGTAGATGCGGCTGCCCGCGGGGACGGAACCCGCCAGCTCGGCGTGGGCCGCCCGTGCCTCGTCGAGGTCGTAGACGTACAACGGGGTGCCGTACTCGGCGGCCAGCTTCCGCAGCGTCCCGGCCGGCACGCTCATACCGATCTCCCCGCGTCGTCGAGGGATTCCGTTTTCCCGAAGCCTCCGGCGGGCTTTCCCGGGGTCGCCACGGCCTTGCCGAGAGCGCGCACCGCCTCGGGGGCGACCTTGCCGTTGCGGTTCAGCGGCAGCCGTTCGACCGGCACGATCAGATCGGGCACCTTGAACCACTCCAGATGCTTCTGCAGTTCGGTCCGCACCCGCAGGGCCGTCAGCTCGGTGACCACCGCGAGGACGGGTGGCTCGTCGCCCCGGGCGCCCACGCAGAACGCCTCCTGCACACCCGGGACCTCCTCCGCCGCCATGGCCACCTCGGTCGCCGACACGCGGAACCCGTTGGACTTGTAGATATCGTCGTCGCGGCCGTGGAAGTACAGGTAACCGTCCTCGTCCAGCCAGCACTGGTCCCCGGTGAACAGCGCCCGCTCGCCGAACGGACCCCAGGCCCGGAACCGCAGCGCGGTGCGCTCAGGGTCGCCCCAGTACCCCAGGGTCACGTGCGGGCCGCGCACGACCAGCTCGCCGAGCTCCCCCGGCGGCAGCGGCCGCCCGTCCGCGTCCACGATCACGCATTCGGTGTCGTCCAGCGGGCGGCCGACCGAGTCCGGCTTGTGCGGCAGTTCCTCCGGCAACAGGATCGATATGCGCTTGCACTCGGTGAGCCCGAACATCAGGTACACGCCGAGGTCCGGATAGCTCGCCCGTAGCCGTCCCAGCAGGTCGGCGGACATCGCCGCGCCCGTGTTGGTGAGGACCCGCAGAGGCGGCAGCGCGTGCGGGGTGCGCCGCGACAGCCGGTCGAGGTTGTGCGCCAGCCCGGGCACTGACGGCAGCACCGTGACCCGGTGCCGGTCGAGGAACGCCAGCAGCCCCGGCCCGGCGTCGGTGCCCTTGCCCCAGACCAGCGCGCAGCCCGACAGCATGCTCAGCAGGATCTGGTAAACGCCGTAGTCGAACGCGAGTGGCAGCACGCACCCGATCACGTCGTCCTCGCGCAGCCGCAGCCGCCGCGCGATCATCTGCGCGGCGAACACCATGTTCGCGTGCGTGCCCGCCACGCCCTTCGGACGGCCGGTCGACCCGGAGGTGTAGAGCACGCTGACCAGGTCCCACGAGACCGGCCGCGCCGCGTACGGCACCGGCTCGAGGGGCCCGTCCCGGGGCGGCGGGGCGGTGAAGCAGGGCAGGTGGGCGATGGGCAGGCCGAGCGCCTCGGCGCATCGCCGGGCCTCGGTGTCGCCGCCCGCCACCACCAGGACGGGCGCGCAGTCGCGCAGCACGTGCCCGGCGGCGTAGCCGGTGGTGTCGCCGTTCATGAGCACGTAGACGGCGCCGAGCCGGGACGCGCCGAACATCACCGCGATGGCGTCGGTGAACTCGTCGATCACCACCACGACGCGGTCGCCGCGCCGCACGCCGGCCCGCCGCAGTCCCGTCTCGGCGGCCAGCGAGGCGTCCCGCAGCTCGCCGAACGTGCCGCTCACCGGCCCGCTGACCAGCGCCGTACGGCCCGGCCAGCGGGCGGCGGCACGGTCGAGCAGGTCGTGCAGGAGCGAGACCTCCGGTTCCGGGCGGACGGTCATGACGGCCCCCTCCCTGCCGCGCGCAGCGCCGGAACGACGAGGACGGAGGCGATGTCGCCGGGCGTGGTGAACGACTCGGGGACGATCAGGTCGTCGGGCAGGACGGTTCCCAGCTCGTCCTCCAGTCGCTCCACGACGGCCGCGAGCGCCAGCGAGTCGAATCCGGGCACCTCGAACAGCGCCGTGCAGGCGGCCAGGGCGGGCTCCTCGCCCAGTACCCCGCGCAGCACCGTCAGGACCAGCCGCAGCGCGGCGTCGTCCTGGGCGTCGGTGGTCATCCGGCCGCACCTCCCACCGCCGAGCGGGCGATCTTCCCAGTGGACGTCACGGGCAGCTCCTCGTGGAACGCCACGGTCACCGGGACCATGTAGGCGGGCACCTGACCGGTGAGCCAGTGCCGCAGCGCGGAATCCCTCGGCGCCGCCGCCGAGCCGTCCGCCACCACGTGCGCCTCCAGGACCGTCCCGTGCTCGGGGTGCGGGACCGGCCGGACGACCGCCTGCGCGATCCCCGGGTGCGCCAGGATCGCGGCCTCCACCTCGCCCAGCTCGACACGGAAGCCCCGCGTCTTGACCATGCCGTCGCGGCGCCCCCGGAACCGCAGCACACCGGCCGCGTCCGCCTCGGCGAAGTCGCCCGTCCGGTAGTAGACGCGGCCGCGTCCGGCGGCGCCGTCGCCGCCGCCGCCGGGCAGGGTGAGCATGGCGTGTGCGGTGCGTTCGGGATCGTGGAGGTAGCCGGGGGTGACGGACGGGCCGGAGACGATCAGCTCGCCCTCGGCCGGGCCGGTGCGCGGCACGCCGTCGTCGCCGAGCAGCCGCACCTCCGTCCCGGGGACGGGCCCGCCGATCGGCATCCGGGTTCCGGCCAGCAGCTCCGGGGTCACATCGGCCCAGGTGACGACGTTGGTCTCGACCGGACCGTAGAGGTTGGCGACGCGCGTCCGCTCCGGCAGCGCCGAGACGAGCGTCCGCAACTGGGGCACGTGGTACTCCTCCCCCGCGTAGAGCAGCCGGCGCAACCGCGGGAGCCCGCTCTCCAGCAGACGGGAGCGACGGGTGAGCGCGTTGAGCGCCGAGGGCACCGCGTACAGCGCCGTGATGTCGCGGTCGCGCAGGAACCGGTAGGCGGCGGCGGGGAACATCACCGTGCGGTCGTCCATCAGGTGCAGGCACGCGCCGGACGTCAACGCCACGTAGATGTCGTAAACCGGCAGGTCGAAGTGCAGCGGGGCGTGCTGCGCCACGCGGTCGCCGGGGCCGAGGGGGAACGCGGCGGCGGCCCAGTCGACGAAGTACCCCGCGTTGACGGCACTGATCATCACGCCCTTGGGCACGCCGGTGGATCCGGACGTGTAGAGGACATACGCCAGTTCGTTGGCGGCGATGTCGGGCGATCCGGCCGCCTCGCGCCGCGCCACGAGCAGATCGCCCACCAGGATCTCCCCGGCCTCCCGCGACCACCCCCCGCCCGCGGGGGCCAGGCCGGTGAGGGCGCCGATGCCCTCGTCCGGCCAGTTCGCGGCGGTGTCGGCGGAGACGAACAGCAGCCGGGGGCCGGCGTCGGCGACGATCCGCCGCCGCCTCGGGGGCGGGGCGTGCGGGTCGATCGGAACGTACGGCACTCCGGCGAGCAGGCAGCCGAGCATCAGCACGATCGCCTGCGGGCTCTTGCGGACGCTCAGCCCCACGCAGTGCCCGGCACCGGCATGCGCGGCGACGACCTCGGCGACCTGCGAGGCCAGCGCGAGGCACTGCCCGTACGTCAGGCTCAGGTCCGTGGCGCCGTCCCGCACGGCGACCGCGCCCGGCCGTTCCCGCGCCGCCTCGGCGAACCGGCGCCCGATGTCGTGAACCGGCCTCATACGCGCTCTCCCTTTTCAGGCGTTCCCGGGGCGGGCAGGCCGGTGACCAGGGCGGTGGCCAACGTCCGCTCGGCCTCGGCGGCGGCGGTGAGCAGGTCCGCGAGGCCGCCCGGGGTGCGCCGGCCCGCGCGCAGACGGCGCAGGGCCAGGTAGGCGAAGCGGTTCACGTCAGACCACCGCGCGACGACCTCCTGGCGGAAGCGTTCGCCGAGTCCCGCGGGGACCGGGGCGCCGGGCTCGGCGGCGAGGTCGTCGAGCCATGTCGCGTACAGGCCCCGGCGGCGTTCGATCGTCCAGCACGCCTCGCAGAACCGGTCGAACGCCGCGGGGTCGACGTCGGCGCGGCAGTGTTCCTCGATGAACGCCTTGTACGGCTCGGACGCCGCCCAGTCCGCGAGCACGGCCAGGTTGAGGTCGAACAGCGCGGCCTGCCGGAGGGCTCCCGGGTCCAGCCGCGGCGGCTCCGGGACGAGGGTGACGAGCCGTGTCGCCGAGTCCCGCTCCAGGCCGGCCGTCAACGCGGCGTCCACGGTCGTCTCCAGGGGACGCGCGTCGCCCCACTCCGTGCGGTTGTCGTAGCCGTCCACCACGCGGAGCGTCGCGGGCGACCCGGTGACGGCGGTGACGACGAAGCTGTGCTCGACGTGCTTGCGGCCCGCGTACGGACACCACGGCAGCAGGTGCGCGTCGGTGACCACCATCGGGGCGCGGCCCAGCGCGAGCGCGCCCTCGCAGGCCGCCGCGAGACCGCCCTCCACGACGCGCTCGGAACGCGGGCGCAGCCCGGTCAGCGCCGCGCATCGCTCCTCCTGCGGCTCGAAGTCCAGGCGGGGCGCCGCCTCGCCGCCCGGCTCGTACGCGAACCACCACTGCGACCCCAGCACGGAACGGACGCCGCCGCCTCCCTGGGCGAGCAGCGCCATCGCCAGCGTCACCTCCCAGCAGTCCAGCAGCCCGGTGTCCAGTCCCGCCTCGGAGAGGACGGAGGCGGTGACGGCCGTGGGGGGACCTTCCATGATCTTTCTCCTGCGCCCGAGAGACGTTCGGTGAACGGTTGAGCGGTCCGGGTGGAACGGGTCATTTCCGCGGCCCGGACGGTGCGTTATCGAATCGTTCGCGTACCCAATGGAGCATTCGCAGCAGTTCGGTGGACTCCGGTGCGGTGCCACTCCCGTCCTGGACGCGCGGCGGGGGTTCCAGCGGCATTCTCCCGACCGACGCCCAACGCAGCCTGCCGTCCCGGTCAAGAAAGGTGCGGGCGCGGTTCCGGTTATCCGGATGAAGGCAATACGGCACGTCAAGGTAACCACGAGAAAAAGCAGAGACGAACGCGGCACCGATATCGTCGGAAAGGTCGAGGACGCATTCCAGGAGCGTCCGCGCCTCGCGGTACACCTCCGTACCCCGGACGACGTCCGGTCCGGGCGCGGGCCGGCGGGGCTCCGGGAGGCGCAGCGCGGCGGCATGGGCCTCCTCCAGCGCCACCACGTTGTCCTCGATGGTCGGGATGCGCGTCGCCTCCGCCCGGGTCTTCAGGATCAGCCGTTCCGCCCGGGTCGCCACCGCGAGCCGCACGCTCTCTTCGAGCAGCGCGGCCGCCCCCCGCGCGGTCCGCGGGAACACCCCCATGTAGGTGTAGAGGACGACATGCCAGTCCAGGTCGCCGAGAAACTCCTCCGCCAGCAGCCGCAGCGCCGCGACGGCCTCGGCGTCCTGGTCGTGGTTCGTCTGCTGCGCGTAGCTCAGCGACACGCTGCGCAGGCCGTGCCACCGGAAGAACAACCCCTCCAGCACGCTCAGCGCGACCGGTAGCGACGGCGGGCAGAGCTGGCCGAGCATGCAGCCGCCGAAGCTCTCCAGATGCGCGCCCGGCGTCCGCGCCAGCAGCTCGCAGGTCGTCCGCCAGTCGCCGATCGCGTCCGCGAGCGGTACCCGGCTGTAGGGCAGGCAATAGGAGACCGGGCCGCCCTCGGTCGCGGTGAGCCCGCAGCGCAGCGCGGTACGGACGATCGCCGACGGCAGCGCCGACCCGTGCCGCACCTGGACGGGGAAGCCGTCGCCCACGACGCCGTCCACGACCGCCAACGTCGCCTGCACGGTATGGGCGACCAGCGGATAGCCGTTGAGGTCGGCGCCCGTGGCGAGCGCGCGGGCCGCCCGGTCGTGCGCGCCGACGCGGGTGTAGCTGTCGAGGGTGATCGTTCCGGCGGCGCACGCGTCGGCGTCGCGCACCGCCAGCAGGCCGCGGCGCATCGCCTCCGGCGACCCGAACCCCATCCTCGGCTGGACCACCAGCCGTCCGGCGCGCGCATGCCCCGCCACGAACCCACCGAACGACGGAACGTACGAGGGCGGGGGCGCCTCCGGCGGCGCTTCAGCGCGCATGCGAATCCGCCGATGCCAGGTGGACGCGGAACCTCTGCAGCGCCTCGTCGCCGACGTACACGCCCGTGTAGCCGAGCGCGGTGAGCTCCGCCACGACCTCGCGATGGTCGGCCCCGCCCGTCGTCAGCATCCCGCCGATGACGACCGGAACGTCCGACAGGCCGGGCACGCGGCGGAACACGGAGATCAGGTCGGCGCCCTCGACCCGCCCGTGCCCGTTCACCGTGCTGATCGCGACCAGGTCCGGCGGGGCGGCACGGCATTCGCTCAGCAGCAGCGCGGCGGGACAGCACGCGCCCAGGTTCCGCACGAAGAAGCCCGCCTCCTCCAGCACGCACTGCAGGACGACCAGTCCCCAGGTGTGCGAGTCGGACGGCGTCGAGGCGACCACGGCGGTCTGCCCGGTCCGGCCGGACGGCCGCGGAGGAGAGGGCGGGACGCCGGTCCGCGCCGTGACCTCAGTCATCGCGGTCCCCGCGCCGCGGCGGCACGGCCCTGATCCGGTGGGCACGTTCCAACGCCGCACTGCAGAAAATCGGCTGGGCATGGAAAACACACTGCAGTGACATTGACAAGGAAACTCCTGCTCCATAACATCCGCTGTCACCACTCGTGGCACATAGCCAACCTGAGTCCGTTGGGCCCAGTCCAACAAAATTTCGCTGGCAGTCCTACAGCAAAGGCTTGTCAGGCCAGGTGAGAGACATGGATCTGGATATGGCCCACGTTCGGGCCTTCGTTAGAGCAGCCGATCGCCTTCATTTCGGGCAGGCCGCAAGGGATCTCTCCCTTTCCCAGCAGGCGCTGTCCGCACGGATCTCCCGGCTGGAGACCGGCCTCGGCGTGAAACTGTTCGTGCGCGGCGCGCGCGGGGTCAGCCTCACCTCCGCCGGACGTCGATTCCTCGCCCCGGCACGGCGGCTTCTCGTCGCGGGCGACCAGGCGGTCGCGTCCGCACGGCCCTCTGTCCGGCCCTTGCGCATGAGCGTCTGGGGCAGCCTGTTCTTCCCTGCGCAGACCATCCGGACCCTCACCGGAGGCGAGGAAGGCCCGCAACTGGAGGCCGGCGTCTGCCGCGACCTCCCGGACGCCGTCGCCGCACTGCGCGACAGCGTGATCAACGTGGCGTTGGGCCGGATCTCTCGCGGGGCGGACATCGCCTCCCTGGCGCGGCGCCTGATCCGGCTCGACGCCATGGCGGTCATCGTCAGCGTCGAACACCCGCTGGCCGAGCATGCCGAACTGACCCCGGACGACCTGCGCGGCACCCCGCTGTGGCTCCCGGCGCCCCTCGAATCGCTCGACTTCCTCCGCCAGTTCGTCGAACGCTTCGGGCTGGACGGCCGGTTCGGAGGCCTCGACCTCGGGCCGTACCACATCCCCTGGTTGCTGCACGAGGAGCCGCGCCAAGCCGCGGTCGTCCCGGCGCACCTGACGTCGCTCGGCGGCTCGTCCCTGCGGCTGATCCCGCTGGTCGACCCCACGCCGCTGTACGGCTCGTCCCTGCTGTGGAGCCCCGACCAGCGGCACGCCGAGTTAGACCGCCTGCTCCGCAGGGTCGACACCGCGATAGAGCAGCACGGCTGGCTCCGCTACGACAAGAACCGCCACTGGCTCCCGCAAGTCGAACAGGCCGACGTAGCGGCCCTGACCACCCCCCGCCACGGATGAGAGACGCACCGCGGCAAAGTAAGGTCCGACCTAGGGTCGCGTGACCACATCGAGGCCACGTGAAGTGTGGGAGCGTACGCGGCCGTCGGTCACACACCCTCACCCTTGATTGCAGATAGTGACGATCAAGAGGGCTCTTCTTGTGACCTCTTCGACAGGACCGCAGCGCACGAACAGGCCTGCCCTCAAGTGGCCCCCCTCACCTACAACCAAGCGATCACAGCCCTGACCATCGCCGAACGCGCCGCGCGTCCTCGACGTCATCAGCCCGCGCCCTGCGGAGCCGCACTCCGCTCGCCAGCACCTCCCCCTCCACCAAACCGAGGACGCCGCTCCCTCCTCGCGCGGTGCCCAGCGGAGGAGGGGAATGGCGACGGCGAGCGGACTTGTCCTTCTTGGGGGTGGGGCGTTTGGCGACCATGCCGGAAGCGTAAAGGCGCGGGCCCGCGCCGGGAGCGTGACCGAGAAGGACGCCGCCGGCGCCCCGTAGCGCACGCCCCGATCCGGGCGGGGTTGCTGCTGGAGGCCAGCGCGCTATCGGACGTTGTAGCCCTGAGAGTTCCAGAACGAGGCCGGGTTCGGGTTGTCCAGGCGTGGGTCGCCGACGCTCTTGGCCGCGTGCGTTCGGCGGCCGAGACGCATCTCGACGTGGGTGTGCGCGCTCGAACGTCTCGACACCCCATGCCACGACTCGTCCGCGATGATCTGCCCGCGGTTGATCGTCCGGCCCACGCGCAGGGAGGACCTTGGAGCGGTGTGCAGGTAGATCACCGTCTTGTTCAGCGAAGCGTTGTAGATGGAGATCGTGGAGAGCCCCGACCTGCCGGTGCGACCGCGCGCAATGTAGATGATCTTGCCGCCGACGAGGGCGTGGACGTCTGATCCGATGCTGCGGGCGATGTCGATGCCCTCGTGCCGTCCGGGGGTGCTGTGGTAGCCGTCGAAGCCGGTGGTGATCCGGCCGCCGCGGGCCTTGTACAGCGCGTACGACATGTTGGTGCGCGCTGACGAGGACGGTGACGCCACGTGCGCGGCGGGCGCGGTCTGCGCCAGGGCGGCGGACGCATGGCCGGCGAGGGCCATGGCCGCCGGGACGGCCGCCAGAGAGATGATCCCCGCAACCATCCGCTTCCTGGTATTGCTGCCCACTATTTCTCTCCTGTCTTTGGACCGCGTCCCCGAGGACTTGATTCGACTGTGCAGGCTTGCCGCTAGAGGCAGACGAAACCGGTGGAGAGCAGGGGCGGCGGAACGAAGCACCATGACTCCCCCCTCGCGACTCTTTGTAATTGAACGGATGCATAACGCTATTGCGGGGTGAGGTGCCGCGCTGTGCTCTCCGGGGTGACCTCCTGGTTCCGCCCACGCCAGTCGGACCGAACTCCGGCGGCCACGGATCTGGGCCGTGACGGCCCCCGGACGGCAGGTATCACCGGCACCGGCCACGAGGGCGCCCGACCGTAGGCAGGACCCGGCTCCGAAGTTCGGAGCCACCAGCGCCGCCCCGCCGTCTCCGGGCGTCGCCGGGCGCCGGGACGCCGCCGGTGTCGGCGTACAGGTCGTGGTAGAGCTCCCGCAGCCAGGTGATGTGCCGGTGGTCGTCGGCGGGGTCCTCCCACCCGTTGATCAGGAGGATCTTCATGATCTTGTCGCGGTGCGGCGTCGCCGTCGCGTCCGGGGCGACGGTGTTGACCCGGCCGCCGAAGGAGAAGAGGTTGGCCATGCCGCCCTGGTAGTCGTAGTCGGTCCGGGTGAGATGGTGGTGCAGGACGTCGATCTGCCGGTCGCTCAGGCGGCGGCGCAGGTAGGCCGACTTGGCCTTCAGCCGCCAGACGGGGCCGGGTTCGCCCGGCGGTCCGGCCAGGGCGGAGGCCAGCCAGGGCTGGTTCCTCACCTGGCGGACCGGGGTGACCGGGACGCCGCGGTTGATCACGGCCAGGTGATCGTCCAGCAGCCGTTCGGCGCCGGACGCGGCGGACACCTGGCCGATCATGCCGAGCGTCCCGAGCCGCCGGCGGTTGAGCTGGAGCTCGCTGTAGAGCCGGGTGGACGGGGAGTCCGGCGCGCTGTTGCGCTCGACCCATTCGCCGTAATTGCGCACCATCCGGGCGAAGGATGCCTTGTCGAACCCGTCCCAGTCCCAGGTGATGGTGAAGCTCAGCACGGTCGGCGGCGGCGCGGGCAGCAGCCGGGCGGGGTCGTCGCCGCGCGCGCCGGGCGTGCGGAACCAGAAGAATCAGTGGGCCTGGCTCCACCGGAGCGGTAGGCGTAGCTCCCCGATCCGGGAAGCCGCGCTCGCCGGACGGGCGGGCGCTCAGGCGGGAAGCTCGCAGGGTCGTTGTTCAAGTGGTCTGTATGCGCGCTGCCGAACAAACAGCCAGACACAAGTGTCTATATGAGATGATCACCGGTTCCACCGGCAGCGCGAGGAGACCCATGGCCGAACCGCTCCACCCCGGCGACCCCCGCCAGCTCGGCTCCTTCTATCTTGACGGACGGCTCGGCGCAGGCGGCCAGGGCGTCGTCTACGAGGGCTACGGGCCCGACGGCGAACGGGTCGCCGTCAAGGCCCTGCACGGGGTCCGCGACCGCGACCGCGAGATGCTCCGCAAGGAGACCTGGGCCTGGCGGAAGGTCGCCGCCTACTGCACCGCGAAGGTCCTGCACGCCGACCTCGACGGCCCGATCCCGTTCGTCGTCAGCGAGCACGTCGCCGGGCCGAACCTCCGGCAGGCCGTCGAGCGCGCCGGGCCGTACGGGCCGGACGAGCTGCGCCGCCTGGCGATCGGGCTGGCCACCGCGCTGGTGGGCGTGCACCGCGCGCGGGTCGTGCACCGCGACCTCAAGCCCGAGAACATTCTGCTGGCCCCGGACGGGCCGCGCCTCATCGACTTCGGGATCGCCCGGATCGAGGAGCAGCCCACCACGACCGGCCTGCTCAAGGGCACCCTGCGGTACATGCCGCCGGAGCGGTACCGGGGCGAGCACGGCGACGCCAAGGTGGACGTGTGGGGCTGGGGCGCGGTCGTCCTGTTCGCCGCGACCGGACGGCACGCCTTCACCGGCGACACCACGCCCGTGATCGCGCGCCAGGTGGAGACCCACCACCCCGACACCTCCGTGCTGGAGGAGCCGCTGCGCTCGCTGGTGACGGCGTCGCTGGCGAAGGATCCGGCCGACCGTCCCGACGCCGAGGACCTGCTCCTCGGCCTGGTCGGAGCGATCGACCTGAAGGAGGCCACCCGCAGGGCCGTCCCCGACGACCGGCCCGAGCCGCCCGAGCCCTCCCGCGCCGAACTCGCGGAGGTCGTGTTCACGGGCCTGGGCGTCCGCGAGCAGGAGGCCGTGCCGCAACTGCTGCTGCGGTTGGTCGCGCCTGGCGAGCGCGCCGAGGACACGCTGCGCTCGGCGCGCCGGGACGAGTTCTCCGACGGCCAGGTCGACGACCGGGTCGTCGACCGCGTCCTGCGCGACTTCACCGGCGCGGGCGTCCTGGTCTGGACGGACGGGACCGTCACGCTGTCCAGCGCCGCGCTCATCCGCGCGTGGCCGAGGCTGCGCGAGTGGGCCGACGGCGAGCGCGCGGGACTAGGCGTCCACCAGGACCTCGTGGACGCCTCCCGGCTCTGGCACGGCCACGGCCGCAAGCGCAGCGACCTCTACCAGGGGACGGCCCTGGAACGCGCCCAGTCGTGGGCCGCGACCGGCCGCCGCCACCTGACCCTCAACCTGGTCGAGCGCGGCTTCCTGGACGCGGCCGCCGCCCTGTCGCTGCGCCGGGGACGGTTGCGCGCGCTGATCAGCATCGGGCTGTCGGTCCTGCTGGTCATCGCGATCGGCGCGGCCGTCGTCGCGATCGACCAGCGGCGGACCGTCGTCGGGCAGCGCGACCGCGCCGCGTCCGCGCAGGTCGCGGGGCTGGCGCAGTCGCTGCGCCGCAGCCGTCCGGACCTGGCGCGCAGGCTCGCCGTCGCGGCCGGGGCGATCGCCGACACCCCCGAGTCGTGGTCGGCGCTGGCCGCGGTCCGGCACCAGGTGGAGCGGCGGTCCGTCCGGCTGCCCGACTTCGACGCGATCTGGTCCGACCTGGACGGCTCCGGACGGCTGCTGGCGGCTGCCGGCGGGAACCAGGCCGGGCTGTGGGAGGCCGACAGCGGACGCAAGGTCGGCTCCTTCCGCGCCGCCGCCAGGGTCGGCGGCGTCGATGTGTCCGACGACGGCAAGACCGTCGCCGTCCAGGTCCTGGACGGGACGGTCGTCATCCTGTCCGCGCCCGGCCTCCGCGTCCGCAACGTGATCCGCTACCAGGCCCAGGGTCTGGTCAACGCGGCCGAACTCCAGCTCAGCCCGGCGGGCACCTACCTGGCGGCGTCCGAGACGGGCGCCAGCCGCAACGGGATCACCGTCTGGGACACGCGCACCGGCCGGCAGGCGTTCCACGACCCGCGCATCACCGGTTTCGTGTCGTTCTCCCCGCAGGAGACGGTGCTGTCGATCAAGTCCCTCAAGACGGTCACCTGGACCGACCTGCGGACCCGCAGAAAGCTCTCCACGCCCGACTTCCACATCGGCGACGAGCCCAGCTTCCAGGCGGTCCGTTTCAGCCCGGACGGTCGGACCGCGGCGCTGCCGGGCAAGAACGGCGTGCGCCTGGTGTCGCTCGACACCAACACCTCCCAGGAGGTGGAGGGCGACAAGGACGTCACGCGGGCGGACCAGACCTTCAGCCACTCGGGCGAGTTCCTGGCGACACAGCTGAATCTGTGGCGGGTGTCGCCGGACGACGGCGTGGTCATGCGCTACCCGACCACGATGGACGAGTGCGCGTCCGGGACCTTCCGGTTCACCGCGGGCGACACCGAACTGCGGTGCACGAGCGGCGACGGCGTGCTGTTCTCCCTCGACGTCACGCGCTACACCCAGCGGCCCGCGAGCGCGCCCGTCGAGTACAACCTGGCGACCTCCAGCCGCGACGGTTCCACGATGGCGGTGCTCAGGGACGACGAGGCCGTCGAGATCTGGTCGACCAGCCCGCTCGCCAAGCGGTTCGAGCTGCCGAAGGAGCGGTTCAGCACGGGATCGGGTCTCAAGCTCAGCCCGAACGGCCGGATGCTGGCGGTCGGGACCGGCATGGGCGACGGAAAGATCGACGTCTGGGACCTGTCGAAGCGGACCCGGATCGGCTCCCTCCCCGGTGCCGTCACCCAGTACTCGGACCCGGTCGTCGAGAACGTGGACTTCGCGCCGGACGGACGGTCGCTCGTCCGGAACCGTCCCGACGACGCGGGCAGGTCCCTGTCCTTCTGGGATCTCTCCCCAATGCGGCAGATCCGGGAGGTGCGCGGGGAGCCGTGGGGGGCGGTGGCGTTCCGTCCGGACGGCGGGGCGGTGCTCTCGGGCCACACGCTCGTGGAGTTCCCGTCCGGGAAGGTGCTGCGGCGCGGCTCGACGGGCCTGGAGGCGGGCCGGTACAGCGCGGACGGGAAGATGGTCTTCGACGGCCCGTCCGAGCTCCGGGCCAGCGTCTCCTTCTACGATCCGGCCACGCTCGCCCGCACGGGGTACGTCCTGCGCACCGGGGACCTCACCCCGACCGGCGGCTACTCCCTGCCCGTGCACGACGCGGGGGACCGGGTGCTGGCCGTCGCCTACGGCGAGTCCGGCTCCGACGGCGAGATCAAGCTGTGGGACCTGCGCACCCGCACCCCGCTCGGCATCCCGTTCACCGGCCACCGCCGCACGGTGCTGGCGATGGCGTTCACGCCGGACGGCCAGTCGCTGGTCAGCGTGGACTCCACCGGCGGGTTCCGCACCCACTCGGTCGGGCCGGGGCTGCTGCGGGCCGAACTCTGCGAAACGACCGGCGCGCTGACGGAGACGGAGTGGAAGGCCAACATCCCCGACGTCCCGTACCGGAAGACCTGCTGACCGGGGTCAGGCGGCGGCGACGCGCCGCCGCCTGATTCGGACGATCACCGCAGCGCCACGGCCGCCAGCACCACCAGTACGGTCAGCGCGAGCACCGGCGCGCTGATCGCGAGCAGGCTCATGCCGACCGCGGCGAGGTCCTCGGCGGTGCTGACGACGGGCGCGCCGGTTTACCGGTAAGGCAGCTGCCACCACACGTCATCTGACATCCGTCCGCCGTCTTCGAGGTGGTCACGACCGGTAGCCATGGCTGGTTCGGTGACTCCTCGTGACCCTGGTTTCGGGGTGCCGGTAAGGCTTGGCGACCGCCGCCGGGACGAATGGGGGCCTCGATGGCGCGGGCCGCCCTGCCCATCGCCGCCTCGGCCCTCATGATCGGCATCCGTACCGAGGAGGCGCGTGCTCTCCAGTGGGATCACGTCGTGGCATGGGTGGACGGCGAGCCCGCGTGGCAGCCGGTGAGCAAGGTCGGCTTCGACCATGACCGGGTTCGCGGTCTACGTCTGGCGTTCCGTGCGTACGCACGGCGACACCAAGACGAAGGGGTCCCGCCGCACGCTGGAACTGCCGGACGAGGCGGTAGATGCTCCCCGCAAGCATCACGCGCGCCAGGCGTCCCAGCGACTCAAGGCCGGAGAGGCGTGGAAGAACACCAACCTCGTCTTCTGCTCCCGGACTAGGACGCCCCTTGATCCCGGGCACGTACGGCGGGGATTCCGGCTGATCACCAAGAAGGCGGACATCGGAGAGAACTGGACTCCCCGGGGACTCCGTCACTCGTTCGTCTCGATCATGAGTGACAGCGGCGTGCCGATCGCCGATCTCGTCGGGCACGCCGGTACGGCGGTCACCGAGAAGGTGTACCGGCACCAACTGAGGCCGGTCATCAACGAGGGTGCCGCCACGATGAACGCCGTCTTCGGTCGGCACAAGTCCGCGTAAGAAGCCATCTCATTTGGTGAGTCGGGCGGTGGCAGATGAGGGTGGCGGCGATGCCGACGAAGGCCGGAAAGTGCTCGGGCTTGCGTTCGTAGCGGCGGTGCAATCGGCGGCAGCCGTTCAGCCAGGACACCGTGCGTTCCACCACCCAGCGGTGTCGGCCCAGCCGGTCGGAGGACTCGATGCCGCGGCGGGCGATGCGCGGGACGATGCCGCGGCTGCGCAGCCAGTGGCGCAGATCGGTGAAGTCGTAGCCCTTGTCACCATGCAGTTTGGCGGGGCGGCG
Organism: Actinomadura vinacea; assembly: GCF_039532545.1. Taxonomy (NCBI): domain Bacteria; kingdom Bacillati; phylum Actinomycetota; class Actinomycetes; order Streptosporangiales; family Thermomonosporaceae; genus Actinomadura; species Actinomadura vinacea. Next base: position 91,402 of record NZ_BAAARW010000022.1, on the reverse strand, counting down.
CCGGCGCGGACCGCGCCGCGAGCGAACCGGCGCAATGCCCCGCACCAGGGGCTGCAGCGCCAGCTTGTCGTGGGTGTTGGCCGCCGAGATCCCGACAGACAAGGGCAGTCCGGCACGGTCGGTGAGCAGGTGGATTTCGACCCGGGCTTGCCGCGATCAACAGGATTCGGACCCATCAGCTGCCCCCTTTGCTCGCCCGGACGCTGACCGAGTCGATCGCACACCGCGACCAGTCCAGCTCACCGCGCGCACCCAGCTCGTCCAGCACCAGCCGGTGCAACTTGGCCCAGACCCGCGCGGCGCTCCACTCGGTGAAGCGGCGGTGCGCGGTGGGACCGGACGGGCCGAACACCGGCGGCAACTGCTGCCAGGTGCAACCGGTGGTGGCCACGAAGATGATCGCCGCCAGCACCTCGCGGTCCCCGTACCGGCGCCGGCCACCACCTTGGGGCCGCGTCGGTGCAGGTGGCACCACCCGTTGGAACAGCTCCCACAACTCCTCGGGCACCAACCGTTCGACCATCTCCACGAACGCAGGCTACCGCCACACCACCAAATGAGATGGCTTCTTACCCATTTCGATGCGCAAGCACGTGAAATCCCCATCTCGTCAGCGACGTGTGAGATCGGCCGGGTACGGCACCTCTCCACGAGGCGCCGTCGTCCTTCAACGGACAGGGGGGATTGCCGTGCAGACCAATTTCACCCATTACGACGCGATGGCTGTAAGAACTTCGCCTAGCGAAGTGACGCCGTCAGAAGCAAGGAAGTGACCGGCTCCGGGGACCACTTCTGTGGAGACTCCGAGCAGGCCGGCAAGGCGGTCGGTGTGACCGGGCGGTACGTACGGGTCTGCGTCTGACCGGATGATCGTGAGTCGGCCGATGTGGTTGCTGAGCCCCTCCACCTCACAGCCGTCTCCGATGTAGGAGTCCAGGTCCGGGAGCGCGGGGAGTGGGTCGACGAATCCGGAGACCAGCACGAGCACGCCAAGGTGCCAGGGGCCCGGAAGGGAGCGCAGATAGCGGAGCACGGTCAGACAGCCCAGGCTGTGCGCGACGATGACCGAGTCCTCGTCGGGGGTGCCTACGTCGGCGCGTACGGCTTCCGTCCACTGCGCGGGGTCTGGAGCCAGTGAGTTCGGAAGAGTAGGGATCGTCGTCGGTATGCCGTCTGCTGTGAGCTGCTCAGCAAGCCAGCCAAACCAATGGTCCTCGGGGGACGCGCCGTAACCGTGGATGATCGAGGCACGCCGCTGGGTTGTTCCAGTTGTCATGCCGAAGGACGGTATGGGTTCACGCCAGCGTGAAGGTCAAGTCGACAAGGGGAATCCAGGTGCTGATCAGCGAACTCGCCGAGCTGACTGGTGTGAGCGCGCGGGCACTCCGCCACTACGAGGACTGTGGACTGTTGGTCCCGGCTCGCACCAGCAACGGGTACCGGGATTACGCCGAGTCCGATGTCACGCGTGTTGCGCAGATCCGGACGATGATCTCCGCTGGTTTGGGAACCTCGACCATCCAGAGGTATCTCGACTGCGCTCGCACCGGCGATCACGGCACGTCCCTTGAGCTGTGCCCAGACCTGCGGGCTGAACTGGACTCCTTGGCCAGACGACTTGACGCCAGGCAAGCCGAACTCCGCAAGACACGACGACGATTGAGCAGGCTGTCATCAGTCGGTTGAGACGCGTCAACAACGTCATGGCCAGCAACAACTAGGTCGACGGCCCGTGTGGCTCGAGGCCATACTCACGGGTCCAGATCCCTGCAGCCGGAGCTCTGGTCAGGACCCACGGGGCTCATTGTGACCGATCTGATGGCACCTCGACACGACCTTGAACAGAATGCAGTCGAGAAGTTACCTAGTGTGAGAATATGGAGCGCAACGGTAGTCAAACCATGTGAGCAACGTTCTATGACCACATAGAACGAGGGCCGTACGGCGTCACAGTGACCCCTGCGGTCAGGAGACCCTGCAAATGGATCGGGATCGCAGAGGACGCGGGCTCGCCGGGCCGTCTTCCGTCCAGTCCGATGCGGCGCGGCGAAACGAGCAGCCTCGGCTGTTCACACCAGCCGAGGCGGCGGAGATGCTGCAAGTGCGTGAGTCCTGGCTGCGCAAGAAGGCCAGCGCTCGCGCGATCCCATGCACGTTCATCGGCAACCATACGGACCGCACGATTGCGCAGCTCAGGGGGATAACGGGACGGACGTGCCATGACTCGATCCTCTCAGGGAATCGAGCCTCCATCAGACCCGGGGCGCATCACGCCGCGATACGGCCGAGTTCTGTGTGCCCGCCGGTGGCGAACACGATGCCGACCGCCCGGCCTCCGACGCAGGTGGTGCCCGAGAAGACCAGGTTGGGCTCGCGCAGCAGCGCCAGCCCCTCCTCCGCGGGCGCGGCCACCCGCTCCACCGGCATCGACTCGCCGGTCAGCATCGACAGGTCGACCTCCACCGCTCCCTCGACCAGCCGGGCGTCGGCAGGGATCTTGTCGCCCTCCTCCAGCACCACCAGGTCACCGGGGGCCACCTCGGCGACATCCACCGCCCGCGATTCGCCGTCACGGATGACCTTGGCCCGTTCAGGGAGGTAGGCCTCGAGCGCCTCCACCGCCCGCTCGGCCTGCCGTTCCTGAAGCAGCGCGAACCCGGCGTTCACCATGATCACCGCCAGGATCGCCCACCCCAGAACGGGAATACCGCCTACGAATGCCAGCGCACCCGCGGCCCACAGCAGCAACGCCAGCGGATGGGCCAGCTGCTGGGCCGCCTCACGCGCCAGAGACGTCCGCTCCCGCCGCCGCACCTGGTTGGGGCCGTAGACAGCGAGCCGCCGGGACGCCTCACGCCCGGACAGTCCGCTCGGCCCCGTCCCCAGCTCCTTGCGCAGCAACGGCAGCGGCTCTCGTGGATCAGTGACCTCACCGGTGGCTTCGGTACCCGCCCCGCCCGCGGACCGGGCGGGCACCTGCGCGGAAAAGACAGCGCGTGGAGAACGCTTCATATCTCCAACCTGCGCCCGTCCGTCCGACTGGCAGGAGGGACGAATGCCAGGCCCTTGAAGGGCAAAGGTCCCACCCGAGCCGCACACGCCGACCGCGGACAGGGGCAGCCATGGCCTCTTGGCCTGCTTCGCCGGGACCTTCGGCCCTTTGATGGCACCGGGCGTGGCCGGAGGCTGGAAGCAGAGGAGGTGCGTGATGAATACCTGCTGGTGGGGCTGGGGCCATATGAACGGCGGCTGGTCCGGCTGGATGATGATCTGGAGCCTGTTCGTTCTGATCTTCATCTTGGCCGCCGCGGCGGCCGTCATCACGTTGATCATCAGGGCCGCCGCGCGCCCGCCTCACACCGCCGCTCCTGCGGCCGACCGAGCCGGGCGTGGCGGGGAGCGCGCCCAGGATGTTCTCGCCGAGCGTTACGCCCGCGGCGAGATCGACTCCGACGAGTACCGGGAACGCCTGGCGACACTGACCAGGACGCCCGGTGACCCGGCCCAGGGACGATCCGACGATCCCGGCTGATCACGTCGCCGCCTGGATCCGGGGGCCGGACGGCGCGGCCGAAACCGGAAACGACAGGACTCAGCCAGGGGTCCGGGTTTCATGCCCGGGGTCGTTTCCCCGGAGGTCACGATGAGATCTGATACCGGTTTGGCCCGTGTAGACCGCCTGCGACGTCGCTGCGGTTTTGACCGCAACGAATTGCGTCGTGACGTCGACCGTCGGCAGCGGTCGTTCACCATCGCCCTCGTCGCGCTCTACCTCGGTGCCGCCCCTATCGCCTCCGTGCAACTCTCGGGGGCGGTCTACGAGCACGGGCTTCGTGCCGAGAAGCAGGAGGCGGCCACTCGTTACCAGGTCGTCGCCACCATCATCGACACCGGTCACCAGAGCGCTTCCGGATGGAGCACTCCTCGGGCCGCCTGGGCCGGGCGGGACGGCAGACATCACACCGGCACGATCGACACCTGGCGCGGAGAGGCGGATTCGGGCGAGCGACAACGCATTTGGGTTGATGTGTCCGGCCGTCCGGCGATCCGGCCGAGGGCGCACTCTCAGACGCTCGGCGATGGCTGGAGCACCGCTCTGGGGACGTCCCTCGCGATCGCCGCCGTCCTCTGGGGCATGCAAAGGATCTTCCGCCACCACTGCGATCGCCGCCGCTACAGGGAATGGGACTCCGAGTGGTCGCGGTTCGACAACCGTTCTGCCGGTTGAGCCGGGATCATGAGGGCCTATCGCCCAGCACCGGTCCGATGCGCGGCGAGGTACTCGGTACAACCTCCGATCGTGGCGAGTTCCGGATAGTCCTCCTCCTCGACCCGCTGCCCCGCGTGCTCTCCTCGGCCTCCTCCAGCCAGGCGAAGATCGGTTCCAACTCCTCCTCCAGACCGGCGCGGCGTTCCGACGGGACGGCCGCCGCGGAGCCCGGTGCCCCCGCAGGACGGAAACCGCTGCAGAACGTCGTGGAGTGCCGGCACCGTAACTCCCTGGACTTACCCGCCCGGTCTCCTCATCGTCGGCGTAGCATGCAGGCTGACAGGGCCGGACCACCTTCGCAGGACGAAAGTCCCCTTCACGCGAACGCACGAACAGCGATCATGAATCGCGCGGCAGGTCGCCCGACAGCGCCAGAGCGAGCCAGACGATCGCGCGCATCCGCCACCCGATCCGCCGCTCTGCCCGCAAGACCCGGGTCCCGGCCCCCGGCCTCGGCTGCCGCCCGGTCCGGGGGCGGGCCCAGGCGGTCGGCCTGCAGTGCACCCATCGCGCAGCGCCCGGTCGGCTAAAGGGCCCATGTTTCCAGGGCGAGCAGATCCCGCATCGACACCATGCCGACCAGCCGTCCGCGGTCGTCTACCGGCAGGTGTCGGATGCCCGCCTCCAGCATCCGGCGGGCGACCTCACCCGAGTCCTCGTGCAGGGCCGCCGTCCTGATCTGCGTCGAGGTGTACGCCGCGGCCTCCTGGGAAGCCGGGTCGGCCGCTGCGGCCAGCGCCTCCACCAGGTCCCGTTCGGTAATGATCCCGCCGACCTTCTCGCCGTCGAGCACCGCCAGCGCTCCGACCTCCTTCTCCACCATCCGTCGTGCCACCTCGGGCAGCCGATCGTCTGCCTGGCAGCCGAAGACCATCGGACGATAGACGTTACTGATCAGCATGTTCCCCCCTGTCGGATCGATCGCGTCCCCGCGACGCGACCGCCTACTCCTTCGGTGGCTTGGACGGGTGGTGCTCGACAGTGGCGTCGGAGGCGGGGAAGAACGTGCTCTCGTGGCCGTCGTCCCACCGGACCAGGTACGGCGGTTCCCCATCCCGCCCGTGCACCCCCAGGATCTCGGCTTCGCGGTCGGAGTCGCCCACGTGATGTCCGTGGACGACCAGCCGGTCGCCCTTACTCGCTCGCATGGCGTCCTCCCTGAACGTTCGGTTGAGATCCATCATGGTGCGCCTGGCCGGGGACGACCAGGGACGAAGGTCTGTATTGACACAGGTCCGCGGCCATGTCGCCCGAGGGCCCAGCTCGGCGGCCCTTGTCATTTCCATGATCAGTGTGTGAAGGCAGGCCAAGACGGCATGTCACTTGGCGCGTGCGACGGCGACCGGGCAGTGGGCATGATGGATCACCCCATGGCTGACAGATCCAAGCCAGGGACTCTGGTACCAATGGTGATCGAGCGCGCCCACGACGACCAGGTCGGCGTTGCGAGACGCGTCCGTCAGCGCGGCGACGGGGTGCTCGCGCACGACCTCCTCGATCACCTCGGTGCTCGGTTGCGCCTTGCGCCAAGGCATGAGCCTCTGGAGGACGTCTGAGCGCAGCTTCTCCTCCGCGTCCCTGGCGTCGATCTCCTGCCTCAGGTCGACGAGGGCGTCGCCGATCTGCCAGGCGTGCACCACCCGGACCCGCGCGCTTCGGACGGCCGCGGCCTCGAAGGCGTACCCCAGCGCCACGGCCGGGTCGCCGATCAGGTCGATACCCACGACGATCTCATCGTGCCGGGGCACGGCGTCCCCGCGCACGATCACGACCGGGCAGGCGGCGTGCGCGGCCGCGTGCAGCCCGGTGGAGCCGAGCATCAAGCTGGCGAACCCGCCCAGCCCCCGGTGTCCCACCACCAGCTCGAAGGCCTTCTCGGACCGGTCGTGCAGCGCCGTGGCCGTGCCCTCGGCGACCAGCTCGGTGGTGACATCGATGCCGGGATGGCGCTCCCGGGCCCTGCGCCCGGCCTCGTCGAGGATCCTCCTGCCAGCGGTGTTGACGGCATTCGCCGCATGACTGGACGAGACCAGCGGTAGTTCACGCAAAGCCTTTTCGAGCGAATGCACGATGCGCAACGGACGGTGACGCAGCGCCGCCTCATCGGCTGCCCAGTCGATGGCACGATCAGCACCCGCGGAGGCGTCGGTGCCCACGATGATCGGGTCGGACATCTAGCTCAGCTCCTCAGAAGGTGAGTTGCCAAAACCACAGGGCGAGGCCCTGTCCCTTCAGGCTTGTCGGCCGCACAGTGGATCGCGAACGGCGGCGTGCCCGTCGTGGACGACCCGAGCGCCGGACGGTGACCTCTCCGGCCCTGTTTCAGGTTTCTCGGCCGTTCACCCGGCGTGGTCCGGGTCAAGCAGGACGCGCCATTGCAGGAGGGTGCCGCCCTCCGGACGCCGGCCTGCGTGGAAAGAGCCGCCCAAGATTCTGGCCCGCTGCTCCATGTTGCGCAGGCCGCTGCGGCGGCCGTTCGCCGGGATGCCGACGCCGTTGTCCTCGACCCGCAGGACCAGTTCGCCGCCGCGGGCCTGAACCGTGACCGCGGCCTGCGTGGCGTCGGCGTGCCGGGCGATGTTGGACAGCGCCTCCTGCAGCACGGCCAGCAGGTGTTCGGCGATCTCGTCCGGGATGTCGGTGTCCAGATGCCCGTCGAGGCGTTCGGAGGGCGCGAAGCCGAGGCGCTCGGCGGCGGCGTCGACGATCCTGTGCAGGCGGCTGCGCAGGCTCACCTGATCGTCGGGATCGGCCTGCAGGGCGAAGATGGTGGAACGGATCTGGCGGATGGTGTCGTCCAGGTCGTCGACCGAACGCTGGATCCGGTCGGCCACGTCCCGCCGTTCGGTCAGCTTGATCGCCGACATCAGGGACATCGCGGTGGCGAACACCCGCTGGATCACGGTGTCGTGCAGGTCCTTGGCGATCCGGTCGCGGTCCTCCAGCAGGGCCAGCCGCTCGGCGTCGCGGCGCCGGTCGGCCAGCTCCAGCGCGACCGCGGCCTGGGCGGCGAACGCCTCCAGCAGCCGCTGCGCCGAACCGCTGAACGCCTGCCCGCCGGGCCGGTTGACCATCGACAGCACCCCGCGCGCCGACGCGCCCACCCCCAGCGGCACCACCAGCAAAGGCCCGACCTCCAGATCCACGAACAGCGCGGTTTTCCGGGCGGCCTCCCAGCCCTCCTCCAGCCGCAGCGCCGTCCCGCTGGCATAGACACGCCCGGCGGCGGCTTGATCGATCGGGATCCGCACATTCCTCAACTCGCCGGCGCGGTGGCCGTCGGCCGCCACCACCGTGAACTCCCCGGCATCCGGGTCCGCCAGGGCCACCGCGGCCAGGTCGGCCTCGGCGACCTCCCGAGCACGCTGAGCGACCAGCGCGGTCACCTCACGCGTGCCGGTGCCCGACAGCAGGGCCGTGGAGATCTCCGCCGAGGCCGCCAACCACTGCTCCCGCCGCCGCGCCTCCTCGTACAGCCGGGCGTTCTCGATCGCCACGCCGGCCGCGGTGGCCAGCGCGGTGACCACGGCCTCGTCCTCCTCCTCGAAGTCCCCGCCACCGGCCTTCTCGGTCAGGTACAGGTTGCCGAACACCTCATCCCGCACCCGGATCGGCACTCCCAGGAAGGTGTGCATCGGCGGATGCCCCTCGGGAAAGCCGTGGGACTCGGCATGATCGGCGATCTCCGGCAGCCGCAGCGGACGCGGCTCCTTGATCAGCAGTCCCAGGATCCCGTGCCCGTGCGGCCAGTGCCCGATCGCCTCGATCTCCTCCTCGCCCACCCCGACCGTGATGAACTGGACCAGCCGCTCCCCCTCTTCGCTGATCACGCCCAGCGCCCCGTAGCGGGCGTCGACGAGGGTGGTGGCGGCCTCGGTGATCCGGCGCAGCACCGTCTCCAGATCCAGCTCGCCGCCGATCGAGACCACCGCTTCCAGCAGCGCGTGCACCCGGTCCCGGGTCCCCCGCGCCGCCTCCAGCCGCGACTGGAGCTCGGCCAGCAGCTCGTCCAGCCGCGTCTGCGGCAGGATCACCCCGGCCCGATCCTCACACCCGCGATGCTCCTGCGACACCGCCGGACTCCCTTCCGGAGACGCGGGGACCTAGGTCCTACCGACCGCGGGACCTCCGGCCTTCCTGCCCGGCCGCACAGCCCGCTAACGTCAATTCCATCACCAACCAAGACCAGAGGGAATGGCGCCATGAGCAGCCAAGTCGATACTGGCGACGCGATCCGGGTGTTCCTTCTGGACGATCACGAGGTCGTCCGGCGCGGCGTGGCCGCCCTGCTCTCCGCCGAGGACGACATCGAGATCGTCGGCGAGGCCGGCACCGCCGGACAGGCCCTGGCCCGCATCCCCGCCGTCCGCCCCCACGTCGCCGTCCTGGACGTGCGGCTGCCGGACGGCGACGGCGTCACCGTCTGCCGCGAGATCCGCTCCGCCATTCCCGAGGTCGCCTGCCTCATGCTCACCTCGTTCGACGACGAGACCGCCCTCTTCGACGCCGTCATGGCCGGAGCCGCCGGCTACGTCCTCAAGCAGATTCACGGCTCCGACCTCGTCGGAGCCGTCCGCACGGTCGCCTCAGGCCAGTCCCTTCTCGACCCCCGCTCCACCGCGCGGATGCTGCGGCGCATCCGCGAACGCCAGGAACGCAAAGACCCACTCAAAGCCCTCACCGGCCAGGAACGCCAGATCCTCGAACTCATCGGCGAAGGGCTCACCAACCGCCAGATCGGCGAACGCATGTTCCTGGCCGAGAAGACCGTCAAGAACTATGTCTCCCACCTCTTCGCCAAACTCGGCATGAGCCGCCGCACCCAGGCCGCCGCCTACGCCGCCCAACTCAAGTCGGAAACGCCCGGAAACCAGGACCGCGAGCATTGATTCACCCCCGAACCGGGGTGACACGGCGGGCCAGGTTCACGGCCTGGTCGGGGCACGGCCCGAGGATGGGACCAAAGTCCTTCCGGTCTGGGAAGGGCGGCACTTCCGGATGGTCCTCCCCAGGAGTGGACTGGCAATCGGAGTACCGCTCATACATGGGGAGGTCGAAATGAGCCGACTGGAGCGCCGGGAACCGCGGACGCTGTTCCCCGAACTGCTCGACTGGCTGGAGTCACCGGTCACGGCGCTGCGCCCCGGGCTGGCACAGGCCATCCGCGTCGAGGATTTCGTCGTCGACGACGACTATGTGATCCGCGCGGAGCTGCCGGGCCTGGATCCGGGCAAGGACGTCGAGATCACCGTCACCGGCGGCACGCTGCACATCCACGCCGAGAGGCAAGAGTGGCAAAAGGAGACGCATCGCTCGGAGTTCCGCTACGGGACGTTCAGCCGGTCGCTGGCCCTGCCCGCCGAGATCGACCCTGATGAGATCACGGCGGATTACGACAAGGGCATCCTCACGGTCCGGGTACCGCTGCCGAAGGCCGCCAAGCGGGAGGCCAAGCGGATCACCGTCCAGAACGTGGTCCAAGGGGAGACCGGCACGACGGCCGATTGAATGAAGTCCCGAACCGCCATTGGGGCACCGGGGTTCACGCTCCGGTGTCCCACCGTGTGGTCTTCTCGCCCGCCAACGCAATTCTCCGGAATGCGGCCCTCCGGGGAACGGGCCGCACTCAGCGGAGCCGGCGGAGGAAGGGGTCCCAGACTCGGTTCGGAGCGAGCCGGACACGGGCATCGACGACCATGACGCCGTCATGGCGGACGATCACGGGGTTGAGGTCCAGCTCGGCGAAGGGGCGCGAGCCGCGCGGCCCGGTCGGCCAGCGCCTCGGTATCGACGCCGCCCGCGCCGAACACCACCAGCGGGCCGAAGATCTCTTCCTGGACCAGGCCGCACAGCACCTCCACGCCCTCGGCGGCCATCGCCTGGACCAGCACCCCGTGCAGATCACCGCCGAACCGGTCGGCCGACCCCCGGTAAGCGGCGCGGACGTCGTCCTCGCCCCTTAGGTTCAGCCGTAGTGCTCCAGCGGCGGTCTTGTGCACCACGCCGGGAACATGGGCTTTCAGCGCCACCGCACCACCCGACTCAGCCGCGGCGCGCGCCGCGGCGTCCTCGGAGCCGGCCCAGCGCCATGGAACGGAGGGAAGCCCGTAGGTGTCCAGCAGCCGGTTGGACACGATCGCCACCCGCGGTCCCGCGGGAAGCGGCTGCAGGGCCAGCAGCGCGGCCGTGTCGACGAGATCGCCGAGGTCGTCGGCGGCGATGATCCCGGCCTGCCGGAACAGCGCCCGGCGGGTCACAGCGGGAGTCGCGGCGGCGGCGGTGTGCGAGGCGGCCGCCCGCGTCCCGGCGGCCGAGCGGCCCGCCACCACCGTCAGCAGCGGCATCCGCTCGGCCACCCGGCGCGCCGTGCGGGCGAACTTGCGCGGGTTGCCGAACGACTCCACGTGCACCAGGCCCAGGCGGGTATCAGGGTCGGCCTCCCACCACATGAGCATGTCGTTTCCGCTGACGTCGTACTTGTCGCCCACCGAGGCGAACGAGGACACCCCGATTCCCAGCCGCGACAGGTGATCGAGCAGCGCGATGCCGACTCCGCCGGACTGCACCGCCACGCCCGCCGCGCCGATGTGCGGGCTACCGGCGGCGAAGGTGGCGTTCAGCCGGGAGGCGCCGTCGGCGATGCCCAGGCAGTTGGGGCCCACCAGGCGCATGCCGTGCGTGTGGCAGGCCGCCAGCAGGTCGCGGCCCTGCTCGGCGGTCAATCCGGCGTTGATCACCACCACTGCCCGGGCGCCTCGGCGCCCGCACGCGGCGGCGGTCGGGGCGACGGCCGCGGCCGGTACCGCGATGACGGCCAGATCGGGCGGCTCAGGCAGTTCGGCCGGGGACGCCAGGCAGGGTGCCCCGTCCAGTTCGGTCCCGGCGGCGTGCGGGTTGACCGCGTACACCGCACCGCCGAACCCGCCGGTGCGGATGTTGTGCAGGATCGCCGCCCCGATGGACCCGGGCCTGCGGCCGGCGCCGATCACCGCGATCACCGCCGGGCGCAGCAGCGGTTCCATGCTGGCCACGGCGGCGCGGCACTCCCGTGCGGCCACCGCGTCCAGGTAGTGCTCGTCGGTGTCCAGGTAGCGGTCCCCGCCTTCCAGTGGCAGGGTCGCCTCGATCACCCCGGCGGCGTACCCGCGGCGCGCCGGCAGCCCGGCGGCGGCGAATACCCGCAGCATCGCCGAGTTCTCCGCCAGCACGTCGGCCCGGAACGCGCGGACGCCGCGGGCCCGCGCCCACGACGCGAGATGCTCCAGGAGCAGGGTCCCGACCCCGCGATGGTGCATGCGCTCGGCCACCGCGAACGCGATCTCGGCCTCGTCACCGACACCGGTGCACTCGTACTGCGCCACGCCCACCAACTCTCCCTTCAGCCAGGCGCCCAGCGCGAGGTGATCAGGTCCCGGCTCGCGGCAGACGCCGGCCGCCACCTGATCGACCATCGAGCGGTTCAGCCAGAAGAAGCGCAGGTACAGGCTCTCGGTGGAGAGGCCGGCGTGCAGGGTGCGTACCGCGGCGAGGTCCTCCGGCGTCAACTGCCTGACCTGGACCTGGACGCCATCGGTGAGCAGCGCGAAGACCGGGGCGGTCGGAGCGGACTGTGTCATGGCCACCACTTTCGGGCCTGCTGGCCCGGCCGCACAGTGGCCAAGGGTCACCCACCGGCGGGACCTTCGGCCCCAACGCCTCGTCGCCGGGCGGGCGGCGTCCGGTCGGCGACCACCGGCGTCACCACCACGTCCGGGAAGCGCGCCGACCAGCCCGTGAGGGCCTCCGACAGTTCAATGTCCTCGACCAGCCGCTGATGGGGCGATCCGAACTCCCCGCCGATGGCGTGCACGGCCACCAGCCGCGAGCCGCGCAGCGCCGCCTCTTGGAAGGCCCACTCCAGGAGGTCCGTTTCGGGACGCCGGCCGTCGACGCCGACCACGATCTCCGCGGGGAAAGGGGCGGCCCGCGGCACGACCAGAACCGGGCAGTGCGCGTGCGCGGCGATGTGCAGGCCCACCGAGCCGAACAGCAGCCCTTCGAACCCGCCGACGCCGCGGGCGCCCACGGCGACCAGGGAGGCCCCCTCGCTCTCGGACACCAGCCCGTGCCCAGGCTCCTGGGCGCGCAGGCGAATGGTGATCTCAAGGCCGGGCGACTGCTTCAGCGCGTACTGCCGCGCCTCGTTCAACAGATCCGTCCGCTCGGCCTCGAGATGCTCGTACGCGGTATCGGAAAAGCTGCCGTCCCGCACGAGCAACCGCGAGCAATGGACGAGGCGCAGCGGCAATTCATGCAGGCGGGCATGTTCCACGGCCCAGTCCAGCCCCTGCCACGCATGGGCCGATCCGTCGATACCGACGATGATCGGATATCGCATGGTCCACCTCCTTCCGCGGCCCCATGTACGGTTCGTTCATGTCCCCGGAATCGGTTCCGGTTCCCAGGTGATGACCTCGTCCACGGGGCGCCGGACGGTGGTGAGCTCGGGGCCTTCGGGCACGCCGAGCCGGAGCAGCATCTGCGGGTACTGCCCGTTGCAGAACCGCGCGCGGATGAATTCGCGCAGCTCCGGAACCTCCAGGGCCTGGGTGTGGAACGCCGCCGCCAGTTCCTCCTCCACCGTGGCCCGCAGGAGCATCCGCTGGAGCGCCTGCCCCGCGCGGATCCAGTCGCGCGGCGTGTCGGCCGGCGTGGTGACCAGCATGACCAGTCCGGTCACGAGAGGAGGGCCTTCGGTCTCGGGGCCGTCGTGGACGCCCCAACCGTGGCCGCGTGCGAAGTCGCGGCCCGGGAAGTCCGGATGGGTGTGCGGAGGCGACCCCGGGTAGGCGGTCTCATGGACGCCGTCGGTACGCCTGCTGCCTGGCCGAGGAGCCCAGCGCGCCTCCTCGGCCGCATAGGCGGGATCCAGGCGCTGCAGATGCCCGGCGGCCTGGGTCAGCCCGGCCAGGGCCTGCTGGGTGTGCTCCTCCACGGCCCGGATCAGCCGTGCCCCCTCCTGCTCGGCCTCCAGCTTCAGCGCATCCGGCAGCGACGGCCGGATCTCGGCGGCCCGGAACGCCCCCCGATGCGTCCGCCGCCTCCGGACCGCGTCATAGAGCCGCGGAGCCTGGTCGTCGCCGGAGACCCGGGCGCCCAGGCGGACGTCCGCCAGCAGGTGCGGCCGATCCGGATCGGGCAGCACGCTCACCTCCGGTTCGAAGCCGAGGGCCCTGATCGCGATCCGCAGCGTGAACAGCGCCGCGCCACAGCTGATCAGCATCTCCCTGCCCGCGGGGTCGGCGACCGCGAGCCGCCGGTCGGCGTCGGCGCGCAGGCTGATCCGCGAGCCGCTCACGGCGAAGGCCCACGGCTGGGTGTTGTGCACCGACGGCGCCCACACGGCCGTCTCGACCGCCAGGCGGACGTCCCGCGCCGGCCGGTCCGGCGCGTCCTGCGACCTCGTCCGAACCATGATCACTCCCCCTCACTCGTCCGCCTTCCAGGCGACCACCGCGGCCCCTCGCCCGGCAGAGGCGAAGGTCCGTTCCCCTGGGGGACCTTGGCCATGAAGGGCGCTTGGGACGTTCGCCCCTACCGACCGTTCGCCCGGCCGTATTTGCTTTGAGCAGGGGGAACGGAGCTCCCGAACACACCTTCGGGGAGGTGGTGACATGATCGTGCTGGTGGGATACGCGGGCGCGCACGGATCCACACTTTCCATCGCGGAACGGATCGCCGCCGCTCTGACCGGGCGCGGGATCCGGGTGGACGTCCGCCCGATGGACACGGTCGAGAACGCCGGCATGTACGGGGCCTTCGTCCTCGGCAGCGCCGTTCACGATCAGAAGTGGCTGACGGCGGCCACCGATTTCGTCCTCGGCAATCGCGACGCGCTTGGACGTCGGCCGGTGTGGGCGTTCAGCGTCGGAACGCCCGCGGCACTGCGCGGCCCCTGGCGGCGCATGGCCGGACGGGAGGCCGCCAACATTTCAGCCAGCCTGCAGGAGAGCGTGCGGCTGCGCGGCCACCGCCTGTTCTCCGGGATCATCCGGCGGGAGCACCTCTCCTTCGCCGGGAACCTGATCTTCAGGGTGATGGGCTGCCGGTACGGCGACTACCGGGACTGGGAGGCCATCGACGCCTGGGCGAGCGGCATCGTCCGAGAACTGGCGGAAGGCGACCGGCCCGAGGCCGGACGATCGACGGCGGCGCGCGAGGACCCGTGAACGACCGACGCGGAGAACGGCACGCTCTGCCCAGGAGGCGCCCGACGAAGGTCACTGCCGGGCGCGATGTGAGCCCTGCCGCCGTGAGAATTCCTGCGGAACAGCGCTACCCGGCCGGCGGTGGGTGTTCTCGGGACCACCGTTCGTACGCCGCGACGGCGGTGGGCAGCGTGGGGAAGAGCCGGTCCGCGCCGATCCGGTCGGCGAGCCCGAACGCGCGCAGGTCGTCCATGAGGTCCTGCTTGACGCGGGCCAGCGCGAACACGATGCCGCGGCGCTCCAGTTCCTCGCGCAGCCCTTCCATAGCGTCTAGGCCGGTGATGTCCACCTCGACGTTGGCCTCGACGTTCAGGACGAACCAGCGCACCCCGCCCTCGCCACCGGCGGCGTCGACCGATGCCAGGGCCCGGCGCTTGAAGTCGACGGCGTTGGCGAAGAACAGCGGCGAGTCGTACCGGTAGATCACCAGGCCGGGGATCACCCTCGCCTCCGGATAATCGTCGACATCGTGCATCCCCGCCAGGCCGGGCACCCGCCCCAGGATCGCGTCGTGCGGCCGGGCCACTCGCGCCAGCAGATCCAGGACCGACAGCCCGATCGCGACGAGCACCCCGTAGAGGATGCCGAAGGCGAGGACACCGACCAGCGACGCCAGGGCCAGCACCAGTTCGCTGCGGCGGAACGCCGCGAGCCTGCGGAACCCGGCCACATCGACGAGGCGGGTGGCCGCATAGATCACGATCGCCCCCAGCGTGGCCATCGGGAAGAGCGCCAGCAGCGGGTGCAGGAACAGCAGGACGCACAGCACGCTCGCGAGCGTGACCAGTGAATACACCTGGGTACGGGCCCCGGAGGCGACCGCGATGGCCGTACGGCTTCCGCTGCTGCTCACGGGAAAGCCGTGCACGAGCCCAGCCCCGATGTTCGCCGGTCCCAGCGCCAGGAGTTCCCGGTTGCCGTCGACTTCCTCCCCCGGGGCGGCGAAAGCGCGGGCGGTCAGCACGTTGTCGGTGAACCCCACCAGCAGGACACCGACCGCGGGCAATAGCAAGTCGGGCAGCACGTCCAACGGCGGCACCCCGAGTCTCGGCAGCCCGGCGGGAACCTCACCCACGACCTTGATCCCGGCCCGGTCCAGCCCGAAGACCGCCACCGCGACGGTCGCCAGCAGGACGGCCAGCAGCGGGCCCGGGGCCCGCGGAAACCGCCATTGGACGCCGAAGAGGAACAGCAGGCTCGCCAACGAGACGGCCAGCGTCCCCGCATGGACGTCCTCAAGACCCCGTGCGAAGGACACCACCTCGTCGAGGAAGCCGTATCCCTCCGTCGGGACGCCACTGACCTTCTCCAACTGCCCGACCACCATGACCACGGCGACCCCGGCCATGTAGCCGACCAGGATCGGGCGGGAGAGCAGGTCGGAGGCGAAACCGAGGCGCAGGCACCACGCCCCCAACGCGAGCAGCCCCACCACCAGCGCGAGCCCCGCGGCCAACCCCGCGTACGCGGCGGGGTCTCCCCCTGCCAGCGGAGCGACCACGGTGGCCGTCATCAGGGCGGTCGTGGACTCCGGCCCGACCGAGAGCCGGCGCGAGGAGCCCAGCAGAGCGTAGGCCACCAGCGCGGGGACCATCGCCCACAGGCCGGCCACCGGAGACAGTCCCGCCAGCCCCGCGTACGCCATGACCTGCGGCACCAGATATGCCGCGACCGTGATCCCGGCGAGCACATCGCCGCGCAGCCACGATCGCGGATACCCGAACCCCTGCGGGCCTCCCGCGCCCTTGACCTTGCGCAAGAATCCGATCACCGTCCCGCCCCATGCGCGTGGGCCTTCGGACGGCCCCGCCAGAGGCCGCCCCGAGCGTTCCGGGTGGGGCGCGCCCAGGAACGGCGCCGCTCTCGGGAATCAGTCCTGAGGCAATGGCCCCGGCCTTTCGGGCCATCGAGCGAAGGACGCCAGAAGCCCGGTACTTCACGGAGCCCCCAATGCGCTTGCACGCGCCTACGTCACCTGGTCCGAGCGACGGCGACCGGGCACTGGGCGTGGTGGACCACGCCGTGGCTCACCGATCCGAGCCGGGAGACCTCGAACCGGCGGTGGTCGTGGGCGCCGACGACCACCAGATCGGCCTGGCGGGAGGCATCCGACAGCGCGGTGACGGGATGCTCATGTACGACCTCCTCTCTCACCTCGATACCAGGGTGGGCCTTGCGCCAGGGCGCGTGCGCCTCGACGACCTGCCAACGCAGCTTCTCCTCCACCTCCCTGTCATCGATCGAGCGGCCCAGGTCGGCCAGGGTGTCCCCCAGCCGCCAGGCGTGCAGCACCCGGACCCGGGCTCCGCGCACGGCGGCGGCCTCGAACGCGTACCCGAGCGCCGGGGCCGGGTCGGCGATCAGATCGATGCCGACGACGATCTCACCGTGTCCGGTTCCGGCGTCGCCGCGTACGATCACGACCGGCCCGGCGGCGTGCATCGCCAACCGCAGCCCGGTGGAGCCGAGCATCAGGCCGGCGAACCCGCCCAGACCGCGGTGCCCCACCACCACCTCGAAGGCCCGGCGGGACTGGTCGCGCAGGGCCGTGGCGGTGCTGTCGGCGACCAGTTCGGTGGTCACCTCGACGCCGGGGCGCCGCTCGCGGGCCAGGTGCTCGGCCGCCTCGAGGATCCTCCTCCCGGCCTCGGTGACGGTGTCGGCCACCCGGCTCGGCGCGAACAGCGGCAGCTCGTACAGCCCCTTGTCGATCGAGTGCACGATGTGCAGCGGACGACGGCGCAACGCAGCCTCGCCGACGGCCCACTCGACAGCGCGGTCCGCCCCGGCGGAGGCGTCGGTGCCCACGACGATGGGATCGGACATCTTCCTCAGCTCCTCCACGGAACGACGCGCCAGATCACGCGGGCTGTGATCCGGCCTTTTCAGGTTCGGCCACCGACCGGGGCGCGTTCAGGGGCCTTAGGTCCCGCGATGGCAGCGGATGGTCCCGGGCCGGTGCCTGGACGGTTCGGGCTTCAGAGCGTCTGCTCCGCCACTCCGATGTCGATCTCGATCCGAGGCGGCCTGAGCAGGGTGTTGTGGAGGGCGCAACGTTCGACTGCGGCCTGGAAGCCTGCTTCCTGCGCTTCCGGTAGGCGGACCGGTGGCCGCACCGACAGGTCGATGCGCGCGATGCGAGCCGGAGGGGCCGCGCTCATGGTGAAGCGGGCGCCGGCTTCCAGCCCTTGCGCGGGCAGGCCGTGGGAGGCGAGGTAGCGGCGCCCGTAGTGCGCCGCGCAGGCGGCCAGTCCCGCCACGAACACTTCGACAGGGGTCGGCCCGGCGTCCATGCCGCCCGCCGAGAACGGCTGATCGACGTGGATCAGGTGGTCGCGGATCAAGATGGCGAACGCGTCTTCCTCACGGTGAATCACACTGATGTCGTCCATGGCCTTCCTCCCCAGAACGCGAAGCGCCCGGTGTGAGTGCCTAGGTGCGCTCGGCCGGGTGCGTGTACAGGTCGAGCAGGCGCATCCGGGTGGCCTGCAGGCGGTCGACGATGACCTCGCTGAACCGGCTGGTCAGCTCGTAGGCCATCGCGGGGTCGATCGCGCACAGCGCGCGGACCAGGGGGCCGTCGAACTCGATCGCGCGCACCGGCGCCCGCGCGACCGCTCCGAACCGCCACCGGTAGGGGGCGTGCAGCCAGGACCAGCCCAGCACGGCGCCCGGCCCGAAGGTCTCGATGATGACCGAGCCCCGACCGGGCACGTGCAGATCGAGCGCCACCATCCCCGCCTGCACGATCCAGAACCGGTTGGCGGGGCCGCCCTCGTCGAAGATCCGGTGCCCGGCCGGGAACTCGACCGGCCGGGCCGTGCTCGCCAGCCGATCCAGCGCGGCTCTGGACATGCCGGCGAAGAACGGCTCCCGTGCCAGAGGCGCTTCATCGATCATGGCCATCACCCGCCCGGGACGATCCCGACCGTGCAGGGAGCGTGTTGAAGCATGGCGCCGCTGGTCGCGCCCATCAGCAACGGGTCCAGACCACCGGTCCCCCGGGTGCCGACCACCAGGAGATCGGCCTCGCGGGCCACCTCGAACAGCGCCTCGCGCGGCGGAGTCAGGATCACCGACGCGGACGCCCTGACTCCCGGATACCTGATCCGCCAGGGCTCCACGGCCTGCTCCAGCCGCGTTTCGCTCACCTGCCGCAACTTCTCCTCCTCCGCGAACAGCGCGAGATCGCTCTCGGGCACGGCACTGGGCTCCCAGCAGCCGTGAACGGCACGCAGCTCCCATCCGCGCAGCTCCGCTTGCTGGAACGCGAAGGCCAGGGCCGCCTCGCCCCCCGGCGATCCGTCGACCCCCGCGACGACCCGCCCATGTTCGGTACCCGTCGAACGGACGACCACAACCGGACGGGTGGACCGGGCCGGAAGGCGCAGGGCGGTGGATCCCACCGGCAGCTCCCCCTGCCCGTGCGAACCCACAACGGCCAGCTCGGCGTCCTGCGCCTCATGCATCAGCGCGGCGTAGGCCGGCCCGTCCATCAGGCACTTCCAGACCACCAACGCCGGCGCCGCCCGGCGGGCGATCTCCACCCCGTGATTGAGGAGACGCTCCCCCACCCCCTTGACCCTCGCCATGCCCTCGTAGTCGACGAAGTCGGCGGGGTAAGGCCAGCGCCAGGCATGGAGCACCTTCAAAGGCAGCCCCCGCAGCCGCGCCTCCTCCACCGCCCAGCGCAGCGCGGCCTCGCTCTCATTGGAGCCGTCATAACCGACGAGCACGCATCTCCCCATGGCCATCAGCCCTTCTCTGCCGGCCCCGCCGAACCGGATCTCTCCCTCCCCGGTCTTCCCCCATGGGACAACGAGCCAGGCCAGCGTCCCCAGGGGCGAACGTCCCGAACCGGCGGGACCTGCGCCTACCCCGAGCAGGTGGCCCAGCCGGACGCGACCCCTCGCGCGAAGCGCCAGGCAAGCCCCCGGGCCCCGCGCAAGGGGCAGGCCCCCGTTGGGGCGAAGGTCCCAACGTCCCGGGCCTCTCGGCTCTGTGGCGGTGCGTGCACCGGTGGTGGGGTGGAGGTCGACGAAGGAGGTCTTCATGCAAGTGATGCCCGCTCAGCGATGCGTGATCGTCGGTGTCGACGGCTCACCCAACTCGATGGCCGCCCTGCGCAGGGCCGCCGAGGAGGCCCGGCGCCGGCGCGCCCGGCTCGACGTCGTCCGCGTCCTCGCCCCTGCGGCGGGCACGGGCAGGCTCCCGCGTCCCCTGCGCACGATCATGGAATGGCTGCGGCTGCGCAGCCTGGTCGCCCGCGCGGTCGTCCGTTCCCAGCACCTCACCACCCGGCTGCGCATCGCCTATGGGGACCCCGGGCCGGTCCTGGCCGAGCAGGCGGCGCGCGGCGAGCTGCTGGTGATCGGCGCCCGCAGGCACTCCGAGCACGGCAACCCCTTCGGCGGGACCACTGTTCCCGTCGTCCGCGAGCGCGCCCGCTGCGAGATCATCATCTGCGCCGACCACCGCGTCGGGCTGGGCGGCGACCGGGCATGAGCCGCTGGCTGCTCTCCTATCGCGGGTACGACCCGGAGGCCGAGGGCGTCCGCGAGGCGCTGTGCACGCTCGGCAACGGCTACTTCGCCACCCGAGGAGCCCAGCCGGAGGCCACGGCCGACGGCTTCCACTACCCGGGGACGTACATCGCCGGATGCTATGACCGGCTGGCCTCGACCGTGGTCGGCCGCACCGTCGTCAACGAGGACCTGGTCAACGCGCCGAACTGGCTGCCGCTCACCGTGCGGGTCGAGAACGGCCCGTGGTTGGGGCCCGCCGTCCTGTCCTCCTCTAGCTCCCTGCTGTCCTACCGGCAGGAACTCGATCTACGGCGGGGTGTGCTGACCCGGCTGCTGCGGTTCGCCGACGAAGCCGGGCGGGTCACCCGGATGGCGCAGCGCCGCCTGGTCTCCATGGACGATCCGCACGTCGCGGCGCTGGAGACGACCATCGTCGCCGAGAACTGGAGCGGCCGGCTGGAGATCCGCTCCGCGCTCGACGGCCGCGTGACCAACGCCGGTGTTGACCGCTACCGCCTGCTCAACGGTGCCCACCTCGTCCCTGCCTCGGAGGGCGGGCACCAGAGCGAGACGGTGTGGTTGACCTGCCGCACCGCCACCTCCGACGTCGGGATCGCCGTGGCCGCCCGAACGCGCGTTGACGCCGCGGACAAGCGGACGGCGCACGAGGAGCGCGGGTGGATCGCCCACGACCTCGTCGTGGAAGCCGCGGAGGGCGTCGCCATCACCGTGGAGAAGGTGGCGGCGCTCTACACCTCGCGGGACCGGGCGGTCGAGGAGCCCGGGGAGGCGGCACGGACGCATACCGACCGGGCCACGGGCTTCGATGAGCTGCTGGAACGGCACACCCTGGCCTGGGGGCGGCTCTGGCGCCGCTGCCAGCTCGGCGTGGACCGCGAGGACGTCCAGCGCGTCCTCAACCTGCACATGTTCCACCTGTTGCAGACGGTGTCGGAGCACACGGTCGACCTCGACGTCGGCGTGCCCGCACGGGGTCTGCACGGGGAGGCCTACCGGGGCCATGTGTTCTGGGACGAGCTGTTCGTGCTGCCCTTCCTCACGCTGCGGTTTCCCGAGATCGCCCGCTCGCTGCTGCTGTACCGGTCGCGCAGGCTGCCCGAGGCGCGCTGGGCCGCACGCGAGGCCGGCCACCGTGGCGCGATGTATCCCTGGCAGAGCGGCGGCGACGGGCGCGAGGAGACCCAGCGCCTGCACCTGAACCCGCGCTCGGGCCGCTGGCTGCCCGACCACTCGCACCTGCAGCGGCACGTCGGGCTGGCCATCGCCCACAACGTCTGGCGGTTCTACGAGGCCACCGGCGACGCCGAGTTCCTCGCCGAGTACGGCGCCGAGATGCTCCTGGAGATCGCCCGGTTCTTCGCCGACCTGGCCACCTACAACCGCACCCTCGACCGGTACGAGATCCGCGGCGTCATGGGCCCCGACGAGTACCACGACGGGTACCCCGACCGCGACGAGCCGGGGCTCGACAACAACGCCTACACCAACGTCATGGCCGCGTGGGTACTGTGCCGGGCCCTGGACGTGCTCGCCCTGCTGCCCGGCGACCGTCGCGACGAGCTGCGCGAGCGCCTCGGGCTGACCCGCGAGGAGATCACCCGGCTGGAGGACGTCAGCCGCAAGATGCGGGTCGTCTTCCACGACGGCGTCATCAGCCAGTTCGAGGGCTACGCGAACCTGGAAGAGCTGGACTGGGAGGGCTACCGGCACCGCTACGGCGACATCCGCCGCCTCGACCGCATCCTGGAGGCCGAAGGCGACTCCCCCAACCGCTACAAAGCATCCAAACAGGCCGACGTGCTGATGCTGTTCCACCTGCTCTCGCGCGAGGAGATCGACACCATCCTGGCCCGGCTCGGGCACACCCCCGCCCCGGACCTGATCAACAGGACGACCGCGTACTACCTCCCGCGCACCTGCCATGGATCGACGCTCAGCTCGCTGGTCCACGCCTGGCTGATGGCACGCGTGGACGGCGAGGACGCCTGGCGCCTCTTCATGGACAGCCTGAACAGCGACATCGGCGACAGCCGGCACGGCACCACCGCCGAGGGCATCCACCTGGGGGCCATGGCCGGCACGGTGAACCTCGTCCAGCGCTGCTACGCCGGAATCAGCACGCAGGGCACGGTGCTCCACATCGACCCACGCTTGCCCGCCGGCGTCGGTGAGGTGCGTCTCGGGCTGCGCTACCGCGGGCACTGGGGCATCGACGTGTCCGTCCGCCACGACCGGCTGCGCGTGGCGCTCAACCCCGGCGTCGCCTTCCCGATCGAAGTCGCCTGCGGCGGTGAGACGGCCGTGATCGAGCCGGGCGGATCCTGGGAAACACCCTTGCTCGACGGGCGGCCGGCCGCCTGACCAAGGCCCCCCGGGCCAAGGACCTTCGCCCCTCCAGGCCCGCCTCCCCGCTGCCTAGCGTCGGAACCGGGACAACGGGAGGAACGCCATGCAACGCCGAACGGTCGAGCAGGTCATGACCACACCGGTCATCGCGGTGGTCGAGGAGACCCCTTTCATGGAGATCGCCGAGGCCATGGCCAGGCACTCCATCAAGGCCGTACCGGTGGTCGACCGGGACGGCCGCGTCGTCGGCATCGTCAGCGACGCCGACCTGCTCCACAAGGAGGAATTCAAGGAGCCGGGCGGCCTCGAGCGCCGGCTGTTCGAAGGCCGGCGCCGCCGCTCGGCCCGCGCCAAGGCCGCCGCCACCGACGCCGTCGGGCTGATGACCGCGCCGGTGGTCACCCTGACTCCCGGCATGCCGGTGGCCAAGGCCGCCAGGATCCTGGCGGAGCACGGTTGCAAGCAGGCCCCGGTCATCGACCGCACCGGACGGCTGATCGGCATCGTGACCCGCTCCGACCTGCTCCGCCTCTTCCTGCGCTCCGACGAGGACATCCGCGACGAGATCATCCGTGAGGTCCTCGTCCGCGGGCTGTGGCAGGACCCCTCGCGCATCCACGTCCGCGTGCACGAGGGCGTCGTCGGCCTTTCCGGCCAGTTGGAGACCAAGAGCCTCGTCCCCGTCTGCGTACGGCTCGCCGCCGCCACCGAAGGCGTCGTCGACGTGGTGAACGACCTCACCTTCGTCCACGACGACACCGTGGCCCCGGCCTACCCGGAGGTGTGAGGCAGATGGGACCCGCGCCTCCGGGCGCCGCCATCGCCGAAACCCACTGCGGTGTGGTGTTCTTCGTCGGTGACCGCGCCTTCAAGCTGAAGAAGCCGGTCGACCTGGGCTTCCTGGACTTCCGGGAGCGCCAGGCACGCGAACGGGCCTGCCGTCAGGAGGTCGACCTCAACCGCCGCTTCTCCCCGGACGTTTACCTCGGCGTCGCCGACGTCCACGGCCCCGACGGCACCGTCTGCGACCACCTGGTCGTGATGCGGCGGATGCCCTCCGATCGCCGTCTTTCCACCCTGGTGGCCGCCCGCGTCCCCGTCGACGAGGCGCTGCGCGCCACGGCCCGCACGCTGGCCGCCTGGCACGCCCGAGCCCCGCGGGGGCCGGAGATCTCCGCGGCTGGAAGACGTGACGCGCTGCTGGGCCGCTGGACCGAAAGCTTCGACCAGGTCCGCCCCTTCCACGGCCGGGCCATCGACGCCGCCGAGGCCGCCGAGATCGAGGCACGCGCGCGCGATTTCCTCGCCGGACGGGCCCCGCTGTTCGACGCCCGCATCGCCGACGGCCGCGTCGTCGACGGCCATGGCGATCTGCTGGCCGACGACATCTTCTGCCTGGACGACGGCCCGCGGATCCTGGACTGCCTGGAATTCGACGACCGGCTCCGCAGCCTGGACGGCCTGGACGACGCCACCTTCCTGGCCATGGACCTGGAACGCCTCACCGCCCCCGAACCGGCCGAACGCTTCATGCACTGGTACTGCGAATTCGCCGCCGACCCGGCCCCGCCCTCCCTCCGCCACCACTACGTGGCCTACCGCGCGTTCGTCCGCGCAAAAGTGGCCTGCCTCCGCCACGCCCAAGGCGACCCGAAAGCGGCGGCCGAAGCCGGCACCCTCGCCGAGGTGGCCCTGCGCCACCTGCGCGCCGGCGCCGTCGGGCTCATCCTCGTCGGCGGCCTTCCAGGCACGGGCAAGACCACCCTCGCCGGCGCGATCGCCGACCGGCTCGGCTGCACCCTGCTCAGCAGCGACCGGATCCGCAAGGAACTGGCCGGACTCGCACCTGACGCCCCGGCCACCGCCGCGTACGGCACGGGCATCTACACCTCCGAATGGAGTCGGCGCACCTACGCCGAGTTGACCCGCCGAGCCCGCCGGTTGCTGGGGATGGGCGAGACCGTCGTCCTGGACGCCTCCTGGACCTCCAAGGACCATCGCGATCCCATCACCGGGCTCGCCCATAAGCAACGGGCGGAACTGCACGCTCTGCGCTGCGAGGCACCTTCGGCGGTCACCATCGAACGCCTCCGCACGCGACGGCACCTCATGTCCGACGCCGATAAGCACATCGCCGAAGCCCTGGCAGAATCCGCCGCCCCCTGGCCTGAAGCCGCCACCATCGACAGCAGCGGCCCTCTGGACGAATCTCTCGACCAGGCCCTGGCGATCGTCCGCCCGCACGGCGCCGAACACGTCTGGCACCGCCGCCCCAGAATCTCCCGTGACTGAGTGAGCACCGCTCGTACCGCTCGTACAGACTCTCCCACGCGAAATGACGAAGGGGCGCTCCCAGCTCGGGGACCGCCCCTCCTTCTTGTGGACGGTCGATCACTTGAGCACGGGGAACCGGCGGACGAGGGCGGTCTCGCCCCACCAGCGGCCGAGACCCAGAGTGTTGCCCGCACTGACCAGGGCCAGGCCGACCAGGACGATGGCGTAGATGATGTGGTCGTCCATGAACGGGTTGTTCTCGGGCGGCAGCACCGCGGTCCACATCATGAACAGCAGCAGCGCGCCGGCGGCCGCGGCCGCGCGCATGGCGATGCCCAGGACCAGCGCGGCGCCGATCCCGGCCAGACCGATCATGAACAACCAGTCGGCCCAGGCCTGCCCGGCCAGGTCGTTGTAGAACCCGGCGAACGGCCCCTCGGGCGAGTTCTTCAGGAAACCGGCGGTCGGGCTACCGCCGTCGACCCATGCCTTGGACGCGGGGGTCTCGTGGCCCAGGCCGAACGTCTTGTCCAGGAAAGCCCACACGAACACCCATCCGAGCGCCAGGCGGGCAATCGCCCACACGTAGCGCGCTGCCGGAGTCTCGGTCAGGGGCCGCGGAGTGGTCAGGTGCAAGGCGCGGGACACCCGGTGCCCATCACGGGCCTTGGGGGTTGAGACAGCCATGGTCGCGTCACCTTTCATCGAGATGGCTCATTCGATCCACTCCGAACTCAACACCCCTGGCCACGCCATCAGCAGGAGTCGAAAGCCCGCGATCTCAAGGGCCTTGGTCCCACGTTCAGCCCGGAAGAAAGGGCCGCAGGTTCCACGCCCTCGAAGCGCCCCTGGTCGAGACACCTCCGCGGCAGAGCCCAGATCCGGGGGGCCGGCCGAAATACCCCATCTTCCAGGGCTTTCGCCCCTGACACCAAGTCGAGCCGCAGCAGACTCTGGAGTCGAGACGACTGCCGGCAACCGCGAGGAGAGCGACGATGACCGCGCATGTACCGCTGGAAGAGCGGACCGTGGCCGAGGTGATGACCATGGACCTGCTCACCATCGCCGCCCAGGAGTCGGTGCTGATGGCCTGGGAACTGATGTGCCGGGCGGAGGTCCACCACCTGCCCGTGGTGGACGTCGAGGGCGGCTTCCTGGGCGTCGTGGACGCCGAGACGCTCACCGCCTCCTGGGAAGCCGCCGGGCCGCACAGGGCGCGCAAGCCCATCACCGCATTGCTCGACGAGCGCTCGAAGGCGTCCGTGCGCCCGGCCGCGCCCGTCCCGGAGGCGGCCCGCTCGATGCTGGAATCGGGCCGCGACCACGTCGCCGTCACCGACTCCCGCGGCGCCCTGGTGGGCCTGCTCACCGCACGTGACCTCATCAACGAACTGGCGGGCGCGGCGCGTCACAAGACCGCCCAGAAATCGGGCATGCCCTCGCTCTACTGCGTCGAGCCCGTCCTGCCCGCCGAATCGCCGACGGCCACGTCCCGGGCGCGGCGACACGCCCCCGACCCCGCCACGGCGCCGCGCACCGGAGCGGAGGGGCCGACCGAGAGTGGCACCTCCCACCACGGCCAACCGGACGCTCGCACAAGGCGCGGGACGGAGGCCCAAGGTCGGCCCGGCCCGCGGTGAGCACGAAACCTCGACATGACCGTCAAGCGAGACGTCCCCGACGGGCTGCATGATCGTTCGGCGTCGGTGCCGGCGGTCTGAGCCGGGTGGGGGTGTGCGTTCAGGACACGACCGGATAAATCGCCGACCGAGCAGCCGGCGCACGTGGGACTTTCGTCCCTGCAATGCCCGGTACGCGCGAGCGAGGCTGGGAGCGTGAACACGACGACCGTCACCGGCCCGCCGCACCAGTGCACTTATGCCCAGGCCGCTTGGGACCTGGGCACCGATCCCGACCTGGGCGTCTCCTCCGGCGAGGCCGCCGCGCGGTTGGCGCGCCACGGTCCCAACGTGCTGCCGGAGGCCCGGCGGCGCGGGCCGGTGGCACGGTTCCTGCTGCAGTTCCACAGCCCGCTGATCTACGTGCTGCTGGTGTCGGCGGTCATCACCGGCGCACTGGGCGAGCATGTGGACGCCGCCGTCATCCTGGGCGTGGTGATCGTGAACGCGGTCGTCGGGTTCGTCCAGGAGGCACGGGCCGAACGGGCGCTGGCCGCACTGGCCGCGATGACCCGCACGGTCGCCACCGCCGTCCGCGACGGGCGGCCCGCGCGCCTGCCCTCGGAGGAACTGGTGCGCGGCGACCTGGTGCTGCTGGAGGCCGGCGACAGGATCCCCGCCGATCTGCGGCTGGTGCGCACCCGCGAACTCAAGGTGGACGAGTCGGCGCTGACCGGCGAGTCCGCCCCCGTCGCCAAGACCCCGGAGGCGCTGGGCGAGGCGATCCTGGCCGACCGCCGCAACATGGCCCACTCGGGCACGTTCGTCACCTACGGGCGGGGCGCGGGTCTGGTCACGGCGACCGGCGCCGGCACCGAGATCGGGCTCGTGCACCGGCTGGTGGGCTCGGCGACATCCGTGCAGACCCCGCTCACCCGCAAGATCGCCCGTTTCAGCCGGGTGGTGACCGTGGCCATCCTGGCCCTGGCGGCCCTGACGTTCGGGGTCGGGGTGCTGCGCGGGCAGCCCGTCTCGGACATGCTGACCGCCGCGGTGGCCCTGGCCGTGGGCGCCATCCCCGAGGGCCTGCCCGCCGTGGTGACGATCACCCTGGCGTTCGGGGTGGCCCGGATGGTGCGGCGCAACGCCATCGTCCGGCGCCTGCCCGCGGTGGAGACGCTCGGCAGCACCACCGTCATCTGCACGGACAAGACCGGGACGCTGACCCGCAACCAGATGACCGTCACCGGCATCGCCGCCGGCGGCCGCCTCTACGAGGTGACCGGGACCGGCTACGCGCCCCACGGCGAGATCCGCTCCGCCGGCCGGCCCGTCGCCCCGGCCGGGCACCCGGCCCTGCGCGAATGCCTGCTGGCGGGGCTGGCCTGCAACGACGCCCGCATCACCGAGGACGGGGACCACTGGGACCTGGTCGGCGACCCCACCGAGGGCGCCCTGGTCGTCAGCGCCGCCAAGGCAGGGTTCGACCGGGCACCCGGACGCCTCGACACGATCACGTTCAGCTCCGAGCGGCAGTACATGGCCACCCTGCACGAGGACGGCTTGATCTACGCCAAGGGCTCGCTGGAACGCATTCTGGCGATGTCCGACGGCCGGCTCGGAGCGGACGGCGGCATCGAGCCCCTCGACGCGGGGGCCATCACCGAGATCGCCCACGCCTACGGCCGGCAGGCGCTGCGCGTGCTCGCCCTCGCCCGCGCCGAAGCCGATCCCGCGGCCGACCGCCTCACCGAGCCGCCCCGCCTGGTCTTCCTCGGCCTGCTGGCCATGCACGACCCGCCCCGAGAGGAGGCCGCCCGGGCCGTCCGCGCCTGCCGGACCGCCGGGATCCAGGTCAAGATGATCACCGGGGACCACGCCGCCACCGCCCGCGCCATCGGCGAGCGGATCGGGCTGGAGGGCGAGGTCATGACCGGCGCCGACCTGGCCGCCGCCCCGGACGGCGAGCTGCCCGCCGCCGTCGAGCGCACCGCCGTGTTCGCCCGCGTCTCCCCCGCCCAGAAGCTGCGCCTGGTCCAGGCGCTCCAGGCCCGCTCCCACGTCATCGCCATGACGGGGGACGGCGTGAACGACGCGCCCGCCCTCAAGCAGGCCGACATCGGCGTGGCGATGGGACGCGACGGCACCGAGGTCGCCAAGGAGTCCGCCGACATGATCCTCACCGACGACGACTTCGCCTCCATCGAGGCCGCCGTCGAGGAGGGCCGCGGCGTCTTCGACAACCTGGTCAAGTTCATCGTGTGGGCGCTGCCCGCCAACATCAGCCTCGGCCTGGTGCTGGTGGCGGCGATCCTGGCCGGCGGCGAGCTGCCGATCATGCCGGTCCAGGTCCTGTGGCTGAACATGACCGCCGTGCTGGTCCTCGGGCTGCCGTTCGCCGTCGAGCCCCGCGACGAGGACATCATGCGGCGCCCGCCCCGCGACCCCGCCCTCCCGCTCATCACCGGTCGGCTGACCGCCCGCATCCTCCTGGTCTCTGTGATCCTGCTCGCGGGCGCGTTCGGCCTCTTCCACTGGGAGCAGACCCACGACGCCTCCCTGGCCGAGGCCCGCACCATCGTGGTCAACGTCTTCGCGATGACGCTGCTGGCCTACCTGTTCAACTGCCTGTCGCTGGAACGCCCGATGCTGTGGCACGGCATCCGCCGCAACCCGTGGGTCGGCGCAGGCGCCCTCGCCCTCATCGCCATCCAGGCCCTCTACACCTACGTCCCGGCGATGAACGGCCTGTTCCGCTCCGCCCCGCTCGGCCTCGGCGCCTGGGTACACATCGCCGCGGTGGCCGCCCTCGCCTACGCCCTGGTCGAACTAACCAAACGAGCGGCGCGGCCGTCCCCGAGCCCACGTCAGGACCTTCGGCCCTGACGTGTGACGGCGGGCAGCCCAGACGTCTCCAGGAAGGCGGCCCTCGTCTCGGCACCGACCCGGATGGAGCAGACACGGTGAGGCAGCGGTGTCGCCTGGGCGACGCCGCTGTCCCGCGCCGGGCGACGTGCGCCCGCTACGTCCCGGTGGACCGTTCGGGCGCGTGGACCACCGCCACCGGGCAGAGCGCGTGATGGATCAACGCGTAACCGACCGATCCGAGCAGGAGCCCGCGGATGCCGCCCATGCCGCGCGAGCCCACGACGAGCAGGCGGGCACCGGACGACGCGCGTATCAGAACCTCCCGGGGAGCGCCCGTCACGACCTGGGTCTGGACGTCGACGTCCGGGTAGCGCTCGCGCCAGGGGCTCAGGAGCCGCTCCAGCCGCGTCCCGGCGGCTTCGCGGAGGCCTTCGGCATCCACCAGCGGCGGCAGTTCGCCCGGTCGTGCACCCTCCCAGGCGACCATGGCGGTCAGCGGGGCGCCGTGCATGTCGGCTTCGGTCAACGCCAGCGCCAGGGCGTCGTGGGAGGCGGGAGAGCCGTCCACGCCGACCACTACACGGCCCGGCTGCTGCTCGGGCGCGGGCTCGGGTTCGCCGCGGACGACCACCACGGGGCACGCGGCATGCGCGGCCAGGTGAGCGCCGACGGACCCTAGCATGAGCCCGGCGAACCCG
Organism: Actinomadura vinacea; assembly: GCF_039532545.1. Classification (NCBI taxonomy): domain Bacteria; kingdom Bacillati; phylum Actinomycetota; class Actinomycetes; order Streptosporangiales; family Thermomonosporaceae; genus Actinomadura; species Actinomadura vinacea. The sequence continues at coordinate 61,534 of NZ_BAAARW010000022.1, read as the reverse complement.
CCCCGGCCGTGCGAACCGACCACGATGAGATCGACCTGAGGGCTCACCTCGATGAGCCTGGCCGCCGGCGATCCTCCTTCCAGGAGGGACCTCATCTCGAGATCAGGTGCCGCCTTGCGGACATGTTCGACGCCGCCGTCCAGGGTCTCCTGGGCCACCCTGCGCAGATCCACGACGAGCGGGACCATCGATCCGCCGCCGTAGGGCTCCCACACATGGACCACGGTGAGCGGGACCCCGCGGGCACCGGCCTCGACGGCCGCCCAGTCCAGAGCCCGGCCCCCGGCCTCGGAACCGTCGTAACCGACGACCACACCACCGATCCTGTTCATGCCCCCACCTCCAGATGTCCGGATCGCTCCCCTTCAGCCTTGTGTGCGGTGAAGTCCCGTATCAGGGGGCTTCCGTCCACGACCGCAGTGACCTTCGACCCCAAGGGCACCGCTGGAGACGTTCCGATGGTGAAAGTAGAGAGTGAGGGCACGGAGGTGCGCGATGAACATCTGCTCATTCCTCCCGCACGTCCCTCCGGCGTCACGCCTCATGTGTCGGCCCCGCTGCGATCGGCGGAGCCGCGCGGGGCGAGCAGCGTCTCGATGCGCCGGGCGACGCCTTTGGCGGCCTCCTCCACCTGAGGGGTCAGCCCGGGGCCGAGACCGAAGTCGAGGCCCTCGATCGCGTGGACGCGCAGTCGGCGGGGCATGCGGTCGACGGCCCGTCCCAGGTCGACCGCATGCTCCAGTCCGAGCGCGTGGCTGCTGGCCGCCGGGCCGCTCCCCTCCTGGATCAGCGTTTGCCTGCCCGTTTCTTCCATGTCCATCTCGTGGACGCGGCCGGGATGTGGCGGATCGGCGCGTACGGCGTCGATGACGATGGCAAGGGGTGCTCCGCTCCACAGCTCGATGAGGCGGGCGGGTTCGCCATCGGTCACCGCCAGGGTCGCCGGGACCTTGCCGCGCAACGCCTCGACCACGGCGGGACCGGCGCCGTCATCCCGCCGGAAGGTGTTGCCCACGCCGATGACGACGACATCCTCGGTGATCATGTCCGCTCCACGGTCAGGTCGAGGAAGTGGGTGGAGCAGGAGATGCACGGGTCGTAGTTGCGAATGGCCTGTTCGCACTGGCGTGCCAGGCTGTCGTCGTCCAGATGGAGGCGTCCTCCGACGAAGCGCGCCAGATCGTCCTCGATCGCGTTCTGGTTCTGGGACGTGGGCGGGACGATGCGGGCCGAGGTGATCAGGCCGTTCCCGTCGAGTGCGTAGCGGTGGAACAGGACGCCGCGCGGAGCCTCGCTCACGCCGTGCCCGGTGCCCTCGCGCGGCGGCACCGGCACCGACGGCTTCCCGGGCGGTTCGTAGGAGTCGATCAGCCGGAGCGCCTCGTCGATCGCGTAGACGATCTCGACGGCGCGCACCAGGATGCTCTGGAACGGGTTGCGGCATTCGGCTCCCAGCCCCGCCTGTTCGGCGGCCTCCAGCGCCAGCGGCGACAACCGGTCATGGTTAAGGGAATAGCGCGCCATCGGCCCGGTCAGGTACCGGCCGCCGCCATCGGTGAAGCGGGCGTGCAATGCCGTCGAGTGGGGAACCTGCTCCTCGGTGATGTGCCGCTCGAAGGCGTCCGCCGGGAAGGACCGCCCGGCGCTGCTTTGCAGGACCCCTCGCTCGATGGGGTATCGGTCGGCCGACAACGCCAGGTGCTCGTGATCATGGGTGAAATCGGGGAAGTCGAATTCCGCCGCCCACGCGACGGTGGCCAGGGCATCGTCGAGAGCCCGGCGCAGCGGCTCGGCGAGCGGTGCCAGTTCGCCGGGGGCGGGGACGCGGAAGAAACCGCCGACCCGGACGTTCACCGGGTGGATGGAGCGCCCCCCGATCGTTTCCATCAGGGCGTTGCCGGCCTTCTTCAGCCGCAGCCCGCGCTGGACGAGGTCCCGGTGGTCGCGGGCCATCTCGACCGCGCCCGGGTAGCCGAGGAAGTCGGGCGCGTGCAGCAGGTAGACGTGCAGGGCATGGCTCTCGATCCACTCGCCGCAGTACAGCAACCGCCGCAACTCGTTCAGGCGCCCGTCCAGGGTGACGCCGCAGGCGGCCTCCACGGCCTGGCAGGCGCTCGTCTGGTAGGCGACCGGGCAGATCCCGCAGATCCGGGCGGTGATGTCGGGAGGCTCGGTGTGAGCCCGTCCCCGCAGGAATGCCTCGAAGAACCGGGGCGGCTCGTAGATGTTCAGCCGCACCTCTTCGACCTGCGAGTCCCGGACCCGGACGTACATCGCCCCCTCGCCCTCCACCCGGGCGAGTGCCCCGACGGTGAGGCTGCGGTCATGCCGATGGGTCATCTTCGGACTCCCCGTCCTCGGCGCCTTCGTTGAACGCGGCGACGTTGAAAGTGGACAGCACCCGGTGGGTCTCGTCCTCGGTCATCTCGAGCCAGGGCAGCAGTCCACGCATGTTGGGGCGCACCCCGCTCCAGTTCGGTGAGGGCCCGAAGCAGCCGTAGCAGCCGCGCCCATAGGCCGGGCAGATCGCTCCGCAACCGGCGTGGGTCACGGGTCCCAGACAGGGCGTTCCCTTGGCGACCATGACGCACACATTGCCGCGCCGCTTGCACTCGAAGCAGACACTGTGACCTGGAATGTCGGGCTTGCGGCCGATCAGAAAGGCGGTCAGCACCTCCAGCAACTGCCGCCGGTCGATCGGACACCCCTGCAGCTCGAAGTCGACCTTCACGTGCGCGGCGATCGGCGTCGACCGGTCGAGTGTCGCGATGTACTCGGGCCGGGCGTACACCACCGAGGCGAACTCGCGCACGTCGGCGAAGTTGCGCAGCGCCTGGACGCCGCCGGCGGTCGCGCAGGCCCCGATGGTCACCAGCGTCCGGGAGATCTCCCTGACCTTCCGTATCCGGTCGAGATCCTCCGGAGTCGTGATCGAGCCCTCCACCAGCGACACGTCGTAAGGGCCACCCGTCACACCGCTGGATGCCTCCAAGAAGTGCGCGATCTCGACCTCGCCGGCCAGCTCCAGCAGCTCGTCCTCACAGTTCAGCAGGGTGAGCTGGCAGCCATCGCACGATGCGAACTTCCACACGGCCAGCTTCGGCTTCTCCACGTTCTTCATGGCACCTCCCCCAATGGCCTCGAACACCTAAAGCTCTCGTACGGCCATCAGCGGGACGGCACTCTCGTACGGGACGACCGGGCCGTCGCGGCACAGCAGCAGCGGGCCGAGCTGGCAGTGACCGCACCACGCGACGCCGCACTGCATGTTGCGCTCCAGCGAGACCCGCACGTCGGCGGCCGCTATCCCCCGCGCGACCAGCGCCTCAGCCGTGAAACGCATCATGACCTCCGGACCGCAGACGAAGGCGGCGGCGCCCGCCGGACCGGCCTCGACCCGGTCGGCCAGCGCGGTGATCAGGCCGACATGCCCGGACCAGCGGAAGTCGGCGCGGTCCACCGTGACCTCGACGCGGGCGCCGAGCGAACGCCACCGATCGAGCTCGGCCGTGTAGAGCAGGTCCTCGGGGCTCCGGGCGCCGATCAGCACCGTGATCCGCCCGTAGGAGTCCCGGTCCGCCAGCGCGTGCAGCACGGCGGGCCGCAGCGGCGCCAGGCCGATACCGCCCGCCGCGAACACCACATCGCGCCCTCGCGCCTCCTCGATGCCCCAGGCCGTCCCGAACGGCCCGCGCAGGCCGATCACCCCGCCCATCTCAGTGGCGCACAGGGCCCGGGTGACCGCCCCGACCCCCCGGACCGTCTGCTCGATCCCGGGCAGGACACCGCTCACGGAAATGGGCACGTCCCCGACCCCGAAGGCGTACATCATCGTGAACTGGCCGGGCCTGGGCCGCGCGATCGGCGCGGCGACAGGCTCCAGCCCCAACGTGACGGTGTCGGCCGTGTCCACCCGCCGGGCCGCCACCCGGTACGGAACGGGAGTCATCGCGCCCACCATCGCTCCTCAGCCGGCCTCTCGGGAAAGAACACGCCGCCGATGGGGTACCACCGCTACCGGGCAGCGGGCGCGATGGAGCATCGCGTGGCCGACCGAGCCCGGCAAAAGGCCGGCCGGCCCGCCCGCACCGTGGCTCCCCACCACGACCATGACCGCCCGCCCGGACTCCCTGATCAGAACGTCGGCGGGCTCGCCACCGGCCTGCCCGCCGGAAACCTCAACCTCCGGAGCCGCGGTTCTGGCCCGCCCCAGCGCCCGCTCCACGATCTCCTCGCCGCCGTCGTACATCCACCCCCCGATCGCCGCGATCCGCGGGTTCGACGGGACGTCGAACAGCCAGGGAACGACCACGTGCACGACGCGCAGCGAAGCACTCCTGCGCACGGCCTCCGCGGCCGCCCACCCGACCGCGGCCGGACCGCACTCAGAGCCGTCGGCCCCCACGACGATCTCGCTCATGCCCACGACGCCAGCCTCCGTCCCAGCCCAGGGCCGGGGTCCTTGGTCCCGGACCGGAACACGATGGGCCTCGCCCCCAGGTGAGTGGGACTGCTCATGCGCCGCCGCCCGAGCTCTCCCGTTCCGCGTGAAATACGGCCGCCTCGGCGGTGATGTCTATGCCGACCGGGCACCACACGATGCAACGGCCGCAGCCCACGCAGCCCGAGGAACCGAACTGGTCGTACCAGGTGCCGAGCTTGTGGGTCATCCACTGCCGGTACCGGCTGCTCGGCGAGGCCCGCACGCTCCCGCCGTGCAGGTGGGAGAAGTCGAGATCGAAGCAGGACTCCCAGCGCTGCAACCGTTCGGCGTGATCACCGGTCAGGTCGGTGACGTCCTCGGTCGTGGTGCAGAAGCACGTCGGACACACCATCGTGCAGTTGCCGCACGACAGGCAGCGCTGCGCGACCTCGTCCCAGTGCGGGGAGTCGAGGGCGTCCTTCATCAGGTCGTGCAGGTCGGCGGCGGGCATCTCACGCCCCATGTGATCGGCGGCCTCCGCGACCTCCGCGTGCGCCCGTTCCCGGACGTCCTTTCCCGCGGTCTCGCACGGAACCCCTTCCAGCAGCCGCTCCCCCGCGTCCGAACCGGACTCGGCCAGGAACCGCACGGAACCGCCCCCGTCCACCAGCTCGGTGAGCACCACGTCATAGCCGGGACCCGCCCGCGGACCCGTGCCCATGGACGCGCAGAAGCAGGTCTCCCCCGGCTCGGTGCAATTGACCGACACGATGAAGACCTGCTCGCGGCGCCTCCGGTAGGCGGTATCTGCGTGCTCGCCCCCCATCAGAACCCGGTCCTGGACCAGGATCGCCCGAAGATCACACGGACGCACTCCGAGGAACGCATACCGGGGCGCCTCCTCGGACCGGTCATCGATCTCGAACCCGTCCTCGGTCCGGTCGGCCTGCCACAACCGCACCCTCGGCGCGAGCAGATAGGGCTTCCACGACTGCGGACCCGCCGAGTGCCCGAAAGCCGCACGATCATCCCGCCGCCGCAACCGGTAACCGCCCGGGGCGAGCGTGACACCCCACCCGTACGGAAGATCATCGGACGACCGCAGCTCGTCCAGCATGATCGCCTCGTCTCGGACGGTCGGCCCGACCACGGTGTACCCACCAGCCCGCAGCGCCTCGAAGAGCCCGCGCACGTCCGCCAGCAGCACACCAGGCATGATCGTCAACCCACCTTCCGCTCCAGAACTCTGCTTCCCATCCCACGACCTCTGACACGGCCTTGACCAGGGCCTTTGGGCCCGACCTCCCCGCTCCGCCAGGAACGGCCAGACCCTGTTCCCACAGCGGTGGAGCGGCATAACGGTCGAGCTCCGGGGCTTTCGTCCCTGCCACGACGCCGTCCCGAAGGCGATACCGGCCGCGGAACGGGGCTCAACTCCGCCTGGGCGAATGGGTGACGGCCACGGTGCAGGGCGAGTGCTGCAACAGCGCCGTACTGGTCGCCCCCAGCAGCAACGGACCCACCGTGCCGGTGCCCCGGTCACCCACGACGACCAGATCGGCCCTCTCGGCGGCATGCAGCAGGGCCGTCCGCGGACCCTCCAAGACCAAGGAGGTATCGACCTCGACCCGCGAGTACTTGTGCTGCCACGCTGCGACGGCGCGTTGCAGCGTCGCACCGCACGACCGCGTCAGCTCCTCTTCATCGGCGAACAACGCGAGGTCGGACCCGGCGACCGCACCCGGCTCCCAGCAACCGTAGACCGCCTCCAGCCGCCACCCCCTCAGTGCCGCCTCCTCGAAGGCGAACGCCAGCGCCGCGTCGCTCCCCGCGGAACCGTCGACGCCCACCACGATCCGGCCGTGCGCGGGCTCAGGCCGACGCACGACCATCACCGGCAGGCGAGCGCGCCCGGGCAGTTGCAGGACAGTGGACCCGATCAAGGGTGACCCCTGTTCATGCGAGCCGATCACGATCAGCTCCGCCTCGTACGACTCGTGCATCAAGGCCGCATAGGCCGGACCGTCCGCCAGCCGCTGCCGGACGCGCAGCGACGGCGCCAGATCCCGAGCCTGGTTCACCCCATGCTCCAGCACATGCAGGCCCATCCGCTTCACGATCTCTTCGAGATCGCTGTCGACGTGGCTGATCGGATAAGGCCAGCGCCAGCAGTGGCACACCACCAGCTCGCTACGCCGCAACCGGGCCTCCTCCACCGCCCACCGCAGCGCGTGCTCGCTCTCCTTCGTCCCGTCATAGCCGACCAGCACGCTCGGATACATGGCCCCTCCTCTCCTCACAGAGCGGCGACACATAGCAGGGCTTCGGCGCACGCCGCCCGGCTCCTGCGCGGTGTCATCACTCAAAGGCGCTCTTGATCCCAGGTTCAGGCCGCCACGGCGCGGCAGGTAGAGGCGAACGTCCCGGCCATCACGAGTAGAAGACAGGGGGGATGATCTGGGGCAGGGACCAAAGCCCCTGGTCCCATACGTCCTCCTGGACGACGGTGGAGGAGTGCTGGCGAAAGCTGGAGGAAGCCGCCCCGGCACGCAATGCGTCAAAGGCGTCTCAGGCAAGAACACGATGGCAAGGAACGAGCACGATGACCGGTGGACTGCTCACCGACCTGTACGAGCTCACCATGGCGGCGAGCTACCTGCGCCGCGGCATGACCGGCCCGGCCACGTTCAGCCTGTTCGTCCGTGACCTGCCGCCCGATCGCGGCTATCTCGTCGCCTGCGGGCTGGAGGACTGCCTGACCTTCATGGAGAGCTACCGATTCGCCAAGAAAGAACTAGATTACCTCCGCGAGGAACAGCGCTTTGACCCGGCGACGCTACGGGCACTGGAGAAGCTGCGGTTCACCGGCGACGTCTCGGCCGTTCCGGAAGGTCGGGTGGTGTTCTCTGGAGAGCCCCTGCTGGAGGTGACCGCCCCGATCGCCGAAGCACAACTGGTCGAGACGGCTCTGCTCAACCACCTCACCTTCCAAACCGCCGTCGCCACCAAGGCCGCCCGGTGTGCGCGGGCAGCGGGTGCGGCACGGGTCATCGACTTCTCCTTCCGCCGGACCCAGGGCATCGACGCCGGTCTGGCCGTCGCCAGGGCCTCCTACATCGCCGGTTTCGCCGGCACCAGCAATGTCGAGGCCGCCCGCCGCCACGGCATACCGGCCGTGGGCACCATGGCCCACTCCTTCGTCGAGGCGTTCCCCGACGAGGAGGCGGCCTTCGAAGCGTTCACCGCCGACTTCCCCGACCGCACGACGCTGCTGGTCGACACCTACGACACCCTCGGCGGCGTCCGTACCGCGATCCGCACCGCTCTCCGAGCCGACGGGCCCGGCTCCCTCACCGGGATCCGACTCGACTCAGGAGATCTGGGCGCCCTGTCCGTTCAGGCCCGCCACCTGCTGGACGAGGCGGACATGTCCAGCACCCGCATCGTGGCCAGCGGCGGGCTGGACGAGTACAGCATCGCCGAACTCACCGCCGCTGGGGCGCCGATCGACGTCTACGGCGTCGGCACCAAGATGGGCGTATCCGCCGACGCGCCTTCTCTGGACAGTGCCTACAAGCTGGTGGCCTTCGCGGACCGACCTGTCATGAAACTCTCCACCGGCAAGGCCACCGCCCCCGGCGCCAAACAGGTGTACCGCGGGACGGAAGGCGACGTCATCGCGCTGCGAGACGAACCCGCGCCAGGCGGCAGCCGCCCCCTGCTCGTCCCTGTGATGCGCAACGGCCGCCGGGTCTCTCCAGCCGAGCCCCTCACCAGGTCCCGGGACCGATGCGCCGCCGACATCAACACCCTGCCCGCCCGCGTCACACGGCTCCGCCGTCCGGAAACAGGCGCCGTAGCGCTCAGCCCGCGGCTAGAGCAGACCCGCGACGAGCTCCGCGCGGAACTGCTCTCTCGGGTTCACCGGCTTCGCTCGCACGCGTAATCGAACGCCTGCCCCAACCGGCGAGGAAGAACGACGCGGCCCTGATCCCCTGGGTCGCCGTGACGATGACCGCAGGGCCGTGTCGGCGTGGCGGTCAGCGGTCCTGGTAGATATCGGGAATGCCATCTTGGTCGAGGTCGAGGGTCTCGGCCTCGTGGATGCGGCGGTAGACGCGGTTGCGGACGCGCAGCACCAGCGTGGCCAGGGCGGTGGCGGTGATGGAGGCGGTCAGTACGGCGATCTTCACGTGGTCGTCGGTGACGGAGTCGGTGCCGAAGGCCAGTTCGCCGATCAGGAGGGAGACGGTGAAGCCGATTCCGGCCAGCAGGCCCAGGCCCAGGACGTCGGTCCAGGCGAGTTCCTCGTCGAGGTCGGCGTGGGTGAAGCGCGCCACGAACCAGGTCGCGGCCATGATGCCCAATGGTTTCCCGAGCACCAGGCCGGCGAGCACTCCGATCGCGATCGGGTCACTGAGGGCGGAGGTCAGGCCGTGAAGGCCGCCGAGTGGCACTCCGGCCGCCAGGAGGGCGAAGACGGGTACGGCGACCGCGGCTGACAGCGGGCGGAGGCGGTGCTCGAAGTGTTCGGCCAAGCCGGGGCCGGCGTCGGGGCCTCCGGCCTTGTCACTGCGGACGACGGGGACGGTGAAGGCGAGCAGCACGCCCGCGACGGTGGCGTGCACCCCGGATGCGTGCACGAGGGTCCAGGTGGCGGTGGCCAAGGGGAGCAACAGCCACCAGCTGCGCACCCGGCGCTGCACGAGGAGGGCGAACAGACCGAGCGGGATGAGAGCGCCCAGCAGAGCCGGGAGCGACAGGTGGTCGGTGTAGAAGAGCGCGATGATCACGATGGCGATGAGGTCGTCCACCACCGCCAGTGTCAGCAGGAAGGTGCGCAGGGCGGTGGGCAGGAACCGCCCGATCACCGCGAGGACCGCCAGGGCGAAGGCGATGTCGGTGGCGGTGGGGATCGCCCAGCCCTGCGATGCGCCCGGTCTGCCCCAGGTCAGTGTGAGGTAGATCAGCGCGGGAAGGATCACGCCGCCCACCGCCGCCAGCACCGGCACCAGGGCCCGCCGCACGTCGCGCAGATCGCCGGCGACGAACTCGCGTTTGAGTTCCAGGCCCGCCACGAAGAAGAAGATCGCCAACAGCCCGTCGGCTGCCCAGGTGCCCAGGGAAAGGTCCAGGTGCAGTTCCGCCGGGCCAACGGTGTGGTCGCGAATGGACTCGTACAGGTCCGACCATGGCGAGTTCGCCCAGATGAGAGCGGCGACCGCGGCAGACACCAGCAGGACGCCGCCGACCGTCTCCTGCCGCAGGATGTGGCCGATGCGCTTGGCTTCGGGCCAGGAGCCGCGGCTGAACAGGGCCTTGCTGCGGGCGACCGGGCGGTTGCCGGGTGAGGTATGGCGGCTGGGACGAGTCACCGGGCCCCTTTGAGAAATCGACGCATTACGGACTTCGCCGACCAGGCTTCCCGGCACACCTGAATGCCAGCCTAACAACTCGAGGCGGGTGCTCTTGTGTCCGGGCACTGTCTGAGCGGCCAGGATGCCGCGCGGACTGACGGCTCGGCGCGTTGCCGGCTTCGCTCAAGCGATCGTGGATAGGGGGCGTGGGCCCGGCACGGGCGTGCCGGGCCCAGGTTCAGCCGGCGAAGTTCAGCGGGCTAGGTCGCGGTGGTTCAGCCGCCAAGCGCCGACGGCGATCAATACGGCCGCGACGGCGGCCAGCGCGGCGGCATCGGTGGGGCGTAGGCCGTTCTGGAGAGGCTCGCCGCCGATGTAGTAGTGGAATGGGGTGAGCCGGCGTAGCCAGTCGGCGCCGACCTGGGGGGCGAAGCCGTGCAGGGCGTAGGTGGCGACGCCGAGGCCGGCGGTGATACCGAACACGGTGGGACGGCTTTTGCCGGTGGCGGCGCCGATGCCGGTGGCCAGCGCGCCGAAGAGGATCGCCAGCAACGCCAGGTTGACGGCCTGGGCCGTGAAGCCGCCGATGGTGACGGTGCCGAGTTCGGCGGCGTCGCGGATCGCGAGCATGGCGGCCCAGACGACGGTGGCGATGGCGATCGCGCCGGTGCTCAAGGCGGCGAAACGGTGCAGTAGCAGCCGAGTGCGGCCGACGGGGTGGGCCAGGAGGAGGTCCAAGTAGCCCGATTCCTCGTCGGCGGAGATCATCCGGGCTCCGGTGGCGGCGCCGTAGAAGGTGGCCAGGAGTGGCACCAGTAGGCCGAAGACGGCGCCTTGGAGGTATCCGGCAGCGGAGGAGGCGTCGTCGAGGCCGAAGCCGCGCATCGCTTCGGGGACCGATGCCATGGAATCGGCCGAGATCTGCGGGTAGAAGCTGCCGTACATCAGGGCCAGCAGGCCGGTGGCGAGTGCCCAGACGGTGAAGACTCGCCGGTTGTCGTACACGTCCACCGCAGTCGTGCGACCGTAGCGCCTGGTCAGGGCATTTGTCTCGATCATTTGATGATCACCTCTAGGGCCTCGGCCATCAGGCTCCGCAGGTCTTCCCGGCCTCCGCCGTCCGCTGAGCGGGTGACTGCGGCGGTGGCGGCGGCCAGGCAGGCGCCGGCGGCGACCTGCACCTCGAAGGGGTCTTCGTCCGCCAGGGCCGAGACGATAACCTGCTGGGTGGCGTACTGGCTCTCCCACAGCCGGGATCGGAGCGCGGGGGTCACACAGGAAGGCCGCTCAGACATCACGGACATGGCCGACAGCAGGACTGCGGCGAGCAGTCCCCCGGCCGCTCGCCATCCGGTGTATGTCGGGAACTCATCCAGGCCTCGATACCGACAACCGTGCGGCGCTCGTCCGAACCGGACCGTCCTGGGAACACCTGCTCGGCGACAACCGGCCTAAGCTGCCCGCCAACATTCGGTCACCGAGAGTGATGCCAGGCACCACCTTCGGGTGACCGCATTCCAAGTGGGAGGAAGACGATCTCCCAGATTCCTCCCACCACGGACCTCCTCCACGCGCAACCCCAGCGGTAGGGGGACGAGAGAGACGGCGGCGGCAAGCTCGCCCGTGCGATCACCTCACACCAGGACCGGACGGGTACGCCTTGGAGCCATCGGCAAGGGAGCTGGTGGAACCTATGACCTCTTCGACAGGTCCGAATAGATGCAAGAGGTCTGCTCTCCACGAGAGCAGACCTCTGACCTGGGGTTATGTGGGCGATACTGGGTTCGAACCAGTGACCTCTTCGGTGTGAACACCGTTCGATACTCCCAGCACCCAGCACGAACCGACGTGCTCCCAGCTCAGAGCAACTTCTTCGCTCCAGCACAGAGCACTTCAGAGAAGATCAAGTCTCCTCTGGCCTCCCAGAATTCACAGTCCCACTCCTCACCAACACCCTCACGCACAGTCACCAGCAGTCGAGTTCTAGAAACGTGCGAACAGGCCCAACAAGCCGATGGTGGCCCGCAACCAGGACGCCCGCAGCACCGCCTACACGGTCACGGTCGACGCAAGGACGGTCGACGCAAGGACGGTCGTGACGACCGGCATCAGCGCCACCGACCGCGCCCACACGCTACGGCCTCGCGGATTCTTCAGCCACCGTCGCGGATTTCCTCCGTCACGGGCACATGCCGCCTTACACGCGCGAGCACCGGAGCCTTGACCGACTCTCCCGCGGGGCGGAGCTCGACACCGGTCCACCCGGCAACGTTCACGTCCTGCACCGTGAGCGACTCGGCGGGCTCATCCACGAGTAAGCGCAGGTGGCATGAAGTGACAGAATTCCCGGTGCCCACACCTCTCAGGACTTCAAGACGACGTGTTCGATCCGCTGGGCGCCGCGTTCCAGCACATCCTTCGGCAGAGAGTCCTTCATCGCCTCCATGAAGTGGAAAGTCAGGACTGCGGTGCACAGGGAGGCCCTGTTCTTCGGCTGGATGCACAGGATCGCCGGGTTGTGGGGGCCAGGCCGGTTCACCGCGAGGACGACCTCTATCGTCCCGGAGACGCGCATGTGGTTTCCGAGGCCGGGTTCACGCGACAGGGCGGCTTTGAACCGCGGATCCCCCGTCGTGATGTGCTCCGGGTTGGACGGCCAGATGGCGGCGGCGACCGTTCCGCACTGCGCAGCGACATGGGCGGTCTCCCGGGCGGCCTTGCTCGGGAAGAGGTAACAGGAGGCGTGTGGGTCTTCGACGGTGAGGGCTACCTGGCTCATCTGGTCGGGGTCGGTGAAATCTGGCCCCTCCGGGTATCTCTTCATGACTCTTGCGCCGATGTGGTGCTCCTCGCTCCGGTCGGCGGGCGGTCCGCTGGTGCACACCGCGTTTCCGGACTCTGCGATGAAGCGGGAGACGCCCGTGCCGGACGGGTGATGCGGAACCTCGTACACCGCGGCCTCGGACGGCAACTTCACGCCCTCAGGCAGTCGGACGCTCGACGGCCGCGATGTCTTGTTCCAGCCGCGCCCCTCGTGGCGCAGCGTGCACGGCCGCGTGGTGACGGTCTGGGCCGGGAGGGCGATCCGCCTGGGGTCGGTGGAGCTCGGGACGGTGTACTTGGTCAGCGTCGCGGCCAGTTCGGCGCCGTCCCGGGCGAAGTCCGGTGGGCGGTACCCGGCCGTCGCGGCGATCCGGCCGAGCACGGTCTGGCCCGCGGCGGGGACCTTGTAACCGACGAACCGCAGGTCGATGTCCACGCCGGCGGCCCTGGCGCGGCTCTTGACGCTGCGGCCCAGTGCCGCCGGGTCGCCAGTGCAGGCATCGGTTCCGTGCCCGGTCACCACGATGATGCGGTTGCCCTCGCTGCCCCGGAACGGGAGCCTGCCGGAGAAGTCGTCGATCGCCGCCAGGAGCCCGCTGCCCAGCGTCGCCCTTCCCCGTGTGGTCAGCGCTCGGGCCGCCGCGCCGATCTTCTCGCGGTTCCCCGTCCCGCTGTCCACCAGAGAGCGGGTGTTGTCCCCATTGCCGCACTCGCCGCCGAACCGGCGCAGCGCCAGCGCGTCGCGATCGCTTGCGTTCTGTGCGGCCGAGGCGACCGAACGACGCACCGCCTGGAAATCGGCCTGGTCCGTGACCGACGCGTCGATCAGGAAGGTCGTCCGATGTGCCGGGATCGACCTGACGACATAGACGGCCACGCCCATCGCGACCGACAGGAGCGCGGCCACGGCCAGCACCCACAGCAGCCTCCGTCGACGCCAAGCTGTCATGACCGGCCTCCCGGCGCCGTGGCCCGCAAAGTGTCCAGTGCCTTCTTCAGCTCGTCTGCCTGTTGGTTGTAGGTCACGACCGCGGTGCGGTAGGCGGCGAACTCGCCGTCCCGGGACCCGCCGTCCCGGCTGGCCTCCAGCAAGGCCCGCCCGCTTTCGACCACCCGACGTTGCTGGGAGGAAAGTCGTCTCGCCTTGGCGTGGACGTCGCGTGCCTGGGGCGTGCGGGCCCGGTCCTTGAGGGCCCCCAGCGTCGCCCCGACGTCCACCGAGCCAGCCCGTTCAAGCCGGTCCCCGGCGGCGTCCAGCCGGCCGTCCTCGATGGCGGTCCGGGCTGCCTCCACCTGGCCCACTGCCGGGTTCAGCACGTCGGTGACCTTCTTCGCCTCCTGCAGGACCGGCTGGGTGTTGGTGAACCATTCCAGGGCGGCGGCCAGCCGGGCCGGATCGGCGGCGAACACCGGGGCGTCACCGCGGATCCCCGCGGAGATCTGCCTGAGCCGCTCCCGCTCGGCCGCGGGCACCTGGTATCCGATCACCTTGAAGTCCACCTTCAGACCGGCCGACTCGATCCGGCGGGCGATCTCCCGCTGGACGGTCGCGGGATCCTCCTCGCACGCGTCGGTACCGTGCCGTGTGATCACGATGATGCGGTTGATCCGCGTGGCCCGCTGGTCGGCGCCCCACGCCAGCCGCTTGGAGAAGTCGTTCACCGCCTCGCCGATCCCGCGTACCATCGTCGGCCGCCCTTCCCCGCGCACCTGGCCGACGGTCCGGGAGATCTGCTCGCGGTTGCCGGTACCGAACCCCACCAGTTGCCTGGTGTTGCCCTCGGCACCGCACTCTCCGCCGAAGCCGCGCAATGCCAGCGCGTCATCGTCGGCCGCGTTGCCGACCGCCTTGCGAAGGGACTCGGCGACCTCGGCCGGACCGCCCGAGGCCAAGCTCGTGTCGATGAGGAACTGGGTCTTGTACGCCGGCGCGAACATCGGCCGCACCCACTTCACCAGCACCCATCCGCCGCCGGCCAACAGCGCCAGCACCAGAACCACGAGCAGCGGGGTACGGACACCGGGAGGTACGGCGAGGGTGAACAAGCGCATGTCGCGGCCCGCCTGATAGACGCGCGCCTGGTCGGACGCCTGACCTTCCATCCGTACCGATGGACGTTCCGCGTCAGGCTCCGACGATCGCGGCGCGGTGCTCACTTCTCATTGATCGTCTGGTCGCGACCGGCCTGGTACACCCGGCCTTCACCGGACGCCTCGGCATTCATCTCTACCCTTGCCGGATCCTCCGACGAACCTCTCTTGTCACCGGCGACGATTCCGTAGATCGCCAGAATCAACCCGGCGATCCCCAGCGCCGCACCGACCCATCCCAGGGTGTCGCCCATCCGGAATCCGACCTGCCCCCAGTACACCGCCAGCCCGAGCAGGGAGGCGATCAAGATCCCGGCGCCCGAAAGAATGCAGAGACGAGAATTCATATCGACATTGTCGCCCGTACGGTCGCCCCCCGTACCGCGCGACAACCAAAGCGGTGACCGGAGAACTGACCAGAAACGGCCACTGCTAACACTTTTGATCACGCCTGTCCTGGTTCCGTTTACCGGTGATGAGCTCCGAGACATCAGCGGCAGCGCGCTAGCGCAGATGGGTGACGCCACTGCCCTGCAGAGCGGGGGCCGGGCCCTCCAGGGCGGCGTTGTCCAGAGCACTGAGCAGGGCCCCCCGCCGAGGAACGCCGACCCAAGGTCGCCTCAGGCCTCGCCGGACAGGCCGAGCGCGAGCACATGGAGGGCGATGGCGCCGGCGGCGGCCCGCAGGCGACCTGGGCCTTTGGTTTCCCGCGTCACCGGGCAAACGGCCCTCAAGCGATACGGCTCCCAGCGTCAGACTGTCCGTCGGGCGCCATTGGCACCAAATTTCCACGACGTCACAAGCGGCCACCGTCCCTCACTTTCACGCCGGAACTGGCGTCCGCAGCGATATCAAGAACTGTCCGAAAAACACAGGGCCCCTCACCCTCGGCCATCGTTAGTTCGAAGAACTCACTCGAGGGGAAATCCTTAAACCCGTGGCCCAACGAGGGATAAATGAGCACCTGGCCGGCCAGCGACACCTCGTCTCGAAGCCGGAGGGTGACCGCCGCCGCGAAGTTTCCGCCAGCGCTCTCTCCGACGACGACGTTCGACGGTGGCACCCCGAACCTGGAGGGTGTTGGCGATCGCCCAACGGGTCACAGCCTCGCAGTCGTCCAGTCCCCGCAGGGAAAGGATGTTCGGGTGCAAGGCGGTACTCGACCGATACGATGACCGCTCTCGAGGTGTCGGCGATCTCGCGCCATAGGCCTACCCTCTCCACGGTAGATACGTATGGGGATCCCGGCGGCGACTTCGTCGTCGACGTGCGCGAGTTCCCTGGTGACCGGGAACGGCGACTCCGTGGGGCGGGCGAGTTCTAAAATGTCCTTGAGTGGAACGCGCCGGGCGTTGGTCTTCAGCCAGTCCGCCCCCCAGGGATCGAGCATGCTTTCGTGTGCCACTTCGCCTCCTTGCGTAAGGCGTCGACGGCCGGGTATGCGGTCGGGGGCCGGTAACTCGAAGTCGATAAGGATGGCTCCGGTTACGTGTCGGCTGTATCTTGCTCCGACCCGTGAACCGCGGGTCCAGGGCGTGGTTCATCGCCGTCGGGGGGTTCGACTTGGTCTAGGAAGCGCTCGAAGAATTCGATCGTCTCCGCCAGGGAGGTCTCCATTCCCATGGAGCGCTCAAGGACGACCATCCGGGGAATGCTCGTGACGAGGAAGACCAGCACGTCCGCGGAGACCGGCGCTCCCGCGAACGTGTAGGTCTTGGCCAGTCGGGACACGGCGTCCAGTGCGAGTTCTCGTGCCTGTTCCCCGGCCTGCGCTATCTCGGCCCGGATCTTCTTTCGGTGGTTGGCGACGGCCGTGAGTTCGGCGGTCAGGGCGGCCGCGTTCTTGTTGTTCGCGTAGTTCCAGATGGCGCGCAGGGGACGATCGGTCTTCAGCCCTTGCGTCAGTTGCCGCAGGGTCCGCTCCGAGCGGTCCCGGACCAGGGCCGCGAACAGGTCGTCGAAGGTGGGGAAGTAGTACTGGACGAGCGGGCCGGTCACCCCTGCCTTGGCGCCCAGGGTGCGGTAGGAGATGGCCGCGTACCCCTCCTCGATCAGGAGCTGCTCGGTGGAGTCGAGGATCAGGGCACGGGTCTTGGACTTCTCCGTGCCGACCCGGCGGGTTGTTGCCATCTGCTGCCTCTCACGACGGGAAACGGCCGGGCGCCCGGCGTGGTCCCTTTCCGTCGTGACATGGTAGGCGCTGCCCGGTCAATGGAGCGCACCCCGCACCGGTGCCCGCCCGCTGGGGCCGCCCGGGCTGATCGTCTCACCATCTTTCAACAGGGGTTTTGTCCAGGGTGAGGGGCCGTGCGTACGAGGGATCGGTCCTGTCCCAGGTGCCCTTGATAAAGCCGGTGAAGGCACCTGAGGTAAGGAGCGACGTGTCGCCCTGCATCGTCCATTCGAGGGTGCATCGGCGTAGCGCGATCTTCCATACGCCGTCGCGCCGCTCGACGCGGTCGAGGTAGCGCCCGCCGAAGAGGAAAACGCTCTTGCCGTCGCGGGCGCGCATGGCACCGATGACGTAGCTCTCGCAGTGCGCTTCGTCGCCGTCGATCTCGCAGGTGTGCGTCGTGACGTTGTGCAGGTGGTCGACGAAGACCGACGCGTGGGCCTGATTGGACTGCTCCCCGTATTCGGGGCCGACCGTGACGGACGGGCCGTGCTCATCGATTGCGTCCGGGTGATAGACGCTCGCCATCAGTTCGATGTCGTGACGGTCGTGGCCGCGCGACTGGTTCATGACGCAGTCGAGAATCGCGAGGCGGTCGGTGACGTACCGGAGCTCGCGGCGAAGCTCCTTGAGTTCCTCTTCCACGGACATGGCGGTCATTGCCCCTTTGCTATTGGCCGGTCAGTTTGGCGACGACGGGAGCGAATTCGTCGAGTTGCTTGCGTGGAACGGTGATGTAGTTCACCCCCGTGGTCTCGCGGCGCTCCCGCAGCCGGTCGGTGATCTGCTGGAGTGACCCGGCCAGCACGTTCGGATGGTTCTTCAGCAGTTCCGGCCGCGCCTCGGGGAGGGCGTCGCGGAGCGCGGCGGACCAGCGGTCAACGGTGCCGTCGACGTCGTCGGTGACGGCGAGCAGGTAGGGCGAGCTCTCCAGCTCCAGGTCAGCGAACCGCGCACCGGCGGCGTCGCGGACCAAGGCGTAGCGACGCTGCGCCTCTTCCATCGGCGTCAGCCCAGCGTCGTTCCGAGGGGTCCACCCGACGTTCGCCATGCTGACGATGTCGGCCTCACGCGCGGCGAGGGAGAGGACCCGCTTCTTGGAGCCGCCGATGAGGATGCGCGGACGGGGGCGTTGAACGGGGAGCGGCAGCCCGGCGTAGCCGGTGACCTTGACGTGCTCGCCGTCGATGTCCATCGGCTCGCCCGACCAGTGCGCCTTCACCATTGAGACGACTTCCTCGAGTTTCGAGACACGCCGAGGGGCCTCGTGGAACGGGACGCCCATGGCCTCGTACTCGCCCTGATTGGTGCCGGCGCCGATACCGAACTCCAGGCGGCCGTCGGACAACAGGTCGATCGTCGCGGCTTCTTTCGCCAGCGCGGCAGGTACGTGGTAGTCGATGCAGAAGACGCGGCAGCCGATGCGGAGTGTCGACGTCCACGCTGCGGCGGCGGCCATCGCGGCGATGGGCGCCAGGTGTTGCGGGCGCAGCAGGGTCCGGGCGCTGACAGGCCCGGGGCCGATGTAGTGGTCGGCGAGGAAGAGGGTCGAGTAGCCGCGATCCTCCACCCGGCGGGCGAGGTCACGCCACTCCCCCGCGGACTTCGCCGTGGTCGTCTGGACGGCGAATCGGAAGGGGCGCACGTCAGCCACAGACGTAGCCCCCGTCCACCGGAAGGGCCACTCCAGTGACGAATGACGACTCATCGCTGGCGAGGAAGAGCGCGGCCGCCGCCAGTTCGCTGGACAGTCCCCATCGCTTCATCGGCTGATGGGGCATGACCGCGTCGGCGGGCGGTTCCGGGTGCTGTTCGGCGTCCGGGACCAATCCGGTCCAGGTCATGCCGGGGCAGACGGCGTTGACCCGAACCCCCTGGTCGGCGTAGTCGAGCGCCACCGCCTTGGTCATCTGGATGACACCGCCCTTGGACGCGCCGTACAGCGCGTTCTTGCGCCATCCGACCAGCCCGGCGGCCGACGCGGTGTTGATCACCGAGCCGCCGCCGGTGCGGAGCATCACCGGGATGCCGTGCTTCATCCCGAAGAACACACCTTTGAGGTTCACACCCAGGACCAGGTCGAACGCTTCCTCGGTCTGCTCGGTGACGAGCCGTTTCGGACCGCCGATGCCGGCGTTGTTGAGAAGGATGTCGAGCCCGCCGAAACGGTCCTGCGCCATGGCGACCATCCCCTCCACCTCGGCTTCGACGGAGACGTCGACGTGCAGGGCGACCGCGGCCGCGCCGATCGCGGCCGCGGTCTTCTCCTCATCGCCGCTGATGTCGGCGCAGACCACCTCCGCCCCTTCCGCGGCGAACAGTTCGGCACTCGCGCATCCGATGCCCGAACCGGCACCCGTGACGATCGCGACCTTGCCCTCGAGACGACCTGCCATGACGTCCTTCCCTTCCACGGATGCGACCCGCCGCGGTGGCCGACCCACGACGACACTCCGGCTGTGCGGCGCAAGTAGGAGGCGGACGCAACTCGCACTCGTGTTTTACGAACGTATAATATCGGCGACTGTACCCCGTCGAGTGGGAGGAAGCCATGTCCATCAAGGTCACCCCGTTGACGCCGCATATCGGCGCGGAGATCAGCGGACTCACCGGCCCAGAACTCGCGAACAGGAAAGCGGCCGACGACTGCCGGGCGGCACTGGATCAGCACGGCGTCATCGTGTTCCGGGAGATCGACATCGATGACGGCGATCTCGTCGCCTTCAGCCGCCTGCTGGGCGAGGTGGTCGTACCGAAGTCAACGACCCCGGCGAACACCCCGAGATCGCCAAGATCACCCTCGACCCCGACAAGAGCATCCTGGCCGGCTACCGCCGGGGGAACTTCCTGTGGCACATCGACGGCGCCACCGATGAACTGCCGCAAAAGGGGACGTTGCTCACCGCCCGCGACGTCGACCCCGCCGGTGGCGACACCGAGTTCGCCAACACCTACGCCGCCTACGACGCGTTCTCCGACCAGGAGAAGGCCGAGATCGCCGGCCTGCGGGTCGTCCACAGCTTCGCCGCCGCCCAGCGCATCGCCTACCCAGACGCCACCGACATGCAACGAGCCGAGTGGGAGAAGGTGCCCACGAGGGTGCACCCGCTGGTGTGGACGCGACGGAACGGACGCAAGTCCCTTCTGATCGGGGCGACCGCCGACACGATCGTCGAAAGGCCTCGCGACCGTAGCCGGGAGCTGCTCGACCGCCTGCTCACCTGGGCGACCCAGCCGCAGTTCTCCCTGCGGCACCAATGGCGCCGGGGCGACCTGGTGCACTGGGACAACACCGGGATGCTGCACCGCGCGCTGCCGTTCGAACCGACCTCACGCCGCTTGATGCACCGCACCACGCTGGTCGGACAAGAGTTCGTCAACGCCTGACACGGCGACGGACCGCACCGAGATCGGAGTTTCCATGGTGGACGCGCAAGTCATTGCCGAGCCGAAGATGACGATGGGCGAGGGCCCGCTCTGGGACGTCGACCAGCAGCGGCTCTACTGGATCGACGTGTTCCATGCCACGGTGTATCGCTGCGCCCTGGACGGCGGCGATCTGCAAAGCTGGACCTTTCCCGGGAAGACGCTCTCCTCGCTCGCACTGCGCAAGCAAGGCGGCACCATCGTCACCTCAGGGGGCGGGGTGTACCTGTTCGACCTCGAGTCGCGCGACACGGAGCTGATCTTCGATGCCGGCCGCGGCCCGGGATACGGATTCAACGACTGCACCGTCGATCGCGAGGGGCGGTTCATCACCGGAATGGCCGACGGCGCGCTCACCAAGGCCCTGACCTCTGGACAAGGCGACCTCCCCAGCCCGTCCGGCCACCTCTGCCGCATCGATCCGGACTTGAGCGTCCATGTCATCGGCGACGCCATCGGTGTCACCAACGGCCCGTGCTTCGACCCGGACGGGACCACGTTCTACTGCAACGACAGTGGACTCCGCCGTATCTACGCCTGGAACTACGACCCCGTCACCGGCGCGGCCGCCAACCGGCGCATCGTCACCGAGTTCACCGATGACCAGGCCATTCCCGACGGCGCGACCGTCGATGAAGAAGGCCACCTCTGGGTGGCCGCCTACCACGGCGGCGAGATCCGCAGGTACGCGCCGGACGGCACGCTCGACCGGCGCGTCCCCGTGCCGGCCTCCAGCCCGACCAGCGTGACCTTCGCCAGCCCGGAACTCGACGTCCTCGTCGTGACCTCCCGGGGCGGCGACGCCGAAGACGACGGCCGGATCACCGCCCTCCACGGCCTGGGCGTCCACGGCCTGCCCGGCAACACGTTCGGATGACCTACGCACCACGTCGAAAGGGCCCCCGTGAGGATCGGCCTGACAGGCCGCCCGACGACCACCGAGAAGCTCGTCGAGCAGGCCAAAGCCGCAGAAAAGGACGGCTTCAGTTCCGTCTGGTACGACAGCACGGTCCTCGGCGACCCGCTCGCCGCGATCGCCATCGCGGGACGGGAGACCTCCACGATCGAACTGGGGACCGCGGTCCTGCAGACCTACCCCTGCCACCCCCTCCTCCAGGCCAACCGCGCGGCCGCGGTCGCCGAGACAATGGGCCGCCCCGGCTTCGCCCTGGGCATCGGGCCATCGTACGAACCGCTCGTCACCGGACTGTACGGCTTGTCCTATGACCGCCCTGGCAGCAACACCGAGGAGTACCTCCGCATCCTGAGCGAGCTACTGCGCGGCGAGACGGTCGACTTCGAGGGATCGGAATGGACCGCCCGCGGCGCACGCGTACCGGCGCAGCACCCCGTCCCCGTGCTCCTAGGGCGTGTCCTGTAAGTCTGTGCGGAGCCAAAGGATCGTGGCGGCGATGGTGATCTCGGCGTGGAAGTAGGCCGCCCGCTTGGCGTAGCGGGTGGCCAGGCCGCGGAACTGCTTGAGCCGGTTGAAGCAGCGTTCGACGACATTGCGGCCCGCGTAGATGTCCTGGTCGAACGCGGGCGGCCGGCCGCCGCGGGATCCTTTGGCGCGGCGGCGTGCGATCTGGTCGTCGCGTTCGGGACTGGTGAACGCGATCCCGCGCCGTCGCAGCGCAACGCGGGTCGAGGGGTGGGAGTAGGCCTTGTCGGCGATGACCCGGTCCGGTCGCTTGCGTGGCCGGCCGGGTCCGTCTCGCCGCACGGCGATCGCGTCCAGCAGGGGCAGCAGCCGGGGGTTGTCGCCGGCCTGCCCCGGGGTGAGCAGGATCGACATCGGCAGGCCCCGCCGATCGACGGCCAGGTGGATCTTGCTGGTCAGCCCGCCCCGGGATCGGCCGAGGGCTTCCCCGTCCACGGCGAGGCGTTCGATCCACTCGCTGGTGCAGCCCCCTTTTCCGGGCACCGGCAGCGTGCTGGTGAGCCCGGATGTGGGTGGAGTCGATACTGATCGTCCACTCGATCGCGCCGACGGAGTCGTCCTTGACCACCACCTCCTGCAGGATGCGGTCCCAGGTCCCGTCAGCGGCCCAGCGGCGCAGCCGCTCGTGGGCGGTCTTCCACGGCCCATAACGCTCAGGCAGATCCCGCCAGGGCGCACCGGTGCGCAACTTCCACAGGATCGCGTTGATCACCTGCCGGTGATCGCGCCAGCGACGCCCGTTCCCAGCCACCGCAGGCAGCAACGGCTCGATGCGCGCCCATGCCTTGTCCGTTAACTCACCACGCCCCACCACACGACCATGATCCCCAATACCAGGCCAGAAGCCTGTCCGGACAGCACACCTAGCCGCGCTCGGCCCCCGGCTGCTGCGGATCGCCGGCGAACTGGCCGACGGGGCGGTCCTTTTCATGGCGACGGCGCGGGCCATCGAGACCCACGTCCTGCCCCGGATCCAGGACGCGGCATCCACCGCGGGGCGGCCGGAGCCACGGATCGTCGCCGGTCTGCCGGTGGCGGTGCACGACGACCTCGACGAGGCCCGCGCCGCGACCGCCGCGACGTCGGCCGGCTACCAGAGACTGCCGAACTACCGCCGCATCATGGAGATCGGCGGCGCCAAGAGCCCTGCCGACGCGGCCGTCCTCGGCAATGAGGAAAGCGTGACCCGCCAACTCCAACGCCTCCTCGACGCGGGCGCCACAGACATCCAGGCGTTCGTCGTCCCGGTTGGCCAGAACCGCCGCCGATCCCGGCAACGCACGATGGACCTACTGGCCTCCCTCACAAACGGGCATGATTGATTGCGCATACACCCGTACGGATGAAGGCGTTGAAGTCCAGGCCGACGTCCTTGCTGGGCAGGCGATCGCCGAAACTGTAGCCGGAGATGACGTGGGCTGGCGCCTGAGGGGTGCAGCGCTGGCGCCGAAGGAGCCTCACGAGGGTGCCTGCGGAGCCGGGACGGGCTCTGTGCCAGCTGCCAGGCTCCGGTCGTGCAAGGGCACCAGGGTGCCGTCGACGATGCACACATCTTCTGGGCCGCGGCGCCGGACAGGAGCCAGGGCCAGCAGCGCCGAGAGGGTGTCCACGACGCGGTGGGCGGCGGCATGGGAGATGCCGAACAAAGGCCCGACCTGCCGCAAGGTCAGGTTGGTGCGCCAGTACACCGCCACCAGCAGCACCCGGTCGGACAGCGGCAACGCCCACTGGCGGCCGGGCCGCCGGTCGGCGATCTGCGTACCGCCCCGCTCGGCCACCACACGCACGAGCTCGCGGAACTGTCGTGGCGACAGCCCGGTGAACGGGCCGATCCACTCTTGCTGAGCAGCTGTGATCACCTGACCCACACAGGATCATCGATCAGAGGCGACTCGCGATTACGTGACAGCCCTTAGACAAGTTGTTGGCCGTTTCCGGTAGTGGCAATTTACTCGACGATTGTCCGTACTGCGGCGGGAACCTTAGTGGTTTCGGCTGTCTCTCTTGTGACGTGGAGTTCGTCATGAAGGACGGCAGGTTGGTCGAACGAGGGCTTTCGCGTCACGGTAGCCGTTCCGAACGGCGTTGCGTCGGTTGTGATACACCGATGCAGGGTGGCGGCGAGTTCACTGCGGCCTGGGAAGACGGTGACAACGAGCACCCCTATCTCAGGTGTCCGAGTTGTGGTTACAAGAACATCTTTTAGTCGCTCGCCGCAACCCCGAACGGGACCTCCCGCCAGCCCCTGAACCAACAACCCGGGGCCTGCCCCACGACCGATCAAGCCCGGCGTCGAAGCCCACCGCCCCCTACGCCTCTCACCTGCACGGACGTCCCCTGTCGGCATGCACAGGGTTGGACTACCCGTTGGCTACTGCGTCCTTCAGAAACTGGCGCACTTCGGCAAGGAGATTGGGGATCTCCTCGGCTACGTCCAGCCGGTGCTGGCCGTACACGAGAACATCGTGGGTCAGCAGTTGTCGCTGATCGAAGATCGTTAGAGCATCCGGGTGCGGCTGCTGGTGGACCTGTCCTAGGGCCCGGTCCTCGATGTGCTCGTAGGCGTTGCGGATCTGGTGGAGGGCGGGCCAGCTGGACACCACCTGAGCTGGGACGGGCACTGTGCATCCGACCAGATCCGGAGCCTGACGCACCATGTCGACCGCTCTCCCCAGCGCGACGACGGCCATTTCTACTGCTCCGACTAGGTCGAAGAAGCAACGCCTGATCTGAGGGCCGCCCAGCTCGTCTTGGTTGAGTTGGTTGCGCCGATCCTCCATCACCATCAGCAGCCGGTTCGCGGTGTCGAGGCGGCGCGCAGCGGCCAGCAGGTATCGGGTCCTGGTCGGATCGTGCCCTTGGCCGATACTCAACCAGGTCCACAGCACAGGAGTCAGTGGGACGTGCCCGGATGCGGTCGCGCTTTCCTGGCTGTCGATGTGATCGATATGTACGGTGACGTCCACCAGCTTTAGCTGGTCACCTGGCCGGACGTGGACCCTTTGACCAGTGTCTGGCTCCCCGTGGCGCAGGGTCCGTGCCAGCACTCGACCTGGCTCTGACTTCACCGGAACGATCCGGCAGCTGAACAGGAAGCTCTCTGGCGTGTTGGGAGTGGGGCTGGTATTGAAGCCGATATGTGACAGGGCCTGCATCACGATCAGCTCGTCGCCGTCATACAGCGGTACGCGCTCTGCCTCCGGCTCCCCCGGATCCACCTGCCGGAGAAGAACCCGGGGGCCATCTCTTTCAACCAGCTGTACCCGGGTGGGCTCGCTGACATCCGCCAGGCTGATCGTGCCCAGGAAGGCCAGGGGCGTCCGCGAATCCGCACGCCCCTGGTCGCCTATCGCTGACCTCACGAGGATTCGACCGTCACGTTGCTCTAGAACAACGGCACCAGCAGAACCAGTGGGCTCTCGCTGTGCCGGGTGGTCTCCGATCGCACCCTCGGAGGACACGACATCACCAGCGCTCACGCGACCATCATGACGGACGACCTGCCCAACCCTGAACCGTTTTATTGCCTGCCGGCGACAACCGGCCTAAGCTGCCCGCCAACATTCGGTCACCGAGAGTGATGCCAGGCACCACCTTCGGGTGACCGCATTCGAAGTGGGAGGAAGACGATCTCCCAGATTCCTCCCACCACGGACCTCCTCCACGCGCAACCCCAGCGGTAGGGGGACGAGAGAGACGGCGGCGGCAAGCTCGCCCGTGCGATCACCTCACACCAGGACCGGACGGGTACGCCTTGGAGCCATCGGCAAGGGAGCTGGTGGAACCTATGACCTCTTCGACAGGTCCGAATAGGTGCAAGAGGTCTGCTCTCCACGAGAGCAGACCTCTGACCTGGGGTTATGTGGGCGATACTGGGTTCGAACCAGTGACCTCTTCGGTGTGAACGAAGCGCTCTCCCACTGAGCTAATCGCCCTGGCGGTGGCGCCTTGCGGCGTTCCCGACGTCGAAGACTCTAGCGCATTCCCAGGGGTGTTCGCGCATCGAGGGCGCTGCCCGGGTCACTTCCAGGGGGTGTAGTCCTGGATGTCCCAGGGGAGCGTGAAGTCGTAGACGACGAGGTAGGCCAGGACCGCGGCGCCGGCGAGGAGGCCGCCTATGACGGCCAGGATGGTGTTGCGGCGCTTGGTGCGGGGGTCGAGGGCCTTCTCCTTGGCCTTCTCGGCGGCCGCCTTGGCGCGGTGCAGGGCGCGCTGGGCCCAGGCGAACTCGGTCGCGAGGATGGCCAGGCCGACGATGATGCCCAGGATGCCCGGGCCGGGGGCGACCATCATGACCAGGCCGCCGATCAGGACGGTCACGCCGACGGTGAAGACGCCGATCCGCCAGGTCGTGTTCAGCAGGGCGTTGCGGCGGACGTACTCGCGGTATCTCGCGTACATCCTGGGCTCCTCGGCCGGCCCGGCGGCAGCGGGTGGGGCCGGAACCTCTTTTTCAGGGTTTTTCGCCACGGCTTTACTCTAGGACACCCCGCTGGCCGGTTCGGGCCGTCCACGCCGAGCGGGCAACCATCGAGGCCCTCCCGATCGTCACACATGATGCGTCCCCCTGTCCGCCCGTCAACCCCTACCCCACAGTCGTTTGATCCGTTTTTGCCCAGGTCAGGAGTACTTTTTCCGATTGTGAGATAGGTCACATCCCGCGCCTGAGCTGGAATGTTCCCTCGTGTCGCCGCAGTTAGGCGTCATAGATCGCGGGGATGTCCGTGGGTGGGAGTGAGCCCATCGGAACGCCCCGCGCGCCAGCGGGACCGACGTCTGAAGGAAAGTGGCCATGAACAGCAGCACCACCGTCTCAGCAGAGCTGGGCCTTCGTCTCGTCGTCCCTGACCGCACGACCGTCCCCCTGCTCGCCGGTCTGGAGTACGCGGCCGACGATCCGTATGCCATCCGTATGGCCTTCTACGTCGGTGAGGACGATCCGGTGGAGTGGATCTTCGCTCGGGAGCTGCTCACAGTGGGAATCGTGCGCAAGGTCGGGGATGGCGACGTGGAGGTGTGGCCCGCGGGGCCCGATGACGACACTCTGCACATCGCGTTGTCGTCCCCCTTCGGGAACGCCCTCTTCGAAGCCCCCCTGTCCCCCCTGGCCGATTTCCTGCACCGCACCTACGAGGTGGTGCCGGCCGGACGGGAGACGGAGTACATCGACATCGACGCCGAGCTGGAGAACCTCCTCTGGCCCTCCTGAGTCACTCGCTCAGCCGGGCGATGTGCCGCATCTTGTTCATCGCGTCCAGCGACGCGACCTTGTAGGACTCGGCCAGGGTGGGGTAGTTGAAGACGGCGTTGACCAGGTAGTCGACCGTTCCCCCGCAGCCCATCACGGTCTGCCCGATGTGGACGAGCTCGGTGGCCCCGGTGCCGAAGACGTGCACCCCCAGCAGCCGCCGGTCCTCGGGTGAGACCAGCAGCTTGAGCATCCCGTACGAGTCGCCGATGATCTGGCCGCGCGCGAGCTCCCGGTAGCGGGAGATGCCCACCTCGAAGGGCACCTTGGCCTCGGTCAGCTCGTCCTCGGTCCGGCCCACGAAGCTGATCTCGGGGATGGTGTAGATCCCGATGGGCTGCAGCTCGTGCAGCTCGTGCACGGGCTCGCCGCACGCGTGGTGGGCGGCCAGCCGGCCCTGCTCCATCGAGGTGGCCGCCAGCGACGGGAAGCCGATCACGTCGCCGACCGCGTAGATGTGCGGGACCTCGGTGCGGTAGTGCTCGTCGACCTTGATGCGGCCGCGGTGGTCGGCGGCCAGGCCGGCGGCGGCCAGGCCGAGGCCGTCGGTCATGCCCTGCCGGCCGGCCGAGTACATGACCGTGTCCGCGGGGATCCGCTTGCCGCTCTCCAGGACGGTGATCGCGCCGCGCGCCATCCGTTCGACGGAGGCGACCGTCTCGCGGAAGCGGAAGGTGACGGCCAGGTCGCGCAGGTGGTACTTGAGCGCCTCGACGATCTCCAGGTCGCAGAACTCCAGCATCCGCTCGCGCCGCTCGACCACGGTGACCTTGGTGCCGAGGGCGGCGAACATCGAGGCGTACTCGATGCCGATCACCCCGGCGCCGACCACGACCATGGTCTCGGGGATGCGCTCCATGTTGATGATGCCGTCGGAGTCGATGACCGCGCGGTCATCGAACTCGACGGTGTCGGGGCGGGCGGGCCGGGTGCCGGTGGCGATCACGATGCGGTCCGCGGTGATCTTCTGCTCGCGGTCGTGGTCCGAGCCGCTGCTCACGCCGACCGCGTTCGGCTCCAGGAACCGCCCGGTGCCGGGCATCACGGTGACCCGGTTGCGGGCCAGCTGGCTGCGGATGACGTCGACCTCCCGGCCGATCACGTGCTGGGTGCGCATGCCCAGGTCGGCGACCGTGATCTCGTCCTTGACCCGGTAGCTCTGGCCGTACAGCTCGCGCTGGTTGAGGCCGGTCAGGTACAGGACGGCCTCGCGCAGGGTCTTGGACGGGATCGTCCCGGTATTGATGCAGACCCCGCCGATCATGTTGCGGCGGTCGACGATGGCCACCCGCCGGCCGAGTTTGGCGGCGGCGATGGCCGCCCGCTGGCCGCCGGGTCCCGATCCGAGCACAAGAAGATCGAAATCGTTCACGGCTCCCAGTCTGGCCGGATGTGGGGTGATCCCATAAGGCCCATCGGGCAACGAATACGTACGTTCGTCAGGCGGCGGGTCGAATGCCGTCCAAGAGGGCGTCCAGGCCCGTCTTGATGCGTTCCAGGGACATTCCCTGCGTGTGGCGCTGATAGCGGAAGAGGTTGGCCGCCAAGGGGGCCAGTAGGGCGTCCGCAAGGTAGATGCCGTCGGCGCCGGGACGTATCTGCGTGATGAGCGTCGCCAGGTGGCTCTGATAGAGCGCGTACCAGCCGTCCCGGAAGCGCGCGTCAGCCGAATCCATCTCGGCCGTTTCCAGGAGTTCGGACTGGGCCTCCGTACGGTCGGCGAGGGCGTGCAAGAAGGCCCGCACCCGTTCCAAAGGGGTTGGGCCCGCTCCGTCCGGATCGCCTGGGCCGAGCGGCGGGGGGCCTTGGAGGAAGCCTTCCTGGAATTCGCGTTCGCGGTCGTCGAGCACCGCGTACACGAGCCCCGCCCGGTCGCGGAAGCGCCGGTAGACCGTGCCGACGCCCACTCCGGCGGCGCGGGCGACCTCGTCCATGGACAGCGCCTCGACGCCGCGCGAGGCGAGCAGTTCCGCGGCCGCGGCGAGGATCTTCCGGCGGTTCTCGGCGGCGTCCGCGCGTTCGACCGGGGGGCCGCCGGCGAGCGGCAGTCCGCGCACACCGTTTCCGCTCATCGCGCGCCTCCTCGTCCTGACCAGGCGGTTCTTCCCCGGTCCGAAGCCTATCGAACCGGAGGGTCCTCCACTCCGAGTTGCATCCGGAGAATCCTCCGATTAGCGTGAGGGCTAACCGGAGAAGTTTCCGATTAATCGAGGGGTGGTCAGATGAACACGCCGCTGGAGGGGAAGACGGCCCTGGTGACGGGGGGCGGGCGCGGGATCGGCGCGGCGATCGCGCGCCGCCTCGCCCGGGACGGCGCCGACGTGGCGATCACCTATGTGAGCGCCGCCGACCGCGCCGGCGAGGTCGCCGCCGATATCGAGGCGACCGGACGCCGCGCGCTCGCGCTCCAGGCCGACTCCGCCGATCCGGACGCGGTCGTGGCGGCCGTCGACCGTACGGCAGAGGAGCTGGGACGGCTCGACATCCTCGTCAACAACGCCGGGATCGCCCCGTTCGGCCCGGTGGAGGACGTGACGCCCGAGGAGGTCGACCGGACCTTGGCCGTCCACGTGCGGGCCGTGTTCGTCGCGTCACAGGCCGCCGCGGCCCGGCATCTGCCGGCCGACGGACGGATCATCAGCATCGGCAGTTCGCTGGCCGAGCGAGTGCCGTACGGGGGCTGGACGCTGTACTCGACGAGCAAATCGGCGCTGCTCGGCTTCACCCGCGGCCTGGCCCGCGAACTGGGGCCGCGGGGCATCACGGTCAACGTGATCCAGCCGGGCTCGATCGACACCGAGATGAATCCGGCCCATCTGCCGGAGGCCGAGCAGGAGAAGGAGTTCATCTCGCTGGGCCGGTACGGGCGCGCGGAGGAGATCGCGGCCATGGCCGCCCATCTGGCGGGGCCCGGCGGGAGCTACGTCACGGGGGCCGCGATCCCCGTCGACGGCGGCGTCACGGCCTGAGTCATGCCCTGGATTCTGCTGGTCGTGGCGGCGTTGATGGAGCTGGTGTGGGCGACGGCGCTCAAGCAGTCCGAAGGCTTCACCCGGTTCTGGCCGACCGTCATCGGAGTGCCGGTGTGCCTGCTGAGCGTGGTGGTGCTGACGGTGGCGCTGCGGGACCTGCCCGTCGGGACGGCGTACGCGGTCTGGGTGGGCCTGGGGTCGCTCGGCGTGGCCGTCACCGGGATCGTCGCCCTGGGCGAGAGCGCGTCGGCGCCGCGGGTGCTGTGCCTGGCCCTCATCCTGGTGGGGGTGATCGGCTTGAAGGCGGTGGAGGGCTGACGGTCGCCACTATTATCTATCCGGGTATGTCCCTTTAATTCCCGCCCTGGTGGGGCAGGGGTTATGGCATGGACAGCACGAACACGCGCAGCACCGGCACGCGCGGTAGTGGCGGCGGGGCGGCCGTGGAGGTCCTCGGTATCGATATCGGCGGCACGGGCATCAAAGGGGCGCTGGTGGACCCCGCGAACGGCCGGCTGGTCACCGAACGCTTCCGGATCGACACGCCGCGGCACGCCCAGCCGGACCCCGTGGCGGAGGTCGTGGGCCGGATCGTGCGGCATTTCGAGTGGTCCGGGCCGATCGGCGTGACCTTCCCCGGCGTGGTGTCGGACGGGGTGACGCGGTCGGCCGCCAACGTGTCGAAGAAGTGGATCGACCTGGACGCCCGGGCGCTGTTCACCGAGGCCGCGGGTAAGCCTGTGACGGTGCTGAACGACGCCGACGCCGCGGGCATCGCCGAGATGAGCCATGGCGCCGGGCAGGGGCGCGACGGCACGGTGGTGCTGCTCACGCTCGGCACGGGCATCGGGAGCGCGCTGTTCACCGACGGGGTGCTGGTGCCCAACACCGAGTTCGGCCACATAGAGATCCGCGGCAAGGACGGCGAGACGCGGGCGTCCGCCAAGGTGCGCGTGGACCAGAACCTGAGCTGGGCGAAGTGGGCCGGGAAGCTGTCGGAGTACCTGGCCAGGCTGGAGTTCCTGATCTCCCCGGGGCTGATCATCGTCGGGGGCGGGGTGAGCCGGAAGGCCGACCGCTTCGTACCGCTGATCAAGGGGGTGCGGGCTCCGATCGTGCCCGCCGCCCTCATCAACAACGCGGGCATCGTGGGCGCGGCGATGGCCGCCGCGATCTCTCCCGGGCCCGACGGGCGGTCGCCGCGGCCCGTCCCCGCCCAGACGCCGCCGAAGGCGTCCTCCGGAAAAGGCGTGCGGTCCAGACGCGGGGAAGGCCCGGTGCTCGCGGGCGCCCGAGCCCGCCTCGGCCTGCCTCCGGGACCTCCCGAGAACGCCTGACAGCGGAAAGCTCCGACTCGGCCGCAAAAGCCGCCGAAAAAGCCCACAAGATCGACGTTTCCGCTGTGCATATCGCTCTCGGGCGATCGGATCGCCGACGCCGTCCGCCGAATTCCCGGGCCTGCCGATGAAGCGGTATCTGTCGGTGTCTTCGCAGGTCTGACCGCTTCCGGACGCTGAACGCCGAGCCCGGCCAGGCACGCCCGGGTTCGGCCGCATCCGTGCGGGATAGGCTCCAGCCAAAAAGCCCGGCGGTCACACTCCGGCCTGAAAGGCGGAACCATGCGGATCCGCCTCGCGTCCCATTGACTGATCGGCCGCGCTCGCCAGTGCCCAAGGGCCGACTCGGTAAGGAGGATGCCCCCGGATGGAGCTCGACCGGCTCTTCGATCAGCGGCGCACTTCACCGATCACGGTCAGCGAGGTCTTCGTCGACAGGGCGGGACATATCGAGGCCTTCGACACCGCGGTCCGCGCACTGCGCGACCACGCCCGGCCCGCGGCGTCCGCCCCGCCCCAGCGGCGCAACCTCCTGGTCTTCTACGGGCTGGGCGGCATCGGCAAGACGTCGCTGTCCAAACAGCTGGAACGGCGTTTCCGCGACGGCGAGCACGAGGACGCGGCGTCCCGGCGCCCGGTCTGCCGGATCAACCTGGACGACCAGGCGCTGACCGACCTGGAAACGCTGATCATCATCATCCGCTCGGCGGTCGGCGAGCATCTCGGGCACTGCCCGGCGTTCGACCTCGCGCTGTCGGTCTACTGGCAGCGCTGCCATCCCGGGCTGCCGATGGGGGCCGTCCTGGAGCGCAACTCGGCGCTGCGCCGCTTCAACGGGGCGCTGGAGCTGCCGCGGCAGCTCGACGAGTCGCTGAACGCGCTGCTGGGTCCGGTGCCGCTGGCCGGGCTGGCCCGGCAGGCCACCGGACTGCTGGTCGGCCGGATCCGCGACCGGATCAGGCGGGACCGGCTGCTGACCGAATGCCCGGGCTTCGCCGAGCTGATGGAGACCGAATCACCCCGCGACATGCTGCCGTTCCTGCCCGCGCTGCTCTCCTGGGACCTCGCGCAGCAACACGACGGCGAACCCGTCGAGACCGTCGTGTTCCTGGACACCTTCGAACGGGTGGACGGGCAGCGCCGGGCCCAGGGCGGTCTGGAGGACCAATTCTCCCGGCTCATGTACCTGATGCCCAACGTGCTCTTCGTGATCAGCGGCAGAAACCGGTTGACGTGGGGCGACGGTCATCACGGCGCCATTCATTACACCGGTTCCAATTACTGGCCGGCGCTCGCCGCCGCGCCGCCCTCCCCTTTCACCTCGGCGCAGCGCCGGCTTGCCGGCCTGAGCGACGAGGACGCCGACGGCTATCTGCGGCTCCGGCTGACGCGCGAGGGAGAGGCGGCGATCCCGGAGCCCATCCGGCAGAAGATCATAGACTCCTCGGGAGGCGTCCCCCTCTACCTGGAACTGTCGGCGGAATACTTCGATCAACTCGTGGCAAGCGGGCACTCACCGGACCCGGAAGGATTCGGCGGGACGTTCGCGGAAATGGTTATTCGCGTGATGCGTGATCTGACATTCGAAGAACGGGCGCTGCTGCGCGCCTCGTCCCTGGTCGACCGGTTCGACGCCGATCTGCTGCGCGCGGCGGTGCCGAACGTACGGGACGCGGCCGTCGAGCGGTTCCTCGCACGCCCGATCGTGCAGGTCGAGGATTCTGGATGGCTGCACCGCTCGGTCGACGAGTACATCCGCGACGCCGTCCGCGAGCACGACCCCGAGACCGACGACGCCTGGTCGGAGACCGAGTGGCGGGGCGCCGCCGGCCGCATGGTCGACGATCTGCGCGCCCGGCTCCGCGAGGACGTCAAGGACCCCACCACCGCCGACCCGGCGCGCCTCATCCAGGGCTTCAGCGCGGCCGGCCTGCTCTCGCTGCGCACCGGCCAGGTCCCCGACTGGCTGTACGACATGGCCTACGGGCTGCGGCTGCACCACCACACCGCCGCACTGGAGGCCGTCTCCTCCTGGACGCCGCCCGCCGGGCACCCGCTGGAGGCGTTCGTCCTGACCTGCCAGGGGATGGCCAAGCGCAGCATCGGCGACCGGGAGGCCTCGGCGCGGCTGCTGGAGCGCGCGGCCGCCCACCCGGCCCTCACCCCGTACGCGCGGCTGTTCATCAAGCACCGCTACCTCAAGGCCCTGGAGGAGACCGGACGCTACCGCGAGGCCGAGGAGCTCGCCGTCGAGGTCGCCGCCGCCCCAAGCACGCTGCGGGAGACCGCCGAGAAGGACCTGGCCTGGATCAGCTGGATCCGGGGCGACGGCCGGCGGCTGCTCGCCTGGGCACTGCCCAACCGCGCCTCCTCCGTCGGGTTCCACCGCGCCCAGGCCCTCGACCTGCTCGGCCAGTTCCACATGCTGCAGGGCGACCTGGCCGCCGCCGAGCAGTGCTTCCACGACCTGATCGACGATCCCGAGCTGGAATCCGGCGGCGTGCTGCGCGACACCGGCTGGCGCCACCTCGGGATGGTGCTGGCGCTGCACCGCCCCCTGGACGCCGAGACGGTCCTCGACCGCGCGCTGCGGATCAACCAGGACCTCGGCGTCGGTGTCGGGATCGCGCAGACCTACATCTGGCGGGGCGTCGCCCGCACGGGATCGCAGCCGGCCGCCGACGCGCAGGCGCTCATCGAGCGGGGAGAGGCCCTGCTGGCCGAAAGCCACGGCGCCGCCGACCGCTGGATGGTGCTGCTGGCCCGCACCTTCCTGGCCGCCGTCGACGGCACCGACTCCGAGCTGCTGGACCGGGCGCGGACCCTGATGGACCACGTCCGGGAGCAGGACTGCCATCCGGGGCTGGCGGAGGTCGCGGCACGCTGGCTCGCGGTACGGGACCTGGAGGCGCCGTCGCCCGTCGAGACGGAGTACTGGCTCGACCGCTCCAGCGCCCTCGACTCGTGGGAGTCGGTGCTGCGCGAGCGGCGCGACATGCGCCGCGCCTGACCACGGGCCCCCTGACCACGGGCCCCTGACCACGGGCCCGCCCCATGGGGCCGGCGGGTCAGGGATCCATCAGCTCGGCGGACCGGGCCGCGAAGACCTCCATGACCTTGGTGGTGACCGGCCCGGGCGCGGTGGGCAGTACCGTGCCGTCGACCGCGCGGATCGGCTGCACGTCCCGGGTCGTCGAGGTCAGGAACGCCTCCTCGGCCCGGTAGAGGTCCTCCAGCGGGAGGTCCTCCTCCTCGGCGCCGGACCACTCCAGCACCAGCGCCCGCGTCACGCCCGCCAGGCAGCCCGCCGGCAGCGGCGGCGTGACCAGCCGGCCGCCCCGCACGACGAAGATGTTGCTGCCGGTGCCCTCGCACAGGTTCCCGGCCAGGTTGCCGAAGATCGCCTCGCCGCCGCCGCGCTCCTTGGCGTACGCCAGCGCCAGCGCGTTCTCGGCGTAGGAGGTCGTCTTCAGCCCGCTCAGCGCCCCGCGCTCGTTGCGCGGCCACGGCACCACGGTCACGTCGGCGGTCGCCGGGAACGGCTTCTGCTCCGCGGCGATGATCGACACCGTCGGGCCGGTGCTCCCCCGGTCCGAGCCGAGCGGGCCGACACCGCTGGTGTAGGTGATCCGGATCCGGGCCAGCGGCCACTTCGGCGCCGCCGCCAGCACCTCCAGGGTGCCGTGCGCCAGCGCGTCGTGGTCGGGCTCGGGCAGTCCCAGCCCGGCCGCCGAACGGGCCAGCCTGCGCAGATGCCGGGTGAGCGCGAACGGCTCCCCGTTCGTGACCTTGACCGTCTCGAAGATCCCGTCCCCGACGAGCATGCCGTGGTCGTAGACCGACACCCGCGCCCGGTCAGGATCGAGCAGCTCCCCGTTCAGCCAGATCTTGCCCTGCCCCGCCGTCACCGGCAGCCACCTCCAATAGCCGAGCCGCCTTCAGCTCGGTCTCGCGCCATTCACGGGCCGGCTCGGACCCCCAGGTGATCCCCGCCCCGGTACCGAACCGCAGCAGGCCCTCCTCGGCCCAGAACGTCCGGATCCCGACCGCCAGGGCACCGCGCCGGGAGTCCGCGTCCACCCAGCCGATGGCCCCACAGTACGGCCCGCGGGGAACAGGTTCGAGCTCATCCAGCAGGTCGAGCGCGCTCGACTTCGGAGCACCGGTGACCGAACCGGGAGGAAACGTCGCCTCCAGCAGCTCCGGCCAGCCCTTCCCGGGCGCCGTCCTCGCCCGGACGGTCGACACGAGATGGACCAGGCCGGGGTGCCGCTCGACCGCGCACAGCTCGGGCACCGTCACCGACCCGGCCTCCGCCACCCGTCCCACGTCGTTCCGGACCAGATCCACGATCATCACGTTCTCGGCGCGGTCCTTGGGCAGCAGGTCGTCCTCGGTCCGCCCGGTCCCCTTGATGGGACGCGACTCAACCACGTCCCCGTCCCGCGCCAGATACAGCTCTGGCGAAGCACTCGCCACCTCAAGGCCGGGAACCCGCAACGTCATCGCGTAAGGAGCCGGGTGCCGCTCGCTCAGCCTCAGCCCCAGCCCGGCCATGTCCGCGCCTCGTCCCATGGGCGCGCTCATCACCCGGCACAGGTTGGCCTGATAGACGATGCCCTCGGCGATGGCGTCCCGGATGCGCTGGACCCCACGCACGTAGGCGGCCTCGTCCAACGACGTGTCCCACTCCCCCGGAGCGACCCAACGGCCCCCAGGATGGGCTCCCGGCCCGACTCGGTCGAAGCGGGCGCAGGTCACCTTGCCCTCGTAGGTGACGACGACCGCCCACCAGCCCCGGGACTCCAACGCCCCGAGGTCCGACGTCACATCCGCGAGCCCGGTCGCCAGTATCCCGCCCACATGGGCGAACTCGTTCACGGCAGCACGCACCCGAACGAGTCGGCCAGCCCTTTGTGCCCGGCCTCGGTCACATACAGCTCACGGCCCTTGCCGCGTTCGAGCCACCCCGACTCGATGAACCGGGTCATCAGCGCCGCCCCCAGCGCCCCGTTCAGGTGGGGCCGCCGCTCCGTCCAGTCCAGGCACTCCCCCACGAACCGCCGCCGTGCCTTCCGCAACACGCCGACATCGATTCCCAGCTCGGCGAACCGCTCCTCCCCCTTCGCCGTCACGTCGAACGGCCCTGCCTTCTCTATCAGCCCACCGCCGACCAGCGCCGCGTACAACGCGACGCCCACCTCGCCGGCCAGATGGTCGTAGCAACTGCGCGCCCGGTGCAGCCTCTGCGCCTGCCGCGACTGCCGCAGGCTCCGCACCTCCACCGCCGGGCTGATCCGGCTCAGCGCCTCGATGACCTCCGCCACCTCGGCCCCCGTCAGCCGGTAGTACCGGTGCCGTCCCTGCTTGACCACCGTCACCAGCCCGCCGTCCAGCAGCCGCCCCAGATGCGCGCTCGCCGTCTGGGCGCTCACCCCCGCCGTGCGCGCCAGCTCCCCGGCCGCCAGGGGCCGCCCGTCCAGCAACGCGGTCAGCATCGCCGCCCGCGCCCGATCCGCCATCAGCGCCGCAACCGGCGCGATGTCCGCCTGAAAACCGGTCATAAGTCCGACTTTAGGCGCCGCACGCTTCGACGCCGCTCGAACCGTCCGCGTCACCCGGTTCCGACACCCGGTCTCGAAACCCAGTTTGGGGAAGCGGCCCGGACACGCTAATGTTTTCCCCGTCGCCGCAAGGGGCCCCGGCCCCGAGCAGGACACGCGGAAGTGGCTCAGTGGTAGAGCATCACCTTGCCAAGGTGAGGGTCGCGGGTTCAAATCCCGTCTTCCGCTCTGAGGTGAGGCAACAGTCTCGCTCTGGTGGAGTGGCCGAGAGGCGAGGCAACGGCCTGCAAAGCCGTGTACACGGGTTCAAATCCCGTCTCCACCTCAACCGACCGCGCCCCCGGCGGGGCTCGATCGCGGGCGATTAGCTCAGTGGGAGAGCGCTACCTTGACACGGTAGAGGCCACTGGTTCAATCCCAGTATCGCCCACCACAGTTCCCCAGGTCGGACCATGTGGTCGGACCTGGGGATCTTGCATTCCAGGCCCCATGCCCCGGAACACGACCCGTCCGCGGGTGGCTGTGGACACGGCCGACGCCGGGCATCTGGTGGACCATCCGCTCGCCCGCAGCAGGCCCGCAGCAGGCTCGCCGACGCTCGGCCGGCCCGTCCGGAGGCTCAGCTGGAGGCGGGGCCCGCAGCGTGCAGCTGGGACGATCAGTGCTGGTCACCGGCGCGGATCGGTGAGCTGATCGCCGAGCGGGACGAGGATTGGCCGGAACCCAGACGCCGCTGATGCGGCCGTCAGCGGCCGGGTCGGGACGCACCCCTTTTCTCGGCACGCAGCGGGTCACAACCACCCCGGAACGATCAGGATCGACCAGCTGAGAAGGGGACCGGCGATCACTATCGCGCCCGCGAAGCGGAGCAGGCCGCGCTAGATGTCACGCCGTTCTCCGTCCGGCGCGTTGGCCATCGCGATGGCGCCCCCGGTGGGGAACGGGGAGACGTCGACGATGTCGTCGACCGCGTTTCCGGTCGGCAGCAGCCGTCCCGTCTTCGCCCCGACCGTCCGCGCCCAGTCCATGACGATCTCCGCGCCCCTGCCCGGCATCCGGGAATGGCGAGACCGCCTTCGACCCGGGCCCTGCCCGCGCGGACGGGCACGTGCGCCGTCATCACGGTGCCGGTATTGGTGTTGTGGATCCGGACGGACGTGATCCCCTCGGCCGCCTCGACGAGACCTTCGTCGATGGCGAACGGACCGACGCCGGCGGAGATGTTGCCGCAGTTGCCGGAGTAGACGACCGCGGCACGCTGGATTTCGACCTGCCCGAACGTGTAGTCGGCGCGCGCGGAGCGGGAGATGATCGCGAGCTTGGAGGTGATCGGCCGGGAACCGCCGAGGCCGTCGATCTGCAGCGGATCCGGTGAGCCCATGAGGCGCAGGAGCAGGGCGTCCTGTGCCAGGAAGCCGGGATGGAGGCGCTTGTTCCACGCCCCGTCCGCGAGATACTGCATCGTTCCGGCGGCCTTGCTCAAGGCCAGGCCGAAGGCCGACGACGTCGTGGCGGCGTCGAAGCCGCGCAGCCTCGCCACCACGGCCACGGCACCGAAGATGCCGGAGGCCGCGGTGATGTGGAAACCGCGCTCATAGCTTCGTGCGGTCAGTGCCGCGCCGACCCGGCAGCACACCTCGTACCCGACGGCGACCGCGTCCAGGAACGCCTGTCCTGTCGAGTCGAGTCGTTCCGCCTCGGCCATCGCGGCAGGGAAGATCGCGACTCCGGGGTGGCCGGTCTGCACGCGGTTGGTGTCGTCCATGTCGAGCGAGTGCGCGTGGACGCCGTTGAGCAGTGCCGCGTATGACCAGCTGTAGCCCCGCGTCATGCCGATCGCCGTGGCGGGTCCTTCGCCGGGATCGAGGGCGTCGACGGCCGCTTTGACCGCGGGGCTGCTCTCGGCTCGGATCGCGGCGAAGGCGGCGACTGCGATGTGGTCGAGGAACAGGTCGCGAAGCCGGGGCCTGATCTCGGCCGGAGCGCGGTCCAGGTCCGCCTCGACGACGAACCGGGCGAGCACGTCCGTACTCGACGGTGGTGGAGTTGCCGATGTGGTCATGACGTGCCGGCCTCTCCTTCCGGGGATGGACGCCGATCGGGCGGCGCGGGCAGGTAGCCGTCGTTGACGAGCCGGGGAAGCAGGCCCCCGGCGTCGAGGATGTCGAGCACCAGGGGCGGCAAGGCGGCCCCGTGGAGCCGGGTGCCGTCGCGGTCGAGCCAGCCCTC
This sequence comes from Actinomadura vinacea, assembly GCF_039532545.1. NCBI lineage: Bacteria > Bacillati > Actinomycetota > Actinomycetes > Streptosporangiales > Thermomonosporaceae > Actinomadura > Actinomadura vinacea. Next base: position 22,450 of record NZ_BAAARW010000022.1, on the reverse strand, counting down.
CGACATGTGCAGCGTGACCTCATCGCTCTCGCGCACCAGATCACGGACGCCGGGCACGGTCAGCGCCGGCGGCCCGTTGTTGATCGCGTTCCTCAGGAACAGCGAGTTGAACTCCTCCGCGACCAGCGCAGCGACACCGAGATGCCGCATCAGGGCGGCGACGGGACGGCTGGAGCCGACACCGAAGTTCCGTCCCGCGACGACGATGTCACCGGCCTCCACCTCCTCGGTCCATCCTGGGCGGAGGTCGTAGAACACGTACTCGGCCGCCTCGGGCACGGGCAGTTTCATCGCGAATCCCGGGTACATCGCGTCGGTGTCGATGCCGTCCCCGAACACCCAAGCCCGGCCGGTGACCCGGTGGTTCACGACAGCACCTCCCGGGGGTCGGTGATCTTGCCGGTGACGGCGGAGAGCGCGACGGTGGCGGTCGAGGCCATGTAGATCTCGGCGTCCGGGCTGCCCATCCGGCCGCGGAAGTTGCGGGTGCTCGCCGTCAGGCACACCTCGCCGTCGCCCAGCAGGCCCATGTGGTAGCCGAAGCAGGCCCCGCAAGTGGAGTTGGTGACCACCGCGCCGGCGTCGATCAGGGTACCGACGTAACCCTTCCGCACGGCGTCCCGGTAGACGGCCTGGGAGGCCGGAGTGACGATCAGCCGCACCCCGGGCGCGACCCGGCGGCCGTCGAGGATCTCGGCGGCGGTCCGCATGTCGTCGAGCTGCCCGTTCGCGCACGAGCCGATGAAGCACTGGTGCACAGCCCGGGCGTCGGCCTCGGAGATCGGGAGCGCGTTCCGGCTGACCTTTCCGGGGCGCGCGACGTGCGGCACCATCGCGCCGAGGTCGATGGTCCGGACATCGGCATAGCCGGCGTCCGCGTCCGGCGCGGCGGGAACGTAGCCGCCGGCGCCGCGCGAGGCGAGGTCATCGGCGCAGCGGCCGTCGAACTCGAACACGGTGAAGTCCGCGGACACCTCGGCGCCCTGGGTGGCGATCGTGCGCCGGTCGCTCATCGGCACCGACGCGAGACCGGGCCCGCCGAACTCCAGGTTCTGGTTGGCGGCGTCGCCGTACGCCCCCGCAATGTGCAGGAAGACGTCCTTGCCCCCGACGGCGGGCGGCAGCTCACCGATCAGCTCGTAGCGGACGGTCGGGCCGACGGTGTACCAGGTCCGTCCGGTGCAAAGGATGGCGATGACCTCGGCCGGACCCAGCCCCCGGGCGGCGGTGTTGTAGGCACCTGCCGCGCAGGTGTGTGAATCCGTGCACGTCAGGACCTGCCCTGGCAGGGCCAAGGCGTTCTCGGCGATCACCTGGTGGCAGATGCCGTGCCGGCCGACGTCGAAGAACCGCTCGATGCCGAACGCGGCCGCGAACTCCCGGGCGCGCGTCCCGGCGTTGGCGTCGGCGAGGGTCGGGGCCGGCACCGCGTGGTCCATGACGATCGCGGTGCGACCGGGATCGGCGATCTTCAGCGGCCGCGTCCAGTTCGTGAACATCAGGTCGATCAGGACGTTCATGTCCACCCGCGCGACCACGGTGTCACCCGCGGCGACGTGGTCCCGTCCGGACGCCCGGGCCAGGATCTTCTCGATCACGGTCATTCCCATGCCGCTCCTTCCGTGCGGTAGCGCCGATCCAGCTCGGTCCACTCGACGAGCCCGACGGCGTCGAAGATCCCGCCCGGTCCCGCGAGGTCACCGAGATCACGGCCGCCCATCCGGGACAGGGCGCCGGCCGCCGCCGCGGCGAACGGCGCGAGCAGGGCCCCGGGGTAGATCGCGATCCGGAACCCCAGCCGTTCCAACCCGGCGTCGTCGATCCGCGGGCTCCGTCCTGAGGGGACGACGTTGAACAGCAGCGGGGCGTCGATCTCGGCGGCGACGCGCTCGATCTCCTCGCTCGATTCCGGCGCCTCGACGAACACCAGGTCCGCCCCCTCGGCGGCGTAGCGTCGCCCCCGGTCGATGGCCTCGTCCATGCCGTGCGGCCCGCGAGCGTCCGTGCGGGCGATGACGACGGTGTCCTTGGTCCGGGCGTCCAGGGCGGCATGCAGCTTGCGGACGAACTCCTCGGTCCCGATGACCCCCTTGTCCGCCAGGTGCCCGCACCGTTTCGAGAACGCCTGGTCCTCCAATTGGATCGCCGCGACATCGGCCCGCTCGTACTCCCGGACCGTCCGCACGACATGCATGGGGTTCCCGTAGCCGGTGTCCGCGTCGGCGATCACCGGCAGCCCGCTCGGCACCACCTACCGCCTGCTCCGCGTCCTGCAGGAGGAGGACTACGCCGAGCGACTCGACGGCGGCGGCTACCGGACAGGCCCCGCCTTCACCGGCTCTGGCCGGCCTGGCCGCTCCCCAGACCCACCTCTTCGCCGCGACTCGTCCGATCCTGCGCAGGCTTGCCGAGGCGACGTCCGAGACCGTCACCCTGCACCAGCGCGCGGGCGACCTCGGCGTCCTGGTGTTCGGGGTGGAGAGCGAGACGCACGCACTGCGCCAGGTGGCGCTCATCGGCGAGGCGAGCCCACTGGTGCGCGGCTGCGGAGGGCACGCGATCCTCGCCCAACTGGAACCGGCGACCGCCGACGCGATCCTCCGCCGTGCCGGCATGACGCCGGCCGAGGCCGACGCGCTCCGCGATCGCCTGGCGACGGTCAACACCCGCGGGCACGCGATGTCGCACGGCGCGAACCATCCCGGCGTACGGGGCATCGCGGCACCGGTCCGATCGCCCCGCCTCGACGCGTTCGCCATGTCCCTGGTCATCTCGGGACCGGACCAGCGATGGACGCCGGAGCGCGCTCTGGAGTTCCTCCCGCCGCTGATCACCGCCGCCGCGGCGGTCGCCGATCACTTCACCGCGATCGCCGCCTGACCGGACGGATCACGTAAGACTGGTGATTCACCACCATTCCCGGCACAATACTTCTCTTGAGGAACGGTCATGCTGTACGAACTGGCGACCCTGTCGTTGCGTCTGCGGGCAGTACCGAAGGCTCTGCCCGGCATCGAGGCCTACACCGGCGAGTCCGGTACGGCCGGAAGGCTGCTCGGCTGCTGGGAAACCGAAATCGGGGAGATTGTGACCCGCCTGCTGGTGCTTCGCGGTTTCGATTCCGCTGCGGAACTGGCCGGAGAACGTCGCCGCGTGCTGTTCGGCTCCGACCCGTTCGGCATCGGCGAATATCTGACGGGAATGAAGCTCGAAACCTACGAGCCCTTCCCGTTTCTCTCCGACGTCACGCCTGGTGAATACGGCGGCGTGTACGAGTTCCGGACCTACGAACTCGCCATCGGCGGGCTGGCGCCGACTATGGCGGGATGGGAGCAAGCCGTACCCGAGCGCACCTCGATGTACCCGCTCACCGTCGCGATGTACGGCCTGGACGGCGTCCCCCGCATCACCCATATCTGGCCTTTCCCCGACCTCAACGCCCGGGCTGCGATCCGCAAGGAATCCTACGACCGTGGCATCTGGCCACCGCCCAATGGGCCGGAGAACATCAAGCGCGCGACATCGACCATCGCCATCCCCACCGCCATATCCTCACTGCGCTGACACCGGCCTGATCGCCGACCTGCGGCGTCTTGAAAGCCGCAGTTCAGCGGTTGATCGACACGGCCTTGACCACGCTGCACGCGGCGACCCGATCGCGGACCAGGGACCGGGCTCTCCGGCGTCAGATCACCCCGGGGCGCGGGCGACCCTTGTCCGGGACTCCTCGGGGCGGTGGATCGCCCGGATCCGCTTGCGCACGGCGACCGTCGTGACCAGCGCGATCGCGCAGACCGCGGCCATGTAGCCGGCCGCCCAGTTCCCGCTCCCGCCGCCGGCGTCGACCAGCCAGGTGGCGATCAGCGGGGTGAGCCCGCCCCCGACCGCGGCGGTGAACTGGTACGCGAAACCCGCGCCGCTGTACCGGAACTCGGTGTCGAACAGCTCGGTGAAGATCGGCTGCTGCACCGCCGCCATCGCGATCTCCGCCGAGGTCAGCACGACCAGGGTGGCGGTGATGATGACCGCGGTGCTGCCGGTGTCGAGGCTCCAGAAGAACGGGAAGGCCAGGCAGACACCGGCGGCTGCACCGAAGACGTACACCCGGTAGTAGCCGTACCGGTCGGCGTACCGCGCGATCAGCGGGACGGTGAACAGCGCCGCCGCCGAGGTGACGATGAGGGCGATGAGCAGCACGTTCTTGTCGACGCCCGCGCTGCTCGTCGCGTAGGCGATGGCGAAGGTCAGCACCATGTAGTTGGCGACGTTCTCGCCGAGCCGCATGCCGACGACGATGAGGAACGACCTCGGGTTCTCCCGCAGCGCCGACCAGAGCGGGACCTTGCGGATCTTGCCGTCCGCCTTGGCCGACCGGAACTCGGGAGTGTCGTCCACGCCGCGGCGGACCCAGTAGCCGACCGCGAGGATGACGACGCTGGCGACGAACGGGATCCGCCAGCCCCAGGACAAAAACGCCGGCTCGGACAGCAGGGTGCTGAACAGGTAGAACGCCCCGGTGGCGGTGAGCAGGCCGATGTAGGCGCCGGTCTGCACGACACTGCCGAAGAACGCTTTGCGATGCGGCGGCGCGGACTCCACCGCCATGAGGGTGGCGCCGCCCCATTCGCCGCCGACGGCGAAGCCCTGGACCGCCCGGAGGATGACGAGCAGGACCGGGGCCGCGACGCCGATCTGCTCGTAGGTGGGCAGCAGGCCGATGAGGGTGCTCGCCCCGCCCATGAGCAGCATCGTCACGACGAGCATCCGCTTGCGGCCGATGCGGTCGCCGAAGTGGCCGAAGAAGATGCTGCCCACCGGGCGGAAGAAGAAGCCGACCGCGAAGGTCGCGAACGCCGCGAGGGTCCCGGCCGTCGGGTCGTCGCCCGGGAAGTAGAGCGGCCCGAACACGAGCGCCGCGGCGGTCCCGTAGAGGAAGTAGTCGTACCAGTCCGCGATGGCCCCGACCATGCTCGCCCGGCCGGCGCGCTTGGCGCCGGCCGGTTCCGCGGCATCGTTGACCTGCTTCATCGTGCTCTCCTTCAGTTCTGGATGGTAATGCCGCAGGCCCGGGGCTTGCGTGGCTCGTGGTGCACCGGTCAGCCTCTGTTGCCGGGCTGCAGGAGAGGGAGTACTCGCCGGCCGAATTGCGGCCAGAGCGCGGGCGCCGAGCTGAGCGTCAGCTCGGGCGTCGGGGTGCCGCCCGGGCCGGTGAGGACGACGCCCGCCTCGGCGGCGATGAGATGGCCGGCCATGACGTCCCAGGGTTTGGTGTCGAGCAGGAGCCCGACGTCGACCCGGCCTGAGGCGAGGTAGGCCAGGTGGAGGGCCGCGGGGTAGCGGCGCAGGTCGCCGACCGCCCGCAGCAGGTGGGGCAGGAGACGTCCGACCCGGTCCCGGGTCTCGGGTGAGGGGTTGAACGTCAGCGCGAGGAGCGCCCGGTCCAGGGCGCTCGTCGTGGAGGCGCGGATGGGCGAGCCGTTGAGGTGGGCTCCGCCCCCGGCGACGGCGGTGAACGTCTCGTCCAGGACCGGGTCGTGGACGACGGCGAGCGCGGTGGCCTCGCCGGGCTCCCGCAGCGCGACGCACACCGACCAGGAGCCGCTTCGGGTGATGTAGTTGCGCGTCCCGTCGATCGGGTCGAGCACCCACCGCCGTCCGCTCGTCCCCGGCAGGTCGGTGCCCTCCTCGCCGAGCACCCCGTCGTCGGGGAATGCCTCCCGCAGCCCGGCCGCGAGGAGGTCCTCGCTGGCGAGGTCGACATCGGAGACCAGGTCGTTGACGTGGGCCTTCGTCCCGTGCACGACGAGCTCGTCACGGCGGGCGAGCTGCAGCTCGCCCGCCTGGCGGGCGAGCCGCACGGCGGTCGGGAGGGCGTCCGCGGCCGTCATCGGCCCGGCCGGTCCGCGAACAGGGCCGGGTCCATCGTGCGCGGCTCACGCGGGATCAGCGGTTCGAAGTCCATCGCGTCGAGGACGTCCTTCCGCACGTCGACACCCGGTGCGACCTCGGTGAGCACCAGGCCGCCGGGGGTGAGCTCGAAGACCGCGCGCTCGGTCACGAAGAGGGCCTCGTGGCCGCGGGCGAGCGCCTGGGCCCCGGAATAGGTGATCTGCTCGACGCGCCGCACCAGCTTGCGGATCTGCCCGTGCCGCTCGATCCGCAGGCCCTCCGGCGTGACCGTGGCGCGCGAGCCCTTGGTGTCGAACGTGCCGCAGAAGACGACCTTGCGGGCGTTCTGGGCGATGTCCATGAACCCGCCCGGCCCGACCGTCAGCCCGCCCAGGCGGGAGACGTTCACGTCCCCGTTCTCGTCCAGCTCGCCGAATCCGAGGAAGGCGATGTCCAGGCCGCCGCCGGCGTAGAAGTCGAACTGGGACGGTCCGTCGATCATGGCGGACGGGCTGCGGGCGTAGCCGAACATCGTCCCGGTGATCAGCGAGCCGCCGTAGGTGCCGTGCTCGACGGTCTGGTAGTACCGCCCGGTCTCGCCCCGGTCGGCGATCATCTTCGCGACGCCCTCGCCGATCCCGACACCGAAGTTGATGATGGCGCCGGCGCGCAGCTCGCGGTGGGCGCGGCGGGCGATCAGCGTGCGGACGTCGAGCGGCGCGGGAGGGGCGAGCGTGATGGGGCCGCGCCGCTCTCCGGAGATCAGCGGGTCGTAGGTCAGGTCGTAGCTCATCCGCTGGTCGGGGTCGACCACGACGGCGTCGACGATCGCGCCCGGGACCCGCACCGACCGGGCCGGCAGCGAGTCGGTGTCGACGGCGGTGCGGACCTGGGCGATGACCGTGCCGCCGCAGTTGTGGGCGGCGAGGGCCGCGGCGTACACGTCGATGTTGGCGGCCTCCTGGTCGAGGCTGATGTTGCCGTCGGCGTCGGCGAAGGAGCCGCGGATGATCGCGACGTCGATCGGGAACGACTTGTAGAACAGCCGCTCCTCGCCGCCGAGGCGCACGACCTCGACCAGGTCCTCGGTGGCCGAGGCGTTCATCCTCCCGCCCTGGTGCCGGGGGTCGACGAAGGTGCCCAGGCCGACATGGCTGATCAGTCCGGGGCGGCCGCCTCCGATCTCCCGGTACAGCTGCATCACGCAGCCGCTGGGCAGGACGTAGGCCTCGATCTTCTCCTCGGCGGCGAGCCGCTGCATCCGCGGCGACCACACCCAGTGGCCGCCGACGACCCGCTTGACCAGGCCCTCGTGCGCGAAGTGGTTGAGTCCCTCGTCCATCTTGTCGCCGATTCCGAGCGCGTGGACGACGGTCAGGCCGCGGGGGGCACCGGTCGTGAGGAAGCGCCGGGACACCGCCCGGAAGGTGTGGGTGGCCTCCATCAGGCCGCCGCCACCGCCGATGAGCGCCACGGTGGCGCCGTCGGGGATCCTCGCGACGGCCTCGTCGGCGGTGGTGAACTTCGGGCCGGTCATGCCGTCCGCCCCGGCGCGCAGGGGTCCGTGCCCTGGTCCTGCTCCTGGTTCGCGCCGGTCGCGTCCGGCCTGCGGGGCACCATCAGCCGGTGCTCCCCGTCGCCGACGACCTCACCGCGCTGGTTCAGCAGCGACACGGCGACGGTGAGGATGCCCATGTGCGGACGGCTGCGCGAGACGCGGGCGGACTCGACACGGAAACGCACTTGCAGCGTGTCCCCGATCCGGATCGGGGCGCGGAAGTTCCAGCTCCAGCCCAGCGCCACCCCCGTCTGGAAGTAACCGGACTGGACCTTGAGCCCGTCGGTCAGCGTCAGGCCCAGCAGGCCGTGGGCGATGCGGCCGCCGAACTCGGTGTCCGCCGCGTAGGTCTCGTCAAGATGCAGCGCGGAGAAGTCCCCCGACACGCCCGCGTAGGTCAGGACGTGGCTCTCGGTGACGGTCACCCGCGGGGTGAGCTGCTCGTCGCCGACGCTGATGTCGTCGTAGTGGCGGCCCGGAGGCATGGCGGTCCTTCCTCGCTTCACGGACGGTGTTAGCTGTACAGACTCTGACATGTTTGGCAGTCTTCATACAAGACGCTTGATATAACTCCAACAAACGTGAGAGTTCAAACAGATGACAGGCCATCTTTGGCGGAACTTCGCCAAAGAATCGACCGAGGAGCGCTATGCTCGGCATCCCGGCCGCCTCGGCGAAGAGGTATCCGGTACCTGCGGCCACGTACGCGACGGACACCCGATGAACACCGACCCCGGCACGGAGGGCGCCTCAGGCGTCCGGCCGTGGAGCAGCGACGCGGACCCGCGCCGCATCGCCACCCGGATCTGCGCCGCGGCGGCCCGGACCGCCGGGTTGCGCCCGACCGACCTGGAGTGGGTGCGGCTCGGCGAGCGCGCGGTGCTGCGGATGGACGCCGACCGCGTGATCGCGCGGGTCGAGCGCCCGGGGGTCACAGCGGACGACGCCGCCCGCGAGATCGCGGTGACCCGGTGGCTCTCGTCCAGCGGGATCCCCGTGACCCACCCGCTCCCCGTGGACCAGCCCGTGGTCGTGGACGACATCGTCGTGACCTTCTGGTACGGCCTCAGCGGACGCCCCGGCACGACCGAGCAACTCGGGCACCTGCTCCGGCGGATCCACGATCTCCAGCCGCCCGCCGAACTCGCCCGGCCCGCCTACCCCTTCCTCCGGCTGAGCGCGCGGATCGAACACGCGGCGGGCCTCACCGAGAGCGACCGCACGGCACTCGCCGGCCTCGTGCGCGCGACGGCCGCCGACTACGCCGGTCTCGGCCCCGTCCTCACACCGGGGTTCGTCCACGGCGACGCCGCCTGCCACAACGTGCTGTCCACCGCGGGCGGGCCGGTCGTGTTCGACTTCGAATACGCCGGGTGGGGTCACCGGGAGTGGGACCTCAGCCAGAACGCCGCCTACCTCGACATCGGCTGGCTCAGCGAGGCGGACTACGCGGCGTTCCACCGTGCTTACGGCCGCGACGTGCGCACCCTCGACGGCTACCCGATCCTGCGCCGGGCCCGGCTCCTGCGCGAGATCACCGGACTGGCCCAGCGGTCCGGCGGCGCGCATGACCCGGCGCTGCGGGCCGAGATCAGCCGCCGGATCACCGATCTCGAAGCAGGCGGCCCACCCAGCCGCTGGCGAAACCGCCCGTGACCCGTTCCATCCCCACGACCGCCCAGGAGGGCCCTCCGTGAACACCGAGTCCGCACCCGACATGCGCTACGACGGCGCGGCGCAGCGGCGCGAGCGCATCCTCGGCCTGGTCCGCAGCGCGGGCTTCCTGCCGGTGGCCGACCTGGCCGAGGAGCTGCGCGTGTCGGAGCAGACCGTGCGGCGCGACCTGCGCAGGCTCGAGGAAGCGGGCGGGCTGAAGGTCGTCTACGGCGGCGCCAGCGCGATCCAGTCGGCGCCCGGCCTCGCGCCTACCGCCCACTTCGCCACCCGCGCCGGACGCAACGCCGCGGCCAAGCGCCGCATCGCCGCACGCGCCGTCGAGCTCGTCGACGACCACGACGCGATCGCCGTCGACAGCGGCACCACCCCGTTCGCCCTCGCCGAGGCGCTCCCCCCGACCTTCGGCGGAACCGTGATCACCACCTCGATCCCGGTGATCCAGCTCCTGCTGCACCGCGAGGACGTGCACGTCATCGGTCTGGGCGGCAATGCCGTCTCCAACCGGGAGGCGTTCGCCGGGCCGATGACCCTGGAGGCCGCCGCGCGGGTCCGCGCCCGGACCATGTTCCTGGGCGCCGAGGCCGCCGACGCCCGCGGCCTGTACATCATCGCCGACGGAAACCCCGACGTGCAGCTGCGGCTGATGGAGAACTCCGACCGATCGGTGCTCCTCATCGACCACACCAAGTTCGAACGACCGGGCCCGGTCCTGCTCACCCCGCTCGACCGGCTCGACGCCGTCGTCACCGACGAGCGCCCGCCCGCCGACATCGAACGCGCGATCCGGGCCGCGGGCGCGGAACTCTACGTCGCCGACTCCCCCACCACCGCAGGGACCCCCGAATGATCGAAACCCGCCGCACCGCCTACCGCGCCGGCCTCGTCGGCGCCGGCATCGGCAACTCGCTCTCCCCCGCGCTGCACGAGCACGAGGCCGCCGCCCTCGGCGTCCCCGGCACCTATGAGCTGCTCGACCTCGACGCCATGAGCCGGGACCCCGCCGACGTCGGCGAGCTGCTCTCCGAAACCCGCGCCGCCGGCTGGCACGGGCTGAACATCACCCACCCCTGCAAGCAGCTGGTCATGCCGCACCTGGACGTGCTCGCGCCGGACGCGGCGGCGATCGGGGCCGTGAACACGGTGGTCTTCGGGCCGCAGGGCACGAGCGGGCACAACACCGACTGGGGCGGGTTCGCCAGGGGCCTCCAGACCGGGTTGCCCGGTGGCCTGGCCGAGGACGACCTCGCCGACGTGGTCCTCCTCGGGGCGGGCGGGGCGGGCGCCGCCGTCGGGCACGCCCTTCTCTCCCTCGGTGCCCGCACCCTGCACGTCGTCGACGCCCAGACCGATCGGGCGGCGCACCTCGCCGGCGCGCTCGCCGCACGATTCCCCGGCCGGACGGTCGATCACGCCGGCACCGGCGAACTCCCCCGGCTCGTCCCCGTCGCGTCCGGGCTGACCCACGCCACTCCCGTCGGCATGACCGGCCACCCCGGGCTCCCCCTTCCCGCGGGCCTCCTCCACCCGGGGTTGTGGGTGGCCGACATCGTCTACCACCCCCTGGAGACCGCCCTGCTCGCCGCGGCCCGTGCCCTCGGCTGCCGCACGCTCAACGGCGGCCGCATGCTCGTCTTCCAGGCGGCCGAGGCCATCGCCCTGTTCACCGGGCGCACACCGGACGCCGACCGGATGCTCGCCCACTTCCACCGGCTGATCGGCCAGAACGAGGCGGGGCGCGATGTCGCCTGACCGTCTGCGCACCGCCATCGCCACCGTCTGCCTGTCCGGCACGCTCGAGCAGAAGCTCCAGGGTGCGGCCGCGGCCGGCTTCGACGGCGTCGAGCTGTTCGAGGCCGACCTGATCGCGAATCCGCTGCCGCCGGGCGAGGTCCGGCTCCGCTGCGCGGACCTCGGCATGACCGTCGACCTCTACCAGCCCTTCCGCGACTTCGACAGTACCGACCCCGGGCGGGCGGCGGCCAACCTTCGCCGGGCGGAGAAGAAGTTCGACGTCATGACCGCCCTCGGGGCCGACACGCTCCTCCTCTGCTCCTCCGTCGCCCCGGACGCCGTGCCCGACGAGCAGCGGCTCGCCGACCAACTGGGCGTCCTCGCCGACCGCGCCGCCGCGCGGGGACTGCGGATCGCCTACGAGGCCCTGGCCTGGGGCACGCATGTCAACACCTACGAGCAGTCGTGGCGCGTCGTCGAACTCGCGGGCCATCCCGCCCTCGGCCTGTGCCTCGACAGCTTCCACGTCCTCTCCCGCGGATCCGATCCAACGGCCATCGCGGGCATCCCCGGCGAGAAGGTCTTCTTCCTCCAACTCGCCGACGCCCCCGCCATGGACATGGACGTACTGCACTGGAGCCGCCACTACCGGCTCTTCCCAGGACAGGGATCCTTCGACCTCGACACCTTCCTGCGGTGCGTCCTGCGGACCGGTTACTCCGGGCCGCTGTCCCTCGAAGTCTTCAATGACGTCTTCCGGCAGGCCGACCCAGGGCCGGCCGCGGTCGACGCGATGCGCTCCCTGCGCATGCTCACCGAGCCCCCGCGCCGCCAACCCCGCCACGTGCTCGACACCGAGGTGCCGGCACCCCCCGAACTCGCGGGCATCGCCTTCGTCGAGATCGGCGTCGACCGCACCGGCGGCCGCGACCTCGCCCAGGCCCTCGAGGCCCTCGGCTTCGCCCGTTCCGGACGGCATCGAACCAAGCCGGTCGACCTCTGGGAGAACGGCGGCGCACGGATCCTGCTCAACCGGGGGGCGCCCCGGCCGCCGGCGATCACGGCGGTGGCCGTCGAGTCCACCGACCCCGAGGCGTCCGCCCGCCGCGCCAGAGCCATGGCCGCACCGGTGCTCCCACGCGAACGGGGACCGGCCGAGGCCGACATCTCCGCCGTCGCCGCCCCGGACGGAACCTCGATGTTCTTCTGCCGGACCGACGTCCGGGCCGGCCCCGGCGACGGGTGGCTCGCCGACTTCGCGCCCGCCCCGGGCGGTGCCGTCGGCCGGGGCGGCGCCGGGCCGCGCTGCGCCGTCGAGCGGATCGACCACATCGGCCTGACACAGCCGTTCGACCACTTCGACGAGGCGACGCTCTTCTACAGATCCGTGCTGGGCCTCGATCCGCAGACCTCAGGAGAGGTCGCCGCGCCGTTCGGCCTCATCCGCACCCGCGCGATGGCGGATCCGGAACGCCGGGTCCGCCTTGCCCTGACCGTCTCGCTGCTCCGGCGCGGCACGTGGGCCCCCGGCGTCGCCGAACCCCAGTACGTCGCGCTGCTGACGAGCGACATCGTCGAGGCGGTCACCGCCGCGCGGGCTCGCGGAGCCCGCATGCTCGACATTCCGGAGAACTACTATGACGATCTCCAGGCCCGGGTCGAACTCCCCGCCGACACGCTCGATTCGCTGCGCGCTCTCGGCATCCTCTATGAAAGCGCCCCCGCGGGCCGGGCCTACCTCCACGCCGGAACCGAACTCCTCGGCGGACGTGTCTTCCTCCAGCTCGTCCAGCGCATCGGTGATCACGACGGCTACGGCTGGGCCGACGCACCGGTCCGCATGGCCGCGCATCGCAGGTTCCGCGACGCGCGGGCGCCCGCCGACTGACCGCGATCACCTGGCCCGACGGGTGCGTCGGGCTTGCCGGACTGTCCAGCATGCGGACTCGGTTTGCATGACCATTCATTAGAGTGCATAGTTGTACCCATGTCCAAGGTGCTCACCTCTCTGCCTGTCGGCGAACGCGTCGGAATCGCCTTCTCCGGCGGCCTCGACACTTCGGTAGCGGTCGCGTGGATGCGCGAGAAGGGTGCAGTGCCGTGCACCTACACCGCCGACATCGGCCAGCACGACGAGCCCGACATCGCCTCGGTGCCGGGCCGCGCCACCGCGTACGGCGCGGAGATCGCCCGGCTGGTCGACTGCCGGGCGGCGCTCGTGGAGGAGGGGCTCGCCGCCCTGGCCTGCGGGGCGTTCCACATCCGGTCCGGCGGCCGCGCCTACTTCAACACCACCCCGCTCGGGCGGGCCGTCACCGGCACCCTGCTGGTGCGCGCCATGCTCGAGGACGACGTGCAGATCTGGGGCGACGGCTCCACCTTCAAGGGCAACGACATCGAGCGGTTCTACCGCTACGGCCTGCTCGCCAACCCGTCCCTGCGGATCTACAAGCCGTGGCTGGACGCCGACTTCGTCAGCGAGCTCGGCGGCCGCACGGAGATGTCGGAGTGGCTGCTGGAGCGCGGCCTGCCCTACCGGGACAGCACGGAGAAGGCCTACTCCACCGACGCCAACATCTGGGGCGCGACGCACGAGGCCAAGGCCCTCGAGCACCTGGACGCGGGCATCGAACTGGTCGAGCCGATCATGGGCGTGCGGTTCTGGGACCCCGCCGTCGAGATCGCCGCCGAGGACGTCACGATCGCCTTCGAGCAGGGGCGGCCGGTGTCGATCAACGGCAAGGAGTTCGCCACCGCCGTCGACCTGGTGCTGGAGGCCAACGCCATCGGCGGCCGGCACGGCCTGGGCATGTCCGACCAGATCGAGAACCGGGTCATCGAGGCCAAGAGCCGGGGCGTCTACGAGGCGCCGGGAATGGCGTTGCTGCACGCGGCGTACGAACGGCTGGTCAACGCGATCCACAACGAGGACACCCTCGCCAGCTACCACAGCGAGGGGCGGCGCCTGGGCCGGCTGATGTACGAGGGCCGCTGGCTCGACCCGCAGGCGCTGATGCTGCGCGAGTCGCTGCAGCGCTGGGTCGGCACGGCGGTCACCGGCGAGGTGACCCTGCGGCTGCGGCGCGGCGAGGACTACTCCATCCTCGACACGTCCGGACCGGCCTTCAGCTACCACCCGGACAAGCTCTCCATGGAACGCACCGAGGACTCCGCCTTCGGGCCGGTCGACCGCATCGGCCAGCTGACCATGCGCAACCTCGACATCGCCGACTCCCGCGCCAAGCTCGAGCAGTACGCCGACCTCGGCATGGTCGGCAGCCCGCACCCGACGCTGATCGGCGCGGCGCAGGCGGCCTCGACGGGGCTGATCGGCGCGATGCCCGCGGGCGGGGCCGAGGCGATCGCCTCCAGCGGGACCGTTCACGGCGACGACGAGCTGCTCGATCACGCCGCGCTGGAGTCCGGCACCGACTGACCGGCCCAGCACCTGACCGGCGCAGTACCCCGCCGGCCGCCCGCGCGACTTCAGCCCGCGCTCGCCGAACTGGTGGCGGCCCACACCTGATCAACACCGGAGGTCAGCACGGGGTCATTTTGCGGCGGAAGAACCGCACATTGCGCCACTATTTACAATAAAAGGGTACGTACCGCGCATGGTCGGGGTCGATTATTCGGCGGTCTTCGAAGCGATGCCGGTGGCATGCGCGATCCTGACGCCGAACCTGGAATTCGCCGCGACCAACTGCGCCTACGAGCGGTTGCTGGGACGCAGCCGCGAGCAGATGGTCGGCCGTGACGCCTTCCTGACGTTCCCCGAAGACCCCGCCGCCCGCGGCACGAGCGAGATCCGGGCCTCGCTCGAGCAGGTGCTGGCCACCGGTGAACCCGACATGGTGACGCTGCAACGCTACGACATCGAGATGCCCGGGCAGCCCGGCGAGCTCCAGGAGCGGTACTGGAACGTGGTGAACTCCCCGGTCCTGGGCCCCGACGGCGAAGTGAAGCTGATCGTCAACCGGGTCGAGGAGGTCACCTCGTTCATCGAGACCCTCCGCCGGGCGGAGGCCCACGGCCAGGAGACCGTCAGCGTGGGCGTGAAGGCGATCGAAGCCGAGCTGTTCGTCAGGGCGCGCGAACTGCAGGACGTCAACCTGCAGCTGCGCCGCGCACAGGTGCGGGAACGCAAGGTCGCCGCACAGCTGCGCGAGGCGTTGCTGCACCAGCAGCAGGCCGTCGCCGACACCTCGCACGATCTGCGCGGCCCGCTGACCGGGCTGCAGACCAGGTTGCAGCTCGCCCTCTCCGACCCCGAGGTCGACTCCCGCCATGTACTGCACGCGGCCCTGCACGACGCGGACCAGCTCGGCGACATCGTCGCCGACCTGCTGGAGCTGGCCCGCCTGGAGGCCGACGTGCCCATCCTCACCGAACCGGTCGACCTGGCCCGGCTGGTGGAGCAGAATCTGGCCGACCACCACCCCTCGGTCACCGTCACCGTCCGCCTGGAGCCGGGCGTCGTCGTGGACGGGTCCCCGGTCCGGCTGTCCCGGCTGCTGGGCAACCTGCTGACCAACGCCGAACGACATGCCCGCACCTATGCCGAGGTGTCGCTCGCCTCCCGCGGCGGCGAGGCCGTCCTGGAGGTCGCCGACGACGGGCCCGGCATCCCCGCCGCCGAGCGCGAAGCGGTCTTCCAGCGCTTCTACCGGCGCGCCGACGCCCGCCGGAGCGACCCCGAGGGCACCGGGCTGGGCCTGCCCATCGCGCGCCAGATCGCCCAGGCGCACGGCGGCACCCTGCGCATCGTCGACCAGCCCAGCGGAACCCGCATGTCCGTTCGCCTCCCCCTGCGGCCCACCGAACAGGCCCCCGGCGAACACGCCCCCTCCTGACGGCCCCGCGCCCAGGACGCCCGATCACTTCGACAGGGCGGCGCCGCCGCGGGCTCCGCCGGCCCGTCCGCCACCGCCGGCACACCCGCGGGTGAGCCCCAGCCGGGATAGGGGTGCTAGCCCCACCATCGACTGACGAGGTCACACCACTGATCTTCAGGGCCGGAACGGGTTGGCTTGAGTCGGGCGGACAACCTGTCGACCAGCGGAGGAAAAGATGAACGTCTGCGGTGACCGCAGGATCCGGGCCGTCGCGTGGGCGCTGGCCGGGATCCTGGTCGTGGTGGGCGTGGGCGTGATGCTGGCCGGCGGCGATGCGGCCGCCACGGTCTCGGGGGCGGCGCGGGCGGCCGCCGACGCGCACTGGGCCGTGGTGCCCGCGGTCACGGCGCTGGTGGTCGCGCACTTCTGGTTCGCCGCCGTGGCGCTGCGCGGCGCCGCCGGGAAGCCCATGCCCCTGCTGCACGCCACCATGGCGCAGTTCACCGGGGCGACGGCGAACAGGATCACCGGCGGCGGGCTGGGCACCGTCGCGGTCAACGCCCGGTACCTGACGGGACGGGGCGTCCCGGCGAGCGAAGCGGTGGCCGTTGCCGGTGTCCTGCAGGTCGGCGGCGCGGTCGCCGACCTGATCCTGTTCGCGATCGTCGTCCCGGTCGCGCTGGCCACCGGCGACCGCGCCCTGCTGTCGGAGGTGCACATCAGCCGCACCATGCTGGTCATCGCCGGCGTCGCCGTCCTGGCGGCCGCGGTGGCGGCGTGGTTCCTGCGCGACAGAATGCGGGGGCCGATCGAGGTCTGCGCGCGGATGCTGCGGCGGCCCGGCGACATGCTGGTGATGATGGCCGCGTCCGCCGCGACCACGCTGATGATGGCGGTCGCGTTCGCGGTGAGCATGCTGGCGGTCCCCGGCGCGGTGACGCCG
This sequence comes from Actinomadura vinacea, assembly GCF_039532545.1. Lineage (NCBI taxonomy): Bacteria > Bacillati > Actinomycetota > Actinomycetes > Streptosporangiales > Thermomonosporaceae > Actinomadura > Actinomadura vinacea. The sequence goes on along the minus strand of NZ_BAAARW010000022.1, from coordinate 5,817 downwards.
GCGCAGTTCGGCACGCTGATCGTCGTCTACATGATCGGCGCCGCGGCGGGCGGGGTCGTCCCGGGGCCGGGCGGGCTCGGCTCCACCGAGGCGGCCCTGGTCGCGCTGCTGGCCGCCATCGGCGTCGGGACCGTCGGCGCGCTGTCCGGCGTGCTGATCTTCCGCGCCATCAGCCACTGGGCTCCGGTGCCCATCGGCCTGCTGGCCGCCGGGACCGTCCGCAAGCCGAAGACCGCGACCGTCGCCGCGCTTCCGGTCCGGGAGAAGCAGGACGCGGTGGTGGTCGCGCAGGCCGCCTGAGCCTCAGCGCTCGGCCGGGACCGGGGACGGCCGGTCCCGGTCGCCGCGGCTCTCCAGCGGGACGGTGATGAGGTCGAGCGCCGCCTCGGCGGCCCCGTCCGCCGGAACGTAGACGATCAGTCGCTGCTCGTCGGAGTCGGGCAGTTCGAGGCTCTCGAAGGCCAGCAGCAGCTCGCCCGCGAGGGGATGCGCCCACCGCTCGGTGCCGGTGCGCGCGGGAAGCGCGTCCGGAGCGTCGAAACGGCCGCTGAAGGCGGAGCCCGCGGCCTCGGCCAGCTCTCCGGCGAGGGCCGCGGCGTGCGCGTCGCCGAGCGCCGCCGCGGCCCTGAGGTCGGCGGCGCGCTCATCGGCGACGCGGTCCCAGTCGGGGAACGCGGCCCGCGCGCGGACGTCGGTGAACACGAACCGCGCGAGATTCGGAGCGGCGGCCTCCAGCAGCCCGACCGGCCCGGCGAGCCGCGCGAAGCCGGTCGTGAAGGCGAGCACCCCGCCCAGCCGGTCGACCACCAGCGCCGGAGCCGGCTCGAGCCGGCCGAGCAGCGCCCGCACCGTGGGGCGGACCTCCCGGACGGGCGGCGGCCCGAACTGGCAGACTCCGCCGCTCACGGTCTTGGCCAGGCGGTGCAGGTGGACCCGCTCGTTCTCGGACAGGTTCAGCGTGTCGGCGAGCGTGGTGATGATCTCGATGGAGGGGCGGCGGTCGCGGCCCTGCTCCAGGCGCGTGAGGTACTCCACGCTGATCCCGGCGAGCGTGGCCAGCTCGGCCCGGCGCAGTCCGGGAGTGCGGCGGCGCGGCCCGTCCGGAAGCCCCACGTCGGCGGGCAGAACGGCGCCCCTTCGGGCGCGCAGGAAAGCGCCCAGCTCGTTGTCTCCCATGATCTGGAGTCTAGGCGGCCGAGGGTGGCCCTGGCAGGGCCAGCCTCAGCACGGTCTTCATGGACGGCCTCCCGGGTGGCAGGCTCCGCGGTGAGTCACGCACACCGTGACGATCCACACGGATCTTCAGAAGGGATCTCGTCTCTTGCGCTACCGACTGCTGGGCCGGACCGGCCTGCGGGTGTCCGAGCTGTTCTTCGGAGCGATGGGCTTCTACGAGCACGGCGGCCCCGACGCGGTGAAGGAGTACCGCGCCATGCTCGACGCCTACGCGGACGCCGGCGGCAACGTCATCGACACGGCCACGGCATACGGTGACAGCGAGAGCATCCTCGGCGAACTCCTCGGCGAGCGCCGCGACCGCTTCGTCCTGTCCACCAAGTACACGATCTCCCGCGACCAGGCCGACCCCAACGCCGCCGGCAACCACCGCAAGAACCTCACCCTGTCGCTGGAGAACAGCCTGCGGCGGCTGCGCACCGATTACCTCGACCTGTACTGGGTGCACGTGTGGGACCGCCACACACCGGTCGAGGAGACCATGCGGGCGCTGGACGACGCCGTACGCTCCGGAAAGGTGCTCTACGTCGGCGTCTCCGACGCCCCGGCATGGCTGGTCAGCCGCGCCAACACCCTGGCGGAGTGGCGGGACTGGACGCCGTTCGCGGCCCTGCAGGTGCCCTACAGCCTGCTCCAGCGCGACGTCGAGCGGGAGCTTCTGCCGATGGCCGAGGCGTTCGGGATGAGCGTGGCCGCGTGGGGACCGCTGGCAGGCGGCATCCTGTCCGGGAAGTTCACCGGCCCGGACGGGAAGGGCTCCGCGCCGGCCCCGGACACGCCCACCCGGGTCGACCCCGGCACCCTCACTCCGCGCGACCACGGCGTCGCGCGGGCCGTCCAGGAGGTCGCGGGCGACCTGGGCGCCACCCCGGCCCAGGTGGCGCTCGCCTGGACGCGCAGCCGATACGCCGCCGTCCACCCGATCGTGGGTGCGAGCAATCTCCGGCAGCTCACCGACAACCTGGGCTCGGTCGACGTCGTCCTTCCCGAGGAGGCGGTCCGGCGCCTGGAGGCGGCGGCGGATTTCGAGCGCGGGTTCCCCGCGGACTTCATTTCCGAGTGCGACGCCAGCACGTGGGTGTACGGCGAGGCGGCCGCCAAGCTCGTCGTCTAGTCGCAGGGCCCCGGGGACGGGCACCCGGACAGGGTGTCCGTCCCCTGACGAGCTCCGGGCCGTGCCCGGTCTCGTGGGGGCCGAACGTGCAGTTCACAACGCTTGTGCGGACCGAATGAACCCATCCATAACGGGTAATCGAAGACAACGATGACCCGCTGCACGATGCGAACGTTCAGCCGCCGGGGCCGACACGGCCGACGGCGGTCAAGGAAAGGGAGTGTCCGCGATGAGCACCACTCCGTCGGCGACGCATGATCCGGCCGCGCGACTGTCGATCGACGACCGGCGGGAGGGGCGATGGACGGTGCACAGCGTGAACGGTGAGCTGGACCTGACCACGGCGCACCGCCTGGAGCGCGATGTCATCGCCCGCATCGCCGCCCCACCGCGGGGCCACCCCTCCGACTCCGGCGTGGCCGTGGCACTGGAACTGCCGAACCTGGTCTTCTGCGACTCTTCAGGTCTGAACGCGCTGGTCCGCATCTGGCGCGCGGTGCAACGGGCCGACGGCGAGCTGGTGTTGCTCAATCCGATTCCTCAGCTGTTGCGCATTCTGAAGACCACCGGGCTGGACCAATACCTGGACGTCCGTTTCCGGCTCCCGGAGTGACCGTCCCCGACCGCCGCCCCACAGGCGCACTCGCCTCCCCCAAGCGGCCACACAGTGTCACCTTCCGGTCACCCTGTCGCATGTTGTAGTTACCGTGACGCTGTGAGTAACTGTCTCAGAGTCCCCGACGTCTGAGGCAGGAGAGCATGTTTGAGACACCTGAGGAGATCACGGCCGCGGGCGAGGTGGGCCGGTTGCCGTCCGGTCCCTCGGGGCTGGGAACGTCCGCGGCACGTGTCGCCGACGCGATCCGCCCGGGCGCGACGCCTCCTCCGGCCGGGGATTCGGGCGGCTGCCTGCGCGTCCGCGTTCCGTACCGGCCCCAGGCCGTGCGCATGGGCGGTCCGATCTCACCGGGTTACGCGGAAAGGCAGTGGGGTGACGGGTCGTATTCGCCCCTCTACCTCCCCATGACGGCGCGGATCGACGACGACCTCGCCCGTGCGGTCGACGACCGCCTGGTGGCCTGGGCCGAGCGCGTCGGCATCTACGCGGACCGGTTGGAGGCGTTCCACGCCACCGGGTTCGGGCGGCTGGCCACGCTCGCCCATCCCGACACCGATGACGTCGACCTGCTGCTGCTCGGCGCCCAGGTGAACGCCGCCTGGTGGGCCAGCGACGACTACTACGCCGACGAGAGCGACCTGGGTGCCTCCCCCACGAAGCTCCCACCGCGCCTGGCGCTGGTGATGTCCGCCATGGACGCTCCCCCGCCCGCCGGAAAGTACACCGCGCAACTCGACGAGGCCCTGCGTGCAGACCCCGTTCTTGTCGCGCTGAATTCGGCGACGGCCCACCTGAGACGCCACGCCACTCCCTCGCAGGTCATGCGGATCTGCAATACGACGTCCCAGATGTACGTGAGCTGGACCGCCTACGCCGCCTGGCGGCACCTCAAAGAACTCCCCCCGGTGTGGCGTTATCTCGCGGCCCGGCAGCACGACAGCTTCTACACGTCCATGACCCTGATCGACATCGTGGGCGGCTACCAGCTGGACGCGAACCTCTTCTACGAGCCCCGGGTCCACCGCGCCGTCATGCAGGCCGGGACGGCCGCGGTCATCGTCAACGACCTCCACTCCGTGGAGAAGGAGGCCGCCGACGACCTGCCCGACTGCAATGTCGTCCTGCTGATCGCCGAAGAGGAGGGCTGCTCCCTCCAGGAGGCGATCGAGACGGCGGTGTCGATGCACAACGACTTCGTCCGGGGTTTCGAGGCCAGCCAGCGGGAACTCGCCGGCCTCCCCTCGGCCGAGCTCCAGCGGTTCCTGCACGGCGCACAGGCGTGGATGGCGGGCGGCTTCGAATGGCACAGCTCCACCGACCGCTACAAGTGACGACGGACCTACCGACCCTGTAAGTCCACCCTGAGAAAGGAATACCGGAAATGACCTCCCCCCGTGTGACCCCCGTTCTCGAGAGCCACTACCAGCGCTCGGTCGCCGACTACTGGAACGCCGAGAAGAACCCGGTCAACCTGAGGCTGGGGGACGTTGACGAGATCTACCACCACCACTACGGGATCGGTGAGGTGGACTGGTCGGTCCTCGAAGGACCGGAGGAGACCCGCGAGGAAAGGACCATCAAGGAACTGCACCGGCTGGAGTGCGCCCAGACCGAGTTCCTCATGAGCCACCTCGGCGCCCTCAGTCCCGCCGACCGGGTCCTGGACGCCGGTTCCGGACGCGGCGGCTCCAGCTTCGTGGTCAACGAGCGGTTCGGCTGCGAGGTCGACGGCGTCTCCATCTCCGAGTCCCAGGTCGCCTTCGCCAACGACCAGTCCAAACGGCGTGGCGTGGACGACAGGGTCCGCTTCCATCTCCGCAACATGCTCGACACCGGCTTCGAGACGGGCGCCTTCCAGGCGATCTGGAACAACGAGAGCACGATGTACGTCGAGCTCGGCCTGCTGTTCGCCGAGCACTCCCGGCTGCTGCGCCGCGGCGGCCGGTACGTGTGCATCACCGGCTGCTACAACGACGCCTACGGGCTCCCTTCCCGCGCCGTCAGCCAGATCAACGCGCACTACATCTGCGACGTCCACCCGCGCAGCACCTACTTCAAGGAGCTGGCGAACCACCGTCTGATCCCGGCCGGCGTGGTCGACCTGACCGCGGCGACGATCCCGTACTGGGAGCTGCGCGCCAAGTCCACCCTGACCACCGGCATCGAATCGGCCTTCCTCGACGCCTACCGGAGCGGCAGCTTCCAATATCTCCTCATCGCCGCCGACCGCGTCTGACCGTCGAGGGGCGGCCGGGCCCGGCCCACCGCACCCACCGGTGGTCCATCGGAACCGGTTGACGAGCCGGGTCAGGATCGTACGGGGCCTGACCCGGCTCAACCGTGTCCGTTGATCGTGACCGCGTCGCCGTGCAGAGTGAGCGAGTCAGCTTCGGGCGATCGGCCGGCCGTGGTAGTGGGGGGCGTCCATCGGCGGGACGGGGAACCCGGCCGCCGCGGCAGGGGCCTTCCCGCCCCCGCCCGCGCTCCCGCCGCCCGCGGGCGCCTCGGAGACGGCCTGCTCGTCCTTGCCGCCATCGCCGCGCAGTGTCTCCCACAGCAGCGTGGCCACCAGCACGACCCCGGCCACGATCGCCGCGTACAACGCGATCGCCCGCATGTCATAACCCTCGTTGCGTAGCGCCCGGACCGTGGCCACCAGCAGGATCCAGCCCAGCGAGGCCGGCATCAGCACCTTCCAGCCCAACCGCATCAACTGGTCGTAGCGGACGCGGGGCAGCGACCCGCGCAGCCAGACGAAGAAGAAGATGAACGCCCACATCTTCACCAGGAACCACAACACCGGCCACCAGCCCGCGTTGGCGCCCTCCCACACCGTGGAGATCGGCGC
>NZ_BAAARW010000021.1:0-88223 GCF_039532545.1 Actinomadura vinacea | reverse complement strand
CATGGCGCTGTGGCGGCGTGACCGGGCCGGACGGCCGGTCGGCCCGGGCCTGGTGCACCACTCCGACGACCGGTTGAGCCCACCCAATACACCAGCTTCCGCTTCACTGCCCACCTGGTCGAGACCGGGATCGACGCCTCGATCGGCACCGTCGGCGACGCGCTCGACAACGCGCTGATGAAGTCGGCGATCGGCCTGTACAAGACCGAGCTGATCAAACCGCGGTGGCCCGTGGAAGCACCTGACCGGCGTCGAACTGGCCACCGCCGAATGGGTCAACTGGTACAACACCACCCGCCTGCACGGTGAGATCGGCCACGTCCCACCCGACGAATACGAGGTCGGCTACTTCCAGAACCGCACAGAACCGCAGGTCACAGTCACAACTTAGAGCCTCTATCGAAACCGGGGCGCTTCACCCGTGTCCTGGACACGCTCCGCGCTGTGGTGCCGGGGCTGGAGGGCTTCTCGTGGGAGCCGATGCGGACGGCCGCGCAGGGCGACCTCTCAGCCCTCGACGATGAAGCGGAGCAGCGGCCTGTTCACCTCGTCCGCATGCGTCCACAGGAGCCCGTGCGGAGCACCGGGGATCTCGACGTACTCCGACTCGGGAAGCAGATCCCGGAACGGTCGGGCGGTCGCGTCGATCGGCAGGATCCGGTCCGCGGTCCCGTGCAGGATGAACGCCGGCTTCCCACTCTCACGGACGGCTCCCACGTCGCGGCGGAAGTCCTCGATCCAGGATGGCACGACGGCGTACGCGGCGACCGGCGCCGACTTCGTGGCGGTGTTCCAGTTGGCGGTCACGACTTGCTGGCTGATGCGCGAGCCGAGCGTTTCGTCGAGGTTGTAGAAGTTCTCGTAGAACTGCGTGAACCACGCGAAGCGGTCGTCCTCCGCGGCCTTCGCGATGCCGTCGAAGACGTCCTGGGGCAAGCCGGTCGGGTTGTCGTCGGCCTTGACGAGGAACGGCTCGAGCGAAGCGAGGAAAGCGAGCTTCGCGACGCGCTCGTGGCCGTGGCGGCTGACGTAGCGGGCAAGCTCTCCCGTTCCCATCGAGAAGCCGACGAGGATGACGTCACGCATGTCCTCAGCAGGACGTTGAGGTCATCGGCGTACGTGTCGTAGTCGTAACCGCTTCCCACCTTCGTCGAATCCCCGAAGCCTCGGCGATCGTAGGTGATGACCCGGTAGCCGGCGTCAATGATGTCCCGCTCCTGGCGCTCCCGACTCGGGTCCAGGGGATAGCCGTGGATAAGGACGACGGGCTGGCCGCTGTCGCGGTCGGTGTACGCGATCTCGATGGGGGCACTGTTCTCTGTGCCGACGGTGGCGGTTGCCATGTCCTGGTCCTTAATCTCGGTGCGGAATGACGGTCGGGTGGCGTCAGGTCTGGAAGGGCCGGGGTGCTCTCCCCGCAAGCGGTAGTCGGGGCCGGGCCGTTCCAGGCGGATCGACTCCAGCACGGTGTACGCGTGGTACTTGGTCTGGCTGGTGGCTCCCGCCAGCCGCTCCCCCCATAGCTGGCCGTTGCTGGTCTTCTTCTCGAGGACGTGCCGGGTGGTGCAGTCGACTCCTCGATCGGGTTGTGAGCCAAAGGCCCCTTCAGCGTGCCCGAACCTACGTCGGCCGCCCGAGCTCGCGAATCGGTCGCGGGCTCGTACTGCAACGGCACGTGGTCCGGATGGGGCCGCTCGGGAGAATCAGCTCAGCGGTGTGGCGGATGGTGCAACGGGCAGTCGCGGCGCGGATGGATCCAGGCAGGCTGACCTTCACCGGACGGCTCAGTTTCTGCGCGCCCACGCGCAGTGCGAGTCTTGCTGGTGGCCTCCGGTGAGGCATGGCCGGCGGCCCGGTGACAACGGGCCGGAGGAGCCGTCTGTCAACGTCGCGCGAATCCTGACCCCCTGGGGACGTCTGAAAGTTGACCCCCTGTTTGTTGGTTGTTACTGCTGATCGTTGCTGGTGTCGGCCGCGGGGACGCGGCCCAGGTCGCGGTTTTTGAGGCGGTAGCTGTCTCCCTTCAGACTGATGACCTCGGCGTGGTGGACGAGGCGGTCGATCATGGCTGCTGCGACGACGTCGTCGCCGAATACCTCGCCCCAGCGTCCGAAGGGTTTGTTGCTAGTGACGATCAGCGAGGCCCGTTCGTAGCGGCTGGACACCAGCTGGAAGAACAGGTTGGCGGCTTCGGGTTCGAAGGGGATGTAGCCGACCTCATCGACGATCAGCACGGGGATGCGGGCGAGCTTGGTGAGTTCGTCTTGCAGGCGTCCGGCGGCGTGCGCGTCGGCAAGGCGGGCCACCCACTCGGCGGCGGTGGCGAACGCAACCCGGTGTCCGGCCTGGCAGGCCCGGATGCCCAGCCCGATCGACAGATGGGTCTTGCCGGTGCCCGGCGGGCCCAGGAACACCACGTTCTCGCGGGCGGCAACGAAGTCCAGGGTGCCCAGGTGGGCGATGACCTCGCGTTTGAGGGAGCGCTGGTGGTCGAAGTCGAAATCCTCCAATGCCTTGCGGGCGGGGAACCGGGCTGAGCGGATGCGGGCCTCACCGCCGTGCGACTCGCGGGCGGCGACCTCGCGTTGCAGGCAGGCGGCCAGGAACTCCTCATGAGTCCAGGACTCGGCCCGTGCTCGCTCGGCCAGCCGCTCGACGGCGGCATGCAAGGACGGCGCCTTGAGCACGCGGGTGAGGTAGGCCAGCTCGGCCGTGAGGTTGCGGCCGCTGCCGACGGCTGCGGCGACCGTGGCCGTCGCTGTGTTCTTGGTAGCTCGCGTGGTCGCCATCACGCCACTCCCTCGGCGCCGTCGACGCCGAACAGGGCGTCGTAGTCGCTGAGCTGCCGCTGCTCGACCGGGGTGTCGGCTGGAGCCTGGGCGATCTGCAGGCGGGAGCGGCGCATCACCGTGGCAGCCTGGGCATGAACGGGGTCGGTGATGGTCTGGTGGGCAGCCCAGCATCGCGGGTGCGACGCGACACCTTGTCCGCCGCAGGTGACCCTCACTTGCTCCAGGTCGGCGACGACCTCGACCAGCCGGCCGATCGCCGTGGGGTGGACCGAGTAGTCGTTGGAGGCGACGCGGACGTAGTGGTCGCGGGCCAGTCGGGTCGCCGTCCGCCAGCCGACCAGCGGGGCGACCGGCGGCAGCGCGACCATCGCCGCCCGATCGGCGACGATCCGGTCGGCGGGCCGGCACTCGATCCGCCGGTGATGACGCACGTTGGCCCGATGGCCCAGCCAGCGGGTCAGCTGGGTGTTGAAGTCGTCCGGGCTGGCGAACGACCGGCCGGGCAGGAACGAGGTCTCCAGATAGCCGTTGGCCCGCTCGACAAGGCCCTTGGCCTCGGGATCACCCGGCCGGCACTGCAGAATCGTCACGCCCAGCGTGCCGCGGAACGCGTTGGCTTCGGCCGTCAGCTGGGGCCGGCCGCCTTTCCACTGGCCGATCGCGCTCTCGTTGTCCCAGACCAGCGTCTTGGGGACGGCGCCCAGCGCGCGCAGCAGCGCCCACATCCCGGCGAACAGGTCACCGGCCGCCCGCGAGGGCAGCATTTGCGCCATCAGCCACCGCGAATACCCGCTGACCATGACCAGCACCGGCGGGCTGGCCTGCTGGCCGGCCCCGATCGGCACCTTGGCCGGCGGGAACCACAGATCGCATTGCGCCAGCTCACCAGGCTCATAGGCGGTCCGCGATGCCGGGTCGACGGGCCGATACTGCGGCCGCAATAGCCGGACCCGGTCCTTGAGCACCGTCATCGACCGGTCCCAGCCGATCCGCTCGGCGATCACCGTGGCGGGCATGTCCGGGAACTCCTCCAACAGCGCCCGGATCTGCGGCTCCACCGCGTCCACGATCGACCCCTTACTCACCCGCCGGTACTTGGGCGGCTCGTCAGCCGCCAACGCCCGCTTGACGGTGTTCTTCGAGATGCCCAGCCGCCGGGCGATCGCCTTGATCGGCATCTGCTCGGCCCGGTGCAACCGGCGGATCTCCGCCCAGTCCTCCACCTTGATCACCCTTCAGAGAGTGGAGGGGGTCAGATTTCGGCCGCCGCCTGGGGGTCAGTCTTCACGCGTCGTCGACACCGTCTAGCTTCGCGAGGCTTTGGAGGGGTCGTCGCCGGCCCAGGCCACGTGGCCGTCGGGGCGGATGAGCGCGGCCGCCGGCCATCCTTCGTGCGGTGTGGTCGTCAGGTCCAGGAGCACATGGCGCCCTGGGTGGAGCAGGGTGAACAGTTCGCCGTCCGGCAGCCGCAGATTGGGTGCCCGCCTCCCGGTCAGCGGATGCACACCCGGAGGGCGCTCATAGGCGACCGCGAGTCCCGACAACCGTTCGGCCAGCTCCCTGGACAACTCGGGCACGGTGGCGATGAGGCGGCTGAGCAGCGCCCGCAGGTCCTGCCCTTCGGGGGTGAACGCCGTCATGAGCGCGGTCTGCGCCCGCGTACTGACCAGCAGGTCGGCGCCGACGGGGTGGCGTTCGGCTTGGTAGGTGTCCAGGAGGTCGTCCTTCGCGGTCCCGGTGATGGTCGCGGCCAGCTTCCAGCCGAGGTTGGTGGCGTCCTGGACACCCACGTTGGGCCGACGCCGCCGGTCGGGAAGTGCATGTGCGCGGCGTCCCCGGCGAGGAAGACCCGGCCGGCCCGGTAGCGCTCGGCCTGGCGGGTGGCGTTGCCGAAGCGGGACAGCCATCGCGGATCGCGCATGCCGTGGTCGGTGCCGACGATGCGGGTGACCTTGGCGCGCAGCTCGTCAAGGGTGAGCTCGCCCGGCCGGTCGGACCGGACACTGGCGGGGTCGCTGCCGACGATCCGGTGGACGCCGCCCGGAAGCGGAACGATCATCAGGCCGCCGTGTAGGCCGGACAGGTTGGCGATGCCCGCCGGGGGCCGGTCGAGCACGACGTCGCCGAGCCAGCCCCACACGGTGGTGCCGGTGCCGGGGAAGCCGATGCCCGCCGCCTGGCGGACGGCACTGGCCGTTCCGTCGCAGCCCACGACGTAGGCCGCCGTCAGCGTGTACGGCCCGGCCGGACCTTCTGCGGTCACCGTCACCGCGTCGGCGTCCTGGGTGAGGCCGGTGACACGGTGGCCGCGCCGTACCGTGGCGCCCGCGGCGAGCGCGTGCTCCTCCAGCAGCTCCTCCGTGCGGGCCTGCGGTAGCGCCAGCGTGAACGGGAACGGCGTGTCCAGCACGCTGAAGTCCATGCGGTCGTCCAGCCCGCCGAAGTGGCCGCTGGGGATGTGCGGCCCCTCGGCCAGGAAGCGGTCCACGATGCCGCGGAAGGCCAGGATCTCCAGCGTGCGGGGATGGATGGTGAGCGCCTTGGAGTGCGGATCGCGCTCCTGCCTGGCCTCCAGCACCATGACCTGCACGCCGCCCAGCCGCAGCTCGGCGGCCAGCCACAGTCCCACCGGGCCCGCTCCGACCACGATGACCTGTTCCATGAAACCCTCCTCTTGGTCAGTGACCAACAATAAACTTGGTCGGTGACCAAAAAGCAAGAGGCGGTCGTCCAGACGGCGCTGGAGATCCTGGAGGACAAGGGCGTCGAGGCGGTGTCGATGCGCGCCATCGCCGAGCGCCTGGGCGTACGGATGAACACCGTGCTGTGGCACGCCAAGTCCAAGGCCCACCTGATGGAGCTCATGGCCGACGCGATCGTCGCCGAGGCGTCCACGCGAGATCTCCCCGCACCCTGGAAGGAACGGGTGCACGAGCTCGCACGCCGCTACCGCGCCGCGCTCCTGGCGCACCGCGACGGGGCCGCCGTCGTGACCGGAACCTACGCGGCCAAACCCGCGACCCTGCACTTCGCCGACACAATGGTCGAGGCCCTGCTCGACGGCGGCCTCGACGCGCGGAAAGCGGCCTGGACCTGCTGGACCATCGTGTACTTCACGCTGGGGCTGGCCCAAGAAGAACAGGCCGCCCCGCTACCGGGAGACGGCCGTCTGGTCGAAGCCGTCGGCACAGGCGGCTTCCCCTCACTGGCCAAGGTGCTGCCGCAGTTGGAGGACGCCTCGTTCAACGAACGCTTCGACTACGGCCTGTCCCTCATACTGCGATCACTGTAAGCCTGGTCCCCGTCGGCAAGAACAAGAGAAATCCCTCCTCGCCAACGTCTGCCGCATCCTCTCCGACAGCGACGTCTCCCCATCCTGATGTCCGCGTGCAGGACGCACCACTGGAGACGGTTCAGGAAGAGCGCGGCGCATGCGATCCGCCGCTCGTTCACCGCACTCGCCCGACCACCCACCGACCGACACCACATCCACCACTGGTCCAATGAGGTGCTGTTGTACCGTGCGGGGCGATGGCAGGCGTAACGATCCTACGGAGTGTGACACCAGGCGTCTGTTCGTGACATCACCTGCTCAGGAAGGTCGCTGGCTCGTCCCGAGGTAGGCGGCGAAGCCGATCAGGCAGACACCGGTGACTCGCGCCACCAGGCGGTCGACGCGGGCGGAGATCACGATGCGCCGCAGCTGGGAGCCCAGGACGGCGTAGAGCAGAGCGACGAGGGTCTCCACCACGAGGTGACCGGTGCCGACCAGCAGCAGGCCGCCGACGGTCGATCCGGGTCCCGAGACGAACTGGGACAGCAGGGCGGCGAACAGCAGCACGGCCTTCGGATTGCCGGCGGCGACGAGGAACTCTTCGCGACCGAGTGCCAGGACTCCCCCCGGTGTCGGGTCTGTGCCGACCGGGCTGGTCGACTCGGCTGGGCGCCGCCACGATGACCACAGCCTTCGCACGCCGAGGTAGAACAGGTACGCCACTCCTGCCCACTTCACCGTGCTGAAGACCATTTCGGACTGAACGAGGACCGCGCCGAGGCCCAAGGCGACCAAGACGATCATGATCGCGAATGCGACGAGGCGACCGCCGACGGCGATCATCGCTGTCCGCAGCCCGTTCCGGTAGCTGTTGCGCAGCCCGAGCAGTTGGTTGGCGCCTGGAACGAGGGAGATTCCGAGCGCTATAGGGACGAATGCGAGCCAATCGACGGTCGTCATGGCCTGTCCGCCTCCTCCGGTGGGACGTCGGGCGATTCCGTCCGCCGGGATGCGTTCGCTCCTACGTCCACCTCGGGCTTGGGGGAGCCCCGGACGCGAGAGGTTCGGCCTCACCGTGGGCTCGATGGCCAGCAGGTATGGCGCGACGACCCGACGAATGTGCTCTAGTACGAGACATGAACGCGTCGTCTGAACTCGCGCCTGCGGCCGAGATACGCGCCTACCTCGTCGACGAGATGAATCTGGCCCTGCGCCGTCCCGGAATGTACGGCGGCGAGATCGCCCTCAGGTTGCTGCTGCGTCATCTGCTGTTCGTGGAGCGCGACCAGGACGACTGGACCGAGCGGCAGCCCGCCTGGGAGAAGCGCGGGATATGGACGAGCACGGGGGCGACGGGGGCGTTCTGGTGGCTGCTGCCGAAACCTCACGAGCATGACATGGCGTCGGTCTACGCCGAGTACGCGCGCGCTCGCGGCTGGCTCAAGCCCGATCGTGTCCTGGCCAGGGCGGAGTACGTCACGTTGCGTGCGGCGGCCCGTCCGTGGGCGGGGCGCGACCGCGTGTGGACGGACGTGACCGCCGAGTTCGGGCCGCCGTCCGTGCAACTGGGAGGCGGCAATCGGCGGTACGGCAAGGTGCTCGGCTACCTGACCGAGGACCCGGACGACCCGATCGTGTGGTTCCACCTGTGGAACGGCCCCGAACCCGGTGCGGAGGTCACTTGGCCGCCCGAGCAGGAGGAGGCCGTCCTCCTCGCCGTGCGTTTCGGGGACGGCCCGTTCGGCGAGACCTTCACGTTCACTCCCGAAGGCCGCCGCCGCAAACCCCGGGGACGAACTTGATCAAGCCCCGGAGCCTCCGGTAGAAGGCCGAGCCGGGCTCGCGGAGGGCCGCCACCTCCCTGCGGCGCCGCCTCCACCTCCAGGGCGAATCGCTGCCGGAACGCCTCGCCCATGGTGCTGCGTCCACTGTTGGTCAGGCGGTCGCGGCGCGACTCGGGAACATTGGTGGTAGCGGCGATGGAGGGCGTACCAGATGGTCGAGGCGGGACAAGAGCAGGCGTCGGGCGAAGGGCAGCGTGACGAGAAGCGGGCGAACAGCGTCCTCTCCTGGACGGGCAAGCTGGTCCGGGACGGCATCGCGATCTGGTGCACCGCACAGATCCTGCGCGATGTCCGGTTGGAGGGCTCGGCCGGACGCCAGGCCGCGGCGGTCCTGGTCGTCCTCGGGCTGACCTGGCTGGTGACGCTGGGATCACAGGGGCTGCGCAAACTCCAATCCGGACCGCTGTGGCGCAACCGCTGGGCACGGAGTCACCCCGGCACCACCGTGTCCGCGTTCGTCGTCGGGGGCCTGTCCCTGGCGGTCGTGCTCGAACCGCTCACGTGGTGGGCGGCGACCGCGATGTGCCGGGCCCTGGACCTGCCCTTGCGCATGTCGGGTTTCTGGGTGTTCGTGGTGGCTCCGCTGGTCAAGATCGTCATCGACTTCCTGCTGCGGTCGGTGGGCGAGCAGAGAAAGCCGGGCGGGCTGGGGAGGCTGGTCCGGTTCGCCGCGTGCCTGGGCGTCCTGTGGCTTCTGGTGGCCGTCCTGGACGGCGTTCGCCTCGGCGCCGAGCAGTGGTGGCGGACGCTGATCACCACGGTCGTGCTGGCCGCGCTGTTCAACGTCGCCAACCTGCGGATCTCGATGTCCAGCACCTACCCGTGGGACTACGACCGCCGCCGCCTGCTCTGGGGGATGCTGATGCTGGCCGTGTACTCCCTGGTGGCCAACGCGTTGGTGCTGTGGTTGGTGTCATGGTCGAGCACGGCGCTCCGCCCGCCCCTGGAGACCGCGGGCACCGGCACGTTCCTGGTCGGTGGACTGATCGCCACGGTGGTGATGTGGGCGGCCAATCTGCCGTTCTTCCTCGCCGGGCTGCGGGCGCGCGGACTGCGCCTGTTCGGCGCCGAGGCGGAGGCCGGATACCTCGTGCACCCCCTCCGCCTGCACGTTTCTCGCTTCGGCTACATCTGGGAAAGCCCGGCCCCCGCCCCGTCCGCACCTACGTCCTAGACCATGGCCGCCAGACATCCCCTGGTGGTGCTGCGCCTTGAAACAGCGGTCGGGAACGGCTCCCTTGGCGCCGGAGGACGTCCGCGGTGCGCCCGTGCTCACTCGGCCGAGCTCGTCCTCTTCTGCCAGGGCCACCGCCCGGAGATCTCCAGTTCGAGCGAGAGGCTGAGGAAGGTGCGGATGGCCACGATCAGCGCAAGCACGCCGACGCTCGTGTACGTGGGTGAGACCGCGACGGTCCGGATGATGTCGCCGGCGACGAGGAACTCCAGCCCGAGCAGGATCGATCGCCCGAGGCGACGGCGGTAGCCGCGGTAGAGGTCCACCTGGTGATGGGCGAGCCCGAGAGCCGCGGAACAGGTGGCGGCGAGCACTCCCACGACGATCACCGCCACGCCGACCGCGTCGATGCTCTTGCCCACCAGGTCCACGACGTGCTGGAACTCCACCACTTCTCCTCTGCCGCCGGCCCGGGGCCCTGCCCGGCGAACCTCCCACCCGCGGACAGCGTGACCGCGATCTCCGGCTCGTACCGGTCGACGAGCGGTGGACACCTGCCAGTGCCGCGGCCATGTGCGGCAAAACCCAGGCTCGATCAGCTCCTGAGCTGCGGAGTCTGTCCAATTGGCAGCGGGTACCCGTGGTCCGGGTGCGCAAACAAGCCGGACCTCCCCCAGCCTGGACGAGCCCGACGGTGCAAGGGACCGAAAGACGATCGGCCGCGGTCGACGGTGAGTGTCAGCCCAGGGCGCGGTCCAGGTTGAACGCCGCACTGATCAGGGCCAGGTGGGTGAAGGCCTGCGGGAAGTTGCCCTGCTGCTGGCCGGCGTGGCCGATCTGCTCGGCGTACAGGCCCAGATGGTTGGCGTAGGTGAGCATCTTCTCGAACGCCAGCCGCGCCTCGTCGATCCGTCCAGCACGGGTCAGCGCCTCGACGTACCAGAACGAGCAGATCGAGAACGTCCCCTCCTCGCCGCGCAGGCCGTCCGGGCTGGCCTGCGGGTCGTAGCGGTGGACCAGGGAGTCCGACACCAGTTCGGTGGTGAGCGCGTCCAGAGTGGACAGCCACTTGGGGTCGGTGGGGGCGATGAACTTGGTCATGGGCATCATCAGGACGGCGGCGTCCAGGACGTCGCCGTCCTCGTGCTGGACGAACGCCTGGCGGGAGACCGACCAGCCGCGGGTCATGATCCGCCGGTAGATCGCGTCCCGGCTCCGCTGCCAGCGGGGCAGATCCGCGGGCAGGCCGCGCCGGTTGGCCATGCGGACGGCCCGTTCGATGGCCACCCAGCACATCAGTCGCGAGTACAGGAACTTCTTGCGCCCGCCGCGGGTCTCCCACACGCCCTCATCAGGCTGGTCCCAGTGGGTGCAGACCCAGTCCACCAGCGCGCACACCTCGTCCCACTGGTCGCTGGAGATGGGCCGGGCCCACTTGTCGTAGAGGTAGATCGAGTCGACCAGCGCGCCGTAGATGTCGAGCTGGAGCTGCCGGGCGGCGGCGTTACCGACCCGCACCGGGGCGGAGCCCCGGTGGCCTTCCAGGTGATCGAGCTCGCGTTCAGGCAGCTCGGTGCGCCCGTCGATGCCGTACATGATCTGCAGCGGGCCGGAGGGGCCGCCGTCACCGCAGATGATGTGCTGGGCGATGAAGTTCACGAACGCCTCGGCCTCGCCGGTGAAACCGAGCCGCAGCAGGGCGTAGACGCAGAACGCCGCGTCCCGGATCCATACGTAGCGGTAGTCCCAGTTGCGCTCACCGCCGATCTGCTCGGGCAGGCTCGCGGTGGGCGCGGCCACGATCGCGCCGGTGGGCGCGTAGGTGAGGAGTTTCAGCGTGAGCGCCGAGCGGTGCACCATCTCGCGCCACCGGCCGCGGTAGCGGGACGCTGACAGCCAGTGCCGCCAGTACGCCACCGTGGCGTCGAACTCGTCCGCGGCCTCCGCGCTGGGGCAGCCCCGGGGCGTCACGGTGGCGCCGACCTGGTCCAGCGCGAACACCGCGGACTCGCCCTCAGCGACCTTGAACTCCGCCCAGGCGTCCCGATCGTCGCATTCCAGGGGCACGGTGGAGGTCAGCGCCAGCGACAGTCCGGCGGACTCGAATACCAACGTCTCGCCCACCGCCCGGAGCGTGTGCGTGGCGGTCCCGTAGTCGATACGGGGAGCGACCCGCGCCCGGAACGCGATGGTTCCGCGCACGCACACCACACGCCGGATCAGCCGATGCCTACTGGGCTCGGACCCGGTCGCCTCCCGCACATCGCGGCCCACCGGCATGAAGTCCTGGACCTCCCCCACTCCCTCCTCGGTGAGGAACCGGGTGATCAGCACATTGGTGTCAGGGAAGTAGAACTGCCTGGTCGTCGCCGGTACGGCCGCCCCGAGCTCGAAGCAGCCGCCCCGCTCGGCGTCCAGCAGCGAGGCGAAGACACTGGGCGAGTCGAAGCACGGGCAGCAGTACCAGTCGATCGTGCCGTCGGTGCCCACCAGGGCCACCGTCTGCAGATCACCGATCAGACCGTGCTCAGCGATCGGAAGGTAGCCGCTCGCCCGTCCCACCTGTCCCAGATCCCTCGATTGTCCCCATATATGCCCCATGTTCGAATGCGTCGCCCAGAGGCCACGATCCGTCCCTACCCACCCATTGCGGCGTCACGACGGCCTGCCGCCGGGGATCGGGGACATCGTCAAGGATCAGATGCATGCGCGCCTGAGTGGCGCTCCGCCGTTCCGGCGCGTTGCTCAGACCAGGGCCGCCAGGTCGACGTCCGACAGCCGCCCCGTGCGGAACCGGCCCGTCCGCCGGTTGATGTAGAGGTACTTCGAGACGGAGTCGCCCCAGCGGCATTCCCAATGCTGGGCCTTGGGCGTGAGACGAACGCTCAGGCCTCCCGTTGTACGCAGCAGCTCGCCCAGGCGCGGAGTCGTTAACAGGTCCGTGGCCATCTGCTCGGCCCTGGCCCGGTTCACCGGCCGTGGCTCCTCCCGGTAGGAGAGCAGCCGCGCCACGTACTCCGCCCAGTCGCGCGTCCGCTCGCCCACGCCGATCGCCGCGTAGGCGGCGGCAGCACGCAACGGCGCGTACGCGGCGTCCTGGTCCCAGGCGACAATGTCGCAGGCGTATTCCTCCAGGACGTTGGCACAGTAGGTGCTCTTGGGACAGTCTTCCTGGTCGGCGGCGGCCACCAGCAACTCCAGTCCGTCCGGATGCCGCAGGAGAAGGTCCTCATCCGGGTCGGCAAGCTCGGCATGGGGATCAATGGCCCACCCCCAGAAGGCCCGACCGTCGGCAAACGGCCACCCCGAGTCACCGAGGACCGGATCTTGGAGCGGGTCCGGCAGGTCGTCGAGGCCACCGGGGTGCTTGGGGGCCGGCAGCGGCGGGCCCTGGACTCGACTGCTGGACGATGCGGTGGCCACCCAGGACACCGTCACCCAGCTGATCGCCGCGGTCCGGACGGTGATCCGGGAGGTGCCGGGTGCGGCCGAGGTCGCCGCCGCCCGGTGCATCGCGCATGACTCACCGATCCGGGCAAGCCGCGCATCGCCTGGAACGATGAGCAGGCCCGCGCCGGCCTGGTGGACGCGCTGCCGTCGAGGCCTTCGGCGTCGGTGTGGGTGCCGCCTTCGCCGTCGGGGACAGTGACGGTCTTGCTACCGCCGCCCTGTCCGGCACGGTCACCGTGCATGCCGCGCAGGTAGCTGCGACCGCCGACCCGAGCCCGACCTCACCCTGGCTCCGCTGCCCGACTCCTTTCACGCGTCCGCACAGCGTCTCCCGCTCCCCCGCACGCCGGGCCAGGTCCGCCGCCACGGGGCTGGCTCTGTGGGCGGCTGGCGCATGCATTGGCGCCGGCTCCTGCCTGGCCCGCCGCCTACTGCCCACCTGAGCACACAGAACGGACCTGTGCGTGCCGGAAACTATGTCACCTCACGCGCCCTGCGAATACCCGTCGCGACTGGCCGAGGAGTTACCCAGGAGCGAACGCGGCCAGTTCCCTCGACCTGACGCTCAGGCTGGATGAACCCCGCACCCGAACCCGTAGCCCGATGTCATCGCATCCGGACCTATGTTCGCTCGTTGTTCGCTCGGGGACACCGGCACAACACGACAGGGCTCAACATAAAAGGACAGCACTGCGGGCTCGAATGCGGAATAAATGAGATAAGCGGGCACACAGAAACCCTCGTTAACACAGCTGCACTTCTAAACCGACGGTCGGGGGTTCGAATCCCTCTGGGCGCGCCACCCCTCACCAGGGCAGACACAACCCCGTTGATCGCTGCCCTGGGCGCCTGGGGCCGGCATGTGGCCGACCTGAGTCCCGGACATCTCACGTAAACCAGGCGCCAGCTCGCCCTATCGGCGCAGCAGTGGCCCGGTTTCTGTAGGCGCAGGGCTGCTGCCGCAGCGACCTGTAGTCGGCCGATGCGATTCTTGTGGGTTGGCCTTTCAAGGTCGATGGGCAAGGACGGGGAGCCGAGGCTCTCGATCAACGCGGGAAGGCGGCCTGCTGTGCCGGCCTCCCTCAAGGCCCGTCGTTCAGCATCGCTGCGGGCGGCTCTGCTGAGGCATCAGGCTCTCCAGGGCCGGTGATCGGGGCCTCTTCCTCTTCCCGCCGCGGCGTTGGCGGCCTGGCCCCGGCGGGGTCGGCCGGTTGCTGCCGCGCTTGGCGCGAGGCTTCGAGCCGGGGACCAGCCGGCGCGCCTTCTTCACGTGCGCGGCGGTCTTCTCCGCGGCGCGGTGGGCGACCTCGGGGAGCACGGAGGTGTAGGTGTCGGCGATCAGCACGATGCTGGAGTGGCCAGCATGTCCTGCACCACCTTCAACTCCACCCCAGCCGCCAACGCCAACGTGGCCGCCCCGTGGCGCAGATCGTGCAGCCGGATCGGCGGCACTGCCGATCCCGGTGCTCGCGCAGCGCTTGGACGGTGGTGCGGTCCAGCGCGATGACGCGGGCGCTGGTCTTGGGCGCACACACCGCCAGCATTCCGCGATGCTGCTGGATCTGCTGGCAGATGACGACGACGCCGTGGTCGAGGTCGACATCGCACCAGCGCAGCCCGACCGCTTCACCACGGCGCAGCCCGCGCAGCGCGATCAGGTGGAAGGCCGCATACAGCCGGTGGTCCGCGATCGCGTGCAGGAACTCGGCGGTCTGCGCCGCCGTCCACACCGCCACCACGGGCCGCCGACCGGCCCGCTGCCACTCCCCCACTCGTGCCTGCGTCCACACGACCGCACGCCGACGCGGCTCCCTGGGCAACTCCACCAGAGCCGCCGGATTCTCGATGATCAGGCCCTGCCGGATCGCGGCGTCCCACGCGACCCGCAGCGTGGCCCGGATCCGGTTCAGTGTCGCCGCCGACAACACGCGATCAACCGCACTCGAGGAGAGCATCATGACCGCTACCTACACATTCGACGTCTTTTCCAGCCTCGACGCCTTCGGCGCCGCCGGCGGCAACTGGACCGGCTACTGGGGCAAGCAAGGCCCCGAGCTCCTCGACCACCGCCTCGCCCTGTACGGCGAGGAGCAGCGGATGGTCTTCGGGGCCAACACGTATCGGGCGTTCACGCGGATGCTGGCCTCGAGCACCGAGGAGTCCGAGGTGCGTGACCCATGGGTCACCCGGATGAGGAGCCTGCCGGCAACGGTGGTGTCGACCACACTGGAAGGCCCCCTCGACTGGCCGGATGCGACCGTCGTGAGCGGCGATGCCGTCGACGTCGTCGCCCGGCTCAAGGAGGAGTCCGAGGTACCGTTGCGCTCGCACGGCAGCCTGTCGATGAACCGGGGGCTGATGGCCGCCGGTCTGGTCGACCGCGTCCAGGTGACGCTCTTCCCTGTGATCACCGGTCAGACCGGGCTGGACCCGATCTTCCAGGGTGCGGCCGACTTCGACCTCGAGCTGATCGAGAGCCGGACGCTCGACGGCCACATCCAAGAGCTCATCTACCGGCCCACCCTGCATGCCTGAGTCCATCCATGCATCCCACCCCTTCAAGCAGCCGAACCTGACCGGAGGTTCCCGCTGACCGACATGCCGACCGGTCTCATGGCCACCCTTGTCGGCGTACGGCTTCCTGTGCAGAGCCATGTACGTAAACATGCAGAGTTGATCAGCGAAGACCCCCATGGCCTTCCGTCTCGTCCACATTCACCGGCAGGGATTCGCGTGTCTCCGTGCGCGCGGCCGGCGGGCCCAGTCAGGTGAGGAGTTTCGCGAGCTGGGCCATTTCGGTGGGTGGGTTGATCACCGGCTGGATGAGGAGTTCGTCAATGCCGGCCTGTTCCAGAGTGGTGATGCGGGCGAGGAGGTCGCCGCGGGTGCCGACAAGGGCCAGGGTGTTCATCAGCGAAGGCAGGACCAGGTCCCGGTCCTGCGGTGCGATGCGTCCGAGGTAGTTGGGGTAGAGCTTGGTGTGCCTGTCCGGCGCGGTGGCGGTGGTGCCGCGCCGGTCGAGGAGTCGCCGCACCGCCTCGCGTTCGGCGGGGCCGAGTTGCTCGACGAAGGCGGGTGTGTCGGCGGCGGTGTCGGCGGCGAAGGCCAGCAGCGACAGGACGAGGTGGCCCGTCGCGTCCCGGGCCGCGTCGCCGTGAGGGTCCTCGTCCTCGTCGAGTATGTGCAGCGCGGTGACCACATAAGAGTTCGCCCGGGAGTCGGGGTCGCGGGCCGTGCGGCGGGCGTCGTGCAACGCCTGCCACGCGGCGGGGTCCAGCAGGCCGAAGGAGATGAGGCCGGTGCCGCGGCGGCCGGCGACGGCGGCGGCCTTCGGTCCGCCCAGCGCGGCCACGACGAACTCGATCGGGTCGGCGGTGTTCACGTGCGCCCCGGCGTGCAGGAACCGGATGTCGCGGCCCCGGTCACCTTCGCGGTACTCGGTCGAGCGTCCGGCGCACAGGTCCTGCAGTGCGGCGGTGAAGTTCTCCAGCGTGGCTGCCGTGGTGGGCCGCATGCCCAGGGTGCGCCGGGCGGTGTTTCCAGTGCCGACTCCGCAGATGATCCGGCCCGGGGCCAGGGCGTTGAGGCTGGCGAGTCCACTGGCGGCGGCCGGGGCCGAGCGCAGCGCCGGTGAGGTCACGCCGATGCCGAGCCTGATGCGGCTGGTGGCCTTCGCACACAGTCCCAGGGCGACGAAGGGGTCGCCGTGGACCATCGGGGTGTCGTTGACCCAGAAGCTGTGCAAGCCCAACTCCTCGGCCCGCACGGCGAGGTCCTCCACGCCGGGGTGCGCGGTGACCACGACGCCTGCACGCATCGAACCCCCAAGGCACAAGGATCGAATCGAACTCGCCGAGTATGACGGCTCAACAGCTTTGCACGTTTATCCGTACCCAGCTCTGCACGCCAAGGAGTACGCCGACAACCCTGGCGGCTTGCTGATCGCCTCCTGATTCGTCAGATCGTTCGACGAGCTGGCCGCTCTCGAACCTCGCACCAGCGCGGACCAGGGCCACAAGTGGGGTGCGTTGACTGCGCCAGCGGGCTTGTGCGGACTCGATGAGCTTGAAGGCCATGGCGATGCCTGCGACGCGGGAGCCGGGTCCCTTGGCCACCCGCTGGCGGAGTCGGACAGTGGCGAAGGTCGACTCGATCGGGTTGGTGGTGCGCAGGTGGATCCAGTGCTCGGCCAGGTAGTCGTAGAAAGCGAGCAGCACGTCGATATGTTGAATCAGGTGCTGTCAAGTTTCGCAGGTCAGCGACCTGCTCGTCAGCGCTCGTGCTCGGAGGTCTCGCCGGGTTTGACGGCCAAGGCGATGGTGGATTCGTGCTCGCTGATCGCGATGATCTGTTCGGATGGCGGCCGTTGTCGTCACGTCAGGGCCCTCCATCTGATCAGGAACGAAGCCCCATCCTCAGTAGGGTGCTGGGCGGTCGGTCAGGATTCCGCGGGTGCGGGAGGCCGCCGGACGCGCCGAGGAGCCCCCAGCGCGGTGGCGATGGACTCCCAGACGGTGCACGCCGCGGCCAGTGTCCCGGCCGACATGACGGGCCTGGACGCGGGTAGGAAGAGCCGGGGCCGCTGATCGCGCTGTTCGTCACCGCCCCGTGCGTGCACCACAACGCCATCGGGATCGAGTTGCTGGACCGGGTCGCGATCGACAACCCGTCGGTGAGCAGGGCGTGGGTGGACGCGGGGTTCAAGAACGCGGTCACCGTCGTGCACGTTGGCCGCCGAGACCGCGACCACCAGCGGCAGCCCTGCCGCATCGGTCAGGACGTGGAGTTTGCTGCCCTTCTTGCCCCGATCGACCGGATTGGGGCCGGTCGGCGTGCCCCCCACCACCATCCCGCGTCCGGCCGGCCGCGCGGAGCTGGAGCGGCTGACCGCGCGCCGAGCGCGAGATCGTGGCGCTGGTCGCGACCGGGATGTCCAACGAGGAGATCGCCGCGCATCTGGTCATCAGTCACACCACCGTGAAGACGCACGTCAGCCGTTCGATCACCAAGCTCGGCGCCCGCGACCGCGCCCAGCTGGTCGTCTTCGCCTACGAGTCCGGCCTGGCAACCCCGGGCGCGGGCTGGGGCGGCTCCTGAAGGGCTTCCGTCACCAGCTGACGTGCGTCACGTTCCGGCGGTGCGCGACGACGTCGAACCAGCGGCCGAACGGTTCGCTGGACAGGTGCTCGGCGGGATCCTGCGCGGGGGCCGACCACGGGTGCGGGCCGGCGCCTCCAGCCAGGCCCGGGACTCGGGAAACTACGATGAGCCGCAGAGTAGCCATGTGTGGTGACGGTGTGTGCTCGCAGAAATGACCACTTCTGCGGGCACGGCGAACCCGTGTCGGGCGGCCGTGTTCACGCAGGTCGCCGTTCGCAGAACTCCTCGCAGAACCTGTGCAGTACGAGGAAGCGTTCCACCGGTCACACGCGACTACTCCAACCTTGCCGGGGCGGTCCAGCGCCGACCCGAAGCTCATCGGGTTCGGGTGGCGAAGATCGCGCCGGGGGTGCCGGCAGTCGGGCGGGCGAACAGGGCGAGCGCGGTGTCACCGGTGATGGCCAGGCCGTTGTAATCGCCGAGGAAGTAGCCCGGCGGGCCGACGTCGGTGAGCAAGGTCGCGCGGGTCATGTCGAAGGAGGACGCGGTCAGGCGGGTCTCACGGCGTTGCGAGCAGGCGGCCGCGGTCGGCCTGCACCGGACCAGCCACCGGTCGGTCATCAGGGAGGCGGCGGCATCGTTGTGCCGGAAGTCGGAGTAGGCGACCACCACGGCGCCCCGGCCGGCGGGCTCGACCGATGCGGTGAACGCCTGCTGGTTGGGTGCGGGAATGCGTTCGGGGGTGGCGTTGACCTTGATCGGCGCGGTCCAGGTGCGGCCGCCGTCGGCCGAGCCGGCCAGTGCGATGGCGCTGGTCTCGCCGCCGAACCGGCCGTCCTGCCAGACCACCCAGAGCCGGCCGGTGACCGGGTCGACGGCGACGTCCGCGGTCAGGGCGCTCCCGTAGGCCACCGGCCGCCCCGCGTCCTGCGGGTCGGTGACGTTCGCGAGGTGCACCGGCGCCACGGTGACCGGACGTGACCAGGTACGGCCCTGGTCGGTGGAGCGGATCGCGGCCAGCGTGACACGCTGCCCGCCGCCGGTCATGTCGACATGCGTGAACACATCGACCAGAGTGCCGTCGGGCAGCACCTGAATCTGGTGGGCGGTGGTCAACCGGTCTGGACCCGGGTCGTGGATCTCGCTGACCGACCACCTGCGACCACCATCGCTGCTGCGGGCCAGCACGGTCACGCCACGGAACGGTTCATCGTCGGCGGTGGGCTCAGTGATGCGCGGCACGACCGCGTACACCCGCCCGCGCCGCCGCGGATCGACGGCGATCGCCCCGCCGACGTAGTTCCCGTGCCGCGCGTCGGTGCTCACCGCGACCTCGACCGGACGGCTCCAGGTGAGCCCGCCGTCGGCCGACCTGGCCACGATCAGCCCGCTCGGGCTCGTGCCCGGCCCGTCGAACACGTGCGCCGACAGGTGCAGCACACCATCGGGCCCGTACGACAGCCGCACGTCGTCCACATAGTCGAACCGGCCGCCGGTGCAACGGCTGACCCCGGGCACGACCACCCGACTCCAGTTCCGACCACTGTCGCGGCTCACACCCACCACCAGCCCGCGGAACCGGTCCTGGGGCCACGCCACCGCCGCCAGTCCCGGGCGTACCGGATCGGCCACCACAAAGGGCTCGACCGCCCCTGGCGGCAGCCGATCGTCCAGCGTCCCCTTCGGGCAATCGGCGAACGGGCTCCGGCCTGACACCGTTGCTTCTGGAGCCGGACGCTCCGTACCCGCCGGACGTCCTTGACCGCTTGCCGGGACCACGCCCGCGGCCGCCAGAACCGCCCCGAACACCATGACCATCGCCGTCCGCCGCACCATTCGCGCCATCGGTCTTCCCGCCGCCGGAGATGAGTGCCACGATCCTGCGCCACCGCTCCCGTCCGGTCATCACACGAGGGGAGGCTTCTCCGTTACTCGGACCGGCGTTAAACGCCGCCGCCGCTTCTCCCACCGGCGTACGACCGCAACCGCCGGTGTCCGGGCCGCCGCCAACCGCCCTGCCACCCCCGCACCGGCATTCCAAGTGAAGATCACCGCATTACGTGGACTTCCGGTGTTCCTGCGTCCCCAGGGTGAATTGGGTGGGACCACCCCCGCGTGCGCGGGGGGATACTCGCTGACCTGGTATTGCACCGGCGAGTAATAGCGAATCTCGAGCACTTTTGAAGGGTTGGACATTTCGGGCATCGTGAACAGTGTGCCAGCGGGTTCCCAGGTGGTGCGGAGCCGCAGCGGCCTGTGAGTCGGCTGCGCCCGGGCTGCGGGGATGGAGCCAATGCTGGGGGATGGCACTCTGGGGCGCGGGAAGGGTGTCCAGTTATGCGCCCTTACAGAAAGGCTGCCTCTAGGTCTGGCCACCTACGGGATCCCATCACGTCCCACGGTTGGAGGCTTCTACGGTGCGGGAGCATGACCCCACCTACTCCCCCACCCGGCAATCCCGACCGGTGCAACACTCCTGAACGGATGCCCGACAACCAGGACGACACCGCAGAGACTTGGCCCGCACCGGCCAGGAAGCTGGCCATGGACGCCGGAGTGCTGGAGCACCAGGACTAATGTGTGCATTTGCCATACTTGCGACAGGTGTCTCGCACGGGATAATTCGGACGTTCGGTGCGCTCCATGTCAGGTGAAAGCGCGTCACCGGTTCTTCATGCCGCCGACCGTGCCCGCTGACTTCTGGAGCGCTGACCCGCTGCGAGCGGCCCTGGACATTTGACACATGGGGCAGATCATCCGGTCATACCGTCACCACCCCCACCATGGCACCCGCGCCTTGCCACAAGTCATGGTCGCCCGCCGGCTCAACATCACTCAGGCCCAGCTCAGCCGTGTCGAGAGCGGCCCGCCGGTGACCGGCCTTGACCGCCTCATCCCCTGGGCACGCACCCGCGGCATTTCCCCCGCCGCGCCTTCGGCGGCGGCCACCTCTACCCAACTGTCACGAGTTATCTGCAAACCACGCTCGCACCCCAGTTGTTCGGAAGCCGGACGGCATAGGGAGGCGTGAACGTCTTCATCGCAGCAGGTGGCTTGACTGAAATGGCGGGCTTGATGGCTCACTGGCCACGACCATATCGCCCGCCAGCACTTCGACCGTTCACTCGACCTGGCCCAGATGGGCGGGGAACCACAACTCAGCGCCCATATCTACGCCAGCATGAGCCACCTATCCCTACACCTGAACGAGCCGGAAGACGCCATATCGCTTGCACGTCAAGGTCATGCCGCACTCACCGCCGCCGCCACGCCAGCACCAGCGCTCTCCGCACGGCTCTATGCGATGGAGGCGCGCGGCCTGGCGGCGCTCGCCGACGATGATGCCTGTACAGACGCGCTGAGGCAGGCGGAGAAAGCTCTTGAACGCTCCCCCGCCGACGTGCCGGCACCATGGGTCAGCCCCTTCGACGCGGGCGCGCTGGCCAGCGAAACCGCTCGCTGCATGCGCCAACTCGGTGACCTACCGAAGCCGAGAGCCGGGCCCGACGCATCATCGCGCTGCGGTCAGCGAGGTCGAGCAGGAGCCCCCGCCCGAGCAGCCGCCCCGGGCGGCGCCCTGCCTGTTGGTGCGGCCGGGGGCCGCGGCGCCGGAATCGGGTGCTGCCTGCGCAGGCCCATCCGCTGTTGCTCAGCGCCGTACCGGCACCTTGCCGGGGTAGAAGATCAACACCAGCGCAACGCCGGCAGCGGCGCCCGCCAGCTGGGCGAGGACGAAGCCGGGGACGGAGGTGGGGGCGATCCCGGCGAAGGTGTCGCTGAACGCGCGTCCGATGGTGACGGCGGGGTTGGCGAAGGAGGTCGAGCTGGTGAACCAGTAGGCGGCGCCGATGTAGGCGCCGACCGCCGGGGCGGCCAGTGCGGTTCGTTCCGTGCGGACCAGCGAGAAGATCAGCACGATCAGCCCTAGGGTGGCGATGACCTCGCCCAGCCACAGGTGCGCCTCGGCCCGGTCATGCTGGGAGGCCGTGACGGCCGGAAGGTCGAACATCAGGTTCGCCAGCACGGCCCCGCCGATCGCGCCGGCGACCTGCGCGGGGACGTAAGCGGCCAGGTCGCGCAGGGGCCGGCCCTGCAGGGTGCAGTCGGCGGCCGTGACGACCGGGTTGAAGTGCGCCCCGGACACCGGGCCGAAGATCAGGATGAGCGCGGCCAAGCCGAACACCGTGGCGGTGGAGTTCTCCAGTAGCTGCAGCCCCGTGTCGCGGGGCGACAGCTCCACGGCCATGATCCCCGAGCCGACCACCACGGTCACCAGCAGCGCGGTGCCGACCAGTTCGGCCAGCGCCCGGCGCGCCAACGGCAGCTGCTTGGGGTCGATCGCGGCGTCTTGGCCCGGTGCGGGGCCTTGGCGGGGGACGGCGGTCTGGTCCGGCGGGGCGGTCATGGACAGGGCCTTTTCTGGTCGGTGGAGCGGGCGGCGAGGCCGGCCAGCTCGCCGAGCTGGGCGGCCAGCGCCTCGATGGCCTCGGTGCGCAGCCGGTAGTAGACGTAGCGGCCCGACGGTTCGGTCTCCACGAGCCGGGCGCGGCGCAGGGCGCGCAGATGGTTGGAGACGTTGGTCTGCTGGGCGCCGGTCTCCTCCACGATGTGGCACACGCACAGCGATTCCCGAGCCAGCAGCACGACGATCTGGGCGCGCAGCGGGTCGGCGAGGAGCTTGAGCGTCGCGAGATCCAACGCATCAGTTTCCACTGATGTCATCATGGGCTGTTACGTTAGCAGTGCCCGGTTCGCCCAGGCCACCGCCCCGGCGACCGCCGAATCGAGAGGATCGTGCCGGTGTCCGACATGCCCAGTGTGCTGTTCGTATGCGTCCACAACGCGGGCCGGTCCCAGATGGCCGCCGCCTTCCTCACCCACCTGGCCGGCGACCGCATCGAGGTCCGCTCCGCGGGCTCGGCCCCCGCCGACGCCGTCAACCCCGCCGTGGTCGAGGCGATGAGCGAGGTCGGCATCGACATCACCGCCCAAGTGCCCAAGGTCCTGACCGTCGACGCGGTCCAATCCTCGGATGTGTGCATCACCATGGGCTGCGGCGACGTCTGCCCGGTCTTCCCCGGCAAGCGCTACCTGGACTGGACCCTCGACGACCCCGCAGGCCAAGGCGTGGAAGCCGTCCGCCCCATCCGCGACGAGATCCGCACCCGCGTGGAACACCTGGCCAAGGAACTCCTCGACACCTAACCCCAGCCCGCTCCGCTCAACCGGCACCTCTCATCCCGGGTTGGCGGCCGACCCTTGACGGCCCGCCGACGCACCTACGTGCGGTTGGTGCCCGCCGCGCTGGCCGGGCTCAACCCCGCGGTGTCGGTCCTGACCCGAGCCGCCGCCGGGGTTGTGCTCGTGTGCACCCACAACTCCGCCCGGTCCCAACTCGCGGCCGCCTTGTGGAACCAGCACGGCCGCCACCGCGCCCCAGTCCCGGCCGCCTCGGCCGGGACAGACCCCAGCCCACGGGTGCATCCCCGCGCGCGCTCGACCTCGCCCAGGGCCACGACCTGCCCTTGGACGCCGCCCGCCCCACCCACATCCGCGATGTGCTGCAGCCCGGCGACCTGGTAGTGGCGGTCTGCGACAACGCCTACGAGGACCTCCGGAAGACCTCGGCGCTGCACTGGTCGGTACCCGACCCCGTCCGCGCAGGGACCGACGAGGCGTTCCAGGCCGCCTTCGCCGACATCGCCGCCCGCGTCGACCGGCTCGCCCCCGCCATCACCAAGAGCCCTGAAGCCACGCCTCCAAGCGCCCTGGAGCCGCCGTGACCGAGATCTACCGCCACCTCGACCTGAGCATCGACCAGCAGCACGCCCTGCTGACCGCCGCCCGCAACCTCACCGACCAGTTCACCGGAACCTTCGGCGCCGAGACCATCGAACGGTTCCTGCACTCCAGCTACGACCAGTTCGCCGGCCGCTCGACCATCCCCAACTTCCTGCCGCTGCTGGCCGAGCGGTTCGCCCGCCAGCGTTTGCAGGCCCTGGCCCGGCTGGAGGGCAAGGACGCCGGGCACGCCCCGATCGTGCTGTTCCTGTGCGTGCACAACGCCGGCCGCTCGCAGATGGCGTTGGGCTTCTTCCAGGACCTGGCCGGGGACGCGGGCATCGGCTGGTCCGGCGGGTCCGAGCCGGGCATCGAGGTCAACCCCGCCGTCGCCGCGATGCGCGAGCGCGGCATCGACATCTCCCGCGAGTTCCCCAAGCCCTGGACCGACGAGATCGCCCGAGCGGCCGACGTCATCATCACCATGGGCTGCGGCGACGCCTGCCCCATCTTCCCCGGCAAACGCTACGAAGACTGAAGCGTCGACGACCCCGAAGGACTCGACCTGCAAGGCGTGCGCCCCATCCGCGACGAGATCGAACGCCGCGTCCGCGCCCTGCTCACCGATCTCCACATCCCGGTCACCGGCTGACCGGCCGCCCCATCGCTCCTCCCGGTGATCCCGCCGCGCCCGCCGGAGGCCCCCGTGCCAGCCTGGCCCGGCCTGCTGAGTACGGCCCCGCCGATCCCCACGGTGCTGTTCGTCTGCGTGCACAGCGCCGCACCCGCCCAGATCGCCGCCGCTCTGCTCAGCTACCACTCCGGGGGCCGGGGTCCCCGCCCGCGCCGCCAGCCCCACCATCCCCGACGCCTTCCCCCAGGCACCTGTGCTGGACGAGCTCGGACTGGACCTGGCCGCGCACCCCACGGAACCGCTGGTCCGCGCCATGGCCCACCCGCCCGACCTCGCCGTCACCCTGCACGCCGACGACACCTGCCTCATCGACCCGGCGGGCACACACACATGGCCTGGCAGACCGGCGACCTGACCGGCGCCCCCCGAACAGGCCCGCCGCATCCGCGACGACATCGACATCAACGTGCAACTCCTGCTGGCCAAACTGCTGCTGGACAGCCTCTAAACCACCCCACCAAGATCATTCTCGGCGATAACGGCTGTCCTGACCCCGGACGGCCGACTGGACGAGCGCGCGTTGACGCTTGCCGGACCCAGCGGGCGCCGTCCGCCTCAACCGCAGCATCCCCAGTCCGGCACATCCGGCACAGGTGACCCCCCAGCCTCTTCCCCGAGCGGCCGACCCCCTCCACGCCCTGAACCTGTGGCGACCAGGACCCAGGCCGACACGCCTGGTGTCTCCCGGTTTTTCCGGACCCAAGTGTTGAGAGACTGCGGGCTTGGTGAGACTGAAGGCGGGCGAGGGCGCCCCGGAGGGCGCCCTCAACCACAACTCAGTTTCTTGCCTTGCTGATCAGCGTGCGATGAATACGGGGTTGGAGTAGAACCACAGATCGGCCCAGGGGGCGGCGCCGTGCGGGTCCGGCTTCGGCTCCAGTTCATCGGTGTTCGTACCCCGCAGCGGACGTTACATGGGGCCGTCGATGTCGCGCACGACGTGCCGTACGACGATGAAGCCGTCGTCGTGCCGCCAGTCGCGCGGGCCGTATCGTCCGGCGACGCGGGTGCTGGGGTTGGTGTCGGCGGTTCGGTCGCCTGCGGGTCCGGTGATGTTGCCGGTGATGACGTCGATGCGCCGTACGTGAGGGCGGTTTCCCGACGAATTGGGTCGGCGTGGTTCGCGGACGCGGATCTCGATCTCCACGTGGCGGTCGCGGCCGGTAAGAGCCGGAGCGTTTCTCCAACCGTGACGGCGGGGCCGTGGGCGCGCCAGTGCGGGCTGCCGGTGGTGCGCCGGGCCGAAACGGGTTCGCGCCGCCCCCAGGAAGGTGGCGGCAGCTCGTCTTCGTCGGCGGGGTCGGCACCCCAGCCGACCATGGCGGGACCAGACATAGAGGAGCATTCTGGCAGTCCTGCGCCCCCATCACCCCCCGAACGAGACGATCGATACAGCCCTTACTTGATTCATCATGGACTGGATTCAGCCAAGGCTTTACCCTTGAGGTGTGGAAATCACGACAAATCACGATCCGGCCGTGGTGATGCCCCCGGCCACCACGGCGGCAGACGCAGCGCCGGACAGGGGGCCGGATCCAGCGGTGGACGCGGCGGTGGCGGTGGACGCCGACGCGCTGGAGCGGGTCGGGGTGGCGCTGGCCGACGGAACCCGCCGCAGACTGTTGCTGGCGCTGCTGGAGGGCCCGGCGTTTCCCGCCGAGCTGGCCGACCGGCTGGAGCTGACCCGCGGCAACGTGTCCAACCACCTGGCCTGCCTGCGCGGCTGCGGGCTGGTGAGTGCCGCCCCCGTGGGGCGCCGGGTCCGCTACCAGATGGCCGACCCGCGGCTGGCTCACGCCCTGGCCGACCTGGCGTCCCTGGTGCTGGTGATCACCCACCCCGACGCCACCGTGTGCGCCGACCAGGACGACTGCTGCCCGCCCGCCGAACCCACCACCGCCCAGATCAGTACCGCTGAAACCCCCACCGCTCAGGCTGGTAGCGGGACGAGGCGTTCGGGAGCGCGACCGTGAACCCCGGTGTGAGCACAGCAACGATCACCCTTGGGCCCTCGCCCCGGCGCCGTGCCCTGCTGACCCGGCGGGTGCGCTGGCTGGTGGGCGCGACCATCACCTACAACGTGATCGAGGCGATCGTCGCGATCACCGCCGGGACGCTGGCGTCCTCCGGCGCGCTGGTGGCCTTCGGCCTCGACTCGATCATCGAGGTCGCCTCCGCGGCCGCGGTCGCCTGGCAGTTCTCCGCCCGCGACCCCGAGACGGTCGAACGCCGGGAACACACCGCGCTGCGGATCATCGCGGTCTCCTTCTTCGCGCTGGCCGCCTACGTCACCGCCGACTCGGCGCGGGCCCTGCTCGGCGGCGGTGAGGCCGAGCACTCTACCCCCGGGCTAGTGCTGGCCGCCCTGTCGTTGGCGATCATGCCGGTGCTGTCGCACGCCCAGCGCCGGGCCGGACGCGAACTGGGGTCGGCCAGCGCGGTGGCCGACTCCAAACAGACGCTGCTGTGCACCTACCTGTCGGCGGTACTGCTGGTGGGCCTGGCCCTCAACAGCCTGCTCGGGTGGGCCTGGGCCGACCCGATCGCCGCCCTCGTCATCGCCGCCATCGCCGTCAAGGAAGGCCGCGAAGCCTGGCGCGGGGACGCCTGCTGCGCCGTGCCCGCCGCCGGGACCGCCGCATCCGCCCGCACCACCGCGCCTGGCCCATCCGATTGCACCGATGGCTGCTGCGGCCACCAGACCGGCCCGGAGGAGCGATGATCGGCCGGAAGATGCCCGTGGCGGTGCGGGCCGCCTACACCCGTAAGATGAACGCCGCCCGCGCCGTTGCGGCCGCCCGGATGCGAGGCCGCCGCAACGCCCTGCACGGCTTCGCCCCCAGGTCGGCTCCGACTGGCTGCGCACCCTGGCCCCGCACCACTACTACGTCGGCGGCGAGCCCTTGAAGAACGGCCTTCAACTCACTGCCAGGCCTCGCCATATCGGGCCTGGCCGAACGACTGAGCGTCAACTCCGGCAGAGCTTCGGGGGCGATCGCTCTCGACGGGCAGTCTGATCACACGTCTCCCGCTCGCAGCGGCCGACGCGAGCACCACCGCGTTCGCGAGGCGCGTGGGCCACCCTGATGTCGGGACAGAACGGCATGGTCCAGGGCCCATCGCGGCAGACCAGCCGACTCCTCAGTCGCCGCAGAACTCTCGAAACCGGCAGTCGGTCAAGGGATTGACCGGGAGGTGAACCACTTTCCGGCGGAGGCCGCGATCAGGCCCAGCGTGATCAGCGTTGCGGCGCGGGCCGTGTCGCCGGCGCCGGTGAGGGTCAGGTCGCCGGACTTGTTCACATCGAAGGAGGTCACGAAGGTCCAGGCGACGGCGCCCAGTGCGGCTCCCACGATGGGCGGCGCCAGCAGCGCCCGCCCGGCCACGGACGTCGCGACCACGGCGAACGCGACCTGCCAGCCGGCCTCCTTCAGCACCACCGCGAGGACGAACGTGCACGCCGTGCCGCCGGCCAGCGGCCAGACGGCCGATTCAAGGCGCTGCATCATGACCCTCCTAGGCACATCTCGCGCTTCTCAATCCAGTCAAACTCTGAATTAATACTCGCGGCCGATATTGACGGCTTCTTAGCGCCTTTCACACGGAAAATTAACGGGCGTGGCTCCCATGGCGCACATTCGATTCAGGCATGGGGATGCGCACATATTTCCGATTGCCGTTAAGAGGGGGCGGTTGGCCTGGCGGTCGCCTCCCTGGTTCAGCCGATGGCATCGGGTTCTGCCGCTGGAGGCCGGAATCGGGTAGACCCCGCACAGTGCCGCGAACGCCGCTTCGGAGTGGAGCCGGTCGGGGTCGTCGCCGCAGGTGGACAGCAGCTGGGCTGTCTCGGCGCCGACGCCGCTGAGTGCGAGCAGGTCAGGCCGGGCCTTCTTCACCAGCGCGCCGAGTTGGGCGTCGGCCTGACGAATTTCGGTGGCGAGAGCTCGGTGGCGGTTGGCGAGGTGGCGCAGTGCGGCTTCGGCGCCCTGGGTCGGGTCGGCCAGGTCGCTGCCGGGCCGTAGCCGGGCACAGGCCTCGGCGAGCTTGGCGCCTTTGTGTGCGGCGAGCTGTTCGCGGAGCGGGGTGGGGGCCGTGACCAGCAGGAATTGCAGTTCATTGGCCTCACCGCCAAGACCTCGGACGGCGCGGGCGTCTTCGCCTACCCGATCATCTTCCTGCCGTTCATCAGCTCGGCATTCGTGCCCGCCCACACCATGCCCGCCCCGGTGCGCGCCTTCGCCGACGACCAACCCGTGACATCCATCGTCTACGCGATCCGCGACCTGTTCGCACAACAGCCAGTCCACACCGACATCTGGACCGCACTCGCGTGGTGCCTCGGCATCCTCATCGCCGCGTACGCCCTTGCCATGGCCAGCTACCACCGCAATATCACCTAGGTACAGTCTCCTTATACCGATCAGTCAGCAATTTCGGTGGCACGGTGCCACCACCTCGCCGCCGAGGAGGCCGGATGCCGGCAGATCCGCCCAGCTCACCCGCGCTGCGCGCGTCCGACGCGGACCGCGACCGGGTCATCGAACTGCTGCACGCCGCCCTCGCCGACGGCCGGCTCGACCCGGTCGAATTCGACGAGCGGCTGGACACGGCGCTGGCCGCCCGCACCATCGACGCGCTGACGCCGCTCACCACCGATCTGATCGCGGTGCCAGGCGCACTCACGCTGCCGTTCGCTGGGACGCCGGCCGAGCCGGCCGCCGAACTGCTCACCATCAAGGAGAAGCACGGCTCGGTGCGCCGAGACGGCCGATGGACGCTGCCGCACCGGCTGGCGCTGCGCACCGCGTGGTGCGACGTGATGCTGGACCTGACCAGCGCGGTGCGCAGCGCACCCGAGCTGGTCATCGAGCTGCGGGTGAGCGGCGGCAACGTGGAGTTGGTCCTCGCGCCGGGCATGGTGGTGGACGCCAACGAGCTGTCGGTGCGGCACAGCAGCCTGGAGATCAGCAGGGACGCGGGCGACAACACGCCGGAGACGCTTCACGTCCGCCTGGTAGGCCGATTGCGGCACGGCCGGCTCAACACCCGCTGGCAGGCGCCGCAGGGCCCGGACACCGCGGTATCCGGGCCTTGACATCTCGTCCGGATCAATACTGACCGCACAGGATCAGAGCGGTCACCAGAACCCCGAATCAGCTCCGTAGACCCCGGCTGACATGGGTGAACGTCCACACGTCTACCTCATGACAGCTCGATTACCGACACGGTCGGCTTCGTCTCATGCCGTGGCCGTCGGGACGGCCGCCTATCCGTGATCTGAACTTGTCTTGTCGGTGCCGTCCGGGGTCGTTTCGGTTTTGGTGTAGAGGATCTCGCGGGCCTGTTCCGCGGCGCGGATGAGGCTCTCGGTGACGAAGTCCATGTAGCGGGCGATGTTCTCCAGGCGGGCCCCGGCCGGGGTGCCGGGGCCGAGGACGCCGACGCCCTGCCGTGCGGTCTCGACGAGTTGGTCGTTGTCGCGGGCGCTGCGGATCATCGACTGATACCAGAGGTCGTCGTCGACGAGGTAGCGCTCGCGGCGGCGTTCGTCGCGTTCCCGGCGGATGAGGTCCAGGTTCTCGAGGTAGGTGATCGCTTTGGAGACGGTCGCCGGGCTGACCTGGAGGCGCTGGACGAGTTCGGCGGCGGTGAGGCTGCCGGAGTCGGTGGTGTAGAGGCAGCCCAGCACCCGGGCCATCATCTTGGGCAGGCCCGATGTCATGAAGACGGTGGTGAGGGCTTCCTGGAAGTCGCGCACGGCCTCGGCGTCGCGTCCGTAGGGCTGGGGGCGGGCCTGCGTCCCACAGGGCGTGGCCTGCGTACGCCGGTGGGTGCGTTGCTGGGTGGCGCGGTGGGCCAGGTCGGCGCGGTAGCCGGTGGCGCCGCCGTTCCGTGTCACCTCACGCGTGATCGTGGAGGTGGGGCGGTCGAGGCGTCTGGCGATCTCGGCGTAGGCCAGGCCGTCGGCCAGCCCCAGCGCGATCTGCTGGCGTTCCTGCTGGGTGAGCCTGCCTCCCGGCATCACGACCCCCTTCATGCCCCACGGGTGCTCCATGGCGCTGCTCGGTGTTCCCTGACGCCTCCACTTTAGCGTTCATCTTCAATACATTGCAACGACACGACCGCCTATCGTTGCATTAAACGAGAGGCCATTGCAATGATTATCACGCCTTGACCTGGACAAACACTGTTTTCAAGCAACGAACTTGTTGTGTAGATCTGGAAAGCAACGTAGCGTTTCCGGCGTTGGAAATAGCGAGCCGCAAGCGCAAGGGAGAGCACGATGCACAAGTTCGACACCCCCGCACCGATCGCCGCCGTCCTGGACATCCCGGCCGGGCGCGTGCAGTTCCTCGCCGCCGACCGGGCCGACACCACGGTCGAGGTCCTGCCCGCCAACGCCTCCAAGGGCCGCGACGTGAAGGCGGCCGAGCAGACCACGGTCGACTACGCCGACGGAGTCCTGCGGATCCAGACCCCGGCCAAGAACCAGCACCTCGGCCCCTCAGGATCCATCGAGGTGACGGTCAAGCTACCCGCCGGCTCCCGGATCGAGGCCAAGGCGGCCAGCGCCGAGTTCCGGGCCGTCGGCCGCCTCGGCGACGTCGCCTTCGAAGGCGCCTACCACCAGATCAAGGTGGACGAGGCCGCCGGCCTCCGCCTCACCGCCACCGACGGCGACATCGAAGTCGGCCGCCTGGGCGGCCCCGCCGAGATCAGCACCCAAAGGGGCGACATCCGCATCGCCGAGGCCGTGCGCGGCACGGTCGTGCTCCGCACCCAGTCCGGCGACATCTCGGTCCACGCCGCCGCCGGCGTCTCGGCCTCCATGGACGCCGGCACCGCCCACGGCCGCATCAGCAACGCCCTCAAGAACGACGGCACCGCCGAACTCGACATCCACGCCACCACCGCCCACGGCGACATCACCGCCCGCAGCCTCTGACCCGCACTCTCTGAGGAGCCCCCACCATGACCCCCCTGGCCATAGCGGCGACCGGGCTGCGCAAGTCCTACCGCGACAAAACCGGCGACAAGGTCGTCCTGGACGGCATCGACCTCGCCGTCCCCGAAGGAACGATCTTCTCCCTGCTCGGCCCCAACGGCGCCGGCAAGACCACCACCGTCCAGATCCTGTCCACGCTGATCCGCGCCGACGCCGGCCAGGTCCAGGTCGCGGGATACGACCTGGACCGCCAGGCCGACGATGTGCGCGGCGCGATCGGGGTCACCGGCCAGTACTCGGCGATCGACAAGCTGCTGACCGGCGTGGAGAACCTGCTGCTCATGGCCGACCTGAAGCACTTGCCGAAGCGCGAGGGCAAGCAGAAGGCCAAGGAGCTGCTTGAGCAGTTCGATCTGGTCGAGGCGGCCAACAAGCCCGCCGCCACCTACTCCGGCGGCATGCAGCGCCGGCTCGACCTGGCGATGACCCTGGTCGGCGACCCCCGCCTGATCTTCCTGGACGAGCCCACCACCGGCCTCGACCCGCGCAGCCGCCGCACCATGTGGCAGATCGTGCGTGAACTCGTCGCGAGCGGCGTCACCATCTTCCTCACCACCCAGTACCTGGAGGAAGCCGACCAACTCGCCGACCGCATCGCCCTCGTCGACCACGGACGGCTGATCGCCGAAGGCACCGCCGAAGAACTCAAGCGGCGCATCCCCGGCGGCCACGTCAAGCTCACCTTCGCCGACACGCACCCACTCGACGCCGCTCACCGGCTCCTCGGCACCGGGACCGCCGACCCCGAGGCGCTCACCCTGCAGGTGCCCAGCGACGGCAGCGTCCGCGCGATCCGCGAACTGCTCGTCCTCCTGGACGAACGCTCGATCGACATCGACGACATGAGCGTCCACACCCCCGACCTCGACGACGTCTTCCTCACCCTCACCGGCCAGCAGAAGGAGGCCACCCGATGAGCACCCTCACCCTCGCCGCGCGCGACTCCTCCACCATGGTCCGGCGCCAGCTCAAGCGCCTGCTCCGCTACCCGTCCATGACCGTGCAACTGGTCGCCACGCCCGTCATCATCCTGCTGCTGTTCGTCTACGTCCTCGGCGGCACCCTCGGCGGCGGGCTGGGCGGCGGCCGCGACGCCTACGTCAACTACGTCGTCCCCGGCATCCTGCTCATGGCGGCCGCCACGGCCGCGACCGGAACCGCCGTCATGGTCGCCACCGACATGACCGAAGGCATCATCGCCCGCTTCCGCACCATGCGGATCTCCCGGGCCTCGGTCCTCACCGGCCACGTCGTCGGCAGCGTCATCCAGCAGCTCCTCGGCATGGCCGTCCTCATCGGCATCGCCCTGGCGATCGGCTTCCGCCCCAACGCCACCGCCGCCGAATGGCTGGCCGCCACCGGATTGCTCACCCTGTTCGCCGTGGCCATCACCTGGCTGTCGGTCGCCCTCGGTCTGAAGTCCCCGAACCCCGAAGCCGCCAGCAACGCCCCGATGCCCCTGATCCTGCTGCCCTTCCTCGGCAGCGGCTTCGTCCCCACCGACTCCATGCCCACCGCCCTCCGCTGGTTCGCCGAATACCAGCCCTTCACCCCGATCATGGAAACCGTCCGCGGCCTCCTCCTCGGCACCCCGATCGGCAACGGCGCCGCCATCGCCACCGCCTGGTGCGCAGGCATCGCCGCCGCCTCCTACCTCTGGGCCAAGAACACCTTCAACAAGGCCTGACCATGAGCCGGCCGAACAGGGGCCGTCAGACCAACAGGTCTGACGGCCCTGAACCTTTTCGCATACCGCACCCGCAAAGCGCTTCGACAGCTTCAGTGTCCAGAGAAATTTGATCGTTTCCCGACACACGCCGCCTTCGCGATAAAGCGTTTCGCGCCCTGAATGCGGCGGCGGCCCCGTGTCCGCATGGGCGGCCACCAACAGTGGTCAGCTTTGGGGAGCCCGAGGTCAACCCACGTGAACGACCGGGCGGCGTTCTGGATTCGGCTCGGCTTTCCGGAGGATTTCCCTGGTCATCGGGGGGACGTCACCGCCGCCGAAGATCAGGTAGCGATGGCGTTGGACACGCTCGGGCTTCCGACCTCCAGGATGCGGTAGCCGTGCAATGCCTCGCCCTTGACGTGCAGGTCGGTCTCGAACTCGGAGGCGTCGGTGACCGTGACCTCGAGGAACATCACACCCTCGCTGCTGCGCAGCCGGTGCTTTTCCCAGACCTCGCTTGCCTTCTCAAGATACTCTCGTTGGTCACGCGAGTCCGGAACAGACCAGGAGCTTGCCGCGCCAGCCGGGCAGCAGCCTCTCCAGCATCGACAGCGATCCGAGCCCGTGCGGGCTCTGCCCCGCTACCGACCGGTAGACCGGCAGTGCCCCGAACAGGGTCAGCGCCACCAGTAGCAGTGTCGCCACCGGACTGAGCGCTCCGGCGGCCAGAGCCGCGATGCAGGGCTGGTAGCCGAGGGTGGAGAAGTAGTCGACACCGGTGAGGCACATCACCTGCCACCACCCGTGATGCGGCCCGGATGCCTTCGTGCCGCCGGCGCGGTGCAATCCGTGCAGCAGCCAGCGCCGCGCGGGTGAACCACCAGGTGGCCGTGTCGGCTCGTTCACCGGCACCACTTTCGTCTACCCGTCGGGACTCGCGGCCATGCCGGTGAGGAGGCGTTGACGGTCCGTTGGATGAGCTCAGGAATGTCAGAGATGAGGCCTTGTCCGGGCAGGTCGTCGGAACCGTGTCGATCGCGGGTCGCGCCGACGATGGGCTTGGTCATAGGCGAGGAACACTTCCCGCAGGGCGGGTCGACCGGCGGCACTTGACGAGGTGATCCGCGATGGCGAGCGGGCGCTGAAGCCTTGCGGGGTCGTACCAGGCCTGGCGACGGTCGCGGTGATCGGTCTCGTCCTGGAGATCCGTCCCCACTTCGCCGAGTACGGGCCATGCCCCCGCCGCGCTTCGCCGGGGTCACGGTTCGAAGCGGTGGTCCATACCCGGTTCGGTGATCAGATGTTGCGGGCGCGCGGGTTCCCGCTCCAGCTCGCGGCGCAGCGAGGCCATGTAGACGCGCAGGTAGTTGGTCTCCTTGACGTGGTTGGGTCCCCAGACCTGGGCCAGCAGGCGCCGCTGGGTCACCAGCGTGACCGGGTTGCGCAGCAGGATCTCCAAAAGTTCCCATTCGATCGGGGTCAGGTGGACCGCCACCTCGCCCGGGCCGCTCACGGTCTTGCGAACCAGGTCGACGGCGTAGTCGCCCACCTGCACGATCGGGGAGACCTGGTCCGCGGGCACCCTGCGGGTGATGGCGCGGACGCGGGCCAGGAGTTCGTCGACGCCGAACGGCTTGGGCGGCTTCGGCGTCGCCTACCGGCCGGGTGACCCCGAACCGGATCTCGAAATGGCGGCCGTCCGGCTGCGCCGGACGGTCCAGGCGGCCTGTGCCGCGCCTCGGCTCCCTGTTCCCCGCCTGACGGTCGAGCCGGGCCGGGCGATCGTGGCGCACGCCGGCATCACCGTCTACCGGGTGGTCAGCGTCAAGCACGGCCCGGCAGGCCGGTTGCTGGTCGCGGTCAACGGCGGAATGAGAGACAACCCCAGGCCCAGCCTGTACGGGGCGCGCTACGCCGCCCGCCTGATCGGCCGCCGCGGCGCCGGGGGCGAGCGCACCGCGACCGTCGTGGGCCGGCACTGCGAGGCCGGGGACGTGGTCGCCCCTGACGTGCGGCTACCCGCCGACGTGCGCCCCGTAGGCGCCCGTGCCGTGCACGGGCGCCTACCACCACTCCATGGCCTCCAACCGCAACATGGTCCGCCGTCCGCCGGTGGTCGCCGTACGGGACGGCCGCGCCCGCCTCATCATCCGCCGCGAGACCATCGAAGACCTCATGGCCCGCGACGTCGGCTGACCTGAACGCCCCGAGCCTCGTACCGGACCGCCGTCCACCCGATCGAGGAGGCCTAGTTGTCTGAAGACCACCGGGCGGGGCATCCGCTTGTCGCCGTGCGCGTCTACTGCCGTGCGGGGATGGTACGGCGGTGCGCGGCCAGGGTGAGGAGCGGGCCGACTGCCAGGAGTGCGGCGAGGGCGGCGAATCCGTAGGTCAGTGTGGATGCCGTGGCGACGGCGGCGACCAGGAGGGGACCTCCGGCGTCGCCGAGTTCGCGGCCGAGTTCGGCTGATCCCATGGTCTGGCCAAGCCGTTCGGGCTGGGTGGCGGCGGCGAGGGCGGCGAAGCCGAGCGGGGTGATCAGGCCGGTTCCGGCACCGATCAGGACCGCACCCGTGAGGACGCCGGTCAGGCCGGGGAGCATGGCGCAGCCGAGACCCGCGGCGGTGATGGTGAGTCCGGTCGCGAGTCCCGTGCGGGTGGTGATGCGCCCGGCGTCCAGGGCCCGCCCCGCGTAGGGCTGGACGAGTGCGGCGGTGGCGGCGAGGACGGAGACGGCCGCGCCGGTGGCCACGGTGCCGAGTCCGGCGGCGGCGCCGGAGACGGGCAGGAAGCCGACGCCGACCGACAGTGCGGCGGTCGCGCCCGCCAGGGCCGCGGTGGGGGCGAGGAAGGTGCGGGAGGTGAGGCGACGGGCCAGGTCGAGCACGGTCTGACGGGACTTGGGCAGTGGGGCCAAGGCGGGGACGGCGAGCGTGGCCCAGGCGGCGACGGCCGCTGCGAGGACGGCCATGACGGTGAACAGCAGGCGCAGTCCGCCGGCCCAGACCAGGACGCCGCCAAGGAGGGGGCCGAGGGTGTAGCCGATGGACTTGTAGAAGCCGTAACTCCCGAAGGCCCGGCCGTGCTTGGCGGCTGGGTTGAGCCGGGCGACCAGTGCGGAGGCCGAGGGGGAGAAGGCGGAAGCGGCCGCGCCCTGGCCCAGGCGTGCAGCCCACAGCCAGCCGGGGCTATCCGCGATCGCATACAGCGCGGAGGCGGCGGCGAAGGCGATGAGCCCGCCGAGCAGGACGGGCCTGGCGCCGATCTTGTCGGCGAGGGCGCCGAAGACGGGCTTGAGGACGACCTCAGCGCCGTCGTACAGGGCGAGCAGGCCGCCCAGGACCAGCAAGGACGTGACCGCGTCGGCGGAGAAGCCACCGAGGTTGGCGGCGATACCGTGCGCGCCGAAGGCAGTGGTGAAACCGGCCGCGTACAGCGGCCACATCGCCCGCCCCTGCCCGACGCCGGCAGCGTTGTGGGCGGTCATGCGTCCTCCCCCTCAGCATGGTGCAGGGCGGTGAAGACGCGTTCGGCGTAGTCCTCGCACACCGCCGCGCACTGCTTGAGCCGCTCGGCGGCCTCGGCGGCCTGCGGTGCGCCGAACACATCACGGGCCGTCAGGTCCCGGTGCCAGCGCCGCAGGCGCTCCAGGCTCTGCTCCTCTTCCTCCAGCTCGGCCAGGGTGAACTTGCCGATCCGGATCTCCTTGGCGATCTCCTCATCGAACTTGCCGCAGTCGGCGAGGAACTCCGTCCAGTCCTCCGAGCGAGCGGCGGTGAACATCGCCTCGAAGCGGGCCGCGTCCTCGGCGGAGCGCCCGGACGCGTGCAGCGCCACTGCCTGGCCCTCGGCCCGCTCGGTCAGCTCGACCGCCCGGCGCACGCCGTCGGCGAAGACCGGCACGTCCGGCACTGCCCAGGTGCCCTGGCCCAGCGAGAGCGCGCCGACTTTGCGCAGTTCACGCCAGACCGCCACCCGGTGCCGCGATGGGGCGGCGGGCAGCCTGATGACGAGGACGAGCCACCGTATCCGTGCGCCGTTGTTCGTCACACTGGAAAATGTAGCAGGCGTTACATTGATTATGGTTTCCTGAATTCAGGATGCTCTGTACGTTGAGGTGTGCTGACTCTCGCTACCGAGGTCGAGGTGCTGGCGCGGTTCGGCCGCGCGCTCGCCGACCCGATCCGCTGCCGCGTCCTGCTCGCCCTGCGCGAAGCCACCGCCTACCCGTCCGATCTCGCCGACGCGCTCGGCATCTCCCGCACCCGGCTGTCCAACCACCTCGCTTGCCTGCGCGACTGCGGCCTGGTCACCGCTGTGCCCGACGGCCGCCGCACCCGCTACGAGCTGGCCGACGAACGCCTCGGCCACGCGCTGGACGACCTGCGCACCGCCGTGGTGGCCGTCGAGACCGACCGCACCTGCGTCGACGCCGACGAGAAGGGCTGCTGCTGACGACAGCCCGGCGAGACCCGCCCATGCGCCCATGCCACCCCAGCCGTGCACCGGCCCCCGAGTAAGAGTGGGCCCGTCCGGATCGGTTCCCATCGACCTGCCGCCGCGCCCACGGGACCCTGCCAACAAGCCATGCGCCCACTGCCTGTCCGCCTCAAAGGCCTGGTGAGCGCAAGAGCGGCAGGCACGACCACGTCCAGGAACTCCAAGGCGGGCGCGCCCAGCGGCAGAGGCCCGCTCGTCGCCGAAATGCTGCGTCCCTGCACGGGCTGGTTGGGCTAACCCGCGGCATATGGTTCTCCCGCTTGGTGAGGGTCGCTTCCCGGGCCGTTCGCACGATGCGGTTGCAGAGTGTGTCCCGGCGGCCCATCGGCGCGGGTGGTGGGCGGGGCCATCCGGAAGCGCAGCCGGCAGACCACGGCCTCGGTGTCGCGGCGCAGTGCGTGGGCCAGCACGCCGCCGCGCTGGTTCTGCAGGATCCGCTGCCAGACGCGCTCGGGTTCCACCTCGGGGATCAACACGAAGACGTGCTGCTCACGCACGCCGCGCACGTACCGCACGATCGGTTCGACCAACCGCCGCCGTTCGTCGTTGATGAGGACCAGTTCCACCTCGGGGGCCCAGGCCTCCCACTCGCGGACGAAACGCCGGTCGTGACTCGGTCGCCCAGGCTGAGCGCGGCCGCCAGGGCCTCCCGCGTCAGCCGGCTGACCGCGCCGACCGGGACCACCACCAGCGCGCGCCGCGGCCGCGGCGCCTGCGGGACCCGGTTCAGCTCAAGCCGTTGCGCGATCCCGGCGTAGCACCCATTCCATCAGCGCCACCATGGCGGGGAGGGCCACCAGGATCAGCCAGCCACCCTCGGTGAACTTGCTTGATCCCCCAGTAGTTGACCCCGGTGACCAGCGCGAGCGCGGCCGGGCAGATCCACACCGTGTAGGGCAGCAGTTCGGGAACGCCGAGGTCAGGGCGGCCGTGCCGGCGGCCACCGAGACCGCCACGTTGGGCACATAGTCGATGATCAGCGACGCGCCCGCGACCAGTGAACTGCGGCCGCCCAGGTATC
The DNA here is from genome assembly GCF_039532545.1 of Actinomadura vinacea. Classification (NCBI taxonomy): domain Bacteria; kingdom Bacillati; phylum Actinomycetota; class Actinomycetes; order Streptosporangiales; family Thermomonosporaceae; genus Actinomadura; species Actinomadura vinacea. The sequence goes on along the minus strand of NZ_BAAARW010000021.1, from coordinate 49,918 downwards.
TGCGCGACACGCCGTAGGCTCCCGAATCCCGCTGGCACGGGCCAGCGCGAAACGGCCCGGGGTCGATGCCAGCGTCCTTGAGAATCTTCCACACCGTCGACGGCGCCACCCGATAGCCGAGGCCGCCCAGTTCGCAGCAGATTCCGCCATACGGCAGGCGTGCCGGACCAGCGGAGCCGGTGGGCCACGTCGTGCACGGGCTGGACGACAAGCATCGTGAACAGGCGCTGGATCTCGTTACAGGTGAGCGGGATCAGCCCGTCCGGGGCGGGATGGCGGGTGTGTTCGTCGGCGCGGACGACGGCGAGGAAGGCGTGGGCGAGCATGGCCAGGGGCACCGGGGCGGGCGAGAAGCAGCGGTAGTAGGCGAGTTCACCGGTGGTGCGGTTGCGGCGGACTTCGGCTGAGCAAGCGACCGCCAGCACGTAGCCGCCCCTGCGCTCTTCCAGTGCGGACCGCAGTTTCGGGTTGCCGCCGTAGACCCGTTGCCTGCGACCCAGTCCAGGCGGTGCCCGGCGTCGAGGAACCGGCCGATCATGCGGGCGGCCATTTTCCGGCTTGGGCGCGAAGACGGTGTCCTCGCCCAGGCCCGCGGCCCGGCGGCGGTCCGGGTCGCACGTCCACACCCGGCGCCGGGGCTCAACCCGCGCGAACCGGCCCGCTATCCGGCCCATCAGGACCTCGAACGCCTCCTGCCAGCGGGCAGGATCTACGCTGTGCCCCGCGGCCACCACAAGATCTTCAGTCTTCACACATCGACGATCAGCGGTGGCCGTACCCGTCAATCAGCCGACCTGTATTGAGCGTCCAATTGGTTGTGGCCGCGCTCCACGTCGAACGTCGTAGTCATCACGGAAGCGCGGCCGCAACCCTTCACCTGGCCGTTCCGAGCACCAAGGAGGCCATACCCTTTGACTTGTGCATATGCGCCTCTGAGGTACTCGGGGACGATCGTCCGCTGTATGTCCGACGTGCTGCCTCGCGCGTCGTGCTATCGAGTTCGCATCCGCCATACGCTTCATGCGTGAGCGATGAGTTCGGGCGGCGGATCGGGTCTGCCCTGGCATGACTCGAATCATCGCGGACATCTCGGTCTCTCTCGACGGCTTCGTCACCGGGCCCGACCCCAGCCCGGACAACGGTCTGGGCACCGGCGGCGAGGCCCTGCACACCTGGGCGTTCTCCGACGACCCCGACGACCGCCGGGTCCTGCGCGAGGCGACCGCCCGCTCGGGCGCCGTCGTCCTCGGCCGCCACCTCTTCGACGTTGTCGACGGGACGAAAGGCTGGGACGACACGTCCGGCTACGGCGCCGGCGAGGTCGGCAAGCCCGCCTTCGTCGTCGTGACGAGTTCGCCGCCAGAGTCGGTGCGGACAACCGACCTCGACTGGACGTTCGTCACCACCGGTCTGCCCGACGCCGTCACCGCCGCGCGCGAGCGAGCCGAGGCGGCGTCGTCGGACAGCGGCAAGGACCTCGACGTCATCCTCATGGGCGGCGGCGCCACGATCGGCTCGGCGCTCGACGCCGGGCTGGTCGACGCGCTGACGCTGCACCTCGCGCCCATCGTGCTGGGTGCCGGGACACCACTGTTCACCGGCGGAGCGCCGCGCACGCTGGTGCAGCGGAGCGTGATCTCGACATCGACCGCGGCGCACCTGACCTACGACGTCTTCCGGTGATCCGATGACCACTGTCAACGCCAATGAGATCACCTTGGGCATCGAGTCGTTCGGTGACGACGACGCGCCACTCGTCCTGCTCGCGGGCGGGACGACGATGCTCTCCTGGCCCGACGCGCTTTGCGAGCGCCTCGCCGCCGGCGGGCGCCGTGCGGTGCGCTACGACCTGCGCGATAGCGGGGAGTCGACGACGACGGATCCGGAGGCGCCCGCCTACACCCTGCGCGGCCTCGCCGCCGACGCGGCGGCCCTTGTCGGCGCGCTCGGCGGGGGGCCCGCGCACCTCGCGGGGATCGGCGTCGGCGGGATGGTCGCCCAGGTGGCCGTGCTCGACCATCCGGGCGCGTTCTCGGCGCTCACCCTGGTCGGCACCCGCGCGGTCGCCCCTGGCCCGCCCGACGATGACCTCCCCGACCATGACCAGGCGACGATGAGCCGGCTGTTCGCGCGTCCGATGCCCGATTGGACCGACCGCGAGGCGGTTGCGGAGTTCGCCGCCGCCGGCGCGGAGATCCTCGGCGACGACCCCGTCGCCGCGCGCGCAATCGCTGCGCGCATCTGGGACCGCACGCCCGGCACCGCACCCCCGGTCCAGATGGCCAACCAGATGGGCATGGTGTTCTCCAGGCTCGACTGCAAACCCCGCTGGCGCGAGCGCCTGCCCGAGATCGAGGTCCCCACGCTCGTCGTCCACGGCCGCCGCGACCGGTTCTTCCCCGTCGGCAACGGCGAGGCGATCGCGCGCGAGATCCCCGGGGCACGGCTGCTCGTCCTCAAGGAGGCCGCCACTGCGATCCCCGATGCGGCGGTCGGCGAGATCACCGAGGCGATGCTCACGCTCGGATAGCGGACGGCGGGCGCCGCGCGGGTCTGGCCTCCACCGCAGCAGTGCACGTCGGAGGCTCGATCCGGCCGCGCGCCCGCGATCGGCACGATTCCAACCCGAGGTTGTCCAGGATGCTTCTCTCGATCCATGTCCCGTAAACCCACGGCTTCTGCCGTCAGCGCTCCACGTCGAACGTCGTAGTCATCACGGAAGCGCGGCCACAACCAACTGGAGCACTCCCGGCCACACGACCCCACCAGCAAGATCACGATCTACGGCTGGAGTACTAACCGGGGATGACCATCTCACGGCAGAGCCTTGACCTCCCGCGCTGTTGATGTCAGAGGGGCTCGACAGAATCGGCGCGATGGCGGGGAGAGACCCCGTGCGGCGCCCTTCCGGTCCCGCCGAGACCATATGCCAACGGGGAGGCCGGATCAGGGCGCACAGGCTCGGTCGCGTCCTGTCCGAACCGCTAGGCGGTGCACGGTATGGACCGCTGCGGCATCTACCACGGCGACGGTGGCGCCCCGGCGACCCCCTCGCCCACAACAATGGTGCAAGCCCCTGCACTTCATCCAGCTATGAGCCACAGCCAACGATCTTGTTCGCCATCTGATCCTGGGCGGGGCGGCCGCGGAGCCAATCGGGGAGCCATCGTGCTCAGACTCGCCGCGGCAATCCCGGATCATCAGTGCAGGTGGGGGGGCTCCCCGCTCGACTCCGATCGACCTAGATCGACTGGCCTTTTGTGGTTGGGGTCAAGGGGGCGTGGGTTCGAATCCCTGCCGTTCCTACAGAGAAAGACCAGTTCAGAGGCCGCTTCTCCGCCTTAGGAGAACCGGCCTCTTGATCGTTGGTAGCCGTGGATTCTCCCGCGCCATCGGCGCGATCAGCGTCTTGATCGAAGCCCCGGTGGACGGTCGGCCCGGCCGGCGCCGGTCGGTGCAGGCCCACTCGCGGGCGATCAGGCAGCCCAGGATCGCGGCCAGGGTGACCGGGAAGATCCTCGCCCAGCAACGGCGGTGAACCAGCCTGGGCAACGCTGCCAGCCAGAACCGGTCAGCGTGATCCCACCCGGCCGGCCACGTGGCCTTCGTGACACAGCACGAGCAACTCGGCGTCCATGGACAGATCCGACCGGACCAGCACCGCGAGCAGACCGAACAGGCATCTGACCAGCCGGTGGACCAGCGACAACACCTCGAGATGATCCCGGCCACAGCTGTGATCTCACAGCGAAACCGCGGTCGCGGAGGACCGCAACTGTGACCTGTCCCAGCGCTACATGACGGCGGTGGGCGTGCGCAAGACCGCCGGCGGCGGGGCGCGGCTGATCAGCGACGGCGCCGCCAGGTCATCGACCCGCGGCCGCACCCGGCCTGGCCTCGGGATCGACACCGGCGGCCCCCGGCGCCGACGGTCCCCGTCATTGCGCCTCTGCCCGAGTGGCTGGCCGACCTCTTCAACAGGTAACTCCGCAACCCGGGGGCCTCACGCACCGCTGCGGCCGGTCACCAGCACCGGATTCCCTTGTCGAAGCAGGGGTCCCACATCCACCGCACGGGTCAAACCCAAGCACGCCACCCCGCATGTCGCCTCAGGGCCGGCCGTCCCCCGCATCCGGGTAACGGTCGCCATACTCCCCCTGCCGGTCTCTCTGGATCTGCTGAAGAAGCTCATCAACGGTCGGGAGCCGAACCGTGTCACGGTGCGCGGGTGGTCCCAACGGATCTGCCATGCCATAGACCGGGGAGTCATGCGACGACTCCATCGGGAGGCCCAATGGATCCAAAGTACTCTCGAGCCCGACCAGCACCCCCGGGCCGTCCAGGCTGAACGGGTCATTGGGGGCGTACGAGCCCCCGCGTGACGCGAAGTAGGCGCCATCCGGACTGGGCAACACCACGCCGCTGAAACTCAGCTCCCGATACGCCACAGCGAACTCCCTGCGCGCATGAGGATGGCCCACCATCGCCGCCCGACTGAACCACGTCGCCGCATCCCAATGGTCGTTCTTCTGTGCATAGTGCAAGCCCACCCGGTACGCTGCCTCGGCGTTCCCACACTCACCAGCGCGCCTGAAGAACACCAGGGCAGCGTGGGGCTGCCGCACCGCCTCATAGTCAGTCCCGATCTCAAAGGCCGCATCGGCAGCAGAGTCCAACGACAACCGGTCGATCGGCGGTATGTCGTACCCGCCAACTCGCGCGAGCTGCAGCCATTCCCCGGCCTCGCGTGGCCGGCGTTCACAGAACAGCAGCACCCCGAGCCGGTAGGCGGCGTCAGCGTCGCCTCGTTCCGCGTGACGCAGCAGCCGCGCACCTGTTCGACCGAACGACTCCAGGTACCGTTGCAGGCGGATGCTGGGCTCCGTCGGCGGCTCTGTGCCCTCCTGCCGTTCGTCGGGAAGTTCTGCGCCGGCAGCAGAAGCCTCGCACGTGGACTCATGTCCCGTTCCTCGGCTGAGGCCGGCCATGGGCTCAGGGTGATCCACCTCCGCATCGACAGATGCGTCCTCGGCAGGGGCCGACCCCAGAGGGACAGGCGTCCTCGGCCGCCCGAGCCGCCTGCCAGCCAGCGTTCCACTCCGCGGTGCTTCCCAGGGTCTCAAGGTCGAGCTTTGTCTCTGCGGCGGCGGCCCGGCACGTCTCCAAGAACCCGAATACCCACGGCCAGCTGGGCAGCTTCGCCCGCTTGGTGCCCGACAGCACATCACTGATCGTCGACCGGGACAGCACGACGGTGATCGCACCTTCGGCGTACAACCGCTGCGAGGTGCGATGCATCGACGGCAGCGACGGGTCACCCGCCTGCCGCCGCAGCCGTCTCATCTCCGAGATGAAAGATCTTTGCGCCGTTCCGCCGGCGCGGTCATCAGGCATGCCTCCGCCTACGAACAGAGTGGTAGCCGATCAGCTGGAAGTGATGCGGGAAATGTTCTCACCCAAACCCGCACAAGAAGACCAGATCACAGATCTTGCCGCATCCGGGAGCGTCCGCCTGACAACCGCTTAAGCGATCCGAACCGAACAGGTCAAGGCAGACCGTCTCCGGAGCATCTCGGAAGGTTCCGGAAGGGCTCGGACGTAACGGGATCCGCCGCGCAGATCCTCTGGCACGGTCCGGCTGAACACCTGACCCGTCCGACGCTTTCCGGGCCCGTCCAGACTGGCTCGCGCAGCTCCGGTCAGCCGCAACGATCGAAGCGTCCCCACTCAACCGACCCGAAGGACGCCAATGTTGATGGCACCCCCACGGCCGCGGGCCAGCCACCACCGCCCCACTCAGCCCGCAGAACGCACCCGCGCATGCACCGACCTGGGCTTGCTCGCACTCACCCTCATCGCGACCTGGTCGGTCCGCACCGGCCGGCACCTGCGCGCCGTGTCAGTCGACGACCTCAGCCCCGACGAACTCATCGAGTTCTGGGCGGACGACCAGCTCGAGCCGCCCTACGCCGCACCGTCCCCCAGGAGGCTGTGGTGATCTCCCTGCGCGCTCTCACGATCCTCACCGTTACCGCGCTCGTGGCCGCAGTCACTGCGGCCCTCGCCCTCGCTGACGGGAATGGCTGGCCTGCGGCGCTCCTCGCCGCCGGAACCGCAGCAGGAGGCACCCTCGGAATCCTCCCCCGACTGATCGACAACCCCGCTCCACGCGCCCCTGACGACCGTGATCAAGGCAAACAGCTGCCTTGATCACGGGCCTTGGAGCGCCGCCCGGTGGACCGGCCTCCAGGATCGAGGGACCAAGGTTTGGCCTACGTGACAGGACGAACGGGGCACTGATCTTGGCCACCGAACGGATGAACGCCTGGCGCTTGCGGCCGGGAAGGCGGAAGCCGAACGTGACGACGACCAGGCGACGATGATCACCAGGATGCCGTCGCGCCTGGTGGTGAACGAGCGAAGCGTGCCGATCGTCCGGGCCACGAGGCCGTTGCCGTTGGCCTCGGCCGTCTCGCCCAGCCAGATCGACCCGTCGGTCGCGGCCGTCGGACTGTTCTGCGACGCCTGGACTGGCTGGGCGGCGCTGGGCCGGGCCGAGTCCAGCTTGCACTTCAGATATCGCCGGGCATGGTCGGCATAACCGGCCACCGTCGACGGCACGCCCGGATGATTCTCCAGCAACACTGCAGCCACTGGGCCGCCGTGAGTGGGTTTCCGGCAGGGCCACGCAGCCGCACCAGCGCCTCCTGGGCGGCCTTGCGGATGGGCAGAGCCGCCCCGACGGACGCGCCGCCGGTGGCCGTCCGGTCCGGTTCCGAGTTCCAGCCGTAGGTACCAACGGCCGTGGCTGCGTCCGGCGCCCAGCCGTGGGCACCGGCTGCCCACCGCACGACCCGTCAACGGGTCCTCGCAGCCACATCGCCGGTACACACCACCGGCACTCCTCGCTCTTCCCATGAGCTCATCGTGTGTGCGACAAAGCGCCGCCGCCCTCTCGAAAGCACCACAGAAAAGGCTGGCTTGAAGTCCGTCATGGAAGCCGGGGCAGCTCACTGGCGCCATTTCCGCCCTACAACGCGCAGCGTCACACATCGGCAGATAGACCGCTGGAAGGCCGAGTCCCGTCGTGGGCGTCAGCGAAGCGTCTGTGTTTCCGCCAGCGGCAGGTGGCCCAGCAGCGGGTTCAGATACCGCCGGACGTGATCGGCATATCCCCCCACCGTCGACGGCGCACCCGGGTGGTTCTCCTGCCACCGCCGCAGCCACCCGGCCACCGTGAGCAGGCTCCCCGCCGGACCATCAACCGCACCAACCCCTGTTCCGCGACCTTACGGGTCGGGAAGCCACCCCGGCGGACACGGCGACGGCGACCGTCCGCCCCAGTCCCCCACTCCAGCCGCAGATACCAGCTTCCGTGGCTGCGCCCCGCTGCCAGCCGCGGGCACCTGCCGCCCAGGGCGCGGCCGGTCCGCGGATCCTCGCAGCCACATTGCCGGTACACCACCGACACCTCTCGCTCTTCTCATCAGCTCATCGTCTGCGCGACCAAACGCCGCCATCTCCAAAGCACCACAGAACCGAGCCGCTGAGACCGTGGGGCTCCGGCCTCTCAGACGGCCGACTTGAAGTTGATCAGACGCGGTTTCCGCGAGAGGCGGCAGCGGGCGACGTTCGTCCGAGCGTCCCGGTGACGCCTTTCCGAACGGCTCTCAGAGCGTCCTGGCGAACCGGGCCGTCCGGCCCAGCCAGTTCAGGATATGCACTGAAAGAGCAAGGCGGCGGACGCATCGCACCGGGACGACTGGACGCTGCGCTGCGCGGGGCAATATCGGCTACGCCATGCCCTGTGGCAGGATCGCCTGATGCTGCAACTCACGGATTTCATCATCGACTGCCCGGACCCGATGAGGCTGGCGGCCTTCTACTCCGAGGTGACAGGCCGCCCGATCAAGGAGGGCAGCGACGACGACTGGGCCGGCATCTCCTTCGGCGAGGTCGAGCTGGCCTTCCAGCGGGTGGACGACTATCGCCCTCCGCGCTGGCCCGACGACGAACACCCCAAGCAGTACCACCTCGACTTCGAAGTGGACGAAATCGAGCCCGAACAACGCCGCGTCGTCAAACTCGGTGCGACACTGCAGAAGGACTTCATCGGTCCCGAGGGCTACGGCTGGCAGGTCTACACCGACCCGGTCGGGCATCCCTTCTGCCTGTGCCGCAACAAAGGGGTTACATGGACCGACCAAGGGGTCGTGTGGCCCTAAAAGCCTGTGCTGAACCCTTTACCGCTCGAATATTGAGTTGTTGGATCTGAGCTGCGGTTATGCGGCGTGGTGATATTCGTTGATCACGCTTCCGACCACAGGTCTTCGCCGGATGGATCGCAAGTCGGCAAGGTCGGTGGTCTCCGGGACCGGCCCGGTGTCGACGTCCGGAGGTCGTTGGTGGCGGGACTGGTGCGGCCAATGAGGTGATCTCACTGGTTTAGCGGAGTCGGCCGTGCTCGAAATGGGTGAGGACAAGCGCGGCTTTGGCGATATCCCGATCTTGCTGGGGCTGGCGGTGATGTGCTGCAGGACGCGCCACCGTTGGGTGAGGAGCGCGAAGCCGCGTTGGCCCTGGCAACGCAGAGCGCGTAGCAGCAGGTCACGTGCCCGGGTGTCGATGTCGGGAGTCTGGCCGCCGGTGAGGGGTTTGCTTGGGGTGAACACCCCGATGCCGGCACCTTCGTAGGCCAGGTCGGCCAGTGTGGGCAGCCCTTCGGCGGCGGCCTTGTAGAGCGCGCCCAAGAGGTGTTTGCGTGCGGCGGTCATGTCGTGGACCGAGCCGGGCTCGACCGTGCTGAGCCATAGCGGGAATCCGCCGGGTGCCGACAATGCCTGGATATTGCCGCCGTGTCGGCGGGCTTTGCCGGAGTACCACAGGTCGACAGGCCGCCCCTTGACGCTCATCGTCTGCTCGGAGCATCGATCGGAGACGATGAGCGTGCCGTCCAGGACCAGGTGGGCTGCGCCCTGGTCCTTGGCCTGCCAGAGCGCCTGGTGCAGGTCGGGTGCCTGAGCGGCCAGCACCTCGATCGCTTCGTCGATGTAGCGGTAGGCGGTGGCTCTGGACACGCCGTGGTCGAGGGCCAGCGCGGCTGGATCGGCACGGTCTCTGAACCAGCGCAGCACCAGTACGGCGTGCCAGAAGCAGGTCAGCGCCCTGCTTGCCTTGGGAGTGCCGCGTCGACGGCGTTCGGCCTGCAGCAGCCGCGCGAGGTACTGGGCAAGTTCGCGTGAGACGTCGAGCGTGGCACGATAAGGGATCACGTGGAGCCTTCCAGGCTGAAGCAGTTCTTGTGGTGAGACCGCTTCTATCTGGGGGCTCCACGCCTATCTGCGCAGGTGTGATCTGTCTGTGTGTCTCCCCGGCTGGCGCCGTTTGTTCCTCACCATGCCTTGCTGTCCGAGTCGAGACCTCTGAGATCACCTCACTGTGCCCGGGACCATCCCCGCGTGCGCGGGGAGCAGACTTGCCGACCTGGCCTCCTACCGGCGAGTAACACCAATTTTAAGTACTTCTACAGGAATGGACATTTAGGACATTGCGATTCGGGGGAGGGGCGGTAGACCGACCATCAACGCTTGGCGCCGCAGCAACGACGGAGGCCTTCACCAATCCAGGCCCGAGGCCTCAAGCAGAACAAGATCGCTCGACAACCGGACTTCATGACAACATCGCACGTGGAAATGATCCCACCTCCTTCCTCCGCCAACCCCTCGGGCTCGCCTACACCTAGAACCGCCCCGACCGCGTCGCCAACGGGTGCCACGGCGTCTACCCAATCCGCCCATCCGAGGAGGCGTGGTCCTTCCACCCCACAAGCGCGACCTGCCCCTACTCAGCCGAGTGGCCACGGTCCGAGACGGTTTCCTCCCAGTGCCAGCCTGGAGGAACGGCTGAGGCCCTTCCAGGGCCCGGTCGTCCGTTCGCAGCTCTACCGTCTGTACGACCGCGAGCCCGGCACGCGCCGTGGCAGGTGAGGTCTGGTCCTTGACCCACGGAGGCAGCCCATGCCCGGACGCACCGACGCCATCTCCGCCCTCGGCCGGGTCCTCGGCGCCGACGCCGACGCGCTCGCCGAGTGCGCCGCGCGGCTGCGCCGGCTCGCGGTCCGGCTCCGGGTGCACGACGCCGCGCCGCCCTGGCTGTGTCACACGCTGAACGACCACATCACCGCCTGCGTGGTGGCCTCGGCCGACCTCGCCGACGCCGCCGCGTGCCTGGAGGAGTTCGCCGGGGCGGCGCGCCCTGTCAGCACTCCTTCCAAGCGAAGTGATAGAGGGTCTCGACCTTTCCGCGGGTGGAGTCCATCGTGATGAAACTGGTCTGCGCCGGGTTGGAGGTGCCCCGGTCCACGCGGATCTCGGTGTTGATGTTGAGGTTGCGGTCCACGCCGCACGGCTTGTAGGCGAGTTGCGCGGCATCCGTCGTGTCGGTGAACCGCCAGTCGTCCGAATAGGGTGCCGCGATCGAGTGGCTGACCGGGGAGTTCTCCGACGATCCTTGGAAGTAGTAGTTCGCCCTCGTCATCGCGGAGGCGCCATGATAAAGATGTGCGAAGCCGCGATAATCGGCCGAGGCGATCGCGTACGTGAAGCCCTGCGGGACGTGCACGGCGAGGTTGATCTGGCAGTTCTTCCGGTAGGCGGTCGGCTCGGAACCCCCGCCCGTCCGGGCGAGATAGTCGCTGTAGCTGACCGTGAAGCCCGTGTTGTCCGGCCGCGGGGTGACCTGTGCGGTTCCGGCCGGGCAGCCCGAGCCGTTGACCGTGACGACATCGATGGTGATGCGATCGGGGGGCGCGGCCGCGGCGGACACGGGTGCGGCGGCCGTGGCGGCCGCGGTGCCCGCGGCCAGCGTCAGTGCGAAGATCGCTGTTCCTCTGCGCATGAGAACCCTCTCAGTTGGCGTCGGCTCGTCACATGTGGTTCATCGATCGGGGGTCGGCCGCACCCCCGGCGGATCGGCGAGGGTGCGGCCTCTGGATGACCCTCCAGTGCTACGGGCAGGTCTTCCAGGCGAAGTGATAGGTGGTCTTGATGCCTCCGTCGGTCGAGTCCATCGCCATGAAACTGGTCTTGGTGGGGTCAGAAGTCCCGAGGTTCACGCGCAGCTCGGTGTTGATGTTGAAGTTCCGGTGTTCGCCGCAGGGCTTGTAGACCAGCTGCGAGACGTCGGTGGAATCGGTGAACTGCCAGTTGTCCGCGTAGTGCCCCTTGACCGTGTGGGTGGTCTGCACCGTCTGGGGCATGCCCTGGAAGTAGTAGCCCGCCCGCTGGGTGCCCGTCGCGCCGGGCTGCAGTTGGGCGAAGCCCCGGTAGTCGGCGGACGAGATCGCGTACGTGAAGCCCTGCGGGACGTGCACGATCAGGTTGATCTGGCAGTTCTTCCGGAAGGCGGTCGGGTCGGAGTTCCCGCCCGTCCGGGCGAGATAGTCGCTGTAGGTGACCGTGAAGGCCGTGTTGTCCTCTGAGACCGCCACCGCGGCGGTCCCCAGCGGGCAGCCGGAGCCGTTGACGGTCACGATCTCGACAGTGATCTTGTCCGGTCCGGGGGCCTTCGGTCCGGTGGCGGACGCCGGTGCGGCGGCCATGGCGGTGAGCGCCAGAGCGGCGGCGGAGATTGTCATCCCTCTGCGCATGAAATCCCTCTTACCTGGAGTGATGAATTCGCTGGCACACGATGAATTCGCTGGGATAGGTGTACGGCAGACGCGCGCGAGGTCGTTGATCCAGGATCCGGGATGAAAGTAACCACATCGGTCAAAGTCGTCAACGGTGGAAGAACTGGACGTGCGTCGACAAAACCACGTCCACATGCTGTCCCCCCGCCGGTCGGCTCGCCGGCGCCCAGGAAACGACATTTCCGCAGATGGCCGCACCAGATGTGGACGTGGAGTGCCGATCACCAGGGATGCGGCCCCCCGGGCGCCGGGGCCGTTGCTCGTGAAAACACGGCAGACCATCTCTACCTGATTCCACCGAGCGATATTCGGTTGTGTTGGCGGGCTGGACATGGCGCCACCCTCCGACCGGGGAGGATGAATTTCCCTACAATTTTGATCGGGAGAATGCCAGGCAAGTGCCGGAGGCTTCACGCCCGGCTGGCCGCATGTGGACTGCGCCGGGCGGTGAGCGCGGCAGCCACGCCGTCACGGTGTCGAGGCGGCCGCCTCCGGGGCCCTGACCTCCCGGGCGCGCTGCTGCAACTCGGCGGTGCACATCATGAGCCGGCGCGTCGGAAGGTGCCGCACGTAGTGGTCCACATCGACGCCCAGCGCGAACACGTGCACCGGAACCCCGGCGTCGCGGCCGGACTCGACGGCTTGCCGCAGTGCGGCCAGAACGGCCGGATGCCGGGCAGGGCGAATGCGTTCTCATATAGCGAGATCGAGTAGCTGGAGTGCGTGGTCGGGGTTGGCTCGGTAGTGGTCGTTGGCGGCGGCGATGTTGGTCCAGCTCATGAGGCGGACCAGGGCGATGGCCAGGTTGCGCAGGCCGGCCATGATGCGGGGTGCATGACCGGTGCGGATGCGTGAGGCGTCTTCGGTGTAGGTCACGTCGCGGATGTGGTGCAGGGCTTCGATCGACCAGTGGCCGCGGATCAGGGAGGCGAGCCGGGCCGGGGCCGCCCGGCCTGCGGTGAGGCTGGTGACGGCATAGATCGTCTTGATCGTGGTCTTGCCGGTGACGCGGTCGGTGCGGCGGCGTTTGACCTGGATGGCCTGAGCGGCGTGCGGGAACAGCAGGCCTGGCCGGACGGTGCAGACCTTCAGGCGGCGGATCTCTCGCCGCCCGTGGCCGTCGCCGACGGTGCGGTCGTGCAGCTCGATCTTCGACCAGGGCAGGCGTTTCAGCTGGTCATGCAAGTTCTTCTGGTTGCCCTTCACGACCAGGATGTAGTCGGCGTCGCGGTCTTGGACCAGGTGGCGGGCGTGCTCACGCTGGGTGTGCAGGGCGTCGGCGGTGACGATCTTGCCGGTCAGGTCCAGGCCGGTCAGCAGGGGGACGAATGCGGGGATCTCGTTGCTCTTGGCGTCGATCTGCCGTTGTGCCACCACGGCCTGGTGGCCGTGCAGCGCCGCGGCCAGCAGATACGTTGTCGCTCCATCGCGGTGGCGGCTGTCCCGGATGGTCTTGCCGTCCACCGCCGCCGCGTCCTGCCGGGTGTCCCGGCCGGCCGGGTCCTGGGTCAGCGTGGTCAGGTAGGAGCCGATCGCCTGGTCGAAGGCGTCACCGTCCAGGCGTGCCAGCAGCCGCGCCAATGTGGTGACGGCTGGGAGCCCCCCGGGCAGGCCCAGCCGCTGGAGCACGGCCGGGTCGAGTTCGGCGGCGATCCTGCCGATCTTGGCCAGGGTGGTCGCGCCGCTCAGCACTGTGACCAGGCACAACGCCAGCAACGAGCCGAGCCGGTAGCGGCGGCCGCGTCGCCGCCTGGGATCCGGGATGCGGTCCAGAACCTGGACAAGGGCGGGCAGCCTGGGCAGGTCGGTGGCGGCAAACCGGACACCCGTCCATCCACGGCATCGACAGCTGAGCCGGGCCGTTGCCTCCCAGGGAAGAAGCAGATCGGCAGACAACGCGACGCGATAGCCGAACGACCACGGCGCCCCTCGCGGAGCAAGGACCCTCAGCCCAGGTGATCCGGCACACCGGAGCCGTTGGGTCGGGTGAGCCGTCCCCCGCCCCTGTACCGCTCGAATATTGAGTTGCGAGATCTGAGCTGCGGTTATGCGGCGTGGTGATATTCGTTGATCACGCTTCCGACCACAGGTCTTCGCCGGATGGATCGCAAGTCGGCAAGGTCGGTGGTCTCCGGGACCGGCCCGGTGTCGACGTCCGGAGGTCGTTGGTGGCGGGACTGGTGCGGCCAATGACCGTTGTAGTGGACCATGTACTCGCCCAGCACCAGCGACAGGTGCCCCTCACCGAGGATCAGGATCCGATCCGGCAACTCGCGGCGGAGGGTGCCGATGACCCGCTCGCAGACCGCATTCATCCGCGGCGTCCGGGGCAACGTGGTGATGGTCCGCAGCCCCTCGGCCTTGAACACTTCTGCGAACACGGCGGTGAAGAGCGGGTCGCGATCGTGGATCACCACGCGCAGCTCGCCGACGCGTTCGCCCAGGTCCATGGCCAGGTTGCGGGCCTGCTGCACCGCCCACGCCCCGGTCGGGTGCGTGGTCACCCGCCCAGATGCAGTTTGCGGGTGCCGTGTTCGATGCATACCAGCACCCACAGCCGTTTCAGCAGGACCGTCTCCACCACGAAGAAGTCACACGCGATGATCGCGTGCGCCTGGGCGGCCAGATACTCCCGCCACCTCGGACCGACCCGGCGTGGCGCGGGATCGATGCCGGCGCGGTGCAGGATCTCCCATACCGTTGACGCGGCGATGGTGTACCCAAGACGGGTCAGCTCACCCTGGATGTCCCCAGGTCGGGTTCTCCCGCGCCATCCGCAGGATCAGCGCTCTGACCGACACGCCGGTGCGTGGTCGCCCGGGTCGGCGGCGGTCGGAGTAGTTCCACTTACGCGCTACCAGGTTACGGTGCCAGCACAGGAGCGTCTCCGGAGTGACCGGGAAAATCCCTGCCCACTGCTGGCGGTGCACCAGCCGCGCCAGTGCCGCCAACCAGAGCCGATCGGCGTGCTCCCACCGCGGACGGCCGCGTAGCCGACGGCGTAACACCTGGTTCTCGTGCCAGAGCACCAGCAACTCCACGTCCTTGGACAGCTCCGAGCGGACCAGCACCCCGATCAGGCCGAGCAGGCTCCGGACCAACCGGTACAGCAGCCACAACAACACCCCGAAATGGTCGCAACCACGCCACCGATCGCGCAGCGAAACCCCAGCTCACAGCATGAAACCCAGTTTCCGAGCGGTACAGCGGCCGACCCCGGCCGCAGGTTCGACGACTTGTTCAACTTCGTGCACGACCCGGCGACCGAATTCGAGGCCGGGCCCTTCCCGATAGGCGGCTCGATGGGCTGAACGGCCCGCGGTATCGACACATCCGCGAGCAGGCGAGCGTGAGGGAACGGCCATTTCAAATGGGTGCGGTTCCGCTCTAACACGTCGCCGTCCACTGCAGCAGGGTGCGTTGACCGACATGGCCCCTGTGCTAAATCGTGGGCTCCCGTGACGCGGCAACTTCTGGCCATCACAAGACTTGGTCAGTCCCGTCGTCCAACACGCTGCGTAAGGTGGGTCCACTTTGCATGAACTGGCGTGATGGCGGAGGTTTCGTTGGGGGCACAGCCCTATGTCGGGGTGGAAGTTCCTCCGCACGAAGCGGCTGCTCTGCTCGGTACGGTTGGTGGCCGGCTCGCCCCCGGCGAGGCCGTGCTGGCTTTGGTGGCCACCGTGAAGGCACTGCCGTCCTTGACGCACGTCTTTCTCCGCAAACCACCCCTGATGACGTGGGCGACCGGGGCACTGCTGACGGTCGGGTCGCTTTGCCCTCACCGGCCGGTTGCCGCCCAACCACCCCACGACCGACGCGGCCCGGCGCACCGTCGGCGAGCTGCGCACCGCCCTGCACCGGGTGGACGACCGGGTACTGGTCGGCGGCACCGCCGCCACCGGCCTGGACACCGACCGGGCCATGAACCGCGACCTCATGATGATCACCCCGGTTCTGCTGATCGCGATCGTTGGTGCTGGGGTGGCTGCTGTTGCCCGTCGTGCTGCTGTTCCGCACCGAGCCGCTCCGCGAACCATGCTGTATACCCCCGGCCCCTCACCGGCCCGCCGCATCACCCGCCGACTAACAGCCGATCCACACTTGTGGACAACGAGAACCTAGCGGGAGTGCGCCGCGAGCAGGCCCTGGTCGTCGGGACCGTCCCCCCGCGCGCGCCCGTGCGCTCACGCCCTGGAGTCCTGACGTGCGGCCCAGACGCGGCGCAACTCGTGACGGAAGCGGGTAAAGGTCCGGGGGCTGTCCAGCGCCAGGACGGCGGATATCGCGCCGGCTCGCCGATAGGTGGCCACGAAGGCTCCCTCGGGGGCGCCTTCCTCCAGCAGGAAATCGTCGTCCGGGGCGGGTCGGCCCGCGAGCTGGATGCGGCTGTCGTACTGATCGGACCAGACGTAGGGCAGCGGGTCGTAGCAGGGCAAGGCGGTGACGTCTTGGCCGCGCATTTCGGCCAGCAGGGCTTTGCAGGCGGTGACCGGCATGTCCCGGGCGTTGGTCCAGTGTTCGAGGCGGCGGCCGAGGGGTCCGGCGACGTCCCCGGCGGCGACGACGCCGGGGACATTCGTGCGTCCCCACGGGTCGGTCGGCACTCCGCCTGCGCATCCGACCCCGGAGCCGTCCAGCCATTCGACGTTCGGGACCGCGCCGATGCCGACCACCACGGTGTCCGCGGGAAGCCGCCGTCCGTCGTCGAGGATCACGGCCCGCACATGCCGCCGTCCCTCGAACGATCGGACCGTGCGGCCGGTGATAACGCGCACCTCATTGTCGGCGTGCAGGCGGGCCAGCAGTGACGCGGCGGGCTCGCCCAGCGGTGCCAGCAGCGGCAGCCGACCCGCCTCCACGATCGTGAGGTCGTTGCCGAGGCGCCGCGCGGTCGAGGCGATCTCGGCGCCGACGAAGCCGCCGCCGATCAGGACTGCCCGGCTGCCCGCGAGCAGGTCGGCACGAAGCCGGATCGCATCGTCCAGGGTGCGCAGCGTGTGGACGCCGGGCGGCGCGGGGACGTCCAGCCGCCGGGCGCGGGCGCCTGTCGCGATGACGAGCCCGTCCACCGTGAGCCGGTGCCCGTCGTCGAGCCGGAGCATCCGGTCGCGGGCATGGAAGGCGGCGGCCCCGGTGCCCAGCCGCCACTCGGCGCCCAGGGCCGCCAACCCGTCCTCGTCGAGCAGACGGAGGTCGGCCCGCTCCGCGGAACCGAGCAGGAACGCCTTGGACAGCGGCGGCCGGTCGTACGGCGTCCACGCCTCGTCGCCGACCATGACCAAGCGGTCATGATAGCCCTCCGCGCGCAGCGTCTCGGCCGCCCGCACGCCCGCCAGCCCGGTGCCGACGATCGCGATGGTGGTCATCCGGCCTCCGCTACGGAGGACTCCTCGACGCAGACCTTCCCGTCCACGACGTGGACCTCATGGACGCGGACGGGGCGCCTGGCGGGCGGGCAGTCGGGTGCGCCGGTGCGCACGTCAAAGCGGGACTCGTGCAGTGGGCATTCGATCGTGTGGTCCTCCAGCCAGCCGTCGGCGAGCGAGGCCGTCTCGTGCGAGCAGGTGTCGTCCAGGCAGTAGACGCGCTCGCCCACTCTGACCAGGGCCAGCGGCACCGGCACCCGGGGGCCGGCGACACGGGTGACCATGCCGGGCACGATGTCGTCGACGGAACACAGTTCGATCAGCATGGCGTCCTCACTCCCGGCCCGCGCCGGCGAAGGCGACCTGGAGTTCCCGAGGGCCGCGGAACATCCAACCGGCGAACACTGGCGGCGACGTCACGAGCAGCCCCGGGAACCGGTCCCAGAGCACGCGGACCGCGCAGCGGAGTTGCTCACGCGCCAGGTAGGCGCCGAGGCAGTAGTGCGCGCCCAGGGAGAACGCGAGATGGTCGTTCAGGTCGGCGCGGTCGGGATCGAACACGTCGGCGTCGGCGAACTTGCTCTCGTCGCGGTTGGCCGACCCGGCGAGGGCCAGGAGCTTGTCACCGGCGCGCAACGTGACCCCGTCCAGAGTGTGGTCGGCCGCGAGTTGCCGCGGGAACGCGCCGACCGGTGTCAGCCACCGCATCGTCTCCTCGATCGCCGCGTCGAGGGCGGCGGCGTCCGCCCGCGACCGTTCGGCGAGGTCGGGACGCTCGCACAGCTGCCACACGAGCGTGGCCAGAGCGTGCCACGGCTCGTTGAAACCACCGCTGAACAGCAGGCGGATCTGCGAGGCGATCTCCTCGACGGTCAGCGGTTCGGCGAGGTCGGCGTGGACCATCGTCGAGATGACGGTGTCGTCCGGCTCCCGGGTCACCCTGGCGACCGCGGCGGCGACGTGCTCGCCCACCTGCGCGCGGGCCAGTTCGCAGCGCCGCCACACCGCCGGGTCGCCGGAGTGGTTGGACAGCCCGGCGATGAACGCTCCGGACCACTCGACGACCTGCTCAACGGTCGTGCCCGGCAGCCCGACGGCCATCGTCAGCGCCCGGGCCGCGTACGGCGCCGCGAAGTCGGCCACCAGATCGCAGCCGGGCCGGGCGGCCAGCCGGCCGGCGATCTCCTCGGCGTTCGCCAGCAGCGCGGCCGACCACCGTTCCCGTACCGTGCGCCGCTTGAGCGGACCGTCCATCGCGGCGCGCAGCCGGCGGTGCGCGTCCCCGTCGGTCCGGATCATCACCCGGCCCATCGCCCGCTCGGCCAGGGAGTTCTCCTGGTGGGCGGTGAAGATCTCCGGGGACCGGTCGACGAGGACGACGTCGTCGTAGCGGCTGACGAGCCACAGCCCGAGCCGGTCGGACCACGCCCACGGCTCTTCCTCGCGCAGCCTCCGGTAGATCGGGTACGGGTCCCGGGACAGCGCCTCGCCGGTGATGTCGCTCACCATGGTCATGTTCGTTCCTCCTGTTCGGCGGCCGGTGTCACCGCGTGTCGAGCAACTCGGCGAGGTCGGCGCAACCGAGCCGGGCGGCCTCGCGCGCGGCGGGGACGAGGCCGGTGAAGCCGAAGAAGCCGTGGATCATCCCGGGCACATCCCGGTACCGGACCCTCACCCCGGCTTCGCGCAGCGCCTCGGCGTACCGGGCGCCTTCCCCGCGCAGCACGTCGAACTGCGCGGTGACCAGGGCCGTCGGTGGCAGGACGTCCAGGCCGGGCGCGAGGGCCGGGGAGGCGTCGGGGTCGCTCGCCAGCGCCGGATCCGGCAGGTACTGCCGGACGAACCAGCGGAGATGCGCGGCCTCCAGCCAGTGGCCGGTGGCGTACGGCAGCGTGTCGGGATGTCCGCCGGCCAGGTCGGTGGCCGGGTAGAGCAGGAACTGCGCGTTCACCAGCCCCGGCTCCTCGCGCGCCAGATGCCGGACAGCGGCCGCGGCGATGTTGGCGCCGGAGCTGTCACCGGCCACGATCAGCGGGGAACCGGGCCCTCCCAGGTCCGCCCGGGCGGCGGCGACGCGCGTCACCGCCGCCTTCGCGGCGGTGACCGGGCCGGGAAACGGCGTCTCGGGTGCGAGGGGCGCGTCCACGGCGACGACCACGGCGCCGAGCTCATCGCACAGGACCCGGGCCACCGGGTCGTGGGTGTCCAGGTCGCCGAGCACCCACCCGCCGCCGTGGAAGTACACGACGGTGCGCCCGCGCGGGGCGAGCGGCCGGTAGAGGCGCGTGGGCCGGGGGCCGCCCGGCAGCGGCAGCTCGCCGTCCACGGTTTCGGCCACGGGCGCGAGGGCGGCCTGCGTGCGGCCGTCCGTCATCATCGCGCGGTAGAACTCGCGGGCCTCGGCGAGGGGGACGTCCCACAGCTGTGGATGGTCCTCGGCCGCGGCCTCCTCTTCGGCCAGCATCTCGGCGAACTCGGGGGCGAGAGCCGGCGCGGTCTCGGGGGTCATCAGGGTGCGCTCCTCGAAGTGTCGATCGACGCGGACGAGGCCGTCCGTGCCGGGGCGGAGGCTCGTTCGGCCAGGAGCCGGTCCCGGTGCTCGCGGCCCTCGCGCCAGTGCGGGGAGGCGTTGACCCGCCGCACGACCGGCGCAGCGACCAGCACGAACACACCGGCGACGGCGATCAGCAGCAGGTCGATGTAGGGCAGCGCGCGCAGGGCCGGGGCGGTCTGGGAGTCCACGCTGGCGTACAGCGCGTAGCCGAGCAGGGCGCTGGCGGCCACTCCTGCGGCCGCCCTGGGCCAGCTGCGCATCCGCGCGAACCACGGCACGCTGATCATCACGATGCTCAGGTAGACGGCGGTGAGCATCAGCGCGGCGGCCGTGGCGACGTACTGGAACGCCATGTAGGCGGAGGTCCAGAAGAAGCCCACCGAGAGCCCGAGAATCGGCAGCGCGCACAGCAGGACGACGCGCCGCGGGATCCCCGCGCCGGGCGAGTCCGAGAACCCACCTCGCAGCAAGCCGTCCCGGCCCATCGCGAACAGGGTGCGGATCGCTCCGGTGGACGCCGCGGTGACGGTGGACAGCCCGGCCAGCACGACGACCACCGTCATCGTGAACGCGACCCAGCGGCCGAAGTGCGACTCGGCGAGCTCGAACAGCGGTGCCGGAGAGGCCGCCAGCCGCTTCACGTCACCGCGGAAGCCGATGTTGATGAACCAGCAGGCGAAGATGTAGAGGACGCCGCTGAGCAGCAGGCACGTCCACATTCCGGCCGGGACCGTGCGAGCGGGACGGTCGGTCTCCTCGCTCAGCGACGCGCCCGACTCGAAGCCGCCGAAGGCCCCGAGGGCCAGTGCGATGCCGAGGAACAGCCTGCCAGGCGACACCCCGTCCAGCGAGAAGGCGTCCAGGCCCAGGCCGCCGCCGTCGCCACCGGCCTTGACGAGCACGGTGACGCCCACGACGAGCAGGGACAGGACCCCGAGCGTCTCCATGCTGACCTGGAAGCCGGTGTTGAACTCGATGCGGCGCATCACGATGACCATGCAGACCGCCCACAGCACGAACGCCACCAGCGGCCACGGCACGGATGGTCCGTCGGCGTACCGGATCGCCACGCCGACGAAGTTCGCCTCGTTGGACAGCACGCTGCCCGCGAAGGCCAGGTACGTCACCAGGTAGGCCCAGCCGACGAGGATGGCGACGCGTACGCCGCACAGCACTCCGGCGTAGTGGTAGGCGGCGCCCGCCGAGGAGAACTGCCGGGCGAGCGAGGCGAACACGTAGACGATCAGGGACCCGGCCACCAGGCCGAGCAGGAACGAACCGGCGCCCGCCGTGCCGGTGACCGCGACCATCGTCGCGGGCAGGATCGCGGTGCCCGCCGAGGGGCCGGACACCGACAGCGGCTGGGCGACGTTGCGGAAGAAGCCGATTCCGGGGGCGGACGATCCGCCTGGTCGGGTTGACGCGGTCATGGTGCCCTCCTGGAGCAGGAGCCGAGTGAGTCCGTGGCGCCCGCCTTCGCGGCGGGCCGCTGTCCCCCGATGTGCGCGCGGGCCGAGCGTTCCGTCAGGCGCTTCGGCGGTGGTTGATCATCACGTGTTTGACCAGCGTGTAGTCCTGGAGGCTGTACATCGACAGGTCCTTGCCGTAACCGGACGCCTTGGTGCCGCCGTGCGGCATCTCCGGGGTGACGACGTCGTGCTCGTTCACCCAGACGGCGCCGCAGTCGAGCAGCCCGGAGACCTCCAGCGCCCGCCCGGCGTCCTTGGTCCACACCGAGGCGGCCAGCCCGTACCGGGTCCCGTTGGCCAGCGCGACGGCCTCCTCCTCGGACGCGAAGGTCTGCACGGTGAGCACGGGGCCGAAGACCTCGTTCTGGACGATCTCGTCGTGCTGGCGTACCCCGGTGACGATCGTCGGATCGTGGAAGAACCCGGCGCCCTCGGGTGCGGTGCCGCCGACGGCGACCTTGGCGTCGCCCGCACCGAGCCGGTCCACGAAGCCCCGCACGCGGTCCCGCTGCTCCGCCGAGACCAGCGGCCCCATGTCCAGGTCGTCATCGGTGGCGGGGTCGCCCGTCCGGACGGTGCGGGTGGCCTCGACCAGGCCGTCGACCAGCTCGTCGGCGATGGATTCGGCGACCAGGAGCCGGGTGGCCGCCGTGCAGTCCTGCCCGCTGTTGTAGAACGCCGCACGGCGCAGCACCGCCACGGTGTGCTCGATGTCGGCGTCGTCGAACACCAGGGCGGGCGCCTTGCCGCCGAGTTCCAGATGGACGCGCTTGAGCGAGTCCGCGGCCTCGCGGGCGACGGTCCGGCCGGTCGCCGAGTCGCCGGTCAGCGAGACCATGCGGACGTCGGCGTGCCGTACCAGGGCCGAGCCGGTAGTGCCGTCGCCGGTGAGCACGTTGAACGTGCCGGGCGGCAGGATCCCGGCGGCCAGTTCGGCCACGCGCAGGGTGGACAGCGGGGTCTGCTCCGCCGGTTTGAACACGGTGACGTTCCCCGTCGCCAGGGCGGGGCCCAGCTTGTAGGCGAGCATCACCATGGGGTAGTTCCACGGGGCGATCTGTGCGAGTACTCCCAGCGGGTCGCGCCGGACGATCGAGGTCTGACCGCGCACGTACTCCCCGGCGGCGCTGGACTCCATCGTGCGGGCCGCCCCTGCACAGAAGCGCAGCAGGTCGATGGCGAAGCCGATCTCGGCGCGGGCGTTGCGGCGCGGCTTGCCCACGTTGCGCGACTCCAGCGCGACCAGGGTCTCCAGGTCGCCGTCCATCTCGTCGGCGAGGGCCAGCAGGTGGCGGGCGCGATCGGCGGGCGTCGAGCGGCGCCAATCCAGGAAGGCCCGGCCGGCCGCGGCCACCGCGGCGTCCACGTCGTCGGCCGACGCGATGGGGAAGTCTCCCAGCGGCGTCCCGTCGGCGGGGTTGACCACCGGGTGGACGGCGCGGCCACGGGCCGTCTTCCACTCGCCGCCAATGAACAGTTCTTCGCGCACCAGGGGCTCGGTCATGGGGTCCTCCAGGAATTTCAGGACGGTTCCACAACGACTACACACAGCGACATTCGTTCGATTAATCGAATGACCGTGGTATCGTCAAAAGGGTTGACTATGACAAATTTCCCGAGAGACTCGGGGATACCGCGAGGAGAGTCGGACGCGGTGAGTTCGATTGAGAAAACGGTGGCGTCGAACATCCGCCGGCTGCGCGCGCAGCGGGGTCTGACGATCTCCGATATGTCGCGCCGTACCGGCATGGCCAAGTCCACGTTCACGAACCTGGAGTCCGGCACCGGCAATCCGACGCTGCAGACGCTGTGGAGCATCGCCGAGGCGCTGGGCTGCACGCTCGCCGATCTCATCCACGAGCAGATCCCGCAGCTGCTGCGGGCGGGCGAGGGCGTGCGGGTCGACAGCGACTCCTCGCTCGGGCGGATGATCGCCCAGATTCCGGCCGGGACGGGCGTCGACGTCTACGAGGTGACCTTCCTGGCCGGTCGTAAGCACGCCTCCAGCGGGGGGAGGCCGGGGATGACCGAGCACTTGTACGTGGTGTCCGGGAGGCTGCGGGCCGGCCTGCCGGGCGCCGAGGAGATACTCGGGCCGGGCGACACCTACCGGCTGCCCGAACAGCCCTACCTGATCCAGGCACTCGACGACACCGACGCCAAGACGGTTCTGCTGATCAGCAACCCGAACGGCGGCTTCGCCTAGCAGACCGCGTCCGCCTCGGGCGCCGGGCGCCTCGGGCGCCGGAGGCCGCGTCTCACCAGCCACCGTGCCACCCCTCCAGGATGCCCTCCGCCTCGTTGTCCGGGCCTTCCTCCGGATGCTTGGCGAGGAAGTCGAAGTCGCATCCCTTGTCGGACTGCTGGACGTGCCGCAGGTACAGGGCGCCGTAGCCGCGCCGGTAGCGGGGCGTGGGCGGCCGCAGTTCGGCGCGCCGGCGTTCGAGCTCGGCGGGGTCGACCTCCAGGTCGAGCCGCCCGGCCGGGACGTCCAGGACGATCGGGTCGCCGTCGCGGACCAGTGCCAGCGGCCCCCCGGCTGCCGACTCAGGCGCGACGTGCAGCACGTTCGTGCCGAACGCGGTTCCGCTCATCCGCGCGTCGGACACCCGGACCATGTCGGTGACGCCCCGCGCCAGCAGCTTGGCCGGGATCGGCAGCATGCCCCACTCCGGCATCCCGGGCCCGCCCTTGGGCCCGGAGTTGCGCAGCACCAGGACGCTGGACGGCTCCACGTCCAGCTCGGGGTCGTCGATCCGCGCGGCGAGGTCACGCACGTTCTCGAAGACGACGGCCGGCCCGCGGTGAACACACAGTTCGGGGCTGGCCGCGCTGGTCTTGATCACCGCCCCGCCCGGGGCCAGCGAGCCGTGCACCACGGCCAGCCCGCCGGTGGGGGCGCGCGGCTCGTCCAGCGAGGCGATCACCGACCGGTCGGTGGCCTTCGCCCCGGCGACCTCCTCGCCCAGCGTCCGGCCGGTGACGGTCGGCACGTCCAGGTGCAGCAACGGCGCCAGCTCGGCCAGCATCGCCGGCACCCCGCCCGCCGCGTCCAGATCCTGCAGCAGGAACTCGCCGCTGGGACGCAGGTTGGCCAGCAACGGCGTGCGCGCGGAGATCCGGGCGAAGTCGTCCAGGCCCAGCTCGACTCCGACACGGCCGGCCAGCGCCAGCAGGTGCACGATCGTGTTGGTCGAGCCGCCCAGCGCCATCAACAGCGTGATCGCGTTCTCGAACATCTCCCGGGACAGGATCCGGCTCGGCTGCGGCCCGCCGTCACGGGCCATCCGCACCGCCAGCCAGCCGGCCGCGGCGGCGCCCGCCAGCCGCCTGCCGTCCATCGCCGGGACCGTGGACGACCCGGCGGGAGCCAGGCCGAGCGCCTCGCTCACCGCCGTGATCGTCGAGGCGCTGCCCATCTCGTTGCAGTGCCCCGGCGTGGACATGATGGCCGCCTCCATCGCGGCGACGTCGGAGCCGTCCGCGGCCCCCGAGCGCACCCGTTCGGCCAGCTTCCACGCATCGGTGCCGCCGCCGAGCCGCCGGCCGCCGTACGACCGGGGGCTGGTCGGCCCGGCCGTCACCACGACGGTGGGAAGGTCGACGCTGGCGGCGCCCATGAGCTGGGCGGGCAGCGTCTTGTCACACCCGCCGAGCAGGACGACGGCGTCCATCGGATACATCCGGATGGACTCCTCGACGTCCATCGCCATCAGGTTGCGGAACAGCATCGCCGTGGGCTTGGCCAGGTTCTCTCCCAACGAGATCGTCGGGAACTCCAGCGCCACGCCGCCCGCCTCGGCCACGCCGCGCTTGACGTGCTCGGCGACCTGCCTGAAGTGGGCGTTGCACGGAGCGAAGTCCGACCAGGACTGGGCGATGCCGACGAACGGGCGGCCGTCGAAGTGCTCGGGCGACAGCCCGATGGGCGTCAGCGTACTGCGGTGCGCGAACCCGCTGAGGTCGTCGGTGCCGAACCAGCGCCCGCTGCGCAACGTTCGGTCGCGGTCCTGTGAGCTCATCGCCTGCCTCCCGGACGGCGTGTGGCCAGCTTGGTGAGGCCGCGCAGCCAGGGCTGCCGCGCCGCCGTGTTCATGGCCTTGCGGATGCGGGGCGAGGCGTAGGCGGCGTGCAGCGCGTCCTCCAGCCCGCGCCGCCGCAACAGCCGCGCGGCGTGCTCTTGGCCCCAGGGCCGTGGCGTCGGCATGCCCTGCGCGGTGAGCACGGCCATGGCCGCGTTGTAGCCGCTGGCGCCCATGACGCCACCGCCCGGATGGGTGCCCGAGCCGCACAGGTACAAGCCCTCGATCGGCGTCCGGTAGTCGCCGAGGCCGTGGGCGGGGCGGCCCGTCAGGAGCTGGTCGAGCGTCATCGCGCCGTGGTAGATGTTGCCGCCGGTCAGGCCGTACTCGCGTTCCAGGTCCAGCGGCGTGATCGTGTGCGTGCCGAGAACGGCGCCCTCCAGGTTCGGCGCGTGGTCGAACAGCCGCTTCAGAACCAGGTCGGTGAGGTCCTGGCGGGCGTCGTCCCAGGTCCGCCCGGACAGCTCGAACGGAAGCTGCTGGACGCCTGTGACGATCATGTGCCGGCCGGCCGGCACCAGGGCCGGATCGCGTACCGAGTCGATGGTCAGCTCGACCACCGGGTCGGTGGGCAGCAGCCCCTTGCGGGCCCGCTCGAAGGCTTGCTCGTAACGGTCCAGACGCGGGCCGAGGAAGGCGTGGCCGTTGTGCTGCGGGCCCGGTCCACCGGGCAGCCCGACGTACTCCGGCAGCCGGTCCACGGCCACCAGCACCCGGCACTGTGAGCCGCGCACGTCGTACTCCTCGATGCCGCGCACGGTCTCGTCGGGCAGGTGCGCCCGGTCCACCAGCTTGAGGAGGGAGCGCTTGGGGTCGGCGTTGGACAGCACGACGTCCGCGGGGATCTCCTCGCCCGACTCCAGCACCACGCCCCGCGCCCTGCCGCCGCGGATCGTCACGTGGTCGACCCGGGCCGAGGTGCGCAGCACCGCCCCGCTGCTCCGCGCCGCGTCGGCGATGGCGGCGGTGAGCGCGCCGACTCCGCCGCGTGCGAAGCCCCACTTGCCGAAATGCCCCTCGAACTCGCCCACGCTGTGATGGGCCAAAACGTACGCGGTGCCCGGGGTGCTCGGCGCCCCGTGGACCGAGACCACCCCGCTGAAGGCGAGGAATCCCTTAAGCAGGTCGGATTCGAAGTAGTGGTCCAGCAGGTCGGTGACGCTGCCGGTGATGAACCGGCCGAACAGGTCCATCGACCCGCGCTGTTCGAACTCCCGGACGAACGTCGACAGCCGCGGCGGCGGCTGCAGCATCATCGGCCGCAGTACCGCGCCGAGCCGTTGCATGTGGACGCCGAACTCAACGAACGCGTCGGCGTCGCGCTCTCCGAAACGCTTGCGGATCTCCCGGATGGTCCGATCGGGCTCCTTCCACATGAAGAAGTGCCGGCCGGACTCCTCGGTGGTGAACGCCAACGCGTCCGGCGAGCTGTACAGCTCCAGCCCGTGCGCGCGCAGGCGCAGGTCGGAGATGATCTCCGGACGTACCAGGCCCAGCACGAAGGCGCAGGTCGAGGCGCGGAACCCGGGCATGATCTCCTCGGTCACGCAGGCTCCGCCGAGCGTGTCGCGCGCCTCCAGAACGGTGACATCCAGTCCCGCCCGTGCCAGGTAGGCGGCGGAGACGAGCCCGTTGTGTCCGGCTCCGATGATCACGACGCGGGTCATGCGGCCTCCTCCCGCAGCCGGGCCATCGCGGCGTCGGCACGTTCCAGTGCGAAGTCGATGTCGTCGTCGCGGTGCGCGGCCGACAGCATCCAAGTGTTGCGGGGAGGGACGTTGAGGCCCTGGCACAGCAGCGCCTCGGCGAACCGTGCCGCGCGGTCCCGGTCGGTCCTCGTCGCCACGTCCCGGTAGTCGCGCAACTCCTGCCGCCCTCCGTCCGTCGCGAACAGCGTCTGAAGCAGGGCGCCCGCCTGGTGGACCCGGAGCGGCAGCCCGTGCTGCTCGCCGAGGTCGGCCAGCCCGGCGGCGAGCCGCGCGGCCATCCGTTCCAGCGTCTTGTCGAAGTCCGGCTCCCGGTAGCACTCCAAGGCCGCGAGCGCGGCCGCGGCGGCCAGCGGGTGGCCGTTGAACGTGCCCATGTGCGGGGACGTTCCGGCGGCGACAAAGAGGATCTCCCGGCTCCCGGCGACCGCGCTGATCGGCATTCCCGCACCCAGCGCCTTGCCCAGCACCGTCAGGTCGGGGCTGACGCCGTACCTGGCCTGCGCCGCGCCAACCCCGAGCCGGAACCCCGTCACCACCTCGTCGAAGATCAGTACGATGCCGTGCCGGCGGGTGAGCTCCCGCACCGCGGCCAGATAGCCGGAGGCCGGTTCCAGGACGCCGGCCAGAGGCACCGGCTCCATGACCACCGCGGCGATCCGGGCGCCGTGCTCCTCGAGCACCGCGGCCAGTTCCACTGGATCGTTCCAGCGCGCCACCAGGGCCGGCGGCGGCGCGCCCAGCCCAGCCGCCGACGGCAGCGGCGCGAACGGCGCCCGCGCCCCCGGCGCGGCCGGCGGCGTCCCAGGCCCCGAGTAGGCGATGTCGCCGAACCACCCGTGGTAGTGGCCTTCGAACCGCAGGACGAGATCACGGCCGGTGGCGGCCCTGGCGAACCGGAGCGCCGCATGAACCGCCTCGCTGCCCGTGGTGGACAGGCAGACGGCCTCCGCGCTCGGAACGACCTCGACGAGCGCCTCGGCGAGCTCCGCCTCCAGACGGTGCTGCGCGCCGTACAGCATGCCGTGGTCGAGCTGCGCCGCCATCGCCTCGAGGACCGGCCGCGGCCGGTGGCCGAGCAGCAGCGGCCCGTTGGCCAGAGCGAAGTCCAGGAGGACGTTGCCGTCCAGATCGGTCATACGGGCGCCGTCGGCCTCGGCCATGACCAGCGGGGTCGGTCGCACGCCGAGCCGGGCCGCGGAGGTCGCCCCGGTCGGGATGACCGCGGCCGCCCTGTCCAGCCACTCCCGCGACGCCGCGAAAGACCTCGCGTTCGTTCGATTCATCGGTACCTCCAGTCGAGTGCAGAGACCTGGAATGTTCATCAAAACGAACGACATGCCCACGCTCTGCTCTCAGTACTGCCCCGAGTGAACTGCGTTGATCCTGCTGATGTCAAGGGTTCGTCCTACTGGAATCGAGCAGACGTAAGGGTAGTGTGTTCGATTAAAGCTACGATCTTGCGAGGAGCTCAAGGTGCGACTGGTTGGTTTCATGAACAACGGCCGACGCTGGATCGGCGAACTCCACCCCGATGGGGTCCGGCCGATCGATGATGTCGAGGAGTACTTCCGCAACGGCGCGGACACCGCCCCGCGGGGGGAATTCCTGGATCCCGCCACCCTGGAGCCGGCGCCACCGGTTCCCGCGACGGCCAAGGTGTTCTGCGTGGGACTCAACTACCGGGCCCACGCCGAGGAAGTCAAGGTCAGCCCCGTTGACGCGGTGCCCACGGTGTTCGGGAGATGGGCCTCCACCCTGAGCTGCGACGGCGCCGACGTCCCGGTACCGCCGGGTGAAGGCGAACTCGACTGGGAAGGCGAACTGGCGGCCATCATCGGACGCCCGCTACTGGGCGCGGGCGAGGACGAGTCCCTGGCGGCCGTCCTGGGGTGGACCTGCTTCAACGATCTCAGCGCCCGGCGGCTGCAGACCCGGACGCCGCAGTGGACGCTCGGCAAGAACGGCGACCTCACCGCGCCCATGGGCCCGGCGATCGTCGCGGACGCCGGCTTCGACCACCGTGCCCAGCGCCTGGTCACCCGGGTGAACGGCAAGGTCGTCCAGGACGCGGACACGGCGGACATGATCTTCTCTCCCGGCCAGGTCCTCGCCCACATCTCCCAGGCCCTCACCGTCCAACCCGGCGACGTGGTCGCCCTGGGCACGCCGAGCGGCGTGGGGGCGAGCATGACTCCCCCGCGCGCGGCACGCCCCGGCGACGTCGTGGAAGTCGAGATCAGCGGCATCGGAACCCTCCGCAATCGGCTGACCCCCGCTCGCCCCCTCCCAGACCGTCACCGCTGACGCATCAGCGGTTTCGCACGGACGCGGCGACGACGCGGCCGAGCCGGCCCAGCCAGCCTGCGACGGGCGTCGCCTCACACATCCGCAGGTAGAGCGTCGCCGGGCGATGCCATCGCAAGCGCGCGACGCACGGCGGCCGTAACCCGTGCCGGGTCGGCGTCGGGCAGGATCGCGGCGATGTGCGCGTCGGGCCGGATCAGCCAGGACTCGCCGGGACGGGCGGCCAACGCCTCGGCGAGCTCTCCTGAGGGGTCGACGTCGTCGATGCCGAGCACGGTGAGCGGCGCGCGGGCGGCGCGCCGCGCCGCGTCCCCCGGCGAGCCGGTGTCGCGATCGCCGGCCACCAGGAGGGTGAGACCTTCCCGGACGATCTGCCGGAGACGTGAGACGTCTGGGCGGCCGGCGATGGTCACCGGGGCATCGGGCGTGATGACGCCGGGCGCCGGCGCTGGTGCGTGGCCCTTCGGGGGGCGTCCGCCGAACGGGCGGCCGGGCTCGGGCGTCGTCAGCGGCGAGTCCACGTACCAAAAGGGCTCGGCGAACCGCCCCGAATCGACGGTCGCGGCGGCGGTCGCCGGTGAGCCCGCCGCGGCGTCCAGGATCTCGCGGCGCGCTCGCCATCCGGCCTCGTCCTGCGGGATCAGGAACCGCATGGTCGCCGTGGTGATCTCAAGGTTCTCCAGGGCGGCGGCGTGCCGCTCGGCCTGGTAGGTCTCCAGCAGTTCCGGCGGAGCCCAGCCGTTGGCGACGAAGGCGATCTTCCAGGCGGCGTTCTCGGCGTCCGGGACACCGGAGTTGAGGCCCCGGGCGCCGAAGGGCGCCAACAGGTGGGCGCAGTCCCCGGCCAACAGGACGCGGCCCACGCGCATCCGGTCGACGACCCGGGAGTGGAAGCGGTACACCGAGCGCCAGACGATCTCGTACGGCCGGTCGCCGATGATCTGCCTGATCCGCCTGTCCAGCCCGCCGCTCGCCTCCTCGGCCGCCAGGTCGAATCCGGGGGGCACCTGCCAGTCGATCCGGTACGTGGAACCCGGACAGGGATGGATGAGCACCTGCCTGCCCGGGTTCCACGGCGGGTCGAAGTAGAAGCGCCGCTCGTTCTCCCAGCCGGGCAGGTCGGCCCGGATATCACAGATCAGGAACCGGTCCTCGAAGCTGAGGCCGGGGAAGTCCAAGCCCAGCAGTTCGCGGATACCGCCGCCGCGCGCCCCACTGCACGCCACCGCGTACGCGGCACGGGTCACGCTGCCGTCGGCGCACTCCAGCGACACGCCGTCATCGTCCTGACGGAGCCCGGTGACCTCCTTGTTCCAGCCCACCTCGATGCGATCGTCGCTTGCGATGCGGGTGTCGAGGATCTCCTCGGTGCGCGCCTGGGAGAGATTCACATATGGCGGCAGCGGGGACCGGCCGGCATCGGCGAAGCTCCAAGAGAACAGTTCCGCGTCGCGGTTGTAGGTGCGGGCTGTGCTCCAGGTCAGCCCTTCGCGGGCGATCGCCTCCGCCCCCAGGGTGGCCCACACGTCCAGCACGTCCCGCTGCTGGCAGATGGCCTTCGAGCCGATCGGGTCCCGTTCCGGACGCCGGTCCAGAAGGATCACCCGCAGTCCCCAGCGGGCCAGTAGCAGGGCCGTCGTCTGCCCGACCGGCCCCGCCCCGATCACCGCCACCGCATGCGTCAACGCCGTGTCCACTGTTCTCCCCAGACCGCTCAGCCCTGCAGTTCATCCCAGACCTGCCGGTCTCGCTCGGCGGTCCAGATCCGGGGCCGTTCCACTCCGGACAGCTCGTCCCACACTCGAGACACATCGAAGGGGAGGCAGTGCTCGAAGATGGGCCAGCCGCCGTACCGTGGCGCCAGCGCCGTGTGGACGGCCTCGAACGCCTCCTTGAGCGTGCCGCCGCGGACCTGCACGGCCTCCACCTCGCCGATCATGACCCGAAGGAAGTCGCGGGTCTGCGTGATCGCCGCGTCGACGTCCTCGCCGGACACCACGGCGCCGCGTCCACCGATCAGCGTCTCGGCGCCGAGCGCGCCCACCGCGTCGAGAGTGCCGGCCGACCACTCGCGGTGGAAGGCGTCGCCGGTGTAGAGCGCGGCCTGCGCCTCGACCAGGTCACCGGCGAACAGGATCCGCTGCTCGGGCAGCCAGGCCACGATGTCGCCCTCGGTGTGCCCGCGGCCGCAGTACCGCAGTTCCAGGTCGCCGCGGCCGCCGCCCAGGTCGATGGTGAACCGGTCGGAGAACGTCGCGGTCGGCCAGGTCAGCCCGGGGATGGAGGCGGGCTCCTGGAACAGCCGCGGCATCCGGCCGTACTCCGACTCCCAGTCCTGCCGGCCGCGCTCGGCCACCAGCGCGCGCGTGTTGTCATGCGCGACGATCACCTCGGCGTCGAAGGCGCTCGCGCCCAGCACCCGGACGGCGTGATAGTGCGACAGCACCAGATAGCGCACCGGCTTGTCCGTGTGCTCACGCAGCCTGGCCAGCCACGTCCGCGCCGCGGCCGGTGTCGCCATCGCCTCGAAGCAGACCAGGAAGTCCTCGCCCTCGACGGCCCCCACATTCGGATCGCCCTCGGCGGTCAGCGCGTACACCCCGTCGGCCAGCACCTCCAGGGTCTGGGATTTGGGCGCCAGATCGGCGGATGAGGCGAACGGCTTCACCATGGAGCTCCTTATTCTATAATAGAACTGCTTGTTCTATGTGAGAATAAGGCTAATTGCCTTCACAACGGCGGGCAAGGGTGAGGAGCGACCAATGGCCGATCGCACGAAGGACATGAACGGCCGGGCAGCGGCCCGGCCCCACTCCCAGACCCTCGACCGGGGGCTCCGGATGCTCGAGGTCCTCGCCGAGGCCGACGGTCCCCTCTCCATCGCCGCGCTGGCCGACGCCCTCGGCGTGCACCGGTCGATCGCCTACCGCATACTGCGCACCCTGGAGGACCACCGGCTCGTCCGGCGCACCACCGACGGGAACTGCGAACTGGACGTCGGCTTGGCGACCCTGGCCAGGTCGGTGTCGGGCGACCTGCAGTCGGCGGCCCTGCCCGAACTCGCCGAGGTCGCCAACGAGGTCGGCATGACGGCCTTCCTCGTCGTCCCCGACGGACCCGACTGCGTCACCCTCGTCAGCGTCGAGCCCCGCCACTCGGTCGCAGCGGTCGCCCAGCGTCCCGGTACCCGCCATCCGCTGGCCAGGGGAGCCCCCGGCCTGGCGCTGCTGGCCGGAGGCCCGGCCCGGCCCGGCGAGCGCCCCGATGTCACCGAGGCCCGCCGCAACGGCTACACCCACAGCGTCGGCGAGGTGATCCCCGGCCTGGCCTCCGTGGCCGTGCCGGTGGTCAGCGGGAAGCTCGGCACCATCGCCGCGATCGCGGTGGTCTTCCTCCCCGACGACACCGATGAACCGGCCATCGCCGAACGCCTCCGGAAGGCCGCCCGCGCAATCGCGGCCGAAGTGCCCTGACCGGCCCGCCCCCTCCGCGGCGACGCGCGGGTCCACGGCGCTGCGCTTGCCGAAATCTCGTCCGTGCAGGTCAAGAAGCATGCTGGTACTCGTTGAGGATTCCGCCCAGACGTCGGTGTCTTCGTACGGTCAGGCTGGCGATCTGGTCCGGGTCGGTGACCGGTTACGGCAGCGGATTCAACGGGCGGGCGTTCGCGATGCCTTGGTGGGGCCGGTGCTGGTTGTAGAAGACCTCGAACTCGCGCAGAGTGTGGAGCAGGTGCCGCCGGTTCCAGATCAGGGTTCGGTCGAGGAGTTCACGGCGGCAGGTCTGGACCCACCGTTCCATGACCGCCTTCATCCTGGACATCCGCACTCCGGTCAGGACCACCTGGATGCCCGCATCGGCCTGGACGGCGTCGAAGAGTTCGGGGAACTTGCCCCCGGCCGCCAGTGCCAGCGTCGCGGCGCGGTGCCGCAGGTCGTGCAGCCGGATCGGCGGAACCCCGTGCTCAACGATCAGCTTCTGGATGAAGTGGGTGAGCCGACCTGGTGAGACCGGGTCGCCGTTGAGGTTGGTGAACACGTGCCCGCTGTCGCGGTATCCGTCACCGTAGGCGTCCGGCTCCGCCTGCTGCCGCGAGCGGTGCGCACGAAGAGCAGCAATAGTGGTGCGGTCCAGCGCGATCACCCGGGTACTGTGCGCGGTCTTAGGCGGGCACACCGTCAACCGCCCGTCCCACCGCTGCAGTTGCCGGCAGATCACCGCGGTGCCCTCGTCCAGGTCCACATCACACCACCGCAACCCTGCCGCCTTCGTTTCCCTCTCGCCTCGGCTGACCACCCAGGTCCTGTGCTGGCAAGATCTCGACGGCGCCGCGATGGCGGACTTGATGTATCGGTTGCGACGCCAGCAGTCCATGGCGCACCGCCGTTATTTCGAGCTGCTGGGGCAGCATGGCGTCGACCTGCTCATGGCCACCGAAGGCCTCGCCCGCGACCCCGAGGCCGCCTGCCGGCTGGGCATCTTGATGCTGTGCCACGACCGCCCCAACGAGGGGATGGAATGGCTGCGGGCGGCGGCCGCATACGGCGACGCACCCGCCAAACAGGCTGGCCCAATGACCACAGCAAGCGATGGCCATGTTGGCTCGTTGTTGGCTCGGCGGAATTGGTACGGGCTGCCACATCGCGATATTGCCTGGCACCGAAATGGGGCTGGACGTGGACCAAATGGTATCGGGCGGCACCAAAATAACCGGCCTGACATAAGAACCGCGCTTTTAATCCGTAGGTTGTGGGTTCGAGTCCCACGCGACCCACCACGTTTGACCTGGGCAAACGCGAGAATGCCCAGGTATGTCCCCCACCCGTTCCGTCCCGTTACGTTCCCGTGTTGGCTCCATGTTGGCTCGCGGGGCCAACCCGGGGACGATCATGGTCCCTGTGCGCCGCTCGCATCCGCTCAAACCGGACATCTGGCTGGGCAGGTCGGCGGCTCGGAATTCCGGCCGCCGTTGGGGTTCGCCGGCCGAGCGGTTGGTGCCGGTTCGCCGGGTTCGCATCGAGTGGGGTCTCCTGCGGGTCTGTCGACCAGGAAGGCGACACTCACCTCGGCGGCCAGGCGCAAGGTGAGCGTCACTTCCCCATCACCCCGTTCAACTCGTCGTGGATAGCGAGGTGCACGCCCGGCTGACTGCGCATGGGGATCTGCGATGGGACTTCGTCTTCGGAGGAGGCGGCCGAGCTGTAGAGCGGGTGGAGGCCGAGACCGGCGCACCCGGAGAAAGACAGGGGACGTAACACGGCCGGTGCGCCCACAGCAGCTTTCCTGGCGCTCCAGCCGAATGATGTGTGGCCTGCGGGACTTCCACCCTGATCGTGGACACCGGTTGCTATGCGGCAGCGGTCAGCGTAGTTGATCGCTTCTCGTGCTCGGCCGGGCTGAGATAGTTCAGGGCCGAGTGGCGGTGGAGAACAGCCGCAGGCGTAACCGTTTGGGTTCCCAGTGGCGGGCGTGGTGGTCGTGCAGGACGAGCAGTTGCAGCCCGGTCAGTTCTGCCACGAGGCACACGATCTCGATCCCGATCCGGTTGGCGTCGGACCCGTGCAGGGGTAGGTTCCGCAGTCCGGTGTCTTTGGCGGCGCGGATCCGGTCTTCGTAGCAGGCGCGGCGGCGGTGCCGCAGCTCGAGATCGGGCAGTTGGCCGCGGGTGGTGTTGGTGGCGAACGCGGTCAGCCGTAACCCGTTGCGGTCGGTGAACCGCAGTTGCGCGCCGGGGTGCGGGCGTTCGGCGCGCACGATGACGCGCATTCCGGACCGCCAGGCGGACAGGTCGATCAACCCGGTCAGCTCGGCCACCCACGCCCCGTCACGGACTTTGCCGCCGGCGTCGTAGGCGGGTGCCCACACATGCTCGGGGATCCGGTCGACCGCGGCGGCGGTGATCGTGGTGAGGGTGAACCCGACCGAGTACTGCAGCCGCCGCTGCTGGCAGTACTGCACGAACTCGTGCGTCCCGCCGCCGGAGTCGGTGCGCACCAACACTTTCTGGCCGACCCGATACCCGGGCTGGAACGGCAACTGGCTTAACGCTGCCGCCAGGACTTGCTGGTGGTCGGCGGCGTTGCTGCTGCCGGCGTTGCCCGGCCGCAACATCATCACCAACGGCTCGCCAGTCCCGTCGGCGCCGTGGTCCGCCCACGCGCCCAGCGGGTGAAATCCGTATCCCTGCTTGAAGTTCGGTGCGGCTCGTTCCTTGTCCGAGTGCGCGGTCACCGGCGCGTTCCCACGCCACGGCGCGGGCCGCGGCCCGCGCCGCCCGAACCCGACCCGCCTACCGCCAGCCGCGGATAGCACTTGCCCACCTGAATGGTGCTCCTGAACCTGCGACCACTACCGCCTTCGACAAGCCGTATCATCGCAGTTCAGAGCGCCATTCTCCTCACGGCACGCGGCTTCCGCGGCGGCCGCCGCCTCGGCGCGGAGGCGTTCGATCGCGGCGTCGTGCTCGGCACGTTGCCCAGCCGCGGCAGCGTCACGGTCGGCGAGCTCGGCACGGTGTGTCAGTGCGTCGCCGGCGTTGAGGTGTGCGCTCCGCTGTGCTGGTTGAGGCGGTAGCGCGGAGGGGACGGCGAAGGCGGACACTTCACAACATTCCGACTAGCTGGTATGCATATACCGTCATCAATGACCAACTGCCCGCTGACCAGGGCAACCGCTCACGCTGCAAGGAGGCAATTCGTGAGGACTCGAGTTGCAATCATCCGTGAGACTCCGGGGAAGTTCGAGATCGTCGACATCGACCTCGACGATCCGCGCCAGGGCGAGATCCGGGTGAAGCTCACCGCAAGATCGCCTCCACCGGCTCGACGGCCGCGGGGCGGATCATCGGCGCGGACGCTCCTCGCCGGCATCGGCAACGCGTCGTTCATGAACAACAGCCAGACCTGCACGCCCCAGTCCCGCATCCTCGTGCCGCGGCAGCGCTACGACGAGGTTGTCGAGGCTGTCGCGCAGTACGCGCGCGACCTCGTCGTCGGCGATCCCTCGACGAGAACAAGGACTCAGGTATTGGCCGAGAGCTGGGGCCTGAGGCGATCGACGCGTACCTCGAGTACAAGTCGATCTACACCACGCTTCCCTCCTAACCCGGTGGGGCCGGCTCGAGCGGCGGTTCCGACCCGGCATCAGGTGATTCACTGTTGACCCGCTCGTTCAGCATTGCCGATCCGTAGCAAACTGAGCAGGGAGTTGGCCGTACTCCGGTGCCGCCGTCACCAGGTCGCAGGCACCGGGGTCGGCTGCTTCGACGGGAGTTGAGGCCCGTGCTGCCGCAACAGAAGATCGAAACCGACAGTAGTGACCCTCGGCGCGGGACAACAACCAGATCTCGCCCGACAACGCAGCACTGATACTGACGGCGATTGCGCGCTCTGCGCGGTCTGGCCTTGTTCCACCTGCTGTCAGTTTCCCCTTGCGCACCAAGGAAAGAGTCAAAGAGATGAGCGACAGGGTAGCCGCAACCCTTACTACCAGCTACGAGCGCGGGTACGAGTCATTCGCCAGGCTTTCCGCAATAGCCGGAAGCGAAGGATCGATGAGCTATGCGGAGCTCGGAGAGGCCGCCCGACACTTCGCGGGTGGCCTCTCCGAGCTCGGAGCTCGCCCGGGTGACCGGGTCATTGTCCTGTCCGCGAACCGCCCAGAGACCTTCGTAGTCGATCACGGAATTGCGGCAGGCGGTTTCGTTCGTGTGCCGCTATCGACTCGATTGCACGCTCGGGAGGTCGCCAATATCGCCCGCGACTGTGAGCCTAGTGTGCTCGTCGTCGACGCCGAACGCCAGGCCGAGGTTGTTGGTGCGCTGAAAGACGTCGGCCTTAGGACGATGGTAGTCGCACTCGACCCCGGCGCTGGTAAGGCGGACGCCCCCTACAGCGAGCTTCTAGGAGCGTCGGCCATCAGACCGGTCCGACCAAACCCCGAGGATCTGGCGTGGCTTCCATACACCTCGGGAACAACGGGGGAGCCGAAGGGTGTGATGCTCAGCCACCGCGCCATCCTGGCCTGCGCACGCAACTTGATGGCGGAACTCCCGGCAATCGAGAGCGACGATGTCGTGCTGCACGTGGCACCGCTCAGCCACCTGTCCGGCTACACCGGTGTTGCGTACACCCTGCGAGGCGCCAGCCAGGTGGCAATGCGCTCGTTCAAGCCTGAGGCGGCCCTCGCAGCGATCGCCGAGCACAGGGTCACTGTTCTGCCGATGGTGCCCACTATGCTCAACATGTTGCTTCCGGCTCTGGATACCAGCCGCTGGGACACTAGCTCGCTGCACACGATCATCTACGCAGGATCGGCGATCGCGCCCGCTCGTCTCGCTCGCCTGGTGGGACATCTAGGTGAGGTCTTCGTGCAAGCCTACGGCCTATCCGAGATCCCGTTCCCGATCACGTCACTGTCCAAGCACTCCCACCGGTTCGACATCCAGCAGGCCCTGCCAGCGCGGCTCGGATCAGCCGGCCGCGTGAGCCCCTTTGTTGAGATCCGAATCGTCGGACCCGACAATGAGTCAGTCCCGCCTGGCGAGCAGGGCGAGATCCAAGCGCGAAGTGACACTGCAATGTCCGGTTACTGGAATCGCGCCAAAGCCACTGCGGATACCCTTCTCGAGGGCGGCTGGGTGGCCACTGGCGACGTCGGCCGGCTCGAAGATGGATATCTGCACATCGTCGATCGGAAGAAGGACATGATCGTCACGGGTGGGTTCAACGTCTTCCCGGCTGAGATCGAGAGCGCCATTTCCACGCTCGGCTCAGTAGCCGAGGTCGCAGTCATCGGAGTTCCGGACCCGCGTTGGGGCGAGACGGTGAAGGCCCTCGTCGTACCTGAGAAGGGTAAGAGCGTCACGATCGAGGATGTAGACCGCGTCTGCCGTGAACGTATCGCTGCCTACAAACGACCACGGTCAATTGAGTTCCTCGACCATCTCCCAAAGACCGGCTCCGGAAAGATTCAACGGCATGAGCTACGCCGCCAGTATTGGGAGGGTAGTGACCGTCTCGTCGGCGGATGACGACGTCTGGCAGAGTCCAGGGTTCCCGGCAGCTTGCACGAACGATAGGCCTTTTGCTCCGCCATGCATTCCACGTGACCTGATCGGGCTGTGGGCCGATCGTGGCCTCCAGCCGGCCGCGCTCCGGATAGGAGAATAGGCCAGTAAGCAAATAAACCGGCGCCTGAGAGGGCGTTTGGGTATCTTATTTCAGTACAGATCAGCTTTTGCCCGCCGAGCTCTTTGTGTCGATCTGCACAGTGAGCCTTTTTCAACGTGATGCGGTTTCGCGGAGGTGAAGGGTGTGGACGGCCTTGGCGATGCGGCCGGCGCGGAAGGGGCAGCACCGCAGTTTGCGCAGGATCCGCCATGCTTTGAGCTGGGCGTTTGCTCGCTCGCCCGGTCCGCGGAGCCGAGCGTGGGCGCGGTTGGCCTCCTTCTGGGACTCTGGCTTGCCGCGCCCTTTGTAGGGCGTCAGGACGTGTTCACCGGCTCCCTGATAGGCCTTGTCGGCCAGGGTGAGCAGCCCGGCTGCGGCCAGCGCCCGGATGATGCCCCAGATCCGCGCGGCCCTCATATCGTGGACGGCGCCGCGCAGTTCCCCCGAGACCCACAGCCATTTTCCGTCCGGTCCTGCGATGACCTGGAGGTTCATCCCATGCCGGCGGTGCTTGCCAGCGCATAACCAGCGAAACCACACCAACCTGGCGAGGGACATACTCGGGGCGAAAAGTTCAAACCAAACACCCTCTGAGCCCGCCTTGTACACTGGCGCCCAGTGGCGTCCGCCAAGGTGGTGTGCGACCAGCCCGGTGATGGGCGGAACGTCGTGTGGGGCGGCCACAGCGTGATCTGTGAGAGTGTCTTGCAGTGGTCTCCGGGGGGAGGCGCGCAGGCTCGGCGGCGGTGCCTGGGACTGACTCTCGCGTGATCTGGCCGTTGCGGCGTTCCAGCACGACACCGGTGCCGGGACCCCGCAAGGCGGCATCCTGTCCCCTCTGCTGGCCAACATCGCCCTCTCCGCGCTGGATGAGCACTTCACCAGCGCCTGGGAGGCGATGGGCGATTCCAGCGCCCGGCACCGGCGCCGCCGCGGCGGCCCGCCGACCAACCGCCTGGTCCGCTACACGCACGACTTCGCGATGATGGTCAACGGCCGCGGCGAGGACGTCGAGGTTCAGCTTCCGGCGCGCCTGCAGGTCGCGACGGTGCTCGCCCCACTCGGGCTGCGCCTGTCGGAGGCGAGGACGAGAACCGTGCACATCGAAGAGGGCTCC
The DNA here is from genome assembly GCF_039532545.1 of Actinomadura vinacea. Taxonomy (NCBI): domain Bacteria; kingdom Bacillati; phylum Actinomycetota; class Actinomycetes; order Streptosporangiales; family Thermomonosporaceae; genus Actinomadura; species Actinomadura vinacea. Next base: position 10,455 of record NZ_BAAARW010000021.1, on the reverse strand, counting down.
CGTCCATCGGGCGCGTTCGACAGCATCGGTCGCAGCGCCCAGATACCATCTGGTCGGAAGGCCTGAGGGAGGCTGAACATCTGACACCCGAGGAGTGCGTCGTGCCGCGCAAGCCGCCTGAACGAAGCTACGCGCCGGAAGAGACCCGGCGCCTCCTGGTCGAGGCTGCGCTGGACCTCTTCGCGGAGAAGGGCTTCAGCCGTGCGTCAATGCAGGAGGTCGTGCAGCGGGCCGGCGTGACGAAGGGCGCGTTCTATCACCACTTCGCCACCAAGGACGACGTGCTGCACCTGATCCACGACGAGTTCATCGATCGAGCTCTCGAGTCCCAGGAACGAGCACTGGCCAGCCACGACTCGCCGACCGAGCAACTGGCGAAGATGGCCTTCCACACCACGATGATCTGCATCACCTATCAGAAGCACGTCATGGTGTTCTTCCGCGAGTTGCATGTCCTCACAGGCGACGTGCGGGCGGCGATACTGGAGAAGCGCCGGCGCTCGACCTCGCTGTTCGAGGACACGGTGCGACGCGGTATCGACAGCGGGGAGTTCGACCAGAACCTCGATCCGACCGTCACGACGTTGGGACTGCTCGGCATGTGGGTGTGGTCGTATCAGTGGTACCGCCCCGAGGGCCGGCGCACGCCGACAGAGATCGCCGAGCAGTTCGCCGCCATGACCCTGCAGAGCGTCGGCGCGACACAGGTCCCAGCCGCCGTCCTGTCGAACTGATCCACACTCCCCTCTAGCGGTCAAAGGGAAGGTGCGGCAGCCGTTGCGTTCCGACCGGATGGAATGGAGCGGACGACGATGACCACTCTGAACGGACAAGTAGCCCTCGCAACCGGGGCCGTGGGCGGCATCGGTCAGGCCATCTGTGCCGCCCACGGGACGCAGGAGCGCGCCTGGCCCTCGCCGACCTGGACAAGAACGCCCTCGATCAGGCCGTAGACGACCTCGGACCGGGCGCCGCCTCCGACGTCGACCTGGCCGACGACGAGCAGACCACCGCGCTGCCCGACCGGGTCCGCCGACACTTCGGCGGTCTTGACGTCGTGGTCAACAACGCGGGGTGCGCCAGATCGCCCCACTGCTCGAGCTGTCGCCGTCCGAGTGGCGCAAGAGCCTCGATGTCGACCTCGCCGCCCCCTTCGCCCTGGCCAGGGCCGCGATCCCGGGCATGTTGCAGCAGGGCCGCGGAAAGATCATCAACATCGCGTCGATGGCCGGGCATCTCGCCTTCCAGAATCGCGCCGCGTACTGCGCGACGAAGGCTGGGCTGATCACGCTCACAAAAACGATCACGCTCGAGTACGGGGCCCCAGGAATCTGGTGCAACGCAGTGGCGCCCGGTGTCGTGGAGACCCGATGACCAGCGCCTACCTCCGGTCCGAGCAGATGAGGGCGTCGATCCGCGCGATCGCTCCGATGGAACGCTGGGCGCAGCCGGAGGAGATCGCTCGCCCGGTCGTGTTCCTCAGTTGCTCCGACTCCGACCACGTCAACGGGACGACGTTGTTCGTCGACGACGGGTGGACCGCGGGGAAGGGCTACTGAGCACCATGGGAGGTCCGGACCCCCTCGCGGCGGTCGCCGAGTCAGGCCGCGGCTAGGTCATGGGCTCACCGCTGGCTCCAACGCAGCCCTGGCACGACGTCGTTGCGACCGGAGGGCGCCAAAAGGAGTGCCGGCGCCGAGCAGGCAGACCCAACCCTTGCCTCATCGCCAATCGCGAACTACATTCCAACTGGTCGGATTGTTGACGCGACGATGCCGCCGAGAGGAGACCCGGATGACGGTGACGATGGACAGTGCAACTCCCGGATCTGGCATCACGTCCGGCCGGCTGGCCGCGGTGCCGTTCGAGGAGCGGACCGTGGGCCGGGTACTGGAGCGGGCCACGGCGGCTCGTCCGGACGAGGTGCTGTTCCTCTTCGAGCGTCGCGAGTACCCCCTCCGCGGGGTCGACGCGCAGGTCGACCTGCTCGCGCGGAACCTGCACGCCGCCGGCGTCGGCCAGGGCACCCGAGTGGCGCTGTCGATGGCGACCAGCCCGGGATACCTCTACGGATGGCTGGCCCTGGCGAAGCTCGGTGCGGTCGAGGTGCCGATCAACACCGCCTATCGCGGCGAATTGCTCCGCTACCAGCTGGACAAGGCGAAGGTGTCGCTGGCGATCGCCGACCAGGGTCCGCTGCTCGACGCCATCGAGGCCGTCCGCGGCGACGTCCCGTCACTGACGGGGGTGCTGAGCTTCCCGGGAACGTACTCGGACCTGCTGGGCACGCCCGACGACGCTCACCCCGCCACCGACGAGGCCCCCGCGTGGGACGGTCCCGCTCCGGGCGACATCGCCTGCGCGCTGTACACCTCGGGCACCACCGGACCGTCCGAGGGCGTGCTGCTCACCCACCACCAGCAGGTCGCCTTCGGCCACTTCTTCGCCGAGATCAACGGGCTGGGCCCCGACGACGTGCTGCTGAACTACTCCCCGTTCTTCCACATCTCGGGCAAGTTCGCCACGCTCGGCTGTCTGCTCACCGGGGCCGGATGGTGCTGCGGTCGGCCGAGTCGATGCCGCACCACATTGCCCCGCGCTTCATCGACACCGTCGAGGAACTTCCGCGCACGCCGACCGACAAGGTCGAGAAGTACAAGCTGCGCACCGCCGGGGTCGGCCCGAACACTTGGGTCAGCACCGCCGCCGGATGGCGGATGACCCGCACCGGACCGACCAGAACGACCTGACCCCCCGCCCTCATGGAGGCGGCGTCGCGACGGTGCCGCTCCGCTACCCGACGAACACTGTACGCGCCCGTCTCGGCGACCACCGCGAGCCGTGCGCTCGCCCCGGAGGAATGACGTGCCCCTCATGCCCGCCCCCCGACGTCCGCTCGACGAGCAGCGGCTGCGCGACGCCGTGGACGCTGCCAACCTGCCGACCCTGGCCATGGTCACCTTCCAGCTGACCGGGGACCCCCGCTGGCTCGAGGAGCCGTACCGGCCGGTGCGCAGCAGCGGACTAGGGCCCAACGACTCCGGCGGCCTGGACGCGACCGCGGCCGCCGAGCTGCGCGTTGCCGCAGTCGAGGCGATCACGAGCTGGTCCCGCGGGGCGGAGCCGGCGGTCCCCAACCCCGACCTGGACCTGCTGCGGCGGATGCTCTCCATCGCCATGGGCGAGGCGGTACCCGACGAGTACGAGAAGCTGATGCGCGAGGAGATGGGCTTCGAGCCCGACCCCGGCCCCGCGGTCGTGGCACCGGCCGTGGTCGCCGAGCGCGACCTGTCCGTCGTGATCATCGGCGCTGGGATCTCCGGGCTCATCGCCGGGCTGCGCCTGCAGCAGGCCGGCGTGGCCTTCACCATCCTCGAACGCAACGACGAGGTCGGGGGTGTATGGCTGACCAACACCTACCCCGGGGCCGGGGTCGACACCCCCAGCTACCTGTACTCCTTCTCGTTCTTCCCGCGGAACTGGTCGACCCACTTCGGCAAGCGTGACGAGATGGCCGCTTACACCGCCGAGATGGCCGACCACTTCGACCTGCGCAAGCACATCGAGTTCGGGGTGTCGGTCGACTCCGCCACCTGGGACGAGCACCAGCAGCGCTGGACGGTCACGGCGGGCTCGCGGTCCTGGGACGCCTCGGCCGTGATCAGCGCCGTCGGGCTGTTCAACAACCCCAAGATCCCCAACCTGCCGGGTATGGCCTCCTTCCGCGGGCCGATCTTCCACACCGCGCAGTGGCCCACCGACGTGGACGTCACCGGCAAGCGGGTCGCCGTCGTCGGCACCGGCGCCAGCGCCATGCAGGTCGTGCCGGCGATCGCCGACCGCACCGCCCACCTGTCGGTGTTCCAGCGTTCCCCGCAGTGGATCGCCCCGAACGCCGAGTACTTCGCGAAGGTCGGCGAGGACGTGCACTGGCTGATGGAGCACGTGCCCTACTACCACGCCTGGTACCGGTTCCGGCTGGCCTGGGTGTTCAACGACCGGGTGCACGCCTCCCTGCAGATCGACGAGAACTGGGAGCACCCGGAGCGCTCGCTCAACGCCGTCAACGACGGCCACCGCCGCTTCTTCACCCGCTACCTGGAGAAGCAGCTCGACGGCCGGCCCGACCTGCTGGAGAAGTGCCTGCCGGACTACCCGCCCTTCGGCAAGCGGATGCTGCTGGACAACGGCTGGTTCGCGGCGCTGCGCCGCGACGACGTCGAGCTGATCACCGACGGTGTCGCCCGGATCACCGAAACCGGTGTGGTGACCGACGCAGGCGAGAGCCACGACGCCGACGTCGTCGTGCTCTCCACCGGCTTCGACGCCCAGCACTACCTGCCCGGGATCGAGGTCCGCGGCCGCGACGGGGTGCGCCTGCACGACACCTGGGGCGAGGACGACGCCGTCGCGCACCTGGGCATCACGGTGCCGGGCTTCCCGAACCTGTTCCTGATGTACGGCCCGAACACCAACGCCGGTGCCGGCGGCAGCTTCATCTTCGTGGCCGAGGCCCAGGGCCGCTACATCGTCGACCTGATCACGACCATGGCCCGCGACGGCATCGGCGCACTCGAGTGCCGGCCCGAGGCGCTGCATCGCTGGGTTGCCGAGGTCGACGCCCGCCACCAACGGATGGTGTGGAGCCACCCGGGCATGACCACCTACTACCGCAACTCCCGTGGTCGTGTCGTCACCAACTCCCCCTACCGGGTCGTCGACTACTGGTCCATGACCCGCGAGCCGGACCTCGCCGACTTCCAGGCCACACCGGTCGCGGTGCGGACGCTCTGACATGACCACCCGGCCGATGAGGAGGCGATGATGCCGAGACGCCACCAGATCACGATGACCCCTGCCGAGATCGCGGACTTCCTCGACCGGGAGAAGACCCTCGTCCTCGGGGTCCAGCGGCCCGAGGCACCGCACCTGACGGCGATGTGGTTCGTCCGCCGCGGATCCGACCTGCTCCTGTGGACCTACGCCCGCAGCCAGAAGGCCGTCTCGGCCCGGCGCCACGGCCGGGCGAGCGTCCTCGTCGAGAGCGGGACGACCTACGAGACGCTGCAGGGGCTGTCCGCCGACTGCGACGTCGAGATCGTCGAGGACCCGGACGACGTGCTCGCGATCGGAGCAGCCATCGCCGACCGCTACGGGTCGGCGATGCTCTCCGCGGACTCCGCCGACGGCAGGGCCGCGGAGCTGCGGGCGGCCGGACGGCGCCGGATCGGGCTGGTCCTGCACCCGACCCGCTACCGCACCTGGGACCACCGAAAACTCGGGGCCACGACGACCACGACAGCGACATAGCGACGGCCGCGACGCCCCAGCCACGACACCGGCATCAGGAGGACCCCCCGACCTCGGCGGCGCGGGCGCCTGGGTGCCGGTCGGAGCAGCCACCCGCGGCTCCGTCCCCGCCCCGGTTCATTCCGGCCCACGTCCCGCCGAGAGGCACCATCCGGCTCCGGCCCGAGCGGCCGGACCGGATCGCACGATCAACGACAATCGTTCAATTGGAGACCCCATGTCCCTGCGGAAAATCCTGCTCGTCGCCGGCACCGGCTCGGCGATCGACTGGTACGACTTCTTCATCTACGGCACCGCCGCGGCGCTGGTGTTCAACAAGCTGTTCTTCCCAGCCGGCGACCCACTTGTGGGCACGCTGCTAGCGTTCACCACCTTCGCCGTCGGGTTCGCCGCACGGCCCATCGGTGGCGCGATCTTCGGCCACGTCGGCGACAAAATCGGCCGCAAGCCGGCACTGGTCACCACGCTCTTCCTGATGGGGATCTCCACGACCCTCATCGGGGTGCTGCCCACCTACGGCACCATCGGTGTGGCCGCTCCGATCATCCTGGTGCTCCTGCGGCTCCTGCAGGGCATCGCCGTGGGCGGGCAGTGGGCGGGCGGCGCACTCATCGCCACCGAGAACGCCCCGCCGGACAAGCGCGGCCTCTATGGCAGCTTTGCCCAGATTGGCGTGTCCGCGGGGCTCTTCCTGTCCACGGGGGTGTTCCTGGTCGTCGGCGCTCTCATGAGCGAGGAGGCGTTCGGGTCCTGGGGCTGGCGGCTGCCGTTCCTGTTCAGCGTCGTCTTGGTCGGGATCGCCTTCTACGCGCAGTTCACCCTCGAGGAGACGGCGCCGATGAGGAAGGTCAAGGACGAGGGCGAGCAGTCGCACTCCCCGGTCCTGGACGTGCTGGTCCACAACTGGCGCACGGTCCTGCTCGGCGCCGGCTCCATCGTGGTGATCGGCACGAGCTTCTACCTGTTCGGCACCTACTTCCTCTCCTACGGCACCACCGTGCTCAAGCTGCCCCGCGCGCTGCTGCTCGACGGGGTGCTGATCGGCGCCGCCCTGCAGTTCGTCGCGATCCCGCTGTGCGGCGCCCTGTCGGACCGGATCGGCCGCCGGACCGTGTACTTGATCGGCGCGGTCGCTCTCGCGGTGTGGGTGTGGCCGGCGTTCCTGCTGCTCGGCACCGGCAACCCCGCCGCCGTGATCGCCGCGATCGCCGTGGGCGAGATCCTGGTCGCGCTGGTCTACGGGCCCCAGGCCGCGCTGTTCGCTGAGCTGTTCACCGCACGGGTGCGTTACTCGGGGGCGTCACTGGGCTACCAGATCGGCACCCTCATCGGCGGCGCGCTGACCCCGCTGATCGCCACCGCCCTCTACGCGCAGTGGGGCAGCTTCGTGCCCGTAGCCGGTTGGGTGGTTCTTTCGGCCGTCGCCTCGTTCGTCTCGGTCGTCGTCATGTCCGAGACGGCCCGCACCCAGCTCGACGACGGCGCCCCGATGACAGACGCCCGCACGACTGGCGCTCGGAACCAGACCCTCGAAGAGGCCGCTACTTCGGATGCGCGCAACACGGAGCCGGCATGAGCCCTCAGCCGGGCCCCCTGGCCGGGTTGAGGGTGGTCGAGCTCGGCGGCATCGGGCCGGTGCCGCACGCAGCCATGGTGCTCGGTGATCTCGGTGCCGACGTCGTGCGCGTCCAGCGACCGAACGGCTTCCAGCTCACCGACCCGACCCATGACCACCTGCTGCGCAGTCGGCGCAACCACGCCCTGGACCTCAAGAACCCAGCCGACCGCGACCGGGTCCGCGACCTCGTGGCCCACACTGACGTCCTCCTCGAGGGGTTCCGTCCCGGCGTCGCCGAACGCCTCGGGCTCGGCCCCGACGAGCTGACCGCACAGAACTCGCAGCTGATCTACGGGCGGATGACCGGCTGGGGCCAGGACGGCCCACTGGCAACTGCGGTCGGCCACGACATCAACTACATTGCCCTCAACGGCACCCTGCACGCCATGGGACCGCACGACGGCCCCCCGGCAGCTCCGCTGAACCTGGCCGGCGACTTCGGCGGCGGCTCGATGCTGCTGCTCACCGGAGTGCTCGCCGCCCTATGGGAACGGGAGCGCTCCGGGCGTGGCCAGGTCATTGACGCCGCCATGCTCGACGGGTCCGCGCTGTTGATGCAGTCGATCTGGGCCTGGCGCGGGATCGGGAACTGGAGCGACGAGCGGGGCCAGAACCTGCTCGACGGAGGCGCCCCCTTCTACCGCAGCTACCGCTGCGCCGACGGCGGCTACGTCGCAGTCGGGGCGATCGAACCCCAGTTCTACACCGAGCTGCTCAAAGGACTCGGGCTGCTCGGCGTGGAGTTGCCCGACCAGAACGACCGCACGGGCTGGCCCACCCTGACCGACCGCTTCGCCCGGGAGTTCGCCTCACGCACCCGCGACGAGTGGGCAGCGGTCTTCGCCGAGCTCGAGGCGTGCGTGACGCCCGTGCTGTCCTTCGCCGAAGCGGCCCGCCATCCGCACGCCCGGGCCCGTGGGATGTTCCTCGACCTGCACGGCATCACCCAGCCCGCCCCCGCGCCCCGCTTCTCCCGCAGCGGGGCCGCGACTCCCACACCACCACAGCAACCCAGCCCCGTCGAGGAAACGTTGCGGCGCTGGGCCCCAGCCTCACAGGGATGGACCGCATGACTACCAGCCCGTGCGCCGATCGGCGGGAACGGTCGGGCCTCGTGTCCGGCGAAGCGTGTAGCCAGCTGACCGTGGCTTCGCCGATCGCTCCGCCGACGTAGGTGAGACGGTGCTCGTCGTAGCGGATGCCCTGTCGCGGCAGTCCCCTGTCGTGCAGAAGCCCCGCCGCCGTGGAAGTCGGGTGCATGTGGGGCCCGGCTGGCCAACGGCTTCGGGGACAACCGCGACGATCCGCGGGGCCGACCGGATCTGGCGCATGTCTTGCACTGGCGCAGCAAGTCACTATAGTTCATAACATTCCAACCGGTCGGAACTTTCAGTTCAGATCGTCTCCACCGTCATCCCGACGAAGGAGTTGTGCATGCCCCCGTTCCCGCGGCCGCAGGAAGCGACCGTCTCGCTGGTCACGGACCCCGTCGAGGGCTCGTGCCCAAAGTGTGGCGTGCAGGAGCTGCGCCGCTACCCGGTCAACTCCGAGGGCGGCTGGTTCCAGGTCGTCAAGTGCCAGAACTGCCTGCACTCGCTGGGCCGCGAGCGGTGGAACCTTCTCGGTTCGCTGCAGCTGCTCTCGGACACCATCTGGGAAAGGGGCCTGAATCATGATCGCAGTTGACGTGGGCGGCACCTTCACTGATTTCGTCTCCCTGGAGAACGGCCGAATCCAGCGCGGGCTGGCATGATTTCCCGACTGAGCTGGCGCCCGCGTATGCAGCCACATCCGAGAAGGAGATATCTTCGTATGCAGCTCGACGGCGTCGCCGCCCTCGTCACCGGCGCGGCCTCAGGCCTCGGTGCCGCCACCGCCACCCACCTCGCCGAGCAGGGCGCGTCGGTCTTCGGCCTGGACCTCGAGAAGGCGGTCGCCGGAGCCCCATCGCCCCCGAAGGGCGTGACCCTGCTGGCCGCAGACGTCACCTCCGAGACGTCCGTGCGCGACGCCATCGCCTGCGCCACCGAGGGCCCCGAGTCGCTGCGGGTGGTCGTCAACTGCGCCGGGATCGCGCCCTCGGCCCGGATCCTGTCGAGGAGCGGGCCGCACGATCTTGACTTCTTCCACACCGTCCTCCAGGTCAACCTGCTCGGCACGTTCAACGTCATGCGCCTGGCCGCCGAGCAGATCGCCACCACCGCGGCCGACGAGCACAACCAGCGCGGTGTCATCGTCAACACCGCCTCCATCGCGGCCTTCGAGGCCCAGATCGGCCAGATCGCCTATGCCGCCTCCAAGGCCGGCGTCGCGGGCATGACCATCACCGCCGCGCGGGACCTCGCCCAGCACGGCATCCGGGTCGTCACCATCGCGCCCGGCATTGTGGACACGCCAATGATGGACGGTTTCTGTGACGACATCCGGGCCGGCCTCGCCGCTTCGGTGACCTTTCCCCAGCGCCTCGCCGACCCCTTCGAGTACGCCCGACTCGTCGCCATGATCGCCGATCACGACTACCTCAACGGCGAAACCATCCGCATGGACGGCGCCCTCCGGATGACACCCCGGTGACCTCATCCAGTCCGCATGGCCGAGTCGGTCGACTAATCGCTGATTCGTCGACGAAGCCACGACGCCGCCTTTGGCGAACCGCATCGGCTTCCGACCCAACCTTCGGCGTTGCGAACCCTAGGCTTCTTCACCCCTGGGTGCAGGTAGGACTGTCATTTGAAAGGCTCTGACGCAGAAGAGACGGTCGACCCGGCGTGTCCCGTTCGAATGACCTCACAGGTCTGTGATCGTCACTGCCCGTGCGTCCGCGATCTGCCCCTGTTCTGTTTCCAGGGCTCTTACTGACGAAGTGGGAGACACGTCTCCCACACCTCGACCGGAAGGCGGAAGCCGTGTCTGGCTGGACCGGGGAACAACTCTCCGAGCTCGATGCTCCGGAAGCCACCATCGCCACCCGCCGGCGTGACGGCGCGCTGCGCACCCGACGGACGGTGTTGGTGGTACGCGACGGTGACGACCTCTACGGCCGGTCCGCGTACGGGCGCGAGGCGGCATGGTTCCGTGGGACCCGGGCGAGGCTGGAGGGCGCCACATGCTGCCTGACCCGGGCGGGCCCAGTCTTACGAGCTGCGTGTCTAGGGAGGTGACGCCCTTTCCGCTCCGTCGCCGCTCGGCACGACGCCACCCCAGGACAGGTAGCCCTGGGATGGCTGCTCTCCCGCGGCCCCGAGGTCGTACCGATCCCCGGCACCAAGCAGATCCGCTACCTCGACCAGAACCTCGCCGCCCTCGACCTCCACCTCACCGCCGCCGACCTCGACCACCTCGACACCGCCCTACCCGCTGGCGCCGCTGCCGACGGCCGCTACCCCGACGCCGTCCTGCCCCAGCTCGGCACCTGACCCGCCCACACGAGAAACGGAGCACTTCCCGGTGAACCACGACATGTTGGACCGCCCCGGCAATGTTGGAGGCCGGATCGCTTGCATCTCAGCCGGTCTGGGGTGCAGGCC
>NZ_BAAARW010000020.1:688241-1043350 GCF_039532545.1 Actinomadura vinacea | reverse complement strand
GCCGATGGTACTGCATGGGAGACTGTGTGGGAGAGTAGGACGCCGCCGGACTTATATTAGGGTTAAGGCCCCGCCAGGAAACTGGCGGGGCCTTACTCATTTGCATCTAGAAAACGGCTTACTTCAGATCTCGTCGCCCGCCAGAACGGCGTCGGCGTCCACGATGCGGTAGGCGTAGCCCTGTTCCGCGAGGAAGCGCTGGCGGTGGGCCGCATAGTCCTGGTCCAGGGTGTCGCGGGCCACGACGGCGTAGAAGCGGGCGCCCTGGCCGCCGGACTTGGGACGGAGCAGACGGCCGAGCCGCTGGGCCTCTTCCTGGCGGGAACCGTACGCGCCCGAGACCTGGACGGCGACGCTCGCCTCCGGCAGGTCGATGGAGAAGTTGGCGACCTTGGAGACGACCAGGACGCTGATCTCGCCCGACCGGAAGGCGTCGAAGAGCCGTTCGCGTTCGCGGACCCGCGTCTCGCCCTTGATGACGGGGGCGTCCAGAAGTTCGCCGAGTTCATCGAGCTGGTCGATGTACTGGCCGATCACCAGGGTCTGCTCGCCGCGGTGACGGTCGACGAGGGCCTGGACGAGCCGGGTCTTGGTGTCGGTGGTGGCGCAGAAGCGATAGCGCTCGTCCGGTTCGGCGGTGGCGTAGGCCAGCCGTTCGGAGTCGGTGAGGGTGACCCTGACCTCGACGCAGTCGGCGGGTGCGATCCAGCCCTGCGACTCCATGTCCTTCCAGGGGGCGTCGTAGCGCTTGGGGCCGATCAGGGAGAAGACGTCGCCCTCGCGGTCGTCCTCGCGGACGAGGGTGGCGGTGAGGCCGAGGCGGCGGCGGGCCTGGAGGTCGGCGGTCATGCGGAAGATGGGGGCGGGCAGCAGGTGCACCTCGTCGTACACGACCAGGCCCCAGTCGCGGGCGTCGAACAGTTCCAGGTGGGTGTAGGCGCCCTTCCGGCGGGTCGTCATGATCTGGTACGTGGCGATGGTGACCGGCCGGATCTCCTTCTTGGCGCCGGTGTACTCGCCGATCTCGTCTTCGGTGAGGGAGGTGCGGCGGATCAATTCCTGCTTCCACTGGTGCGCGGAGACGGTGTTGGTGACGAGGATGAGGGTGGTCGCCTCGGCGCGGGCCATGGCGGCGGCGCCCACGATGGTCTTGCCGGCGCCGCAGGGCAGGACGACGACGCCGGAGCCACCGTGCCAGAACGCGTTGGCGGCGTCGCGCTGGTAGGAGCGCAGCGTCCAGCCGTCCTCGACGAGGGAGATGGCGTGGGCCTCGCCGTCGACGTATCCGGCGAGGTCCTCGGCCGGCCAGCCGATCTTGAGGAGGGACTGTTTGAGGGCGCCGCGCTCGCTGGCGTGGACGATGACCGCGTCGTCCCCGATGCGGTCGCCGAACATCCCCTTGACCTTCCTGGACCGCAGCACCTCCTCCAGGACGGAGCGGTCGGAGGAGTGCATGATCAGGCCGTGCGAGGGGTGCTTCTCCAGCCGCAGCCGCCCGTACCGGGCCATGGTGTCGGCGACGTCGACGAGCAGCGCGTGCGGGACGGGGTAGCGGGAGAACTTCAGCAGGGTGTCGACGACCTGTTCGGCGTCGTGTCCGGCGGCGCGCGCGTTCCAGAGGGCGAGCGGGGTGACCCGGTAGGTGTGGATGTGCTCGGGTGCCCGTTCGAGTTCGGCGAACGGTGCGATCTCCTTGCGGCACTCGTCGGCCAGGACGTGGTCGACTTCGAGCAGCAGGGTCTTGTCGGACTGGACGATCAGCGGTCCGTCGGACACGGCGGGCGGCCCCCATCAGGCGATCGGTCGTGGACGGCCCCGTTCGGGCCCAGGCGCAGGTGCTGCACGCTACCCGAGATATGGGGGTGCGGCGGAGGGTTCGGGAACGGGTCCTTCTCTAGCAACGGCCAAGGGGGGTGTGCTCTTCCCCGCTGGACGGTCAGATGCCGCCGGATCCGTAGTCGGGGCTGGTGGCGTCCACGACGACGGCGATGACGATGAGGATGATCTGGATCAGGAAGGCGATGCCCAGGATGATCCAGCTCCACATGGTGAGCGTCCGGGTGGACTGGGGGTTCGTGCGGACGCGGCTCGTCGCCATGGCCGAGGTCACGATGGCGGGGATCGCGAGGAGGTTGCAGCACATGGCGGTGGCGACGCAGCTGCAGATCAGGGCGGCCAGGGTCGCCCCGGGGGTGCCGGGGCCCGTGTTGGGGACGCCGGGGGGCCCGTAGCCGGGGCCGTAGGCCTGGTTGTACTGCCCGTTGGGATCCCACCCTTGCTGACCGTACGGGTCGTGCCAGCCTGGAGGCTGCCCTCCGTAGCCGCTCAAGGGCCATCTCCCCCTGGGGCGTGGCTTACGGATCTACGTTCTGTTGCGCGACGCCCAGGCACGCACCTCGCCGCGTTGTCGTCGGTCGACAGCCGAACCCGGGCCGACTCCCTCCTCCGCCTCGCGATACATGCACCTGAACGCCGCTCACGACGAACAAGCCCCATTAGACACGCCCTAACACCCGCTCCTGTCCTTGACTGTGCAGGCTATCCGCTCTGTTCGGATTTCAACCATTTATCGGCTCAGGCGGGCGGTTCGTCGCCGAGTTCGGAGACGCCGGTGATGCGGTGCAGGGCGAACCGCTGGACGGCCGCGCGGGTGGCGTCGTAGCCGGTGAGGAAGCCGCCTTCGACCCGTACCGGTTCGACGATCCGGCTGGACGAGCGGCCCTGCTGGTCGAGGTAGCCGATCCAGACCCGGCCCCCGCGCTGGACGGCTTCGCGGAGCCGGTCGACGGTCGCGGCGGCCGGGGAGCGCGGCGGTTCGCCGCTCGGGGCCGCACCGCGCAGCCGGGCCTGCTCGGCGCCGTGCCGGGCGGCCTCCTCGCCGGCCCGCAGCGCCCGCACCGCGGCGGCGATCACCGAGGCGTCCGCGGGCTGCGGGCCGGGCCGCACCCGGACGATCTCGGCGGTCGGGGCGGGTTCGGCGCGCAGCTGGTCGGGGCGGGTCACGATGATCCCGCCGCCGGGGGCCTCGGCGACCGGGGCCAGGCCCATCCCGCGCAGCCCCTCCAGCAGTTCGCCGCGGGGCAGGTCGGAGGCCAGCACGGTCGGTGCCAGGCGGTGCAGCCGCAGCGTGCCGGAGCGGCGGTCGGCCAGGATCTCGTCGAGGGTGGCGGGCGAGTCGGTGCGCACGTAGGAGTTGAGCGATCCGACCCGCAGGTGGCCGTGCCGGCGGCCGACGTCCTCGATCAGGTAGGCGAGGGGCTGCGGCAGCGGGGTCGCCGAGTGCCGGGCGAGCAGTTCGGCGAGCTCGGCGGCGGTGCGGCCGGCGTCCAGGGCGCGCCGGATCGAGACGGGGGTGAAGCGGTAGACGGTCGCGCCGCCGGTGGATTCGACCTCGGCGGACAGGGCCAGCTCGCGGGCCAGTTCGGTGACGAGGGGGCCGGGCGCGATCGCGGTCAGGTCGGCCTGGATGAGGACGCGGTCGACCGGGTCGGGCAGGTGCTTCTGCAGGCCGGGTTCGGGGTCGTCGTCGTCCAGCAGGTCGCGGGCGTAGGGGACGAGCCGCCCGAACCCGGTGATGCCGAGGACGGCGGCCTCGCGGAGGGTCCAGTCGACGAGGCGGTCGCGCAGCGGCCCCGCGCGGCGCGGGTGCAGCCAGGCGAGCCGGGTGCGGACGGCCTCGGCGTCGACGGTGACTCCGGGCGCGGCGGCCGCCAGGACGCGCAGCACGGCGGTGCGGGTGGCGGGGGCGCTGGTGCGCACGACCGCCTCGCTGAGCGCGTTGATGAGCCGGTCCCGGTCGTCGCGTTCGCCGGCCAGGCCGGGGGCGCGGTCGGTCTTCAGCCAGCCGCGGGCCAGTTCGGTCCAGCGGCCGGGGATGTCGCGCATGAGCCAGAGGTCGTAGGCGGGGGTGGGCAGCCATTCGCCGTCCAGGTCGCCGGTGCGGGTGAGGAGCCCGGCGGCGTAGGCGACCTCGGCGAGCAGCGCGGCGTGCCACTCCTCGACCTCCAGGAGCGTCGCGGCGGCGCGCAGGTCGCGGACGGCCAGGCCGCCGCTGCGCAGCACGGGCGGCGGTTCGGTGCCCCACCGTTCGAGCAGCTCTTCGGTGAGCCGGACGGCGGTGAACGCCTCGCCCGCGGCGGTCCGCACCTCCAGCTCGCCCTGTTCCGATGCCCTGGACGAGCCGGAGCGGCCGATGAGTTCGGGCGGGTGCGCGGGGACGTCCCGGAACAGCCGGCCTCCGCGCAGGTGGAGGGCCACTTCGCGGGGGAGCGTGACCGTGCGGTCGTCCTCGGCGGCGAGCAGGCCGCGGGCGAGCAGCCGCTCGACCGGGGTGGCGGCGGTGGCGGTCCGGACGGGGCGGCGGGCGTCGGCGACGCGGCCGACCGGCGGCCCCCAGGCCAGGTGTTCCAGCGCGGCGGCGGCCTCCGGGCCCGCCTCGGCGATCAGGGCCTCGGGGGCGGCCAGGACGTCGGTCATCCGGTCCAGCAGCCGGCCGGTGTCGGGGAACCCGCGCGGTTCCGTCCCGTCCAGGTCGGTGACGAGGGCGGTGAGGCGTTCGAGCGGGTAGCCGGCGAAGACCTCCCGGGCGGGCGGGCCGAGACCGGCCGGGTGCGGGAGGCTCTGGCGGACGCCGGGCGCGGTCGCGTACGTCCCGTCGCCCCAGACCAGGCCGTGGTGTTCCAGGGTTTCCAGGGCCCGTGCCACGTCGTCGGCGGTGGCGCCGAGGGCCGCGGGCAGGGCGTCCGGTGCGAGCGGGCGGGGCAGCACCAGCAGCGACTCCAGCACGGCCAGCGCGAACCGGTCGAGCCGGTCGAGGGCGCGGGAGATCGCGGCGGGCGTGGACGCCCGGGTGGCCAGCGCGGCCATGTCGGCGGGGACGGGATTGACCAGTTCCGGCCGTGCGGACAGCAACGACCGCAACGCGTCGTCATCGCGTGCGCGCAGCCAGTCCGCGAACGTGTCCATCCCTCTCCCAACCTCGGGCGCCGGCACGGGTGCCCGGCGGCGGCCCGCACCATCAGCGTAGGAGCCTTCGCGGGTGCTCCACGCGAGGGTGGGCATCGGACGGGCCGGTTCAGGGGGCGGGAGCGTGCTCCAGGTTGACCAGGCCGAGGCCCAGCCGCGCCCAGCTCGACACGAACCGCTTCTCGTCGATGCGGGTGGGGGGCTCGTACATCGACTCGTTCGCCAGCCAGTAGTTGACGACCGCGCCGCCCAGGACGGAGGCGACGGCGGGCCAGTCCTCGTCGATGCCCTCGAATTCGGGCTGCTGGGAAAGCCAGGTGGCGATGCCGTCGTAGAGCGGGTTGACGATCCCCTCGCGCATCTCCGCCACCAGGTTCGGGAACTGGTCGAGGTCGCGGAACAGGATCCGGATCAGGTCCTGCTCCTCGCGCATCTTGGCCAGCCCGGCCTGGCAGGTCATCCGGAGCCTGATCTCCAGCGGCCGGTCCTCGTAGGTGGTGGCGTTGTGCAGCACGTCGCTGATCTGGCGCCGGGTCCGCTCGATGTGCTCGCGGATGGCGGAGGCCAGCACCTCCTCCTTGGACCGGAAGTGCCGGTACAGGCCGCCCGCGCCGGGCGACAGCCCGGCCGCGGCCTCGATCTCGGCGACCGAGGTCGCGGCGTAGCCCCGGTCGGCGAAAAGCCGCAGGGACTCGCTTACGATCCGTTCGCGCGTGGATGTCGTCATGGTCGTGTGTTCCTCCGCGAAGAACAGTAAGGCATCACCGACCGGGGTTTCGGCCCGTCGGCCCCGGCGCGCCCGAATTCGTGATGCGTCTCGCACCCGGCAGTGGACGGCTAAAGTCATTGCCTCGCGCCCCTGTCGACGGAAGGGGCACCGTCGGAAGGGGCGGACGATGTTCGAAACTCCGCGGAAGGAGGGTCGGGGGGCCTTCCTGCCGGAGGAATTCGTCGTCCCCACCCTCGTCGCCGGGCCGCGCTTCCGGATCCGCCCGATCACCGTCCACGATGTGGTGAAGGACTACGGCGCGGTGCTGGGCAGCCTGGAGCGGCTGGAGGGCCGGTTCGGGCCGGAGTGGGGATGGCCGGACAACGAGTTCACCTTCGAGCAGGCGCTGATCGACGTCGCCTGGCTGCAGAAGGAGGGGCAGCTGCGGCGCTCGTTCAGCTACGTCGTGATGACCCCGGACGAGGAGCGGCAGCTGGGCCGCATCCATGTCGCCCGCTCGGACCGTCCCACCGCCGACGCCGTGGTGGTGTTCTGGGTGCGGGCCGACGAGGAGGACTCCAGCGTGGAGAAGGAGCTGGAGGAGTTCGTCCGGGAGTGGGTCACGACGGCCTGGCCGTTCGAGACCGTCCGGTTCCCCGGACGCGACCTCCTGGACTGACCCGGACTGACCCGGACTGACTTGGCCGGAGCCGGTCGGCTCCGGCCGCGGCCGTCAGCCCAGGCGGCGGATCATGCTGATGATGAGCCTGCCGGCCAGCAGGTAGACCAGGGCGGCCAGCCCGTAGTTGACGGCCACCCCGACCTTGCGGTCCGCGGGCTGGAAGACGTCCTTGAACTGCCAGGCCAGGTCCCAGGCCCGGTCGCCGATCGTGCGCACCAGCTCGTTGGAGCCGTTGGCCTCCAGCAGCACGAACATGATGTGCACCGCGAGCACCACCACCACGACCGTGGTGATCACGGAGACGATCGTGGCGAGCGCGCCCGCGACGCGCTTGCGGGAGGCCTTCAGCGTGCCCGCGGGGGGACGGGGCATCCGCGAGACCGCGCGGTGCGGCGCCTTGCCCGTGCCGCCGGGACGGGCGGGGCCGCCGGGAGCGGTGGCCGTGCCGGCCGGCGCGGTGTCGCGTGCGGGCGAGCTGTCGGGGGCTTCGCCGGGCCCCTGCTTCGAGGGTCGGTCGTGGTCGTCGGCCATGGCGCGCTCTTTCTCGGGTTCGGGCGGTTTCTCGGGTTCGGGATGGCTTTGAGGTTCCTTGGCGCTTTCGGGCCCTGTGTTTTGCCTGGTCGAGCGGTTCCTATCAGAAGTCACGGGTATATCGGGATCTAGGAACGCATGTTTCAGACGTCCGGACAATCCAGTTCCGGCCGGGAAATAATCGGACAGCGTTCGCGTAGTTCGCGTATATAGACTCCCGCGCTCTCCTACTCGGATCCCGTCGCATCGCCACTACCGGGAGAGCGCGGGTGCGCGTGTGCGCGACGGGCGCCGGGGCCTCGCCCCGGCCCCGTCCACCGCGTCCTCCGCGCGGTCCGCCGGGCCGTCCTCGGCGGTGGACCCACCCGGGTGGCAAATCCCCCATACCTTCCCCTTTACCCTGTGGAACGTGCTGGAGCCAGATGCGACAGGTTTTACCGGACCCGGCCCCGTGCCGGGATGGTCCGCGGTGGGGTTCGATCTCGACCTCACCCTCGCCGACACCCGGGCCGGGATCAGCGCGGTCTTCGCGGCGCTGGCCGCCGAGACCGGCGTCCCGATCGACACCGACGCCGTGGTGGGGCGCCTCGGCCCGCCGCTGGAGACCGAGCTGGCGTACTGGTTCCCGGCCGCGGAGGTGCCGGCCATGGCCGACCGGTACCGCGCCATGTACCCCGAACTGGCCGTCCCCGTGACCGCCCTGATGCCCGGCGCCGCCGCGGCGCTCCAGGCGGTCCGCGACCGCGGCGCCCGCGTGGTCGTGGTCTCCGGCAAGAACCAGGCCGACACCGAGCGCACCGTCCGCTTCCTCGGGCTGCCCGTGGACGAGGTCGTGGGCGGCCTGTTCGGCGCGGCGAAGGGCACCGCGCTGCGGCTGCACGGGGTCGGCGCGTACGTCGGCGACCACACCGGCGACGTGGACGCCGCCCGCGCCGCCGCCGCGACCGCCGTGGGCGTGGCCACCGGGGCGTTCGACGCGGACGCGCTCACCGCGTACGGCGCCGATGTCGTGCTGCCCGACCTGCTGGCCTTCCCGGAATGGCTGCTCGGCGCCGCCGGCGCGGACGAACCCGCCCCGACCGGCTGATCACGACGGCCCGGATCGAACGCGCCGCCCGGCCTTGCGGAAAGCGGTCGTTCCGGTGGATATTCGGGTGCCGTTCCGGCCGCGCACCGATAGCTTCTGTCCGTCGGCTCGCAGAGGTCGCCCGCAGTCCCCGCCGTGTCCACCGCCTCGTGGCGAGGCACTAATCTTTAGCCCAATTCAGGACGAGAGCTAAACGAGGTCACCGTGCCCACTGGCAAGGTCAAGTGGTACGACGCCGACAAGGGATTCGGCTTCCTCACCCGCGATGACGGCGGTGAGGTCTTCGTGCACTCCTCCGCGCTGCCCGGCGGGGTGTCCACGCTCAAGCCGGGACAGCGCGTGGAGTTCGGCGTGGTCGAGGGGCGCCGCGGCCAGCAGGCGCTGTCGGTGCAGGTCTTGGAGACCCTGCCGTCGGTGGAGAAGTCGGTGGCCAAGGCGCGCCGCAAGAAGCCCGACGAGATGGTCATGATCACCGAGGACCTCATCAAGCTGCTCGACGGGATCTCCAACACCTACCGCAGGGGCAAGCACCCCTCTCCGGCCGAGGCCAAGAAGATCGCCACGGTGCTGCGCGCGGTGGCCGACGACCTGCATCCCTGACCGCGCCCGTCGCGGGTGCGGTGCGAATGAGAGCACGAAGCGGCGGGTGGTGTGCCCGGCCATGCCGATCCATGGGCGAGAATTGGAGTGTGAGCCCACTCCGTCAGCCCAGCACCGCGCGTTCCGGTACGCGCACCGGCGCCGCGAGCACCTCCACCGGGCCCGCCCGCCGCTCCCGTACACCCGCGATCGACCCGGCCTGCGCGGGCGCGGTCGAGCTGGCCCGGGAGGCGGCGGAGGAGACGGCCCGGCCCGCGCGGGTCGGCGATCACCTCGGCCTGCGGGCCGAGGCGGATCGGGTGGTCACGCACTACTTCGCCTCCCTTGACCCGGCCTACCGGGGGTGGCGCTGGGCGGTCACGGTGGCGCGGGCCTCCCGCGCCAAGCAGGTGACCGTCGACGAGTGCGTGCTGCTGCCCGGCGACGGCGCGCTGCTGGCCCCCGAATGGGTGCCGTGGCTGGAGCGGCTGCGGCCCGGCGACCTCGGCCCCGGCGACCTGCTGCCGACGCCCGCCGACGACGTCCGGCTCGCGCCCGGCTACACGCAGGCCGACGACGCGACCGACCAGGAGACCCAGTGGGAGCTGGGCCTGGGCCGGCCCCGGGTGCTGTCCAAGGAGGGCCGCGACGAGACCGCCGCGCGCTGGTACGAAGGGATCGCCGGCCCCCGCGCGCCGATCGCGATGTCGGCCCCGGCGCAGTGCTCCACCTGCGGTTTCTTCGTGTCCCTGGCGGGCGGGCTGCGGGAGGTGTTCGGGGTCTGCGCCAACGAGTACGCGCCCGACGACGGCCGGGTGGTCTCGGTCGACCACGGCTGCGGCGCGCATTCGGAGGCGGTGGTGATCCCGCCCGCGTCCGAGCACGGCCCGCCGGTCATCGACGAGCTGGGGTACGACGTCGTCCCGGCCGGTCAGCTGCGCGACACCGAGGCCGAGGAAGCCCTGGGGCACAGCTGACCGGCAGGCTGTGACGAAGATCACTTTCGCTCGGATGAGGGGTGCGTGTGGCCGGCGCCGAAGCCGATCCGTTCGGCACGGAGACGATCCGTGACCGCGTGCTGCGCGCGTGGGCGGAGTCCCCGGCGCGGTTCCGGGAGGACGCCAACACCGAGGAAGACCACGCCCTCGGCGGCTACCGCGACCGCGTCGTCATCGAGCTGGCCCAGAACGCCGCCGACGCCGCCGTCCGCGCGGGCGTCCCGGGCCGCCTCAGGCTGACCCTGGACGGCCCGGCGGGCAAGGGGCACGGCGTCCTGACGGCCGCCAACACGGGCGCGCCGCTCGACGCGGCCGGGGCCGAGGCGCTGTCCACCCTCCGCGCCTCCGCCAAGCGCGACGAGGGCGCGGCGGTGGGACGGTTCGGTGTCGGTTTCGCCGCCGTCGTGGCCGTCAGCGACGCCCCGTGCATCGCCTCGGCGCCGGGCGGGGTGGAGTGGTCGCTGGAGCGCGCCCGTACGCTGGTGGCCGGTCTCCCCTCCCTGGCTGAGGAGCTGGAGCGGCGCGGCGGCCAGGTGCCGCTGCTGCGGCTGCCGTTCGCGGTGCCGCCCGCCGCCGTCCCGGAGATCCCGAAGGGCCACGACACGGTCGTGCGGCTCCCGTTGCGCGACGCGGCCGCGCACGCGTCCGTCCGGGCCCAGCTCGACCAGGCCGGCCCGGCGCTGCTGCTCGCCCTCCCGGCGCTGCGCGCGATCGAGATCGAGATCGACGGGACGCCCGTCCGCACCCTGACCGCCGAGGCGGGCCCGTCCGGCAGGGTCGTGATCGACGGTGTCGGGTGGCGGACGGCCGAGGCCCACGGTTCGGCCCCGCCCGAGCTGCTGGCCGACCGTCCCGTGGAGGAACGGGCCCGGCCTGGCTGGCAGGTGCGCTGGGCCCTGCCCGAAGGCGGCGCGCTGCCCGCCGGAACGCCGGCCGTGGTGCACGCCCCGACCCCGAGCGACGAGCGGCTGGGGCTGCCCGCACTGCTGATCGCCTCGTTCCCGCTCGCCCCGGACCGCCGCCACGTCGCGCCCGGCCCGCTCACCGACCATCTGGTCGAGCGCGCCGCCGACGCCTACGTGGAGCTGCTGCGCGGGCTTCCGGTCACGCCGTCCCTGCTCGACCTGGTCCCGGGGCCGGTGGCCGAAGGGGAGCTGGACGCGCGCGTCCGCCGGGCCGCCCTGGCGCGGCTGCCCGAGGTCCCGCTGCTGCCCGTCGCGGGCGAACCCGACGGTGTGCGGGCGCGGGGACGCGACGCCGTGGCGGTGGACGGCGCCCCGCCCGCGCTCGTCCGGCTCCTCGCGGGCGACGGCGAGGGCGCGGAGGTCGTCCTGCCCGGCCTGCTCCCGGCCGGGTGGCCGGTGCGGAACCCCGCTCTGAACGCGCTCGGCGTGCGCCGCGTGGAACTGGCCGACGTGGTGGACGAGCTGGCCGCCCTCGACCGTCCGCCCGCCTGGTGGCGCCGCCTCTACGACGCGCTCGCCGGCGCTCCGGCCGACGCCCTCGGGGCGCTGCCGGTGCCGCTCGCCCCCGACGGCGAACCCGACGAGATCGACGGGATCCGCGTGGTGCGCGGCCCGCGCGGGCTCCTCATCGCCGCCGACGGGCTCGACCCGTCCGGGCTGGGCGGGGCACTGGGGCTGCGTTTCGTCCACCCGGAGGCCGTCCATCCGCTGCTGGCGCGGCTGGGCGCCGTGGAGGCCGGGCCGCGCGCCGTGCTCGCCGACCCGGCCGTCCGCGCCGCCGTCGAGGGCTCCTACGACGCCGACGACCCCGACGAGATCGCCGCCGCGGTGCTCGGCCTGGTCGCGGCGGCGCGGCTCGACCCGGGCGAGCAGCCCTGGCTGGCGGAACTGGCGCTGCCCGGCGCCGACGGCGAGCTCTACACCGCCGGCGAGCTGCTGCTGCCGGACGGCCCGCTGCGCGCGGTGGTGGCCGACGACGCGCCGTTCGGCGTCGCGCCCGCCGACCTCGTCGAACGCTGGGGCGCCGGCATCCTGGCCGCCGCCGGTGTCCTGGACGGCTTCGCGCTCGTCCGCGCCGAGGACGCCGACCTCACCGCCCTGGCCGGGCAGGCCGAGGCGCACGACCTCGACGACGAGGACCGGTGGGCCGAGGACGTCCTGGACCGGCTCGGGCCCCAGGACCTCCCGCCGCAGGTCCCCGAGTTCGAGGCGGTGCGCGATCTCGAACTCGTCGCCGACTGGCCCGCCGCGCTCCGCCTGCTGACCGGTCCCGCGCCGCGTGCCGCGATCGTCCGGCCGGCCCACGTCACGCTGCACGACGGCCGCCGCGTGGCCGTCCCCTCGTACACGGCGTGGTGGCTGCGGCGGCATCCGGTGCTGGGCGGGCGGCGTCCGGGAGAGTTCCGCCTGGACGAGGGCGATGCCCTCCTCGAAGGCCTGTACGACACAGTGCCGCCGGAGGTCCCGCAGGATCGCGAGCTGCTCCTGGCCCTCGGCGTCCGCACGTCCCTCGCCGAGCTGCTGGACGATCCGGGCGGCGTCCAGGAGTTGCTGGAACGCCTGGGCGACCCGTCCCGCACGGTCTCCCGCGCGCGGCTGAGCGCCCTCTGGACGGCCCTGGCGGACGCGCCCGCCGCCCCGGACTCACCAGCCGAGATAGAGCCGCCGGAACGGGTGCGGGCGATCGTGGACGGCGAGGTCGAGGTGGTCGACGCGGCCGACGCGCTCGTCCTGGACCGGCCCGACGCGCTGCCGCTCCTGGCCGGGCAGCCCCTGGTCGTCGCCGCCGCGGGCCGCGCCGCGCGGCTCGCCGACCTGCTCGACCTGCCGACGGCGGGCGAGGAGGTCGCGGGCGTGATCGAGTCGTCCGGGCAGGCCCGCCCGGTGCCCGGCGCCGTGCGCGCCGTCCTGCCGGACGCGCCCGAGGGCTACACCGCGCACGACGCGCTCGTCGTGGACGGGCAGCGCGTCCCCTGGTGGTACGGCGACGACGGCGAGGTGCACGCGGCCGGGCCGTGGGGGCTGGCGCGCGGCCTGGCCTGGGCGGGCGGGCAGTGGGGGGACCGCCTGCACGTCGAGGCGCTCCTGCGGGCGCCGGAGGCCCTCCCGGTGCTCCAGGTCGAAGCCGACCTCGAAGACTGACGGCTCAGCGTTCGGCGCGGCGGGCGCTGCGGTCCGCGGCCTGGCGGGCGCGGGTCGACTGGAGCCGGGGGGTGTACCACGCCCCGAAGAGCCCGATCACGATGCCGGCGCCGCACACCCACAGCCACCACCGGGCGTCCGCGGGCACCCCGATGATCAGCAGTGTGATCAGCGCGACCGTCCAGGCGGCGGTGCCCGCCAGGGCGACGCGGACGTCGTTGGTCCGCATCGGCGGCGGATCGGGACGGCGCGATCGGGTCATGCCCCCAGGTTATCGGCGGCGCCCAGCTCCGGCTGACCGTGCTGGTCGTCCCGGGCGCGATGGAGGCCGGGCTCACCGACTGGTTGTTCCGGGGCTCGCCGGCGGCGGGCTTCGCGCCGGCCTTCGTGATCACCGTCCCGGCCAACCGGATGCTGATCGCGAAAGGCAAGGGGCACGCCGTCGTCCACGAGTTCCACGAACGTCAGCGGGATGCGCAGGGCTTATCGATCCGTTGCGATATCGGTGCCGCCCGGGGGGTTCACCGTCGGCTTCCGTTCTGCCACGCTGCGCCCGTGGACACGAAGAGCGCATCCGGACTCGACCGGTTCTTCAAGATCTCCGAACGGGGCTCCAGCGTGGGCCGCGAGGTCCGGGGCGGGCTGGCCACCTTCTTCACCATGGGCTACATCGTGGTCCTCAACCCGCTGATCCTCGGCACGGTGGCCGACAAGGACGGGCAGTTCCTCGGCGACCTGACCGAGCCCGGCGCCGCCATCCCGCTGGTGGCGGCCGCGACCGCGCTGGTGGCCGGGGTGCTCACGCTGCTCATGGGCGTGGCCGGACGCTATCCGTTCGCCATGGCGGCCGGGCTCGGGCTGAACGCCGTGGTGGCCTTCAGCCTCGCGAGCGGCATGTCGTGGGAGGACGCGATGGGCATCGTCGTCCTCGAAGGCCTGATCATCGCCGTGCTGGTGCTGACCGGGTTCCGGGTGGCGGTCTTCCACGCCATCCCGGCCGCGCTGAAGACGGCCATCGCGGTGGGGATCGGGTTCTTCATCGCGCTGATCGGGTTCGTGGACGCCGGGTTCGTCCGGCGCGTCCCCGGCGGGCCGGGCGAGTCTTCGGTGCCGCTCCAGCTGGGCGCCACCGGGAGCCTTTCCGGCTGGCCCACGCTGGTGTTCGTGGTCGGGCTGCTGCTGACCACGCTGCTGGTGGCCCGCAAGACCAGGGGCGCCATCCTGATCGGCATCGTGGCCACCACCGTCTTCGCGATCGTCGTGGAGGCGCTGGCCAAGGCGGGCCCCTACAACCAGGGCCCCGGGCCGGACGGGAAACCGCGGATCAATCCCGACGGCTGGCAGCTCAACGTCCCCGAGCTGCCCGACAAGATCGTGAGCCGTCCCGATCTCGGCCTGGTCGGCGACTTCAGCCTGTTCGGCGGCTTCGAGCGGGTCGGGGTGACGGCCGCGCTGCTGTTCGTCTTCACCCTCATGCTGGCCGACTTCTTCGACACGATGGGCAGCGTCGTCGGCGTCGCGGCCGAGGGCGGCCTGCTCGACCGGGAGGGGAACCTGCCGGGCATCCGGAACGTGCTGCTGGTCGACTCGGCCGGCGCGGCGGCGGGCGGCGCGGGCTCGGTGTCGTCCAACACCACCTACGTGGAGTCGGCCGCCGGTGTGGCAGAGGGCGCCCGCACGGGCCTGGCCAGCGTGGTCACCGGGGTGCTGTTCCTGGTCGCGATGTTCTTCTCGCCGCTGGTGCAGATCGTCCCGTTCGAGGCGGCCACGCCCGCGCTGGTGGTGGTCGGGTTCCTGATGATGACCCAGATCCGGCACATCGACATGGACGACTACGACACCGCGATCCCGGCGTTCCTCACCATCGTGCTGATGCCGTTCGCGTACTCGATCACCGTCGGCATCGGCGCGGGCTTCATCAGCTACGTCGCGATCAAGGTGGCGCGCCGCCGGTTCGCCGAGATCCACCCGCTGATGTGGCTGATCGCCGCCCTGTTCGTGCTCTACTTCGCGCTGCAGCCGGTCAGAGAACTACTGGGGGTCGCCTGACCGCCGCCTGGGGCGATATCTGCGAGGATATTCCTACGGATCAGGCGCCTTCGGTCCAGTACCTCTGCAGCCTGGCGACGGCCTCCTCCTTGGTCATCATCGCGACCTCGGCCTCATCGAGACCGACCCTGGAGATCAGCAGGTGGACCAGGTCGGCGGGCAATGCCTCCGGTGGTGGCGTGGGCGTTCCGCGATCCGGCACGACCTTGTCCTGGACGCAGGACCAGAACGTCGCCTCGTCCACTTGAAGCTGATCGCGGAGTATATGACCCCAGATGCTGGGGCCATAGGCACTCCGATCGACCGGGTGAGATATGCGAGTCCTCAGGATCCGGCCGCCGGCAAGATCCAGTTCATAGGTGACGATGGGCAACCCGGGGATGAAGATCGACCAGCCGCCGGCTTCCCCAACCACTTGCGCACGCGATGGACTGACCGCCGCGAGGTGGCGGCGCAATCGCTCGACGTCCACGATGGCGGTCGTGACCGACTCGCGACGCACCGTGGCCACGCGTCCTGTCTCGGCTGCGTCAAGGAGTGCCTTGAGATGCGCACGGGCCTCCGTATAGCTGTCGAAGTGAACAGCGGTCATGGTGGTACCTCCATCGCAGCGTGCCTCCAAGGTGGCACCGGCCGGTAAGTACGTCACGTACGTCACGTACTTGTGGATGCCGCTCATGCAGCAGTCGACCAAGTCGGACGACTGCGCTCCCGCCGCCGTCCAACGGAGGTACATCCGACCCGGTGACACCTTCCTATGACCCTCGCAACACCTACAACAGGCCGGGCATGAGATGGCGCACCCACCCGACGTGTCCTGACGCTTGGAGGGAGCAATCGGGGGAGTGCGCCATGTCCATCATCCAGCCCGTCCACTGCCGGTACGGCTACCTCTCCGCTGACACCGGCCAGGACATCACCGTGGTCGACCCGTCGGTCGGTGGCGAGGGCCTGAAGATCTACTTCTCGCAGGACGTCGAAGACCCGCACAGGCACCACGCCGACGCGGGCGGCCCCTCCCTAATCAACGGGCCGAACGCCGCACAGGGCTTCGACGTGTGGGGTGACGTCAGCGTGTGGCTCGCGGACCTGTGGGCGCCCGCCCCCGTCTCGCGCACGGAGTTCCAGATGTGGGTCAGCCTGTGCGAGGTCCTCGCCGACGGATCCAGCGGTGCCACGGTGAAGAGGTTCCCGGCCGTTGAGGCGTACGCACCGCTCAACCACGACGACAAGGTCTGGAACGCCAACGGCGACCTGGTGCGCGACGGGCCGGGGCACCGCCGCTGCAACATGCACTTCGGCTTCAGGGTGCAGCCGCTGCACGTGGCGGCGAACCGGCGGCTGCGGGTGCACATCGCGCAGATGCACGACAACCCGCTCGTCCCCGGCCACGGCAAGCCCTGGCCCGGCTACGTCCGCAGGGCCGACGCCGACCTCCTGGCCGTCCCACGCTGACCGAATGGGGACGCCGCGGAGATCCTGTGCCGAGCCGACCACCGCGTCTCCGACCGCCCTACCTCGGATGGCGCGCCTCAGCGCATCTGAGCGCTCTATCGGTGACGTCGATTTGCTGGCCGTTGATCACGATGCCTGTTTGCGGTTTTCAGCAGGTCGGCTGCTTCGGTTCGGCCGAGTTCCTGGGCGATGGTCAGGGGCGTGCGTGATGCGGGCCCATAGGGCCGTTGCGTGGTGTCGTCCATGCGCGCATGGGGGTCGCCGCCGGCTTCGAGGAGGAGCCGCAGGGCGTCGAGTGTGTTCCGACTGACAGAGGTGACCGCGTCGTGGAGCGGCGTGCGGCCGAGTTCGTCGGCCACATTGGGGTCGGCTCCCGCGGCGAGGAGGGCCTCGACGACGTCGGGCGCGATGTCGGGCCCGGACTTGACCCGCAGGTAGGGAGAGAGGGCCAGGTGGAGGGGTGTCGCGCCGGCCCTCAGGTCTCGGAAGGTGTCGCAATGCCGTTTCGGGTTGCGGTATTTCCAGGGGATCCTGCATGTCTCGTGGAGCGCCGCGCCCGGGTCCGCTCCGGCCTCGGCCAGGGCGCGCACGACGTCGGCGGAACGGCCTATGACGGCCAGGTGCATGGGAGTGAGCCCCGAGTCGTTCAGCGGGCCGAGAGCGGGTTCGCCGGGCAGGGCCTCCCGGACGGCGTCGAGGTCTCCGAGCGCGCAGGCTCGGGGGAAGAGGTCTTCCGGGAGCGGCGGCGGCACGGCCTTCAGGTCCGCGAGCATCCGCGACAGGGGGTCCGGTTCCGGGAACTCCTCCTCGTCGTGCCAGTCGTGATCGATGACGTAGACCGGCGGGTCGCCCGTTCCGGCCTCGTCGAGATCGACCAGCCAGTAGAACTGGGTGCTGGTGAAGGCCACGAAGAGCCACGGCCGCTCATCCGGCCAGTCCTCTTCATCGACTTCGGTCATCATCGGGAAATCGATCGGTCCGATGTCGTCCTCGTCGAGGAGGACGTGGGCCTCGGGCCACTCGATCGACAGCAGGGCCTGAGTCTCGGCGGGGAGTCGCCGTTCGCCCCCGGGCGTCGTGACGGTCCATTCGTCGCGTGGCGCGAAGCCGTCAGGCACTTTGCCTCGCAGGCGTTCCAGCTGGCTCAGCACCCCAGGACGCAGCCCTCCGGCCGAACGCTGGTGCGTCGTGTCATTCACGGGCATCTTCCTTCTTCCAGGGCATCGCGGGCCGCCCATCGGGCAGCCCGCGGCATGGGGTCAAAACGATCTTGGCATCCGGGCGGCCGTTGTGGTGGTCAAAGCCGGCACGACTGGGGTCAGGACCCTGCCTTCAAGGAAGTCCTTGGGGGGACGGCCTCGCGCCCACCTCTGGTTTCATTCTGGATCGGCCACCACGGCTGCGCGGACTGCACCGCGCTGGTCACCACGGGCGGGCTGGCCGGGACGGTATGGGATGCCGACCCGCGGCCTGGCCGAACCGTCGTAGCTGATCTCGGGCCTTCCTCGGAGAGGCGGGATCCCTGCGCGTGGCACCATGGGAAGGAGGGTTCCTGCCAGCGATCGGAGGGTGAAGTCGCTCGCGTTCGCGCGAGATGCCGACGAACCGTCGCGGAATAGGCAAGTGCGGCGTATCGTTAGCAAAAGAAATGACTTCTGCGAACGACCATGAGCACGCCACCGAATCCGCGCCGCACCCGGGGCAGGGCCCCGGAGCTGGCCGAAGACCTGCGCATCTCGATCGCCCGGCTGTCGCGCCGCCTGCGCACCCTGAGGGCGCCCGGCGGCGAGGGCGCCGGGCCCCTGTCGCTCACCCAGTTCGCCGCGCTCGCGGCCATCGAGCGGCACGGCTCGATGACGCCGAGGGAACTGGCCGACCACGAGAAGGTGCAGCCGCCCTCGATGACCCGGGTGATCGCCTTTCTGGAGGAGCAGCGCCTGGTGCGGCGCAGCCCGCATCCGACCGACGGCCGCCAGGTGGTGCTGAGCGCTACCGAGGAGGGCACGACCCTGCTGCGGGAGGAGCGGCGCCGCAAGGAGGCGTGGCTGTCCCGCCGGCTGGAGGAGCTGACCCCGGAGGAACGGGAGGTCCTGCGCCGGGCGGCGCCGATCCTGGACAAGATCAGCCGAGCCTGACCACGGCGCTCGACGAGGCGGCCCGCGAAGTCCCCGAAGAGGCCGCGCTCCAGGCCGACGCCGAGCAGACCACCGGCGGGATGTTCCGGTCGCTGCGGAACCGCAACTACCGGCTGTACGCCTCCGGCCAGGTCGTCTCCAACACCGGCACCTGGATGCAGCGCGTCGCCCAGGACTGGCTCGTCCTGGACCTCGCGCACGGCAGCGGCACCGCCCTCGGCATCACCACCGGCCTGCAGTTCCTGCCCATGCTGCTGTTCGGCCTGTGGGGCGGGGTGATCGCCGACCGCTACCCCAAGCGCCGGGTGCTGATGATCACCCAGACGTCGATGGGCCTGCTCGCGCTGATCCTCGGCGTGCTGGCCGTCACCGGCACCGCCCAGGTCTGGCACGTCTACCTGCTGGCCTTCGGGCTCGGCCTGGCCACCGTCGTCGACAACCCCAGCCGCCAGTCGTTCGTGGTGGAGATGGTCGACAAGCCCGACCTGCCCAACGCCATCGCGCTCAACAGCGCCACCTTCAACGGCGCCCGGCTCGTCGGCCCCGCCGTCGCCGGGCTGCTCATCGCGCTGCTGGGCACCGGCCCGGTGTTCCTGCTGAACGCCGCCTCGTTCGGCGCCGTCCTGTTCGGCATGTACGCGATGCGCGAGAGCGAACTGAACCCGTCCGAGCCGGTCAAACGCGCCAAGGGGCAGCTGCGCGAGGGCCTGCGGTACGTGCGCGGCCGCCGCGACCTGATGCTGGTGCTGCTGCTCGTCGGGCTCGTCGCCACGTTCGGGATGAACTTCCAGATCACCACCGCGCTGGTCGCCCGCGAGGTGTTCAACAGCGGCGCGTCCTCGTTCGGCCTGGCCTCCAGCATGCTCGCCCTGGGCGCGCTGACCGGGGCGCTGCTGGCCGCCCGCCGCTCCACCCGGCCCCGGCTGCGGGTGCTGATCGGCGCCGCGGTCCTGTTCGGGATCCTGGAGACGCTGACCGGCCTGATGCCGTACTACTGGACGTTCCTGGTACTGCTGGTCCCCACCGGCATCATGCTGATGACGTTCACCACCGCCGCCAACTCCACCCTGCAGCTCAGCGTCGCCCCGGAGATGCGCGGCCGGGTGATGGCCCTTTACATGTTCGTGTTCCTCGGCACCAACCCGCTCGGAGCGCCCGTCATCGGCTGGCTGTCCGAGCAGACCGGGCCGCGCATGACCATCGTCATCGGCGGCCTGGTCTCGCTGGTCGCGGCGCTGGCCGTGGCGCTGCTGGCGGTGCCCCGCGGCGAGCTGCGCCCGACGCTGGCCCGCGCCCTGCGCCGGACCGCCGGCGGTCTCCGGGGAGTCGTTTCTGTTACCGGGCGTTGATGAACCCGATGCACCCGCGTGACAAACCCCAATGCCTGCGGAAAGCTGGTCTGGTGGTCTCCCGGACGTGCTCATGAGGCTCTTCGTGGCGCTGGTACCGCCACCTGACGTCCTCGACGAGCTCGAGGAGTTCCTCGCCCCCTACCGGACCGGCCTGCCCGAACTGCGCTGGATCCGCCGGGAGCTGCTGCACGTCACGCTGACCTTCCTCGGCGAGGTCGACGACCGCGCCCTGGAAC
The DNA here is from genome assembly GCF_039532545.1 of Actinomadura vinacea. Classification (NCBI taxonomy): domain Bacteria; kingdom Bacillati; phylum Actinomycetota; class Actinomycetes; order Streptosporangiales; family Thermomonosporaceae; genus Actinomadura; species Actinomadura vinacea. The sequence continues at coordinate 1,023,465 of NZ_BAAARW010000020.1, read as the reverse complement.
GGCTCCTGCCCCGCCTGCAACGGGCCGTCGGCCGCCACGAACGCCTCACGCTGTCCCTGGCCGGCGTGGGCGCCTTCCCCGGCAACGGCGCGCATGCCCGCGTCCTGTGGTCCGGCCTTTACGGCGACCGCCGCAAGCTGGCCCGGCTGGCCGCCTCGACCTCGGCGGCCGGCCGCCGCGCCGGAACCCCGCCCGACAAGCACCGCAGCTTCCGGCCCCACCTCACGCTGGCACGCGCCCGCGTCCCGGTGGACGTGCGGCCGCTGCTGGAACCGATGTCGGCGTTCGCCGGCAGCCCGTGGACGGCCGACGCCGTCCACCTGATGGAGAGCCGGCTGCCCGCCAGGGGCCGCACCCTGCTCGAGTACGAGTCGATCAAAAACTGGTCGCTGCGCCCGGCCAAGACCTGATCAGAGCTCGGGCGGCGGCGGCGCTGGACGGTCGGCGTCCGGTGGCCCCCACGGCAGCCCGTACCGCTCGCAGGCGCGGCGCAGCTCCTCCAGATCGGGCGGGAAACCCACCTGGCGCAGCACCCGCCCCGCCGGGCTCCACACCACCAGCCGCGGCATCCGGTCGGCCGACTCGTCGATGCCGACACCGCCCACCCGGTCGCGGGTCAGATCCCACTCCACCCGGCCGCGCCGCGTCACCACCGCCAGGCCGGCCGTCGACACCCGCAGCTGCGCCCGGTTGCGGTCGTACAGCCAGTACCCGGCCAGCCCGATCAGCACCCCGGCGGGCATCGACCAGCTCGCCGTCACCGCGAACCCGCCCAGGTCGGGCCCCAGCCAGACCGCGCCCAGCACCGCCACCATCTCGCACAGCAGCATGCTCACCAGGTAGGTGCCGACCCGCGACCTGCGGGTCGCGTCCAGCAGCGAGCCGGGCGCGCTCGCCGGGCTCTCCGGTGCCTCCGCCTCTTCGGGCTCGGCCGCCGCGGCGGCCTCGGCCCGCCCGCCGGACACGGCCGCCACTGGGGCCGGCTCTGGCTCCGCCGACAGCGTGGCGACCGCCGAATGGAACGCCGCGCTGAGATAGGCGTCGTACTCGGCGTCGGTCACCGGCAGCCCCGCCCGCCGCGCCGACTCCCGCAGATCCGTGCGCGCGATCCGCAGCGCCGACAGCGGCGCCGCGAAGAACTCCTCGCCCTCGGCGTCGTACAGCCGGACCCAGGCGTGCCCGGCGATGGTCAGCAGCTCGATCCCGCCGATGCGGTCCTCCGGCATCCGCAGCACCACCTCGCCCGCCGCGTCCGCCCAGCCCAGCCCGCCGTCGGCCACCACCAGCCGGCCGCCCGGCACCCGCGCGAAGATCTCCGGCAGCCCCTCCAGCCCGTACTCGGGCGTGCGCGGCGGCCGCCGCCCCGGCGTGATCACCCGGTGGCCGTGGTCGTCGAGCGCGTGCGCGAGCTGGAAGGCGTCCAGCCCGTGCGCCGGCAGCCGGGCGACCATGCGCAGCCGGTGGTCGAACGCCAGCACCGCCGGCTCGGCCCGCCGCGGCTCCCCCGACAGCGGATCGGCGCGCAGCCCCGGCCCGACCACCAGCGCGGCGATCGACCCGGCCTGCACCCGCACCGGCCGCCTGCCGCCGCGCACCTGGAGGCCCGCGGCGGAGATCGTCCACTGGATCCGGACGGCGCGCAGCAGCCGCCGCCGCGCCGCCAGCATCCCCGTGATCGCGGCCAGCGCCCAGCAGCCCGCCGCCAGCCGGGCCCCGAACCCGCCGGCGCCCTCCACCGCGATCCGCACCACCATGACCGCCCCCAGCGCACCGCTCAGCGCGCCCAGCAGCGCGATCCGGCGCCGGCTGGGCAGCGGCTCGGGCGTCGCCAGCCGGGCCTCGCCGGTCTTCTGCGGCCCGTCCTCGGCCGGCTCGTGGGCGGCGGCCAGCAACCGCGCCTCCTGGTCGAGCAGCCGCTGCTCGGCGACACTATGGCGCGGCAGCCCCAGCGCCATCGCCTCGTCCGGCACCGCGCCCGGGTCGGCCCCCGCCGCGTCGGCCAGCTCGGCCGCGTCACCGTCCAGCAGCTGGAACGGGATGCCGATCCGGCGCGCCGTCACGAAGAAGGGCAGCAGCTCCATCCCCATCGAATCGAGGCTGCCCACCGCCGTACGGCCGAACTTGTGGACGACCGTGAGCACCCCGTCCCCGGTCGTGACGGCCAGGCTCTCGATCCGGGACCGCTCGTACCGGACCATGCTCAGCCCACCCGGACCGATCCGCTCCAGACCCGTCTCCGACAGCCGCCAGTACGGCCGCGGCCGCCGCCGCCGCGCCTCCGGGGCCGCGCCCAGCAGCCACGGCACCGCCACCACGGCGACGATCAGCGACACCCACAGCCAACCCGGACGGATCGGCATCAGGGCCAGGACCACCGCCAGCAGGGCGAACGGCCCCACGGCCACCGGACGCCACCGCCCGCCCGGCCCGCGCAGGCCCACCAGCTCATGCTCCACAGTCCGCATCCTCACACGGGTCCGGGCGGGCCCGTCCTCTCCTCGTAACGATCCGACCGCGACCGCACCCTTTTCCCGCCCGGAGGTCAGGTGCGCCGCACGCCCCCGTCATGATCGCCTGCGCACCACCAGGAAGCCGATCACGCAGGCCACGCCCAGCGCCGCGAACAGGCCCATCGACTCCGACGTCGAGTCGCGGCGGCCCTTGTCGGCGTTGCCGTCCGGGGCCGGTGAAGGGCTCGGCGGCAGCGCCGACTTCGGCAGCCGCACCCGGTGGACCTTCTGGTTCGCGCCCTCCGACCCCGACAGCAGGTACCGGCCGTCGGCCGAATAGGTCACCGACTCGCCCTGCTCCTGCGAGGGCAGCCCCACCGACGTCAGCGACCTGCCCGGACGGCCGTTCCCGTCCACGTCGTAGACGCGGGCGCCGAAATAGGTGCGGATCGTGCACGTCCGCCCGTCCGGCGCGAACGCCGCGTCCGTGACGAGGCCCGGCGCGTCGGCGATCCGCCGGAGCCGGTTGCGGCTTCCCGTGCTCAACTTGGCCGGGGCCTCGTAGATCGCCGCGCCGTTGAACAGCTTGCTGACGACGTAGAGCCGGTTCGTCCGCGGATTGATCATCAGCGCCTCCGCGTTGCGCGGCCCGTCCTCGTAGGTGAACCGGAAGGCGGTCGCCCGCAGCGTCCGGGTGCGCAGCTGCTCCGGCTCGGGGATCCGGTACACGGTGACGTACGGCCAGGCGCCGCCCATGTTGTCGCCGATGTCCGCGACGTAGATCGCCGGGCGCCCCTGCCCGTCCCGGCCCACCGCCATCGCCTCCCAGTCGCGGGCACCCGCGCCGCCGAGCGTCAGCACCGCCTTTGTGGACCCGTCCGGGCCCAGCGCGAAGATCTGCGCGACGGCGCCGGAGTCGTTGTGGGTGTAGGTGATCCCCGGATGCCGCCGGCTCGTCGCGAGCCCGCTCGACTCCGTGATCCGCGGATCGGAGACGGTGAAGGAGTCCTTGCCGTCATCGGCCGCCGCGGGCGGCCCGCAGAACACGCAGGCCCCGACGATCAAGCACGCGGCACCGGCCCGGAGCGGAAACGACGACATGCTCTGATCATCCCCCGTTCCGCGGCTGATCACGTCTCCTCAGCCGAGCAGGGCACCGACGACCACGGCCAGGATCAGCGCGGTCAGCACGGTGGGCAGCAGCCAGCGAGGCGCACGGTTCACGGATCCGAGCTTATTCGCCCGTACCGGCCACTCGAACCGCCCCCGGACGCCCAGGAGTGCGTCAGGCCTTGAGCCGAGCCCAGACCCATTTGCCGCCCCTGGGGTCGCGGGTGCAGCCGGAGCTGTCGGCGAGGCAAGACCGGCCCATGATTCCCAGAGCATTCGTCAAGCACGTCCTGGGGTCATAAGTCAAGCATCTCCTGAGCTTAGACAGCGGTGGCATGGTTGCGTGTTCCACCTGGCTTGGCACGGTAATCCCTGTATCGAATCGCGTGCCCGCGTACCACAAACAGGGAGATCTCCAATGTCGAACCTCATTCGCAGCGCCAAGTACCACGCCGAAGCCACCAGCGTCGTCGCTTGTATCGTCAGCGTCGTCATCGGCGGCGGCGTCGTGGCCTTGGCCTGCAACACCGTGGACGGCGACTTCAACTTCGTCACGTACGCCGTCGTCACCTTCATCTGCGCCGTTGTCGGTGCCGTCATCGCTGCCGTCAACGGCCGCATCATGTGCACCCTCGTCGGCTACCGCTACAGCTGGCTCGACTTCTGGGTCGCCGTCTCCAGCATTGCCGTCGGCGCCGTCATCGGTGGGTTCTTCGAGTTCCCCTACATCCCCGACGTCGTCTTCGGCTTCACCTTCGGCCTGTGTGTCGCCTGCGGCTCCTTCATCGCCTTCCTGGCCGAGGGCGACTAGAGCCCCATCCGCAGGGGCCCGGCATCCATAGCCGGGCCCCTGTTCCGTTGGGGTCTGTCCAGTTATCCGTACAGTCCCTATTCCACCGACATTCGTCTCGGGGAGCTGGCGAAGGGTGAGTGCGCGGTTCCACCACTCGCCGATTCCTTGCGCTGGTGGCGCCAGGGGCATCCCGAAAGGAACAGAAGCGTTGAATCTGACCGTCTACTTGGGAATGCAGACGTTCCACCCGGTGACCTGGCCGCAGGCGAAACGGATCATCACCGACCTGGTTGAGCAGCCAACGCATCTGAGAAGCGCAGAGTCGTCAGAGGACAGCGTTCCCGCGTCCGTGCTCAAGGTATTCGCCGAGCTTCCGAAGCCCGACTGGCCCCATGGCGGCCAGACTGCGGAGTTCACTCTCTCCGCCCCGAGCCACGAACCAATCGCATTTCTGCCGCGTTTCGACAGCTACCTCCACGTCGCAGTCAATCCCGAAACCGGCTACGGCGCCCTCAAATGGATGGTCACCGAAGACTCCACCGTGTTCATCGATTCGCACATCGCCGATCAGGTATGGCTGTCAGACAGCCCCCGCCCGCCCATCACCGATCCCAACGTCTTCGCCGACCCCGGCTATCCCCGCTACCACCACCCCCGAAGCACCCTGCCGATCAACCGGATCCGTGCTGCGGTCGAGGAGTTCTGCCGCGCTGCGACCGGACACCGGCCAACCTGCATCGACTGGACTCCGGGCAAGCTCGATGGTGAACGTCTCGACACACCACGGCCGAGGGACGAGTCCGTCGACCGCTGTCTCGACCCGTGGTGCGAACAGGACTGCGGCCCCTCACATCACTGCTGACCGACGAGCGCCGGGCCACCGATCAGCAAGAGTTCAAGACCGGACTGACGGCCTCGCGATCCTGCCAACCCCCTGGCGACCACTGGTCTGCGTGACTGAGGTAAGCGCGCGGGCGAAGGCGCGGGTGGCGGCCGTCTCGCGATCTCGGTGCCGGACCAGTCCGAGGACCGAGGGGGCCAGGCCCGCCACGTCCACGAACGTGACGCCGCGGCGCCCCCGGTGCTGCTCGGCCGTGGAGCGGCACAACAGCATGCCGCCCCGCCCCGCGGCCACCAGGGCCATCCCTTCTTGCAAAGTGCTCATGACCGGCCCGCGCGGGATCGGCGTCCCTCCCGGCGTCGTCGAGGGCGACTGCGCGCGCCGCCAGTACCGCGGCGCCGGTCCGTCCATCTCTATGAGCGGGAGACCGGCCAGTTCCTCGGCCTCCAACCCCTCCCGTCGAGCGAACCGGTGGCGCGTGGAGACCGCGACCGTCTGCGGCTGCTCGGAGAAGGCCGGGCCGAGGAGGAGATCGTCCTCCTTTACCGGGAGCAGCACCACGGCGGCGTCGACCTCGTGCCGCCGGACCGGGCCGAACGGGTCGGTGAACGGGATCTCCACGATCTCTGTGGCACAGTCCGGGTACCTGTGCTGGAACAACGAGATGGCGTCCATGACCTCGTCGCCGGCCGTTCCCTGGAAACCGATGCGCAGAAGCCCGTTCACGCCCCGGGCCGCCTCTCGCGCACCGTCGAGCGCCGCCCGCAGCCTCTCGTAGGCCGGACGTGCGTCGGCCAGCAGCCGTTCTCCCAGGGGAGTGAGGGCGACGCGGCGGCTCGTTCGCTGGAAAAGCCGCGCCCCGACCCGGCTCTCCAGGGAGCGGATCAGCTGGCTGACCCGGCTCTGGGAGAGACTGAGCTGCTCTGCGGCCCGTCCGAAGTGCAGTTCGTCGGCCAGCGCCAGGAAGGCCTCCAGTTCGCCGATCTCCAGGACGCCCACGCCGCCCTCCCCGTTCTATGAGCCCGGCTCATAGAAGGATGAATGATCGCCCGTTGTTCCCGCGTGCCCCGCCCGATTGCCTGGGAAACATGACATTGGTCGACGAAACCCCAGTACAAGCCCGGCGCGGATGGGCAGGCACGGCGGCGCTCGCCGCCGCGACGTTCACCGTGGTGACGTCCGAGATGCTCCCGGTCGGGCTGCTCACCCCGATGAGCGACTCACTGCGCACCACCGAAGGCATGGCTGGGCTCACCCTCACGATAACCGGCCTGGTCGCGGCCGTCTCCGCGCCGCTGCTCACCGCGCTGCTGCGGGCCTACGACCGCCGAACGGTCCTGTGCGCGCTGATGGGCGTCCTGGCGCTCGGTAACGCCGCAGCCGCCTGGTCGCCCGACTTCGCCGTCATGGTCGCGGCCCGCGTACTGGTGGGCATCGGGATGGGCGGCGTGTGGGCCATAGCGGCGCCCCTCCCGGCCCGCCTCGTCCCGGCCAAGTCGGTAGCGTCCGCGACCTCGCTGGTCTTCAGCGGGATCGCCGTCGCCTCCGTACTGGGCGTCCCGGCCGGCACGTACCTGGGCGCCCTGCTGGGCTGGCGCGCGGCCTTCCTGGTAGCAGCGGCGCTCGCGGTCCTGGTCCTGCTCGCGTTGGCTTTCTTGCTGCCTGTCTCGCCTCCCGAACGGAGCGTCCCCCTGACCGGCGTCTTCCGGCTGCTCGGTGACGCTCCCGTGCGCACCGGCCTGCTGGTCGTGGCCTTCCTCGTCACCGGGCACTTCGCCGCCTACACCTACGTCAGGCCGGTACTGGAGGACGTCTCGGGGGCCGGAGCGGCGACCATCGGCACGCTCCTGCTCGTCTATGGCCTCGCGGGCGTGGCGGGCAACTTCGCCGCGGGCGCCGGTGCCAACCGCTCGCCCCGCCGCACCCTCCAGCTCATCAGCCTCGTCCTCGGCCTGACCGTCCTGGTGATCCCCGCGGCCGCAGGCCCCCTCCTGGCAGCCGCCGTCCTGATGGCCGTGTGGGGCCTGGCGTACGGCGGCGTCTCGGTCGGCACGCAGACCTGGCTGCTTGCCGCCTCCCCTGATGCCCGCGAGGGCGCCTCATCCCTCTTCGTCGCCGCGTTCAACACCGCGATCGCGCTGGGCGCCCTGACCGGCGGCCTGCTGACCGACACGATCGGCATCACCGCACCGATGTGGCTGGGTGGAGCCTTGGCCCTTGGCGCCCTCCTCACCGTCACCGCCGGCCGCGCCCCGTCCGGGCGGCCCTGACCGGCCCAGGAACGCCCGCGCCACCGCCGACAAGGCGCCGACCGCTACGTGCACTGGTCCACCGGCACCGCCCGCCTCCTCCCGCGCCTGCTCAAAGGCCGGATGCTGGCGCTCCGGGCGGCACGTCGGCTGGCAACGGCCGTCGTCGGCGGGTGAGCATGAGTCTTGAACCGGCCTCGGATGAGCTGCATCTCATCCAGCATGTGCGGATTGTTCGGGTTGCTGCGTTCCCCTCGCGCCGGTCGTCCTGAGCGGGCCTCGGACGCCCTGGTGATGCTGGGCATGTTCGCCGAGGAACGCGGCACCGACTCGGCGGGCATCGCGCTTGTCACCGGCCGTCCTGTCGGTGGCGCCGATCTTCCGGACGGCCACACCGGCGACCGCAACTCCGACCTCCGGTACGCCGGAACCCACGTGGTCAAGGGGCGCGGCGCGTTCTCCGCCATCTGGCGCCCCGACCTCCTTGCCGGGCTGGACGCGTCCCCCCTCGTGATCGGCCACACCCGCTGGGCCACCCAGGGCTCGCCGTTCCACCTGGCCAACGCGAGCCCGCTGATCGTGGACGGCGTCGTCGCGACCCACAACGGCGATATCGAGGCCGGCGACCTGCGCGCCCTGTACCCGCTACCGCCCGCGACCGGCACTACGGACAGCGAGCCGATGTTCCAGCTCCTGGCCCGCCGCCGCACCCCTGCCGACATCGCCGCCGCGCTGAGCACCGTGGTCGGCCGCGCCGCCCTGGCCTGGACCGGCCGTGGCCGCCCTGACCGCGTCCACCTGGCGAGGGCCGCCCTGAGCCCGCTCACCATCGCCGTTGATACCGACCAGAACTTCTTCTGGGCGTCCAACCCACGCTGGTTCCGCGAGCTCGAACGACACAGCAGCATCCGCTTCGCCAGAACGGCCATGCTCCGCGAAGGCACCTACATCCAAGTGGGGCTGCGACTCGGCCGCCCTCGCCTGCTGGCCTACAGGACCTTCACGCCCACGGCGAGATCCTGGGACCTGGACGACCGGGTCTGGACGGGCTTCACTCAGGCCGACATGGAGCAGGACAGGGCGAACCTGCTCCATCGAGTCGTCGCCCCACCCCTGCTCCCCACCGCCGCCTAGGCCATACTGCACCGGATGATGTCCGAATCGACCAGGGGGACCGGGCGGATGAGCAGCGTCCTCAAGATCCTCTACCTGACCGTCCACGTGGCCCTGTCCGCGCTGGTCGCCCTCCTGATCTACGGCGGCTTCGTGATGGCCGACTATCGCGACGGCAGCAGCACCACCCCGGGCGGCATCCTTGCAGGGTTCGTGACCTTGCTGGCCTGCGGGATCATGGTCGTGCCGCTGATCGCCGCCGTGGCCACCAAGTGGGTGAGCCGCTGGTGGCTGGTCCCGCACTGGCTCTTGGGCGGAGCCTCCCTGGCCCTGACCGTCTACGCCTGGATGTTCGAGGAGGTCGGCTCCTCCGACCTGAGCTGACCCAGGCCCACCTCAGCCCCGCTAAGGGCGGAGCCCCAACGGGGGTGCGCCCGCCCCGCCCGGGCGTCGCCCTCTGGGGGCGAGGGGCGGGGCCCCATGGGGGTGTGGGGGTGGCCCCCCCAGGTAAACTTAGAGGCGTTCGACCACGTAGTCCACGCAGGTTGTGAGGGCTTCCACGTCTGCCGGGTCGATGGCCGGGAACATGCCTACGCGGAGCTGGTTGCGGCCCAGCTTGCGGTACGGCTCGGTGTCGACGATGCCGTTGGCGCGCAGGATCTTGGCCACTGCGGCGGCGTCGACCTCGTCGGTGAAGTCGATCGTGCCGACGACCTGGGAGCGCTGGGCGGGGTCGGTCACGAACGGGGTGGTGAAGGAGGACTTCTCGGCCCAGGTGTAGAGGCGCTGAGCGGAGTCGGCGGTGCGGGCGGTGGTCCAGGCGAGGCCGCCCTGGGCGTTCATCCACTCGATCTGCTCGGCGAAGAGCAGCAGGGTGGCGACGGCCGGGGTGTTGTAGGTCTGGTCCTTGGCCGAGTTGTCCACGACGGTCTTGAGGTTGAAGAACTCGGGGACGTAGCGGTCGGAGGAGGCGATCTCCTCGATGCGGGCGAGCGCGGCCGGGGAGGCGAGCGCGACCCAGAGGCCGCCGTCGGCGGCGAAGCACTTCTGGGGGGCGAAGTAGTAGACGTCGGTCTGGGCGACGTCGACCGGCAGGCCGCCCGCGCCGGAGGTGGCGTCGACCAGGACGAGGGCCTGGTCGGCGGTGGTGCCGGCGGGCCGCTCGATGGGCATGGCGACGCCGGTGGAGGTCTCGTTGTGGGTGAGGGCGTAGACGTCGACGCCCTCTTCGGCGCGCGGCAGCGGGTGGGTGCCGGGGTCGGACTTGAGGACCGACGGGTCGGCGAGCCAGGGCGCGCCCTGGGTGACCTTGGCGAACTTGCTGGAGAACTCGCCGAACGTCAGGTGCTGCGACTTCTCCCGGACGAGCCCGAACGCGGCGGCGTCCCAGAACGCGGTGGTGCCGCCGTTGCTGAGCAGGACCTGGTGGCCCTCGGGCAGCGAGAACAGCTGGGCGAGGCCCTCGCGGACGCGGCCGACCAGGGACTTCACCGGCTTCTGGCGGTGCGAGGTGCCCAGGTAGGTCGAGCCGCTCTCGGCGAGGGCGGCGAGCTGCTCGGGCCGGACCTTGGACGGGCCGCAGCCGAAGCGGCCGTCGGCGGGCTTGAGGTCGTCGGGAATGACAATGCTCTCGGTCACTCGTACGAGGGTAGTTGACCTGCGCCGGAGTTCGCGGGTCGGGTTCGCATACCGAGACGCGCGTCACCTGCGGCGGCGGAGTGCCCAGGCGGCGAGGGCGGCGAGTCCGGCGAGGCAGAGCGCGGCGATGACGGCGGGCGGGTAGATCCAGGGGTCGTCGCGGCGGCGGGCCTCGAGGGCGGTGGCGATCGAGTCGTAGGCCAGGAACGCCAGGAGGAGCGCGACGGCGGCGAGGGTGATGCGGCCGGAGATCGCGTTGGTGCGGGGCTCTTCGCGGCGTTCCTCGGACGCCCGTGGTGCGCCGACCGAGGGCGCCGGGCCGATGTCGCCTTCGAGGGGCTCGTCGTCATCGGTCATGCATCAATGATGGCAAGGACCTTCCCAAGCGCGCCGGATGCTGGGTTTGATCGAGGTCGTCGAGCGTGGGGGAGGCGGCGCGTGAGTTCGGGACCCGGCGCGGAGCGCTTGGAGGGCGTGCTCAGCCTGTTCGAGCGGATCCGCGAGCGACCGCGGCGGCGGGCCGGTGACCGGCTGCGCCCGCTGCTGATCACTTTCGGGACGGCGGCGGAGACCCGGCAGGTCTCGCACGCCCTGGTGGAGCGCTGCATGGCGGACCCGGGGCCGTACGCGCACATCACCTCCGACGTCCCGGCGTTCACCGATCTGGCGCTGCTGCTGCGGTACGTGAGCCGGGAGCTGTCGGCGCACCGGCCGCGGTTCGAGCCGGGGCTGCGGTTCCCGATGCTGAGCATGGTGCTGTGGTTGCTGGAGCTGCGCCGGATGCGGCTGGAGCAGCGGGGCCGGGACGGGGACCGGCGGTTCACCTCCGACGCCCAGCGCCGCCTGTGGCAGCTGGCGGGGGAGCTGGAGGCGGCCGCCGAGGACAAGGACCGGCGGACGCTGCTGGGCCGCGGGATCCTGCGCCGGCGGCAGATCGTGGTGCCCGCGGAGCGGCCGGGGCAGCAGGGGCGGCTGGCGTCGGCGCTGTCGCATCTGGAGCAGGTCGCGCCGATCGGGGTGGCGCTGGTGGCGCTGATCAGCGCGACCGCCGCGAGCACGCTGGACCTGGCGGCGGCGATGCTGGCGGGCGGGGTGGGGCTGTCGTTCGTCTTCGGGCAGGTGCTGGCGCGCACCCGGGACCGGGCGGGGCGGCGCCGCTACCGCTGGTTCACCTCGTCCGAGCAGACGTACCTGCGCGGCAACCGCTCCAGCGACTTCCTCGGGTTCGCGCTGGACGTGTTCTACCGGGAGGAGGCCGACCCGGGGACGCCGCTGGACGGCGATCTGGAGCGGCTGCTGGTGGCGGCGTTCCTGCAGGATCTGCGGCAGTCGTACCGGCGGACGATCTGGCGGGCCGCGTGGGCGCGGGTGCGGTACCCGGCGGTGGTGATCGACCTGCTGCCCGCGGACCATCCGGGACGGGCCGCGTGCCGCCGTTTCGTCGAGCGGGTGGAGGAGCTGCGCCGGGCCGAGGAGCGGTTCGATCCGCTGGTGGTGGCGGTGGCCACCGGTTCGGCGGAGGAGGCCGCCGAGCTGGCCGGGGCGGTCCGTTCGGCGCCCGCCGAGCAGGTCGTGGTCGATCTGGGCGAGGTGCGCGAGCAGGAGGACGGCCACCGGTTCTGGGCGGCGCACCTGGCCGAGCAGCGGCGGGTGGCGGTGCTGGGCACCCGCCGCGAGTTCCGGGTGGACGTGGGGAGCGGCGACGGTTCGTCCACCGAGCCGGTGTACCGGGGGCGCCGCCGGCCGGTGCTGACGCATCCGGCGCTGCCTTGGGTCATGGCGGCGGCGATCCTGGCCGCGTCCGTGTCGGTCATCTCGTTCCAGGCGGTGCGGTACTGCGCGCCGTTCACGGTGTGGCACGCCCCCAATGGCGAGTGCGTCGGGATCAGTGACGGGGCGTATGTGTTCAACGACCGGCTGGCGGGGGTGGAACGGCGGATCCGGCGGGCCAACGAGCAGGTCGTCGAGTCGCACAAGCCGTATGTGACCCTGGTGTACCTGGGGCCGATGACGACCGACCCGGGCAACCGCAATCCCGAGGCGGACCTGCTGGCGGGCAACCACGGGGAGCTGGTCGGGCTGTCCATCGCGCAGGAGCGGCACAACCGGGCGAGCGGGCAGCCGCTGCTGCGGATCCTGCTGGCCAACACCGGTTCCCGGTTCCGGTACGCGGGCGCGGTAGCGCGGCGGATCAGGGAGCGGGCGGCCGAGGACGGCACGATCGTGGCGGTGGCCGGGTTCGGCCACAGCCGCGTGCAGACCGGGCACGCGATCGACGAGCTGTCCAAGTCCGCCCTGCCGATGATCGGGACGACCAACACCTTCGACGGGACGAGCCAGGCCAGGGGCCGTTTCTCGCCGTACTACTTCCGGTTGGCGCCGCCCAACCGGCGGCTGGCCGAGCACGCCGCGTTCTGGGCGCGCAACGGCCAGGCGGGGGTGCGGGCGCGCAGCGCCGACGTCTTCTACGACACCAGCCCGGGGGACCTTTACAGCAGGAACCTCGCCGAGGACTTCGCGCGGGCGTTCGCCCCGGGGAGGGTGAACATGCGGTCGTACTCGGATCGGAGCCAGGTGCCGGCCCGGGTGCTGGAGGCGTGCTCGAACCCGGCCGACCTGTTCTACTACGCGGGCCGTTCGGACGAGTTCAGGTCGTTCATGAACCGGCTGGCCAACACCGACTGCAAGGGGCGGCGGGTCGTCCTCGCGGGCGACGAGGTGACCAAGTACGTCAGCGACAACGCCGGCGACATCGGCCGTACGGATTCGATCCGGCTCTATTACAGCCCGCTGGCGGCCAAGGAGGCGTGGACGGAGCGGTGGGTGGGCGCGCAGCCGCTCCAGCTGTTCTACAGCGCGTTCGATCCGGTGGTGGAGGAGCTGGTGGGGGCGGGCGCGTCGGCGAACGTGCGGCCGTCCCGCACCCATGCCGCGCTGGGGTATGACGCGGCCCGCACGGTGATCAGCGCGGCCGAGCGGATCTACGGCGACCAGAACCGGACGCTGCCGACGGCGGCGGCGATCCTTTCCGAGCTGACCGAGCCGGGCGAGGGCGCGCTGCCGCAGGGCGCCACCGGGCTGCTGCGGTTCGGGCCGCGCGCGGAGGGCCATCAGATCCGGGCCAAGCCGGTGCTGCTGACGACGGTCGGGACGGACGGCCGGCTGCGGGCGGTGGCGGTCTGCGGGGAACTGGTCCGCGGCGGCCGGGGCACGCCGGGCGCCTGCCCGCCCGGCTGATCGAACGTGCAGGCCCCTGGAAAGTTCCAGGGGCCTGCAGCGCGTGTTCTTGTCTAGGTTCGAGGGCGGGCGGGAGGAAGTAGGAAGGCTGTTCGGGTCAGCCCGCGTTGCGCTTGAGGGCCTCCGCCGCTCCCGTGACGTCGTCGATGTTCCGGGTGCCGGGGCCGACGTACTTGGCGCTGGGCCGGACGAGCCGTCCGGTGCGCTTCTGCTCCAGGATGTGCGCGGCCCAGCCGGCGGTGCGGCCGCAGGTGAACATGGCGGGCATCATCGCGGTCGGGACCTCGGCGAAGTCCAGGATGACCGCGGCCCAGAACTCCACGTTGGTCTCGATCGGACGGTCCGGGCGGCGCTGCCGCAACTCGGCCAGCGCCGCGTCCTCCAGGGCCTTGGCGGCCTCGAAGCGGGGGGCGCCCAGTTCCTTGGCGGTGCGGCGCAGCACCCGGGCGCGCGGGTCCTCGGCCCGGTAGACGCGGTGGCCGAAGCCCATCAGCCGGTCACCGGAGTCGAGGATGCCGGCGACGACCTTGTGGGCGTCGCCGAGCTGCTCGACCCGCTCGATCATCGGCAGCACCCGGGCGGGGGCGCCGCCGTGCAGCGGCCCGGACATGGCGCCGATCGCGCCGGAGATGCTGGCCGCCACGTCGGCGCCGGTGGAGGCGATGACGCGGGCGGTGAAGGTGGAGGCGTTGAGCCCGTGCTCGGCGGCGGACACCCAGTAGGCGTCGATGGCCCGGACGTGCTTGGGGTCGGGGTCGCCGCGCCAGCGGATCATGAACCGCTCGGTGATGGTGGTGCCCTCGTCGATGTGGTGCTGCGGCACCATGGGCTGGGAGACGCCGCGGGCCGACTGGGCCACGAACGACAGCGCGGTGACCGAGGTGCGGGCCAGGTCGGCGCGGGCCTCGTCGTCGGTGATGTCGAGCAGCGGGCGCATGCCGTAGGCCGGGGCCAGGATCGGCAGCGCGCTCTGCACGTCCACCCGGACGTCGCCGGAGGTGACCGGCAGCACGTGCGGCTCCGCCGGGGCCAGGCCCGGGTCGAAGCTATTGTCGACGAGCAGTCCCCAGGCGTCGCCGAAGGAGACGCGGCCGACAAGGTCCTCGATGTCGACGCCGCGATAGCGGAGGGCGCCGCCCTCCTTGTCGGGCTCGGCGATCTCGGTCTCGAAGGCTACGACCCCCTCGAGGCCGGGTTTGAAATCGGACATGTGTCCTGCCTTTCGTCTCCCAGAGTGATAAGGCGGTGCCGTGCCATTGAACCTTGTCCGGTTCTACTGATGAGTACCCAGGTCCCTATGAGATGCACAAGCGCAGGTGAGAGGGGCGTACGCGGTGGAAAAACCGACACCGGATCCGGCCGGTCTCCGTAAAACCTACGAGGGCGGGGAGTTGGCGGAGACAACTCTTCCGGCCGACCCCCTCGACCTGTTCGCCGCCTGGTTCGCCGACGCGGCGGGTCTGGCGGCGCTGCCGGAGCCCAACGCGATGGTGCTCGCGACGGCGTCCGCGGAAGCTTCCCCCAGTATTCGGACAGTTCTCCTCAAGGGTTACGGACAGGACGGGTTTCGCTTCTTCACCAATCTGACCTCCCGCAAGGCCCGGGACCTCGCGGCGAACCCGAGGGCGGCGCTGGTGTTCCCGTGGCATTCGATGCACCGCCAGGTGATCGTCGACGGGCCGGTGGCCGAGCTGCCCCGGGAGGAGGTCGCCGCCTACTTCCGGACCCGCCCGTACGGGTCGCGGCTGGGCGCGTGGGCCAGCGAGCACCAGTCGGCGGTGATCGAGGGGCGCGAGGGACTGGAGCGGCGGTGGGCCGAGCTGGCCCGGCGCTGGCCCGATCCGGCCACGCGGCCCGACGCGCCGCAGGCCGGCGAGGAGGGCGACGACACCGTCCCGCTGCCGGACTTCTGGGGCGGGTTCCGCCTGGTGCCCGAGTCGATCGAGTTCTGGCAGGGCCGTCCCAACCGGCTGCACGACAGGCTCCGCTACCGGTGCGTGCCCCCGGGCACCCCTGGACGCGACGCGGTATGGAGGGTCGAGAGACTTTCTCCGTGAAAGCCGCAATTCGTCAGTGGGTCCGAGGTATCGCCATCGACGTCCGGCCCCTGCGCTCGCTGCCGTTCCGGCGGCTGTGGCTGGGCCAGGGCGTGTCGTTCGTGGGGTTCCAGGTCACCGCCGTGGCCGTGCCCGTCCAGGTGTACGACATGACCGGGTCGTCGCTCTGGGTGGGCGCGCTGGGCGTGGCCAACCTCGTCCCGCTGATCGTCTTCGGGCTGTGGGGCGGCTCGATGGCCGACCACATGGACCGGCGCGGGCTGCTGCTCATCTCCTCCGCCGTGACCTGGGTCGCGACGCTGCTGCTCCTGCTCCAGGCGCTGCTCGGGGTGGACAGCGTGGCGCTGATCATGGCATTGGTGGCGGTCCAGGCGTCGGGGTTCGCGGTGGCCTCGCCGACCCGCAGCGCGATCATCCCGCGGCTGCTGGACCGTTCCCTGGTCCCGGCGGCGAACACGCTGGCCTTCACCGCCGGCACCGTCGGGATGCTGGCCGGACCCATGTTCGCCGGGGTCATCCTGGCCCGCTGGAACTACTCGGCCGCGTACGCGCTGGACGCCGCGCTGTTCACGGCGGGCCTGTACGCGGCGCTGCGGCTGCCGCCGATCCCGCCGCTGGGCGAGGTCGCCGGCTCGCCCGGCCTGCGCTCGGTGATCGAGGGCCTGCGCTACCTGGCCACCCAGCCGGTGCTGATGATGTCGTTCGTCGTGGACATCATCGCGATGGGCGTGGCGATGCCGCGGGCGCTGTTCCCCGAGGTGGCGGAGACCCGGTTCGGCGGGGGCGAGGCGATCGGGTGGCTGAGCGCGGCCATCGCGTTCGGGGCCTTCGGGGGCGGGCTGGTCTCCGGCTGGATCGGCCGGGTGCACCGGCAGGGGATCGCGCTGGTCGCCGCGGTCGTGGTCTGGGGACTGGCCGTGGCGGCGGCCGGGCTGGCACGCGACCTGTGGCTGGTGGTGCTGCTCCTGGCGGCCGGCGGCGCGGCCGACCTGGTGACGTCGGTGTTCCGGCAGACGATGCTCCAGACGTACGCGCCGGACGAGTTGCGCGGACGGCTCCAGGGCGTCTTCATCGTCGTCGTCGCCGGCGGCCCGCGGCTGGGCGACGTGCGGGCCGGGGCCACCGCGGCCCTTGCGGGCGCGACCGCGTCCTGGGTGGGCGGGGGGCTGGCCTGCGCGGTGCTTGTGGTGGTCGCGGGACTGTGCGTCCCGGCCCTCCTCCGGTACGACACCCGGACGTCCACCATGAACGTCCCCGAGAAGCGGGAACCGTCCCCGGAGGCGCCCGCCGACCGGTGCTCCAAGCGACACGACTAGACGAGAGCGATGGCGGCCACCCTTAGGTCTTCGACCAGCCCTGCGAACGTCGCCTCGCGGTCGTCGGCGCGCAGCACCGCCGACGGGTGGATCGTCGCGAGCAATCGGACGCCGGTGTCCTCTCCTCGGCCGCGGGCGGTCTCGTCGGCGACCCTGGCCGCGGACGGGGTGCCGATGAGGTCGAGATCGGGCAGGGGGAGCAGTTCGCCGCGCTGCTTGGTCACCCGGAACGAGGACCCCAGCAGCGCCTTCCCGGCCGTCGCGCCCAGCGCCACGACCACGTCCGGCTCCAGGACGCGCAGCTCGGCCAGCAGCCACGGCCGGCAGGCCCGCATCTCGCCGATGTTCGGCGTCTCGTGGATCCGGCGCTTCCCGCCGCCCTCGGGCCGCCTGAACTTGAAGTGCTTGACGGCGTTGGTGACGTACACGTCCCCGCGCTCGATCCCGGCCTCCGCCAAGGCCTCGTCGAGCACGCGTCCGGCCGGGCCCACGAACGGCTCGCCCCGGCGGTCCTCCTGATCTCCGGGCTGCTCGCCCACCAGGACGGCCCTGGCGTGCTCGGATCCGGAACCGAAGACGGTCTGCGTGGCGTCCTTATAAAGGGGACAGCCCTGGCAGCCCGCCGAGGCGCGGCGCAGCGCGTCCAGATCCTCCCGTGACTCCGGGTCGTCGGGCAGGTACGGGGTGGCGTCGGCGGAAGAACTCGCGGTCATCGTGCGTTGGTCCGTACCCGCACACCCGGGGATATGCGCGCTTGGCCTCCCTGAACACGGCGGGCGAAGTAGACTCGAGTTTCACAAGACTGGAGGGAGCTGTGACCTCACACGGCCTGATCGATACCACGGAGATGTATCTCCGGACGGTCTTCGAGCTCGAAGAAGAGGGGATCATTCCTCTCCGCGCGCGCATCGCCGAGCGGCTCTCGCAGAGCGGCCCGACGGTGAGCCAGACGGTGGCGCGGATGGAGCGCGACGGGCTGCTGCGGGTCGAGGGCGATCGCCACCTGGAGCTCACCGACAGCGGACGCGGGCTGGCCACCCGCGTGATGCGCAAGCACCGCCTGGCCGAATGCCTGCTGGTCAACGTGATCGGCCTGCCCTGGGAGGACGTCCACATCGAGGCCTGCCGGTGGGAGCACGTGATGTCGGAGGAGGTCGAGCGGCGCCTGGTCGCCCTGCTCGACAACCCCACCACCTGCCCGCACGGCAACCCCATCCCCGGCCTGGACGAGCTCGGCGGCCACGGGGAGGAGGCCGCGCCCGGCCCCCTGTCGGTGATGACCGCGGTCGCCTCCGAGTCCGGCGCCCCCGCGGTGATCCGGCGGATCAGCGAGCAGGTGCAGAGCGACAGCGACCTGATGCTTAGACTCAAGCAGATGGGGATCCAGCCCGGGCGGGAGGTGACCCTCCGGGAGAGCGACGACGGTGTGCGGGTGACGTGTGACGACGAGGGCGGCAGTCCGGCGACCGACCTCCCGAAGGACATCGCCGAGCACGTGTTCGTCAGCAGGCGATGAGCCCGGCGCGACCCGGCGGGGGCACCGCCGGCCCCCCGGCGATGGACCGCTCTATACCGAAGATCTCCATACCGTCGTGCCGATCTCGCGTATCCCCGCGGCGACTTCGTCGTTCAATACCGAAGAGGCACGCGCGGCGTTCGCGGTGCGACGCCCGGTGAGCGCGCTCCCGGGGTCGCGTGCGGCGCCGCCTGCCACGGCGGCGGCAACGGCAAGGGCAATGACGGCGGGAACGGCATCGGGAGCCGGACGGCAGTGGCTTCGGTAAGCAGGGTGAGCACATGAAGCGTTGGGGGGAGTCGCCGTTCGACGCACACCTGCCGCCCGAGACCGTGCTGAACCAGATGGAGATGGCGGTCATCGTCTGTGACCGGTTCAGCAACGTCATCTACGGCAACGCCTTCGCGCGGCAGTTGTTCGGCTTCGGCGGCGAGGACGTCATCGGGCAGTCGGTGCTGTCGCTGGGCATCGCCGAGGAGGACCACGAGCAGGCCACCGAGCTGGCCCGGCACGTCCTCAAGGGCAACGTGTGGGAAGGCACGTTCTGCAACCTGCGGGCCGACGGCACCACCGTCTACACGCGCGCGCACGCCGTGCCGCTGCGCCACCCGTCCGGCGCCGTCGACGGGATCGTGATCTTCGCCCGGGAGGCGCTGCGCAGCAACCAGCGCGAGCAGGACCGCTACGGCCTGCTGGAGCGCATCGGCGAGCGGCTGAGCGGCTCGCTGGAGCTGGAGACCACGCTGCGCCGGGTGGCCGACACGCTGGTGCCGCAGTTCGCCGACCACTGCTTCATCGACCTGTACAGCGGCGACCGGCTCTACCGCCGGGTCTCCCGGCACGCCGGCTCCTGGGAGCCGCCGCCCGGCACCTGGGCCGAGGTGGGCGAGCCGGTGTCCTACCCGCCCGGCCACTTCAGCGCCAAGGCGATGACCCGGCGCGACGCCGTCCTGGTCGAGGACATGGTGCAGCACCGCTTCTCCGCGCCCAGCGAGTCCAGCAAGCGGCTGGGCGACGAGATGGGCGTCACCTCAGTGATCTCCGCGCCGCTGCTGGTGCGCGGCGAGCTGCTGGGCGTGATGAGCCTGGCCCTGTCCAACCTCAGCCGCCGTCCCGACCCGCACTACGACGGCTTCGACCGCGACCTGCTGGGCGCGATCGCGTCCCGGGTCGCGCTGGCCGTCGACAACGCGCTGCTGTTCGAGGAGGAGCGGGAGACCGCGCTGGCCTTCCAGAAGCACCTGCTGCCCGGCGAGCGGCCGCCCCGGCTGGACGGCCTGCAGATCGCCTGGCGGTACGAGCCGGCCCGCCCGCTGGAGTCGCACGGGCACGGCATCCAGACCCAGGTCGGCGGCGACTGGTACGACGTGATCCCGCTGTCGGCGGGCCGGGTCGGCCTGGTGATCGGCGACGTGGAGGGCCGCGGGGCGCGCGCCGCCGCGGTGATGGGCCAGCTGCGCGCCGCGCTGCGCGCCTTCGCCCAGGACGACAAGCCGCCCGCCGAGATCCTGCGCAAGCTGGACGAGTGGGTGCGCACGATGACCCGCCCGGAGCGGATGAGCTCGGGCTGGAACAGCGACGACCTGGTCCGCCCCCCACTGGTGTCGTGCACCTACTTCGTGTACGACGCGTGGTCGCGGGTGCTGGAGTTCGCCAACGCCGGGCACGATCCGCCGCTGCTGATCGTCGACGGCGAGGTCAGCGAGCTGCCGTTCGAGAGCGAGGGCGCCATGCTGGGCGTCCGCGCGCCGGGCATGGGCGGGGAGATCTTCTTCACCGAGGAGACCGCCGAGCTGAAGCCGGGCGCCACGCTGGTGCTCTACACCGACGGCCTGGTCGACCGGCGGCCCCGGGAGGACGGCGACTACCACACCCGGGAGGAGTCCCGGGAGGCCGTGCGCGCGGCGATCGCCGAGGTGGCCGGCGGCGACGTGGAGGCCATCGCCAGGGCCGCGTACGAGGCGGTGCCGGGCGAGATCAACGACGATGTGGCGATCGTGGTGATCCGTACCGCGGGCGAGGAGCTGGCGGTCGAGGAGCGCACCTTCCCGGCCGAGCCGATCATGGTGTCGGAGGCGCGCCGGATGGCGGCCGACGCGTTCGCCGCGTGGGGGATGCTCGACGAGCAGGCCGAGCTGGCCTGCCTGCTGGTGTCCGAGGTGGTCACCAACGTGGTGCTGCACGCCACCGCGACCCCGCAGCCGCGCCGCGAGCTGGTACTGGACGGCCCGCCGCTGGTGCGGTTCAACACGGGCGATTTCGACACGGGCGACTTCCCGTCCGAACCGGGCTTCGACGAGGACGACTGGAACCTGGGCGCCGACCTGGGCCGGCGGGAGCCGCCGACCAAGGAGTTCCGGCTGCGGCTGCGGCACGGCGCGGACGCGATCTGGGTCGAGGTGTTCGACTCCGACATGCGGCTGCCGCGGATCCGCAGCGCGGGCGAGACCGACGAGGGCGGCCGCGGGCTGTACCTGGTCGACCAGCTCGCCACCCGGTGGGGGGCGCGGCCGACGCCGAACGGCAAGGCCGTCTGGTTCGAGCTTCCCGACGCCCCGTGACGCCGACCCCGTAGAACGTCCCGGTACGTCCAGGAACGCTCTGAAACGCCGTGAAACGGCTCAGGGGACGAGGACGGCCGCCCCGGTGAAGGCGCCGGCGGCCAGGTCCTCCAGGGCCCGGTCGGCGTTGTCCAGGGCGTACCGGTGGGTCGTGACCTTCACCGGGAGCCGGGACGCCAGCCGCAGGAACTCCTCGCCGTCCGCGCGGGTGTTGGCCGTGACCGAGCGGACCTGCCGCTCCTGGAAGAGGTGGCGCTCGTAGTCGAGCATCGGGATGTCGGTGACGTGGATCCCGGCGATGGCGAGGGTGCCGCCCCGGTCGAGGCGGCGCAGCGCGGCCGGGACCAGTTCGCCGGCCGGCGCGAAGACGATCGCCGAGTCCAGCGGCCGCGGCGGCGCCTCGTAGGAGTCGCCCGCCCAGGCCGCGCCCAGCTCCAGGGCCAGTTCGCGGGCCGCCCGGCCGCGGGTGAGGACGTACACCTCGGCGCCCTCGGCCAGCGCGATCTGCGCGGCCAGGTGGGCCGAGCCGCCGAACCCCCACAGGCCCAGGCGCCCGCCCGGCGGCAGTTCGGCGCGGCGCAGCGCCCGGTAGCCGATGATCCCCGCGCACAGCAGCGGCGCGGCGGTCACATCGTCGAGCCCGGCGGGCAGCGGGTAGGCGAAGGCGTCCACGGCCAGGGTGTACTCGGCGTACCCGCCGTGCGCGTCCCAGCCGGTGTAGACGGAGGCGGGGCAGAGGTTCTCCGCGCCGCGGCGGCAGAACCGGCACGCGCCGCAGGTGCCGCGCAGCCAGGCGACGCCGACCCGGTCGCCCGGTTTGCGGAGGCAGCCCGGCCCGGTCGCGACGACCTCGCCGACGATCTCGTGCCCGGGGGTCACGTCCGGCAGGTGGACGGGCAGATCGCCCTCGGCCACGTGCAGGTCGGTGCGGCAGACGCCGCAGGCGAGCACCCGGACCAGCAGCTCACCGGGCCCCGGCTCGGGCCTGTCGCGCTCAACGCGCCGCAGCGGCGCGTCCTGGATCGGTCCCGGCTTCCCCACCGCCCAAGCCCGCATGCCCTAACGGTACGCGGTATTTATGCAATCCCGGCCCAGGGCGCTCGCCTGGCGGCTCGCACCCTGACCGTGCTTGGACGAGTGCGACATCGCTTCGCGATCTGCCCGGTGAGGGCATCGCCCCACCGGCCAGGTAGCGCACTCGCGCGGTGCCTGAGGCCACCTTGAGAGGTGTTAGATAGGTTCGGCCGCGACATGCGCCCAGGACTGGGTGAACCACAACTCGCCGCCGATCAGGCGGGGTTTGGCGCCGGTCCGGGGGCCGCCGTCGATCTCGTCGAGCAGCGCGGCGCGGATCCGGTCGGCGGCGCGCGGGTCGCGGGCGCCGGCCAGCCAGGGCTCCAGGGGACGCTCCACGGTGAAGACGTCCAGCCGCCGGATGCTGGCGCCCGCGGAGGTGATCAGCTCGGTGATCGCGGCGATGGACGGGGTGCCGGGATGGTCGGGGTCGCGCAGCCGTTCGATCCGGTCGCGGTCCGGCTGGGCCAGGTTGCCGCGCACCAGATCGGCGATGATCAGCCGTCCGCCGGGGCGGCACACCCGCAGCAGCTCGCGCAGCACGCGCTGCGGGTCGCCGAGGGTGAACAGCGCGAACCGGGTGGTGACGAGGCTGAAGCTGCCGTCGCGGTAGGGCAGCGCGGTGGCGTCGGCGCGCACCCGGACCGGGTCGGGCGTGCCGCGATGGTGCGCCGCGATCTCCTCGAGCGAAGGGCGGGGCAGGTCGCCGTCGTGCGCGGTGACGGCGCTTCCCCGCCGGGCGGCGTGCCCGTCGGCGCCGCCGCTGTGGTCGTGCCCGCGCGCGGGGGGCCCGTGTGGCTCCAGTTCCCCTGCGATCCGCACCGGGCCGGTGCCGAACATCACCGTCGACATCCGCCCGCCGCCGCGTCCGACGGATCGGCGCGGCAGCGCGTCGACCGCCGTGACATGGCGGACCTGGGGGCCGAGCGCCGCGGGCATCGGCCCCGCCCCGCGGGCGACGTCCAGGCACACGTCGTCGCCGGCGGGTTCGGTGAACTCCAGCAGGCGCCGGAGATGCGGGGCGATCGGGGCGCCGGGCTCCTGGGTGATCGTGGCCGGATGCGGCACGTCTGCTCTCCCTCGGCTCCGGGTGGCTTCGTGGTGACGGGGTACGGAACGCTCACGCCGCCGGAGCGCGAGCCGGCGGCGTGAGCCGGGGTCGAAGCCGGTCTCGAGGGATAAGACTCCCGGGCCGGGGCGTTTGTTCGCCTTGTCGGGAGAAGTTTGCCCGCCCCGGGGGGAGAAAGCCTCCGACAAAACGGTCGCCGCCACTAGTTCATGCTCTGGCCCCAGAAGAGCAGCACCACCAGCACGAACACGATCATCACGCTGGCCCGCGCGGGCACCGGCAGGCGCATCCGCGCCGCCGCCCAGCGGACGCAGAACGAGCCCAGCAGCGTGACGACGATGAGGGCGAGGATCCCTTCCATGGCCACCTTCGTTCGAGCGTTCGGGGGGTCCTGGGGTGGGGGCGGGGCACGGGCTTTCGCTATGAAGCCTAGACGGCCGCGCCCGCGAGCACGGGTTCCCGGCCGGAAGTAAGGAGGGAGTTACCCGCCGGTCGAGTTCCGTTCGGTACGGGGATAGCCTCACCCCGTGGCAGATGCGAAGGAAGACCAGGACCAGAAACGCGACCGCGTGGACGATCTCATGCTGCACCTGGCCCGGGGCCGGGTGGCGCTGGGCGCCGTGGCGCTCGCCGCCCCCGGCCTCACCGCGCGCCTGACGGGCATGGGCGGCGGCAAGGACGGTGCCGCGAGCCGCGACCTCGTCACCCGGATGTTCGCCGCCCGGGAGATCGCGCTCGGCGCCGCCTACCTGATCGGCACGGACTCCGACCGCAGGCTGCTGGCGCGCCTCGGCCTGATGGTCGACTCCCTGGACACGCTGAGCGGCACGCGTTCCCGCAAGGGCCTGCCACTGCCGATCACCGCGGCGGCGGTCGTCGGCGCGGGCGGCTGCGCCGCGCTGGGCGCCGCCAAGGTGGCCAAGGACCTCATCCGCTAGCCCGCGTCCTGGTGCCGGACCCCGTGCGATGTAATCTCATACCGACTGACCGAATCTGACTCGGTTTCGGGACGGAACCCAACCCCACATTGGAGGCGCAGTGGCCGAGGCGTACATCGTCGGCGCGGTCCGTACCCCCGTCGGCACCAAGAAGGGTGCTCTCAAGGACGTCCACCCCGCCGACCTCGGGGCGCATGTGTTGAAGGAACTGGTCGACCGCACCGGGGTGGACCCGTCCGCGGTCGAGGACGTCGTCATGGGCTGCGTCATGCAGGTCGGCCCGCAGGCGCTCGACATCGCCCGCACGGCGTGGCTGTCGGCGGGGCTGCCCGAGGGCGTGCCGGGCGTGACCATCGACCGCCAGTGCGGGTCCTCCCAGCAGGCCATCCACTTCGCCGCCCAGGGCGTGCTGTCGGGCACCCAGGACCTGGTCGTGGCGGCCGGCGTCGAGCAGATGGCGATGGTGCCGATGGGCTCGTCGGTCGCCATGGCGCTGGAGAAGGGCATGCCGTTCCCGTACGGCGAGGGCTGGGCCGAGCGCTACGGGAAGCAGGAGATCTCGCAGTTCCGCGGCGCCCAGCTAATGGCCGAGAAGTGGGGCTTCTCGCGCACCGAGCTGGAGGAGTACGCGCTGGAGAGCCACCAGCGCGCGAGCAAGGCCATCGAGGCGGGCTACTTCGACCGGGAGATCGCCCCGATCGCCGGGCTGGCCAAGGACGAGGGCGCCCGCCCCGACACCACCATGGAGAAGATGGCCGGGCTCAAGCCGCTGCGCGAGGGCTGGGCGCTGACCGCCGCGGTGGCCTCGCAGATCTCGGTCGGGTCCTCGGCGCTGCTGCTCGCCTCCGAGGAGGCCGTCCGGCGGTACGACCTGACCCCGCGGGCGCGGATCCACACCCTGGCGCTCACCGGCTCGGACCCGGTCTACATGCTGACCGGCCCGATCCCCGCCACCGAGAAGGCGCTGGCCAAGAGCGGGCTGAAGATCGACGAGATCGACGTCTTCGAGGTGAACGAGGCGTTCGCCCCGGTGCCGATGGCCTGGGCCAAGGACACCGGCGCCTCGCTGGAGAAGACCAACCCCAACGGCGGCGCGATCGCGCTGGGCCACCCGCTGGGCGCCACCGGCGGCGTGCTGATGGCCAAGCTGCTGCACGAGCTGGAGCGCACCGGCGGCCGCTACGGCCTGCAGACGATGTGCGAGGGCGGCGGCCAGGCCAACGCCACCATCATCGAGCGGGTCTGACCCGCGCACGGACCCGGCCGGGCGGGGCTCATCCGGGCCCCGCCCGCCGGCGTCCGCTAGGAGGGGCATGTTCGAGACGGTCCTGTACGAGGTGGCCGAGGGCGTCGCGCGGATCACGCTGAACCGGCCGGAGGCGCGCAACGCGCTCAGCGATCAGATGGTCGACGAGCTGCTCGAGGCGTTCGGGCGGGCGCGGGCGGACGACGCGGTACGGGTGATCGTGCTGACCGGCGCCGGAGACCGGGCCTTCTGCGCCGGGGCCGACCTGGGCGGGCTGGGCCAGGCCCAGCGGGAAGGCCGGTCGGTGGCCGACCCGGACGCCGTCCGGGCGAGCGCCCCGTACCGGTTGTTCACCGCGTTCCCCGGGCTCGGCAAGCCGATCATCGCGCGGCTGGCCGGGCACGCGGTCGCGGGCGGGCTCGGGCTGGCGGCGGCCTGCGACCTGGTGATCGCCGCCGACGATGTGAAGCTGGGCACGCCCGAGGTGAACGTGGGCCTCTGGCCGATGATGATCATGGCGATCGTGAACCGCAACGTGCCGCCCAAGCACGCGTTCAAGCTGTACTACACCGGGCAGCGGATCAGCGCCGCCGAGGGCCGGGAGATCGGGCTGGTCACCGAGGTCGTCCCGCGCGCCGAGCTGGACGCCCGGGTGGACGGGCTCGCCCGCGTCATCGCCGCCAAGAGCCCGCTCGGCCTGCGCAAGGGCCGCGAGGCGTTCTTCGCGATCGAGGGCCGTCCGCTGGAGGACCAGGTGGCGCACCTGCTGGGCGAGCTGGTGGAGCTGGCCGGGTCCGCGGACGCCAAGGAGGGCATCAGCGCGTTCCTGGAGGGCCGCGAGCCGAACTTCCAGGGCCGCTGACCCTCAGGCCGTGGTGAGGCTGAGGGTGCGCTGGATGCGGGCGGCGGTGGCCTGGATGCGGTGCACCGACGCCTCCATCTTCGGCAGCTTGCTCGCGCGGCACGAGATGGCCAGCGCGCCCACGACGCTGCCGGTGGCGTCGGTGACGGGGACGGCGGCGCACCCGGTGCCGAGGGCGTACTCCTCCTGGTCGAAGGAGACCTCGGCCGGGGAGGCCAGGAGCCGCATCAGCCGCCGCGGCTCGGTGATCGTGTGCGGGGTGAGGTCCACCAGCGGGTGCCGCGCGAGGTAGTCGCGGCGGCGGTCCTCGCTGAGCTGGCCCAGCAGGCACTTGCCGATGGCGGTGGCGTGCGCCGCCTCGTCGAAGCCGACCCACAGGTCGACCCGGGGCGCGCGGGGGCCGTCGGCGATGTCGATGATGCTGATCTCGTCGTCGACGTGCATGGCGAAGTAGGACGCGGCGCCCAGCTCGTCGCGCAGCGCGATCAGCGCGGGCCGGATCCGGGCCAGGACCTGCTGGGTCTTGCTCTGGTCGTGCAGCGTCTCCACCCGGTCGCCGAGCACCCAGACGCCGTCCGAGAGGCGCGTCGCGTAGCCTTCGTGCGCCAGGGTGCGCAGCAGGTGGTATGCGGTGGCCAAGGGCAGGCCCGCCTCGCGCGCGAGTTGCTTGGCCGGGGCTCCGTTGGGATGGGACGCCACCGCTTCCATGAGTCGCAGCGCGCGCTGTACCGAGGCGATGAGAGTTGGTCTCCGTGTCTCATCCATCACGCACAGCGAACCCCTCTGGCCTCGTACGGTCAAGGCCTTTGGTGACACTCACCATATTGGATCACTTCTTCCGCTTCCAGGGCGGTGGGTTCGGAAAAGTCGGCGGTCGGATCCGCGGTGGTCGGTGACGGCCGAGACGGTATGGAACGGTCCTTTCGGGAGGGGCTCAGGAGTCTCCATTCCGGTCTGCGACATCGTTGTTACTGGACGTCCCCAAGCGCCTGCCAAAACCCGATCTAAGCCGAATGGAGGGCCTGTCCAAGGGTACGACCCGGGAGTAACTTACGGGTGACGCACGCCGCCGCCGAGGAGCCGGCATGAGCCAGACCACCATGGGGAACAGCACGGGCGGGGCCGTGGACGAGCGCGCCGCCCGCAAGGTCGCCGAAGAGGCGCGGGAGGCCGAATGGCGCCTGCCCAGCTTCGGAAAGCAACTCTTCCTGGGCGATTTCCGGCTCGATCTCGTCCATCCGCATCCGCGTCCGGACGATGAGTCGCGGCGCAAGGGAGAGGCGTTCCTGGAACGCCTGCGGCAATTCCTCGCCACCGAGGTCGACGCCGCCCGGATCGAGCGAGAGGCGCGCATTCCGGACGAGGTGGTCCGCGGACTGCGCGCGATAGGCGCGCTCGGCATGAAGATTCCCGAACGATACGGCGGCCTCGGCCTCAGCCAGCTTTACTACGGCCGCGCCCTGATGCTCGTCGGGTCGGTGAATCCGGCGCTGGGCGGGCTGCTGTCGGCGCACCAGTCCATCGGCGTCCCGCAGCCGGTCAAACTGTTCGGCACCGCCGAGCAGAAGGAGACCTGGCTGCCGCGCTGCGCCAAAGAGATCAGCGCGTTCCTGCTGACCGAGCCCGACGTGGGCTCCGACCCGGCGCGGCTGCGCGCCGTCGCCGTGCCCGACGGCGACTCCTACGTCCTGGACGGCGTGAAGCTGTGGACCACCAACGGCGTGGTCGCCGACCTGGTGGTGGTGATGGCCCGCGTCCCGAAGTCGGACGGGCACCGGGGCGGTATCTCGGCGTTCGTGGTCGACATGGACACCCCGGGCATCACGGTCGAGAACCGCAACGCGTTCATGGGGTTGCGCGGCCTCGAGAACGGCGTCACCCGCTTCCACCGGGTACGGGTTCCCGCCGCGAACCTGATCGGGACCGAGGGGGCGGGGCTGAAGGTCGCGCTCACCACGCTCAACACCGGCCGGCTGTCGCTGCCGGCGATCTGCGCCGCGGCCGGCAAGTGGGCCACCGGGATCGCCCGCGAGTGGAGCCGGGAGCGCGTCCAGTGGGGCCGCCCGATCGGCGCGCACGAGGCGATCTCGCGCAAGGTGGCGTTCATCGCGGCCACCGCCTACGCGCTGGAGGCCATGCTCGACCTGTCCGGCCAGCTCGCCGACGACGAGCGCAACGACATCCGGATCGAGGCGGCGCTGGCCAAGCTGTGGGCCACGGAGATGGCCTGCCGGATCGCCGACGAGCTGGTCCAGGTGCGCGGCGGGCGCGGCTACGAGACCGCCGAGTCGCTGGCCGCGCGGGGCGAGCGCGGGGTGCCGGCCGAGCAGCTGCTGCGCGACCTGCGGATCAACCGGATCTTCGAGGGCTCCACCGAGATCATGCACCTGCTGATCGCGCGCGAGGCGGTGGACGCGCACCTGTCCGTGGCGGGGGACATCATCGACCCGGAGGCGACCCGCGAGCAGAAGGCCCGCGCGGCGGCCCGCGCGGGCGGTTTCTACGCGCGCTGGCTGCCCACTCTGGTGACGGGCGCGGGGCAGCGGCCCGGGGCGTACGCCGAGTTCGGCCCGCTGGCCCGGCATCTGCGGTACGTCGAGCGCGCCTCCCGCAAGCTGGCCCGTTCGACGTTCTACGCGGCCGGCCGCTGGCAGGGCCGCCTGGAGTACAAGCAGGGCTTCCTCGCCCGCATGGTCGACATCGGCGCCGAGCTGTACGCGATGAGCGCGGTGTGCGTGCGCGCCCACGCCGACGCGCGCTCCGGGGCCGCGCCGCTGGCGAGCGGCGTGGAGACGGTCCCGGGGGTCTCGGCGCTGCGGCTCGCGGACGCGTTCTGCCGCCAGTCGCGGGTGCGGGTCCAGGAGCTGTTCGACGGGCTGTGGCGCAACACCGACGCCCTCGACGGCAGGCTCGCCGAGCAGGTCCTCGGGGGCGAGTTCACCTGGCTGGAGGAGGGCGTGCTGGACCCGTCGATCCCCGGCCCGTGGATCGCGCCGACCGAGCCGGGCCCCAGCGAGCGGTACGGCGTGCACCGGCGCATCGGCTGACCGTCCCGCACCCGGCCTGGAATGTACGCGCGGTGTCACCATATGAAAACTATCTGCCTGTGAATGGTGCCTTTGGTGGATATGTTGCAGGAATGCAGTGACGGGACACCCGACGCTTACATCGCACAGGGAGAGGAGGCCGGGTCCATGCTCAGCGTGATCGTCGACGACACGCACGACCCGGCTTGGAATCTGGCGCTGGACGAGGCGCTGGCCCGCTCCGGCACCTCGACGCTGTTCAGGATCTGGCAGAACGCCCCGAGCGTGATCGTCGGCCGCTTCCAGGACGTCGACCGCGCCGTCGACGTCGCCGGATGCGCCCAGGACGGCGTGCGCGTCGTGCGCCGGGCCAGCGGGGGCGCGGCGGTCGCCACCGGCTTGGGCACGCTCAACTTCACCCTCGTCCGCGCGGCCGGAGGCGTGCCCGGCCGCGCCGACGCGCGGGCGTCCGCCACGGCTCCCGCAGGCCCCCGTTCCGGAGCGCCGACCGATCTCGACACGCTCGTGGCCACGGCTGTCGAACGGTTCGGCCCTCCGGCCCCGGCGCTCCGGAACGGGACCCTCCAGACCGCGCGGCTGCGCACCCGGCACGCCGAACTCCTCCACACCGCCCTGCAGGTCACCCCGGCCGGGCCCGAGGCGCGGCACCGCGTCCGGTCCGGCGGACAGGAGACCGCGCCGCCCGCGCTCGCCGACCTCGGGGTCGACGCGCCCGTCGACGCGATCGCGGAGGCCGTGCTCACCGCCGCCGCCGACGAATTCGGGACCGTCCGCGCGCGGCGTCCCAACGCGCTCGAACGGGCCTGCCGCGACTACCTCTACGCCACCCGCTACAGCGACCTGACCTGGCATCTTCTCGGCGGCGCCGACGCGCCCGGCCAGGCCACGGCGGGCACCCGGGGCTGAACCGGGCCTGTCCGGGTAAGGGCTGGTCGGAGGGCGAAAACGACGGCCGCGGCGCTTGGACGCGGTCCCTGTGGATAGACTGACCGACCTTGCGCCCGAGAGCCGGCCCGTGTACGCGAAGATGTCGGCCCGCCGGCCGGGCGAACGCCAAGCGGAACGCCAGCGAGCGCCGAAACGCACCCAGCGAGCGGGAAGTAATGCAGTCACCAGGTCAGAAGAAGTCCATCACCGGAACCCTCCTCAACCTCGTGAGCAGCGGCTCACAACCACGTCCACAGCGCGCAGTGCCGACCGCGGGGGACGGGGAGCTCGTCCAGCCGGCGGCCGGGGAGGGCGCGCTGGAGAACCACCTCGGCGGTGACGAGGCCCGCAACTACCGCAAATACGAGTACGAGACGGTCGCCCCGCACGTCGGCCGCTCGCTGCTGGAGATCGGCTCGGGGCTGGGGCACTTCTCCGAGCAGTTCAGCGGCCGCCTCGACTACCTGGCCGTCAGCGACAACGACCCCTACTGCGTCGGAGAGCTGCGCAAGCGGTACGCCGACGCCGACGACGTCGAGGTGCTCGACCTGGAGCTGCCCGCCGAGGTCAACATCCGGCAGAAGGTCGACACCGTCGTCATGATGAACGTCCTGGAGCACATCAAGGACGACGTGCAGGCCCTGCGCGACCTGGCCGCGGTCACCGAGCCCGGCGGCCGGATCGTCATCTGGGTGCCCGGCTACATGCAGCTGTACGGCGACTTCGACCGCAAGGTCGGGCACGTGACCCGCTACACCCCCGCCACCCTGGCCGCCTCGGTCCGCGAGGCCGGGCTGCTGCCGGAGGTGCTCAAGCCGATCAACTTCCTGGGCGGCATCGCCTGGTGGGTCGCGGTGCGGCGGGGCAGCGTCGGCTACCCCGACCCGCGCCTGGTCAAGATCTACGACCGTACGGTGGTGCCGCTGACCCGCGGCATCGAGCGGGTCGTCCGGCCGCCGTTCGGGCAGACCGTCTTCTGCGTCGCGCGCGTCCCGCGCTGACCGCCCCGGGACGGCCCTGACGGCACCGACCGGCCGTCAGCCCGTCCGGGACGGCTTGAAGAGGGCGAGGCGGTGGGCGGTCGCGGCGGCCTCGCCCCGGCTCCCGACCTCCAGCTTCGCCAGGATGTTGGAGACGTGCACGCTGGCGGTCTTCACCGAGATGACCAGCGCCGCGGCGATCTCGCGGTTGCTCTGCCCCTCCGCGACCAGGCGCAGCACCTCGAACTCGCGCGGCGTCAGGCCCAGCGGCGCCGCCTCGTCCCGGCGGCGCACCCGGAGCCCGGTCTCCTCGATCCGCGCGCGGAGCGGGTGGGCGGCCAGCTCGGCGGCCAGCCGCGCGGCACGGTCCAGGCGCTCGGCCGCCGGATCGTGCTCGCCCCGTGCCAGCGCCGCGTCCGCCGCCCCCAGCAGCGCCTCCGCCCGCTCGAACGGGCGGCCGAGCGCCTCCCAGGCGGCGGCCGCGGCGTCCCAGACCGCCGGGTCGGCCTCGCCCCGCACCCGCGTGGCCTCCGCCTCGAACGCCAGCCGGTAGGCCTCCTGCGCCGGGCCGCGCGTGTCGAGGTTCGCCACCCGCGCCTGGATCTGCGGAAACGCGGGCTTGTCGTCGATCGTCGCGGCGTCGCCCAGCTCGGCGCACGCCGCCGCGCCCACCACCAGGACCGGCCAGGCGAACCGGCCGTCATCGGGCAGGCCCGGCATGTCGACGACGCGGCGCACCGCCGCCAGCGCCTCCCGCGGCCGGCCCTCGGCCATCCGCAGCCGGGCCTCCAGCCGGAGCGTGGCGAAGAAGTCCTGCGCCTTCAGCCACTGCATCTTCAGGTCAATGATCTCGCGGGCCTCGGCCAGCCGGTCCCGGGCGGTGGCCAGGTCCCCGCGGGACAGCGCGATCTCCCCGTCCAGCACCCCCAGCGAGGTGCGGGTGGTGACCGCCG
Organism: Actinomadura vinacea; assembly: GCF_039532545.1. Taxonomy (NCBI): domain Bacteria; kingdom Bacillati; phylum Actinomycetota; class Actinomycetes; order Streptosporangiales; family Thermomonosporaceae; genus Actinomadura; species Actinomadura vinacea. Next base: position 991,488 of record NZ_BAAARW010000020.1, on the reverse strand, counting down.
GGTCCTGCTCCACGGCCTGCCGCAGGACGGTGCGCGCCTCGTCCCAGCGGCCCAGTGACACCAGCGGCTCGGCCCGGTTGATGCCCAGGAAGGCGCCCTGGGTGCGGGCCACACCGTACTCGCGGGCCAGCTCCATGCCGCGGTGCGCCACCTCGACGGCCGCCTCGTGCCGGCCGGCGCCCTCCAGGAAGTGCGACTTGATCACGGCCATCCGCAGCAGAACGCGGGGAGTCCCGGCCCGCTGCGCGAAGGCCTCCGCCTCGGTCAGCGCCGCCTCGCCCGCGTCGTAGTCGATGTCGACGCAGAACCGCGTGATGCGCGCGTCCACCTCGGCGGTGAGCGAGCCGATCCGCTGCGCGATCTCCAGCGCCTCCTCCGCCGCCTGCCGCGCCACCTCGATGTCGGTGGTGAGACGCACGTAGCCGGCCAGTGTCGACAGCGTCCGGGAGCGCAGCTCGGTCGGCGGATCGGGCGGGATGCAGCGCACCGCCTCCTGCAGGTCCTCCACGAAGCCGGGCCGGGCTATCTGGTGGCGCATCCGGCCGCGCAACTCCAGCAGCGCGGCGCGCCGCGGCCCGGTGCCCTCGCCCAGGCCGATGGCCTTCAGCGCGCTGGTGGCGAGCTTGATACCGGGCTCGAACTCGCCGGCCAGGTCGGCCGCGGTCGCCGCCTGCTCCAGCACGTCCAGGTGGCCGGCGCCGATCCGGTCGGCCGCGTCCGGCACCCGCTCCCACAGCTCCAGCACGCGCGACAGCATCGCGAGCTGCTCGGCGTACGCCAGCGCCTTGCGCGCCTCGCCCGCCGCCCGCCACGCGCTCACCAGCGCCCACGTCACGTCGTGCGCGGCCAGCCAGTGGTGGCTCAGCTCCACCCACAGCCGCCGCGCCGGGACGAGGCCCGGATCGTCCTCCAGCGCCTGCGCGTACCGGGTGTGCAACCGGGTGTTCTCGCCGGGCAGCAGATCGTCGTGGACGGCCTCGCGGATGAGGGCGTGCCGGAACGCGTAACCGTCGCCGTCTACGACCAGGACGTTGGCGGCGACGGCGGGCCGCAGCTTCCGGGTCAGCCTGGCGTCGTCCAGGCCCGACACGGCCGACAGCAGCGCGTGCTCGATGCGGGTGCCGCCGCCGCTGGCGTCCCGCAGCACGTCCTGGGTCTCCTCCGGCAACCGCTGGAAGCCCGCCAGCAGCAGGTCGCGCAGCGACTCGGGCAGCTCGCCCTGCTTGCCGCCGCCGTCCGCCTCCAGCAGGAACTCCACGAACAGCGGGTTGCCCTCGCTACGCGCGTGGATCCGCTCCACCAGCGCCGCGGACGGCTCCTCGCCGAGCTGCCCGGCCACCAACCTGGCCACCTCGCCGCGCGACAGCCGGGTCAGCTCCAGCCGCCGCACCCGGTCGACCCGGGACAGCTCGGCCAGCAGCGGCCGCAGCGGATGCGTGCGGTGCAGCTCGTCGGTGCGGTAGGTGACCACGATGAGCAGCGGCGCGGCGTCGGAGTTGCGCACCAGGAACGCCAGCAGGTCGCGGGTGGACCGGTCGGCCCAGTGCGCGTCCTCGATCACCAGCACGACCGGGCCGCGCTCGGCCAGCCGCTCCAGCAGGATCAGCACCAGCTCGAACAGCCACGCCCGCTCCTCCCCGGACGCCGCGTCGGTCTCCGGCTCCCCGAACTCGGGCAGCAGCCGGGCCAGCCCGGCGGTGTCGCCGCGGGGCAGCAGCTCGGCCACGCCCCCGGTGCCGATGTCGCGGACCAGCCCGCGCAGCACGGTCGTGAACGGCGCGAACGGCAGGCCGTCCGAGCCCAGCTCCAGGCAGCCGCCGACCAGCAGGCGCGCGTTCCCGCCCCCGGCGCCGCGCTCGATCGCGCCGGCGAACTCGCGGATCAGCCGCGTCTTGCCCAGCCCGGCCTCCCCGCCGACCAGGACCGCACCCGGCGCGTGCGCGAGCGCCTCTTCCAGATCCCCAAGCTCGACCGTCCGCCCGACCAGCATGGGGCGGCCCGTCACGCGCTGCACACTGACCCGCCCACACGTCCGACGGCTCGGCTCGCATCGCTCACGCGGCCTCCTCGCCTGGCGGCTCGGCCATGCGTGAGCTTCACTGCTGTGCTTCCCGGTTCGCATCGCTCACGTCTCCAGGATGCCAGGTGGGTCCGACAAACCCGGACGAATTTCGGTGGGGCTACCACCCCTGGCCGCGGTGCTCGTCCAGGGCGGCGACCGGGCTGGGGGAAAGTCCATGGTGGACGGCGGTACGGAACGGCGCGCCCACGGTCCCGTCCGCGATCACGCCGCGCGCCTGGAAGTTCCGGGACGCCATCATCTCGGCCCGGTCCAGCACCGGCGCCACGGGCGCGCCCGCCGCGTCCAGCAGATCGACCGCCTCGTCCCGGGTGAGCCGCGCGACCGCGTCCGCCACCGCCGTGTCCAGCTCGCGCAGCCGTCCGAGCCGCTCGGTGAACGGCACGTCCGCGTGCTCGTGCAGGCCCAGCGCCCGGCAGGCGGCCCACCACAGCCGCTGCTCCGACACCACGCCCAGCGCGATCCGGCGCCCGTCCTTGGTCGCGTACACGCCATAGCCCGGGACAGGGCCGCCTCCCGTGCTGGAGGCCATCTCGGGCGCCGTCCCGACCCAGTGCGCCATCACGTCCGCCATCCCCAGGTCGACGCGCTCCCCGATCCCGGTCGCCCGCGCCTTGAGGCAGGCCGCCGTGACCGCGAACGCGGCCATCGTCGCGCCCGCCATGTCGGCCACGGGCAGCTCGTGCGACGGCCCGGCGTCCTTGAGGGCCCCGGCGTACGCGCGGTAGTTGACGTCGTGCCCGGGAACCGTCGAGAGCGCGCCCTCCGCCCCGTACCCCGAAAGCGAGCAGTAGACCAGCCTCGGATTGACCGCCATCGCCGCCTCGTGCCCGACCCCGAGCCGGTCCGCCACCCCCGGCCGGAACCCCTCCACGAACACCTCCGCCCTGGCCGCCAGCTCCAGGCACCGGGCCAGGCCGTGCTCGGTCTTCAGATCGAGCACGATGGAGCGCTTGTGCTGGTTGAGCAGGTCGAAGTGGCTCCGGAACATCCGCATCGGCTCGCCCCCGGGCGGCTCGACCTTGATGACGTCCGCGCCCTGCTGGGCGAGCAGCTGGGTGGCGTACGGCCCGGGCCGCCACATGGTCAGATCCAGTACGCGCAGCCCGTCCAGCAGTCCCATCGACCCTCTCCCGTGCGCCGCCGATCAAGGACCACGCTGGCGTGCCGCGGGCATTCAGTCAAGCGAGCGCTTGGTTTTGTGCCGCGCTCCTCGTCGCCGGCTGCGCGGTCGAGGGAGGCGCGTCGGCGGCAGGCGAGAACCGGTCCCCTTCGACCCGGTCAGCACCGGACGAGCGCCGTCCGCTCAGTAGCCGCCGGCAGGGCGCATGGCGTCGAGGAGGCGATGCATGTAGGCGCGGAAGGCGTCGCGCAGGCCGGGGTCGTCGGGTCCGAGCACGGATCCGTCGAGCAGGTGGACACCGCCGATCATGAATCCCCGCAGGCACCAGTTGAAGACGTTCGCCGTCAGCCGGTACTCGGTCCGATCCAGGAGTTGGGTGCCGTCAAAGGCCTCTTCGAGGAGATCGTGCAAAGGGGCGCTGTAGCGTTCTTCGATGTCGGTGAGGTCCGCCGCGTCCGACAGTGAGCGGTGCGCCCACAGGAACAGCACTTCTGGGTGCTCGAAATAGAAGTCCAGTTGGTAATCGACCAGCTGGTGCAACCCGTCCACATCCGGTTTCACCCGGGCCAGCGCCTCACGGGTCGCCCTGGTCAGAAGGTCGTTGGTGTACTCCATGGTCGCGCGGTAGAGACCGGACTTACCCCCCGCTTTCAGCACGGTCCCGTGGTCGACTCCCGCGGCTTCGACGAGCATGTCCGTGGTGGTCGAATCGTAGCCGAGACTCGCGAAGAGCTGCAGTGCCGTCTTCCGCAGACGGGCCTCAGCTTCGCCATCAAAGCCCTCAAAACCCACGTTCCACACCGTAACCCGGACAACCTCCATCCCGCCTATCGACCGTATAAAGCCTATATTGCCAAAATTTGGCAAAACATTGCCGCCCGGCGGCCCTGCGGGCGACCACGGGGCGTCCAGGCCGATCTGGATCGATGGTCGTCGGCCAACGTGCCCACACCCATTTCCCCTCGGGTGAGGTGAATTCGACGCCTCGTTCGTCCGTGAGCGCTATGACGATCGGGAGCCCTAGGCAACGGCCAGGTGAGTCTTCTGCGGCGCTCGCTGTATACCTTGCGGGCACAGGTCGCGGCGCGCACGTCCCGATCAGGCCACCGGGCGGCCGCGGCGCCGCCGCCATCCGCAAGAAGGGAACGCGACGTCTAACATTCATCGTCCATTCGCCGACCTTCGCAGTCAGTGCTTGATCGGTTACCTAGGATCGTTCAAAATAAGCGAAGGAGGCGTGCGCGTGACCCCGCAGACCGATTCTGGGCCGAGTGCAACGAAAGAGCCTATCGGGCAGCGGGAGGTGCCGAGTTGGCCTGAGTTCGACAGTCAGGGGGGAGGGGGTTACGAGGTTGACCACGGAGAATTGCGGGCGATAGCGACGCGTCTCGTGGTGGACCTCAATGAACTCGGGGTGGATATTCCCGGGGCCTTTGAGAATCCCCCCTTCAACGCCGGAAACTGGGCCGGAGCCGAGCAGGTTTCGAAGGTGTTCCGCGGTTTTTCGGATGATCTGTACTGCTACAGCAGCGACGCGATGGTCGAATGCGTGGTGGCCGCCTGCGGCATCGGCACCAGCGGCGAGACCTACGATATCACCGACAACTTCGAATGGCTGACGAGGCAGTCGTTCTGGAATCGGCATCTTGCCGACACCCGCACCTGGAGTGTCGGCCAGCAGAGAAGCAGCTGGAGCAGCCGTGCGGACGGTTACCAGGTCACTGCTTCCTATCCGGCCGCCTACCTTCGCGTGCAGAGCGAGAACCTCGCGATGGAGCACAACTATGACGGCCTCTCCAAGGAACAGGTCTGGGATCTGCTGGCGACGGGTGACGAGAACTCGATGACCGAGTTCTCGAAGAAAATGAATGAGATCGCCGACGACCTGGATTGGCTGGCAGGCAGGCTGGGCTCCACCGCGAAGCAAACACATGAGGTTTGGCGCGGTTCCGCGGCAGAAGCTGCACGGGGGGCGCTGAAGAAGATTTACGACGGCATCCTGCCGTTGGCCGGCACCTACAGTTCGCTCGGTTCGCTCGCTCAGGTGGCCGCCGAAGAGATCGGGACCGCCAAGAAGCAGTTCGAGCACGTGGTGGCCGACGAGAACTGGTTCACCGACATGTTCGAAGACGATGACGACGCGTCGGCCCGGGAGTACCTCAAAAGCATCGACCGGCGGCTCAACGCCAACGTGCTCACCCCCTTCCCCAAGGATGTCAGAATCGAACTTCCAGGCCTGATCGGCCCGGCGGACCGAATTCCTTACCACGTCTGACAGTGCGCTGAGTCGTAGTTCGGCGGTCGTCCCGAGAGAAGCTCGTCGTGTGCGTGGGGTTCGGCGTGGACGCCTACCACGGTGTCAATCACTCGCTCGTGCTGGAGAACCTCGCGGCCCTGGACGCCGCCGGGGCCTATCTCGGGGCGTTCTCGATCCCGCGCGACAGCAGGGAGGCGGCGCTCTACCTGGACGCGGTCGAGTACGCGCATGCCGCGACCCGGGATCGCCCGAGCATCGTGAACGGCTCGATCGCGGCGGCCGTCCGGGGGCAGTTCGGGAACGTGCGGTTCACGTCGCGTACCGACGGCGGTGAGCTGTTCATCAACCCGCTGATGGCCATGTACTTCGCCGTCGACCTCGACGGGCTCGCGCGCCGTTCGCTTTATCTGGAGCGGCTTGAGGGCACCCGGTTGATGCGGCAGATCAGCTCGGTCATCGAGGACTTCAGGGACGAGGTCGCGGGCCGCGCCCGCCTGCCCCGGCAGTATCCGCACTGACCCGGTGCGCCCAAGGGGCGTTTGGTGCCGGAGCCGCCCGTGGGCGATGCTGGGGGCGTGTCAACGGAGACTCTTACCGCGGGTGGCGGAGCGGCGGAGCTGCGCGCCTTCCTGCATGGTCTGCCCGGTGTGGACCAGGTCGGTGCGGAGGAGCGGGCGGCGCGGTTGGCGGCCCGTTCGATCAAGACCTCGGCGAAGGCGGAGGCGATCGATCTGGCGGTCTCGATGGTGGACCTGACCACCTTGGAGGGCGCGGATACGGCGGGGAAGGTCCGGGCGCTGTGCGCCAAGGCCGTCCAGCCCGATCCGGAGGACCCGGCGGTGCCCAAGGTGGCGGCGGTGTGCGTGTATCCCGATCTGGTCGCCGTCGCGGTCGACGCGCTGCGCGGGTCGGGGGTCGGGGTGGCCAGCGTGGCGACCGCGTTCCCGTCCGGCCGGGCGCCCTTGGAGGCCAGGCTGGCCGATACGCGGGCGGCGGTGGCCGCCGGGGCGGCCGAGATCGACATGGTGATCGATCGGGGCGCGTTCCTGGCCGGTGACTACGGCAAGGTGTTCGAGGAGATCGTCGCGGTGAAGGACGCCTGCGGCGACGCGCATCTGAAGGTGATCTTCGAGACGGGTGAGCTGGTCACCCTGGACAACGTCCGGCGCGCCTCGTGGCTGGCGATGCGCGCGGGTGCCGACTTCATCAAGACCTCGACGGGGAAGATCTCTCCGGCGGCCACGCTGCCGGTCACGCTGGTGATGCTGGAGGCGGTGCGGGACTTCCGCGATCGGACGGGCCGCCAGGTGGGGGTCAAGCCGGCCGGGGGGATCCGCACCACCAAGGACGCGATCCGGTATCTGGTGCTGGTGAACGAGACCGCCGGGCCGGACTGGCTGACGGCGCGCTGGTTCCGGCTGGGCGCCTCCAGCCTGCTGAACGATCTGCTGATGCAGCGGCGCAAGCTGGCCACCGGCGTCTACTCCGGCCCCGACTACTTCACCTTGGACTGACCATGGTTTTCGAGTACGCGCCGGCGCCCGAGTCGCGGGACATCGTCGACATCCGGCCCTCGTACGGGCTGTTCGTCGGCGGGGAGTTCACCGACGGGCACGGCGAGCCGTTCAAGTCGATCGACCCGTCCAACGAGGAGCCGCTGGCGGAGGTCGCGTGCGCGGACGCGGCCGATGTGGACCGCGCGGTGGCGGCCGCGCGCACGGCGTTCGACTCGGTGTGGGGCCCGATGCCGGGGCGGGAGCGGGCCAAGTACCTGTTCCGGATCGCTCGGATCGTCCAGGAGCGGTCCAGGGAACTGGCGGTGCTGGAGTCGATCGACAACGGCAAGCCGATCCGCGAGTCGCGGGACGTGGACCTGCCGCTGGTGGCGGCGCACTTCTTCTACTACGCGGGGTGGGCCGACAAGCTGGGTCATGCCGGGTTCGGCTCCGATCCGCGCCCGTTGGGCGTGGCGGGGCAGGTCATTCCGTGGAACTTCCCGTTGCTGATGCTGGCCTGGAAGATCGCGCCGGCGTTGGCGTGCGGGAACACGGTGGTGCTCAAGCCGGCGGAGACCACTCCGTTGACGGCGCTGGCGTTCGCGGAGATCTGCCGGCAGGCGGAGTTGCCGCCGGGCGTGGTCAACATCGTCACCGGTGCGGGCGAGACGGGCCGGGCGCTGGTGGAGCATCCCGGCATCGACAAGGTGGCCTTCACCGGGTCGACGGAGGTGGGACGGCAGATCGCCCGCGCGGTCGCGGGCACGTCCAAGCGGCTCACCCTGGAGCTGGGCGGCAAGGCCGCCAACATCGTCTTCGACGACGCGCCGCTGGACCAGGCGGTGGAGGGGATCGTGAACGGGATCTTCTTCAACCAGGGGCACGTGTGCTGCGCGGGGTCGCGGCTGCTGGTGCAGGAATCGATCGCCGAGCCTCTGCTGGAGTCGCTGAAGCGGCGGATGGGCACGTTGCGGGTCGGCGATCCGCTGGACAAGAACACCGATGTCGGAGCGGTCAACTCGGCCGCGCAGCTGGCGAGGATCCGCCACCTGTCACAGGTCGGGGAGCAGGAGGGCGCGCAGCGGTGGGCGCCGCCGTGCGAGCTGCCGCAGCGGGGGTTCTGGTTCGCGCCGACGCTGTTCACGGGGGTGGCGCAGTCGCATCGGATCGCGCGGGAGGAGATCTTCGGGCCCGTGCTGTCGGTGCTGACGTTCCGCACGCCCGAGGAGGCGGTGGCCAAGGCCAACAACACCCCGTACGGCCTGTCCGCCGGGATCTGGACGGAGAAGGGCTCGCGGATCCTGTGGACGGCGCAGCGGTTGCGGGCGGGGGTGGTGTGGGCCAACACCTTCAACAAGTTCGACCCGGCCTCTCCCTTCGGCGGCTACCAGGAGTCGGGATATGGCCGTGAGGGCGGCCGGCACGGGCTGGAGGCCTACCTGCATGTCTGAACGGTTGAGCGTGCGCAAGACCTACAAGCTGTTCATCGGGGGCGCCTTCCCCCGCTCCGAATCCGGCAGGACGCTGGTGGTCAACGACGCCAAGGGCCGCTTCGTGGCCAACGCCTCCCGTGCCTCCCGCAAGGACGTGCGCGATGCGGTCGTCGCCGCCCGCAAGGCGTTCGGCGGCTGGTCCGGGCGCACCCCCTACAACCGCGGCCAGATCCTCTACCGAGTCGCCGAGATGCTGGAAGGACGGCACGCCCAGTTCGTCGACGAGCTGCGCGCCGCAGGGCTGGGCAAGAGCGCCGCGGTGGCCGAGGTGGACGCGGCGATCGACCGGTGGGTGTGGTACGCGGGGTGGGCCGACAAGCTCGCGGCGGTGAACGGGTCGGCCAATCCGGTGGCGGGGCCGTTCTTCAACTTCTCCACGCCCGAACCGACCGGGGTCGTCGGGGTCATCGCGCCGGATTCGGCGGTGCTGGGGCTGGTGTCGGTGCTGGCGCCGGTCATCGTGTCCGGCAGCACCTGCGTGCTGGTGGCCTCCGAGCCCGCGCCGTTGCCGGCCATCACGCTGGCCGAGGTGCTGGCCACCTCCGACCTGCCAGGCGGGGTGGTCAACGTGCTGACCGGGCGGCGTGCGGAGCTGGCGCCGTGGTTGGCCTCGCACATGGACGTCAACGCGCTCGACCTGGCCGGAGTCTCCGCGGAGCAGGTCCAGCCGCTGGAGGAGGCGGCCGCGGGGAACCTCAAACGGGTGCTGCGGCCAGAGGTCACGGACTGGGCCGATGAGCCTGGAACGGGGCGGATGACCGCGTTCCTGGAGACCAAGACCGTGTGGCATCCGGTGGGCATCTGAGCCTTCATCAGCGGAAATGCGTGTAGAGCGGCACGATCTGTGGAATAGATCTCCCCGAAACTGATCATCACGGGGGGGAGATCAGTGCCTACCAAGACGACATCGCGTACGACGTCGCGCCGAGGTACGGCCGCGCGTACGACGAGCACGAAGAGCGGCAGTGCCGCCAAGCGCGCGACGCCCAAGCGGACGAGCGCGGCAAGGGCGACGGCGGCACGGACCACCGTCCGCAGGACCACGGGCACCGCGTCCAAGTCCGCGGGCACGACCAAGCGCGCGGGCACGGCGTCGAGCCGTGGCACCACCGCGCGCAGGACCACGGGCGGCACGACGCGCGCGAGCACGTCCGGGACCGCGCGCAAGAGCACGACGGGGAGGACCACGACCCGCACGACGGCGGCGACGAGCCGGAGCTCGGCGGCCGCGGCGACCAAGGTCACCAAGGCGGCGAGCGAGGCGAAGGCGGCCGCGACGAAGATGAAGTCGGTGGCGACCAAGGCCACGTCCTCGGCCAAGGCCATGACGGCCATGACCAGGGCGATGACCACGGCCACGAAGGCGATGACCGACGCGTCCAAGGCGATGAACGCCGCGGCGAAGGCCATCACCACGACGAGCAAGGCGACGCCGCGGGCGACCACGACCCGCGCCGCGGGCACGCGCACGCGCGCCGCCGGCACCCGCGCCACGGGCACGCGCACACGCGCCACGGGTACCCGGAGCACCGGTACGCGTGCGAGCGCGTCCCGCAGCACGGGGACGCGCGCGACCAAGAGCACGGCCTCGCGCAGCACGGGCACACGAAGCACGGGCACACGAAGCACGGGCACACGAAGCACGGGCACGCGAAGCACGGGCACGCGGAGCACGGGCACGCGGAGCACGGGCACGCGGAGCACGGGCACGCGGAGCACCGCAGCCCGGTCGCGGAGCACGGGCACCCGGAGCACCGCGTCCAAGAACTCCGGCACACGGAGTTCGGGTGCACGCGGCTCCTCGGGCACGCGGAGTTCCGGCACAGCCCGTGCGACGTCGCGGTCCAAGCCGGCGGCCCCGGCGCCGCTGGTCGAGCCCAAGACCGAGCCGAATTCGATGCAGCACTCGACGGAGACCAGCGGCGGATTCCTCATGGGCATCACCGGGCGCGGCGCTCGGAACGGCTGAGGGCCGGTTCCCGGCGGCGGAGCCCCATCCCGCCGGCGCGGCGCGGCCGCGCACGTGGGGGACGGGGCTTCGCCGGGCATGCCCGCCGCGACAGATCAGCGGAGGAGCACATGGACGACAAGGAGATCCTGGCGCACATCGGCGAGTTCGTCGCCGACGAGCAGCGGCTGCGGGAGCGGCACCAGCGCGGGGAGCTGACCGACGAACAGGAGCGCGTCCGGCTGGAACGGCTGGAGGTGGCCCTGGACCAGTGCTGGGACCTGCTCCGGCAGCGCCGGGCGCGGCTCGGCGCGGGGCAGGACCCCGACGAGGCCGAGGTCCGTCCGCCGGGCGAAGTCGAAGGCTATCTGCAGTAGCCATGGGCGGCCATGAGCGGCGCCTGCGGTTCGGGTACTTCCTGAGGCCGGAGGCGGATGCGCCGCTGCTCGACATCGCGCGCCGGGCCGACCGGTACGGGCTCGACCTGCTGGGCATCCAGGATCATCCGTACCGGCCGCGGTCCGTGGACGCGCACAGCCTGATGGCGGCCGTGCTGGGCGCCACGAAACGGATCCGGGTGTTCCCGGCGGTCTCGTGCCTGCCGCTGCGGCCGCCGGCCCTGCTGGCCAAGGCGATGGCGACGCTGGACCTGGTGAGCGGCGGACGCGTCGATCTGGGGCTCGGCGCGGGCGCTTCCCGGGACGGCATCGAGGCGTACGGCGGGCCGAGTCTGACGGCCGGGGAGGCGCGCACCGCGCTGGAAGAGGCGGTGCTGGTCATCCGGTCGCTGTGGGACGGGGACCGCGGCGTGCACTTCCACGGCGAGCACTACCGGCTGGCAGGGGCGGTACCGGGACCGGTGCCGGCGCACCCCGTCGGGGTGTGGCTGGGCGTGACCGGGAACCGCTCGCTGGAGCTGGCGGGACGGGTCGCGGACGGCTGGATCGCGTCGTCGGCGAGCGTCCCGCTCGGAAGGCTGGTGGAGGCGCAGCGGCGGATCGACGAGGCGGCCCGGTATACGGGACGCGATCCGGCGGAGATCCGCCGGATCTACATCCTCGACGGCTCGTCCGGTCTCGTCGGCGGCGACACCGCCCGGTGGGCCGGCGAGATCGCCGAGCTGGCCCTGGGATGCGGCGTCGACTCGTTCCTGTTCGACGGCGACCCGGAGTACCTGGAGACCTTCGCGTTGGAGATCGTGCCGGCGGTCCGCGCGACCGTCGTCCGCGAACGCGCCGACGCCTCCGTCTGACCCGGGCGAGACCTCACATGCGCTCGGGCGTGGGGACGCCCAGCAGCCCCAGGCCGGTGACCAGGGTGCGCAGCGTGGCCGCGCACAGCGCCAGCCGGGACGCCTTCGTCTCCTCGTCGGGCGCCTTCAGCACCGGGCAGTTCTCGTGGAACGTCGTGTACACCGACGCCAGCTCGAAGACGTAGCCGGCGAGCCGGTGCGGCTCGGCGTTCGCCGCGGCCTGCTCCAGTGCCGCGCCGAAGCCCAGCAGGTGCAGCGCCAGCGCCCGCTCGGCCTCGTGCCCGATGACGATCGGGCCGGCGGCGTCCTCGGGGGCGAGCCCGCCCTTGCGGAAGATCGACCGGATCCGGGCCGCGGCGTACTGCAGGTAGGGGCCGGTGTTGCCCCTGAACGCGATCATCCGGTCGAAGTCGAAGATGTACTCGCTGTCGCGCGCCACCGACAGGTCGGCGTACTTGACCGCGCCCATCCCGACCGCCTCGACGATCGACGCCCGGGTCGCCTCGTCGAAGCCCTCCTCGCGCTGGATCTTGTCGTACTCGACGCCGGCCCGCTCGACGGCCTCGTCCAGCAGCTCGATCAGCTTCACGGTGCCGCCGGCCCGGGTGCGCAGGATCTTGCCGTCGGTGCCCAGCACGTTGCCGATCTCGGCGTGCTCGGCCACGGTCCCGCCGTCCAGCCAGCCCGCCATCCGGGCCACCGCGAACACCATCTGGAAGTGCAGCGACTGCGGCGCGCCCACCACGTAGACCATCCGGTCGACGTGCTCGGTGTCCACCCGGTACCGGACGGTGGCCAGGTCGCTGGTGGAGTAGTTGAAGCCGCCGTCGCTCTTGCGGATGATCACCGGGAGCGGCTCGCCCTCCCGGCCGGTGAAGCCGGGCGGGAACGCGCACAGCGCCCCGTCGCTGATCACCGCGATGCCCTTGGCCTCCAGCTCCTCGGCGGTCGGGGCGAGCATGTCGTTGTAGAAGCTCTCGCCCTTGATGTCGGCGTCGGTCAGCGTGATGCCGAGCCGCTCGTACACCGTGTTGAAGTAGCGCTTGGAGGCGTCCACGAGGACCTGCCAGAGCCGCACCGTCTCCGGGTCGCCGGCTTGGAGCGCGACGACCCGCTGCCGGGACCGGCCGGCGAACTCCTCGTCGGAGTCGAACTTGGCCCGGGCCGCCTGGTAGAAGGCGGTCAGGTCGCTGACCGAGGAGTCGTCGCTGGCGGCCGCCTCCTCGCCGAGGTCCAGCAGGTGCTCGATGAGCATGCCGAACGGGGTGCCCCAGTCGCCGACGTGGTTGTCCCTGACCACCTCGTGGCCGAGGAACTCCAGGATCCGGGCGATGGCGTCGCCGACGATCGTCGTCCGCAGGTGCCCGACGTGCATCTCCTTGGCGACGTTGGGCGAGGAGTACTCCACCACGACCTTCTGCGGCGCCGCGGCCGCCGGGACGGCGAGCCGCTCGTCCTCCAGCACCCGCTGCGCCTGCGCGCCGATCCAGTCGTCCTTGAACGTGATGTTGACGAAGCCCGGCCCGCTGACCTCGACGCCCGAGGTCAGATCGGCCACGTCCAGCCGCTCGACGATCTCCGCGGCGACCTCTCGCGGCTTGCGGCCCAGCTTCTTGGCCAACGGCAGGGCGACGTTGGCCTGAAGGTCGGCGAACTGCGACGGCCGGATGACCGGGTCGGCGTCCGCGTACGACGGTCCGAAGGCGGCGGCGAGCGCGGCCTGGACCCGGGCGGCGATGACGAGTTGCGGATCGGGCATGCCCCAAGGTTATCGGCGCGGCGGGGTGCGTCCGCTAACGCATTTCCGCGGATCCTGCGATCAACGCTCGGACGGGCCCTGCTCGGCGGCCTCGGCGGTGCGCTCCGGAGCGTCGCCGGCCTCCTGGACGGGGGGCTGCTCGCCCGTCTCCGGCTCCCGCTCCCGCTCCTCGGCCTTGGCCGGCGGCTCCTTGTCCTTGTCGCCGTGCATGAGCCGTCCCAGCCTCGACGGGGTGCGGGTCGCGGCGATCTGCTCCCGGATCCGGTCGACGATCCGTCCGGCGGCCAGATCGTGGGCGAGCAGGCAGGCGGAGGTGATGGCACGGGCCCGGGACGCGCCGTGCGCGATCACCACGGTGCCGTTCAGGCCGAGCAGCACCCCGCCGCCGTAGGTCTCCGCGTCGAGCCGGTCGCGCAGCGACAGCAGCCTGCGGCGCTGCAGCAGCGTCCCGAACCGGGCGGTGCGGCTGCCGGACATCGTCTCGCGCAGCTCGGAGAGCGCCATCCGCACCGTCCCCTCCATGGTCTTCAGCGCGACGTTCCCGGTGAAGCCGTCGGTGACCACGACGTCGACGGTGCCGGCCAGCAGGTCGTGGCCCTCCACGTTCCCGGCGAACTCGACGCCGTGCTGCCCGCCGGACAGCAGCTCGTACGCCCGCTTGGTGACCTTGTCGCCCTTGCCCGCCTCCGCGCCGATGTTCAGCAGCCCGACCCGGGGCCGGGGCAGGCCGAGCAGGATCTGCGCGTACGCGGTGCCCACGGCCGCGAACTGCACCAGCGTCTCCGGCTTGACGTCGGCGGTCGCGCCCGAGTCGAGCAGGACGGTCGGCTGCGGCCGGGTGGGCAGCGTCACGGCGATCGCCGGCCGGAGCACGCCCTGCTGGCCCTTGAGCCGCAGCCGGGCCGTGGCGACCACCCCCGCGGTCGTCCCGGCCGAGACCAGCGCGGACGCCCGGCCCTGCTTGATCAGGTGGCAGGCGATCGCGATGGACGAGCGCGGCTTGCGCCACCCGGCGAGCGCGCCCTCGCCCATGTCGAGGGCCTCGTCGGCGTGCACGATCGGGATCTCGCCGACGATGCCATGCCGGTCCAGCTCGCGGCGGATCCGCGGGGCCTGCCCGACCAGGACCAGCCGGACCCCGTGCGCGCGGACGGCCGCCACCGCCCCCTCGATGACCGCCTCGGGGGCGTGGTCGCCGCCCATGGTGTCGACGGCGACGGGCGCGGGACGGTCCGGCGCCGGGCGCGAAGGCCCGCCCGTGCCGGTCATGGCGGCTCCAAGTGGGTGAAAGTACGTCGATGGCCGCAATAAGGCAGCTCACCGCATCCTTTCATTTGTGGGGGGCCGACCCCCCACACCCCCCGGTCCTGCGCTCAGTCGGCCTTCAGGCGGCAGTCGTTGCCCAGGCAGTCGGCGTTCTGCACGACCGGGCGGCCGTCCACGAGGATCGTGTAGTGGTGCGCCTTGGTGCGGTCCTCGCCGGTTCCGATGACCTGGACGGCGCGCTTGTCCGCGGTGGTGCCGTGGCAGCCCGCGCGCAGCTTCAGCTTGTTCCAGCCCGGCATGTCCTGGCATGACAGCGCCTTGCCCAGGGTGATGCCCCGCTTGCGCAGCTCGTCGGTCGCGCTGCCGGCGAGCGAGGCGCGCAGGGCCGCCTGGGTCGGGTAGCGCAGTTCCTTGGAGTCGGTCAGGAGGACGTAGGCGATCCCGGCCGCGACGCCGGCCAGGACGAGGCCGGTGATCCCGGCGACCAGAACCCTCACTCGCGTGATCTTCACAGGACGTAGGTCGCCCGGGAGCGGGCGCGCATGCGCCGCCGCCCGAGGTTTTCCGCGGCTCATGGCAAGTCCTTGCCCGGCCTCGAAGATCGGGCTACCGGCAGCCGCGGCCCAGGCAGTCCTTGCGGACCAGGTGGTGGCCGTTCACAGTGACCGTGTACGACTCCCGGGGGCGGGCGGTGTCGGCGGCCGTGGCGTCGCCCGTGACGACGACGCGGGCGCCGGTGACGGTACGGCCCGTGCAGTGCACCCGGACGATCGATTCGCTGCCCGTCTCGGGCATCGTGCAGTCGGGGCGCCGGTCCATCCGTACGCCGATTTCGTCCAGTTCGGCGATGGTGCCGTCGGCGACGGCGTTCCGGTAGGCGCCTTCGGAGATGTGCTGCATCATCTCGCAGCCCGACAGCGCGAGGGGGAGCACCGCGAGCAGCGCGCAGACCAGGGCGCGCCGGATCAATGGAGCACCTGGGCGACGGCGGCGGCGATCGCGTCCGGACGGTCGAGCTGGAGCATGTGCTTGGCGCCGGGGAGTTCGACCTGCTCGCCGCGCGGGCTCATGGCGGCGAGCCGCCGGTGTCCTTCGGCCCAGTCCTGGGCGCGTCCGGGCCCTCGTACGTCGCCGAGCGCGGTGAGGACGACCAGGGGCAGGTCGGGGAACGGGCGGCGGTCGCGGAGCGCGGCCAGGTCGGCGGCCATCTCCCGGTAGGCCAGTTCCTCGGCCGCGATGGTGCCGATCACCGTGCCGCGGCCGTAGACGTCCCGGACGGTCGCGGCCGGGACGGTGTCGTCGCGGTCGCTGGTGAAGCGCAGGACGAGCCGCCGCGCGGCGGGGGCGCCGAGCCGGGCGATCCGGGTGACGCCCAGCGCGCCGCCGAGCGTCTTGGTCAGCGGGGTGAGGGCGGCGGCGACGCGGGGCCCGGCGCACGGGTCGCGCTCGTAGCTGGGGTCGACGAGGACCAGGCCGTTCAGCAGTTCGGGGTGCAGCCGGGCGAGGGCCTCGGCGGCGAAGGCGCCCATGGAGTGCGCCAGGACGGTCACCGGGGCGCCGATCTCCTTGGCCAGGTCCGCCATGATCTGGACGTCCCGGCGCAGGCTGGGCGGCGCGTGCGCGGCGGGGCTGCGTCCGAGCCCCGGACGGTCGTAGACGACCGTGCGGTGTTCGGCGCGCAGCAGTTCCACGGTGGGGTCCCAGTCGAACCAGGCGCCGCCGAGGCCGGAGCCGATGAGCAGCGGGGGGCCGTCGCGGCGGCCGGTGTCGACGAGGTGAACCTGTTCGCCGCCGGCGTTCGCGACCCTGACGGAGGTGTCCGCCATCACGCCGCCCGCCTTCTCATGCTGCTCGGCTGTCCGTGCCGTCTGCCTTCTCATGGGGTGCCCTCTCGCGTGCAGGGGGAGTGCCGCCGGCCTCGGCGCGGTTCCCGCGCCGTTCGGCGTACAGCGCCCAGGCGATGGTGAGCAGGCCCAGGATCAGGATGCTGATCTGGAGCCGCTGGATGATGCCGAGCCACCGGCCCAGCACCATCGCCAGCAGCGTACCGATTGCGCAGACGATCTCGATGACGGCCAGCAGCCAGCCCCAGCGGGCGAGCGCGGGCCACCAGCCGTAACGGCGGGCGGCGATGGACAGGGAGAACAGCGCGACCACCCCGAAGATGATCACGAGGCTGCTGGTCACCGCGTGGAAGGAGTGCGAGAAGCTGACCTGCTCGGCGCGTTCGCGCAGGGCGCAAAAGCTTTCCAGGCTGGGCGCGCAGTCGAGGGGGAAGACCGCGTCGCCGATGGCGCACAGCCCGAACAGGGCCAGGAAGATCCAGCCGACGACGGCCCAGGGGCGCCGCCGCAGCGTGGTCAGCGCGATGATCGCGACGGTGACGGCCAGCGAGCCGGTGACGAAGTCGCCGCCGCTGTAGACGGCGTGGTAGGGCTGGTCGGCTGCGGACAGTTCGCTGACGTAGGCGTTGATGCTGTCCTGGGACGGGCTGAGCCAGTGCTCCAGGAAGAAGGAGCTGTAGGCGACCGCGGCGACCAGGGCCAGTCCTGCCGTGAGGGTGGGAGTGGAACCGGGTCCGTCCGGTTTCCTTGACGCTTTCACCTGGGCTCCTCACCCTGAGTTCCGGTCGAGCTACTCGCAGCATAGGGGTGAGGGCGAGTGCGTCGGACGCGGGCGTCGCTCACGTCCCGCAAGAGTCAAAAGTGGGCAAAAGTCCGACACGCCCATCTAGAGGCGATTTGTCTTGTCAGGGGTTGACCAGCATCTTTGTACCGGCATAAGGGTAGATATTCGGCATAGTGAGGGTTCAGGCGCTTCAATGGGGGTGGCCTGGGCCAAAGGGATCATCGTCCGTGACGACGCGCGGCCCCAGGGTACGCGCGTGCCCCGCTACTTCAAGGAGACCCAACACGTGACACTGGTGAACGACGCGGCTCCCGCGATGCGATCCTCCGGTCGCAAGTTCCGCGCCTTCACGGCGAAGCACCTCGACGAGCTCACCGCCCGGGCAGGGCTGTCCGAGCGGGAACGGCTGGAGACCCGGGCCGTCGCCACGGTCCTGCCGTTCCGGACCAACGCCTACGTCATCGAGGAGCTCATCGACTGGTCGGCCGCCCCGGACGACCCCATCTACCGGCTGGTCTTCCCGATGCCGGACATGCTGCCTGCCGCGGACGTCGCACGGCTGGCCGACCTGCTCCGGAAGGAGGCACCGAAAGCCGAGATCGACGCCGTGGCACGCGAGGTCCGGATGGGGCTCAACCCCCATCCCGCCGGGCAGATGGAACTCAACATCCCCAGCTTCGGCGACGGCAGGATCCCCGGGCTGCAGCACAAGTACGACGAGACCGTGCTGTACTTCCCCAAGCAGGGCCAGACCTGCCACGCGTACTGCACCTACTGCTTCCGCTGGGCGCAGTTCGTCGGCGAACCGGACCTGAAGATGGCCGGGGACGACTCCCAGCAGCTCCGCGACTACGTGCTGGCCCACCCCGAGGTGACCAGCGTGCTGTTCACCGGCGGCGACGCCATGATCATGGGCGAGGGGGTGCTGCGCCGCTACGTCGAGCCGCTGCTGGACATCGAGCAGCTGGAGTCGATCCGGATCGGCACCAAGTCGCTGGCCTACTGGCCGCAGAAGTTCGTCACCGATCCCGACGCCGACGGCATGCTCCGGCTCTTCGAGCAGGTCGCGGAGTCCGGGAAGAACCTGGCCTTCATGGCGCACTTCACCCACCCGCGCGAGTTGGAGCCGCTGGTGGTCACCGAGGCGATCCGGCGCATCCGCGACACCGGCGCCGTCATCCGCACCCAGGCGCCGCTGATCCGCACGATCAACGACGACCCCGGGGTGTGGAACACCATGTGGCGCACCCAGACCCGGATGGGGATGGTGCCCTACTACATGTTCGTGGAGCGGGACACCGGCCCGCAGGACTACTTCGCGGTCCCGCTCGGGCGCGCGTACGAGATCTTCCGGGACGCCTACAAGGACGTCTCGGGCCTCTCCCGTACGGTCCGCGGCCCGTCCATGTCGGCCACGCCCGGCAAGGTCTGCGTGGACGGGGTACTGGACCTGTTCGGCGAGAAGGTCTTCGCCCTGCACTTCATCCAGTGCCGCGACTCCGAACTCGTGGGCAAACCGTTCTTCGCCAAGTACGACCCCGAGGCCGCCTGGCTTGACGACCTCAAACCCGCCTTCTCCGACCGCTTCCCATGGCAGTCCTGACGAGGTGACAGGTGGCGGGTCCGCCCTGAACGGGCCCGCCGCTTGACAGCGGTCTGCGAGCCGTCTGACAGACAGCCCAGGCAGCGTGGCCCGCATGCTGTTCATCGAACTTTTCGTACCTCAGAACGCCCTCGACGCCGATCAGTGCCGGCGGGTGGCGCAGAGCCTGCTGCGCCACACCGCCCACGACGCGGAAGAGGAGATGGAAGGGCCGTCCGCGGGCATCTTCGCGTCCCAGTTCCACGTCGTGGTGCACCGGCCGGAAACATGGGTGGTGGGCGAGCGCCCGGTGGGGCCGGGCGACCCGTCCCCCTACATGGTGCGCGTTCACGCGCCCGGGCCCTGGCGCAAGGACATCAGCGCGCACATCATCGGCGCTTTCACCAAGGCGATCACGGACGTCGCCCCGGACGCCGTCGTCCAGATGCACGTCCTGGGCGTTCCGGAAGGGAGCATCGGTGTCCAGGGCAAGCCGATGACGTCCGCCGAACTCGTCGAGATGATGAACGATCCCCTCAGGCAGGCCTACGCCGAAGGCAAGGCGCTCATGGACCCCATGTGCGGCATGCTCGTCGAGCTCGGCAAGGCCCCGGCCCTGGAGCACGAGGGGACGCTGTACGGGTTCTGCTGCGAGGGCTGCCGTACCGAGTTCATCGCGAAGAAGGAGAAGGAGGCCGCGCGCGCCGGTACCGGCTGACTCAGTGGCACAGTGGGCCTATGCGCGTCGGCATCCTGGGCCCTCTTGAGGTGACGGCCGGCGACGGCACCGTTGTGCGGATCGGCGGCGCGCGGCTTCGCGCGCTGCTGATCCGCCTGGCCCTGGACGCCGGGCGCGTGGTCACGGTCGACGCCCTCTGCCACGCGCTCTGGCCGTCCGCCGAGGACGGTCCCGACAATCCGCCGCACGCCCTGCATTCGCTGGTCGCCCGGCTTCGCCGTGCCCTTCCCGACGGCTCGGCACTGCTCTCCCTGCCCGCCGGTTATCGCCTGGACCTCCCCTCCGAAGCGGTGGACGCGCGCCGCTTCGAGACCCTCGCCCACGAAGGCCGCCAGGCCCTCCGCGGCGGCAGACCCGGCGAAGCCCTCACGCTGCTCACAGCGGCCTTGGAGCTGTGGCGGGGCGAGGCCCTCGCCGACGCCGCGCCGCGCCACCCCTTCGCCGCCAACGCCGCCGTACGGCTGGACGAGCTGCGCCTGAACGTCCAAGAGGATCGCCTGGACGCCGCCCTGAACGGGGGCACTGCCCCGTCCGCCCTCATCGCGGAACTGGACGGGCTGACGACCGCGCACCCGTACCGCGAGCGGCTCCGCCACCTGCGCATCCGGGCCCTCTTCGCGGACGGCAGGCAGCCCGAGGCCCTCACCGCCTATGACGAGTACCGGCGGTTCCTGGCCGACGAACTGGGCACCGACCCCGGGCCCGAGCTCCAGAACCTCTACCTGACCGTCCTGGGGAACAAGAGACCGGCCTCCGGCAACGTGCGCGCGCCCCTGACCAGCTTCGTCGGACGCGAACGGGAGCGCGCCCGGCTTCGCGGCCTGCTGGCCGGGAACCGCCTGGTCACCCTCGTCGGCCCAGGCGGCGTCGGCAAGACCCGCCTCGCCACCACGGTCGCCGCCGGCGCCTGGCTGGTGGAGCTGGCCCCGGTGACGGACCCGGACGAGGTCCCCTACGCCGTCGCCGCCGCACTCGACCTGCACGAACCCGGCCGCTCCGCCGACGTCGTCCAGCGCCTCGCCGAATCCCTGTCGCCGGCCGAGACCCTGATCATCCTCGACAACTGCGAGCACGTGATCGACGCCGCCGCCCGGCTCGCGCACGAGCTGCTGGGCCGCTGCCCGGACCTGACGATCCTCGCCACCAGCCGCGAACCGCTCGCCATGGCGGGCGAGACGCTGTGCCCCGTCCCGCCGCTGGACGACGACCAGGCGAGCCGCCTCTTCGTAGACCGAGCCGGCGCTGCCAGCCCCGGATTCGCCTCCGGCCCGCACGTGCCCGCCATCTGCCGCCGCCTCGACAACCTCCCGCTCGCGATCGAACTGGCCGCGGCCCGCCTGCGCTCCATGCCACTGGAACACCTGGCCGCCCGCCTGGACGACCGCTTCCGCCTGCTGACCGGCGGCAACCGCACCGCCCTGCCCCGCCACCGCACGCTCCGCGGCGTCGTCGCCTGGAGCTGGGACCTCCTCACCGCCGCCGAACGTGACGCCGCCGAACGCCTCGCCGTCTTCCCCGCCACGTTCTCCCCGTCCAGCGCCCAGCACGTGGGAATCGCGCTGGAAACCCTGGACGCCCTGGTCGACAAGTCCCTGCTCCAGCTCGACGGCACCCGCTACCGGATGCTGGACACGATCCGCGAATACGGCCTGGAACGCCTGGCCGAGACCGACCGCTTCGGGGCGTCCCAGGATGCGTTCGTCTCGTGCTTCCTGACCCTGGCCGAACTCGCCGAACCCCACCTGCGAGGCCCCGAACAACTCGTCTGGCTCAACCGCTTGGACGCCGAACGCGACAACCTCCTCGCCGCCCTGCACCGGGCCTGCGACTCGGGAGACACCGATTCCGCCGTCCGCCTGGGCGCCGCCCTGAGCCTCTACTGGACGATCCACGGCGACCACACAGAAGCCACCAACCGGCTGCGCACCGTCCTGGAAATGCCAGGCACAAGCAGCCGGCGCCTAACGGCGTTGGCGGGTTTCCTCTTCAACGCCAGCTTCGCCGGTGAACTGGCACAGGCGAAGGACTTCCCGGACGCACCACCCCTGGACGACCCGACCGGAGCCCACGTCCAGGCACTGAAAGCCCTATCCACAGGAGACATCCAGGGCGGCGTCCAAGCCCTGGACCCGCACCTGGCGCACGCCGACCCCTGGACGCGCGCCATGACCTGGCTGATCCGCTCCTTCCTCCACGGCGCCCAAACGGGCACCGCCGCACAAGGCCGCCAGGACCTGCGCAACGCCGTGACCGCCTTCCGCGAATCGCGCGACCGCTGGGGGCTGTCCATCTCCCTGGCCTCCGCCGCGTTCGCCCACTCCGCCACAGGAGACTTCGACGCCGCAGCCGCCGCCTTGGAAGAGTCGACGGAACTCATCCGCGAACTGGGTGCCGACAACCAGCAGCAGATCTGGCTGGCCATGATCCGAGTCCACAGCGGAGACCTGGACAAGGCCCAAGCCGAGCTACAGGACGTTCTGGCCGACACGACATCGCCGCATCAAATAGCCCTGGCCCGCGTCCTCCTGGCCGACCTGGCCCGTCACAGGGGCGACCTAGAGGAAGCAGCCCGCGAACTGGCCCTCGCCGCCCCCGAGACCACCGACCCCCCGTCCCGTGCCCTCTACCTGGCCGCCCAAGGCCACCTGGCCACGACCACGGGTGACCTGACAGCCGCAGAGAAAAGCTTTCAAGAGGCCCTTGCCATCGCCGCCATCATGCCCGACATGCCCATGGTCGCCGAAGTGGCCGTCGGCCAGGCCCGACTCCTCTTGCGCCAAGACCACCCCTGCCAGGCCGCCGAGATCCTAGGCGCCGCACACGCGCTACGAGGCGGCCCAGACACCCGCCATCCCGACGTCCACAACCTGACCGAGGCCCTGAAAGCCCGCCTGGGCACCCCTGCCTACGAATCCGCCTACGAACAAGGCCGCACCCACCAGGCCGCCTTCAAGCTCATCGTTTCCTCAGGCGCCGGTGAGTTCGTTGGGGGAGTGCGGCAACTGCGCGGTGAGCGTGACCTTTCCTGAGTCGATGTCGATGGCGTGCAGTTTCTTGCCGGCGGGGTCGGTGACGTAGGCGGTGTGGTCGCGGACGTAGAGGGTGGGGCGGGGCTGCTGCCACTCCAGCGGTTCCCGCCACTCGTCCATGACCTTGATCTTCTTGGTGACCTCGGCCCGCTCGGGGTCGATGACATGGAGGGCGCCGTCGGTGCCCAGGACCAGGGCCTCGCTGTGCGGACCGCGGCCCAGGGAACGGAAGGTGTAGCTGGTGCCCAGGTCGACCAGTTCCAGGTCACCGGACCGGGTGTCGATGAGGGAGACCCGCTCGGGCCGTTCGAGTTCGGCGTCGGGGTCGGTCTTGTAGTCGCCCAGGACGACGGGGGAGTCCTCGTGGCCGGCCTGGTTGCCGATGCGTCCGTACCGGTCGGGCGCCCGGACCTTGGTGATCTTGCCGTCGCGGTAGAGCAGGGCGCCGTTCTCGCAGCCGATGACCACGGTCCCGTCCTTGGCCGCTGCCTCGCCGTGCACGCCGGGGCAGTCCTCGCTGCGGGCCACCTCCTCGCCGTTGGTGCCGAGCACCTGGATTCCCGGGCGTTTCTCCTCGTCCCCGAGCGTGATCAGCAACCGGCCGCCGGCCAGGGCGACGGCCACGCCGTGGTGGGGATGCTGTGCGGTGTGGGTGGTGGACGGCGGGAGCCCGGCGCCGAGCCCGCGGGGGTCGAAGACGGTGGCCTTGCCGGCGCCGTCCGAGAACAGCACGGTCTTGCCCGCGTGATGCACGACGTGGCCGGGCTTGGGCGCGGTGAACTCGTCCTTGGTCAGGGTCGCGCCCGCGGCGTCGAGGACGCGGAAACCGGTGGCGGTGGAGACCATGACATGGCGGCCGTTCCCGGCGGGGTTGACCCGGTTGAAGCCGGGGAGGGGGATGCGCTGGACGGCCTTGAGCGTCTTGGCGTCCAGGATGAGCAGGCCGCCGTCATAAGTCGCGACGAGCGGTTCGCTCACCTTCACCGCGGCGGGGGCCGGCGCCTTGCTCCGCCCGCCGGGGTCGCCCTGTCCGCAGGCGCTCAGCGTGAGCGCGACCGCGACCATCGCGCCTGGCAGTACGCGTGACATCGCCTCGTTCATTGCTGCTCTCCTTGTTCTGTCGTGCCGCGTCATCGTCCGGTGAGGCCGGAGGTGATGGCTTCGGCGTTGGCGCGCATCATCCGCAGGTAGGTGGGGGCACCGCCGCCCGCGCCGGTGAGCGATTCCGTGTAGAGCGGGATGACCTTGATGTTCAGCCCGGTCTCCCGCGCCATGACCTGGGCGAGCCGGTCCGGCTGGGAGGAGTCGGCGAAGACCGCGGGGACCCCGGCCCGGCGGACCGCGTCGGCCAGCGATCTCAGGTCCGAGCCGCTGGGGGAGGCGAGCGTGGTGCCGCTGGGGACGATGGCTCCGATGACCGTGAATCCGTAGCGCCGGGCGAGGTAGCCGAAGACGTGGTGGTTGGTCACCAGGTCGCGGTGGCCGGCTGGAATCGTCGCGAACCTCTGCCTCATCCAGGCGTCGAGCTCCCTGACCCGCTCGCCGTAGGCGGCCGCGTTGGCGCGCACCTTCGAGGCGTCCACCCCGGGGACGCGCCGGACGACCTGGCCCGAGATGAGATCGACGGCCTTGAGCGCCCGGACCGGATCGGTCCAGAAGTGCGGGTCGGGCTGCCGTGCGGTCTTCCCGCCGGTGTAGGGGAGCGGGTCGACGCCCTCGCCCACGGCGAGGGAGGCCACTCCTTGCCGGCGCGCCGCCTCGACGTTGCGCGCCACACCTTCTTCCAGGCCGAGGCCGTTGTGGACGAGGAGGGCGGCGTTCTCGACGCGGGCGGCCTCCTGGGCGGAGATGCCGAACGAATGAGGGTCTGCGCCGGGCTTCATCAGGACGGTCACCTCGGCCTGGTCGCCCACGATGGCGCGGGTGATGTCACCGAGGATGTTGGTGGTGACCACGACTCCGGCCCGCTCGGAGCCCGATGCGGAACAGCCCGCCAGGGAGAGGCAGAGCACGGCCAGGATCGCGATGAGGCGGCGCCGTCGTGCGGTCACCATCCGGTCTCCACCATGTGGCCGGGGGCGAAGGGCAGGTCGAACGTCCGGGCCAGGCGCAGGTCGTCGTTGTAGTCGATCTCGTGGACGGCCTTTCCGGCGGCGTCGTTGACGTAGGCCCGCGCGGCGTCCACCTCGATCACCGCTCCGGGACCGGCGCCGTCGAGGATCCGCTTGGACGCCTTCTGCCTGCCCGTGGCCGGGTCATGGGAGCGCATCGTGCCGTCGCGGCCGAGCAGGAGGACAGGGGCGTCCTCGCCCACCGCGTTCACCGCCAGCGTGGGACCCGAGCCGACGCGGTTCCATTTCCTGGCGGCGAGGTCGAGCACCCAGGCGCCCTTGTCACCGGCTCTGGCCGCCAGCACGGGCGATCCCGGGCGGTGCCGGAATTCCGTCGCGCGCTCGTCCGCCGGGACCGCGCCGGGGTAGGCGATCTTGTGCGCCCGATTGCCGGTCACCAGCAGGGCGCCGTCGGCGCAGCCGATGACGGCGCCGCGCCGGGTCGTCGCCTGCCCGCGCGGATCGGGGCACGGCTCGGCGAACCGCGACACGCGGCGGCCCGTGCGGTCGTGAACGGCGACCCGGCCCTCCCCTGCGACCAGGAGACGTCCGGCGTACGGGACGGCCACCCGGCCCGCGACCTTGACCGGCTCGGCGATCCTTCCGGTGCCGTCCAGGGACTCGCGGTCCAGCACGCGCACGCCCCCGCGCGCCGGCAACGCGGTGAGGGCGGCGTCGCCGGTGATGCCGACCGTGCCCGTGTCCGGCACGTGTCCCAGCATCCGGGTGCGGGCGCGGTAGTAGTGCACGTGGTCGCCGTGGTCGACGGTCCAGACCCCGGTGTCGAGAACGTGCACTCCGCCGCCGGTGGCCAGGTAGGCGAAGCGCCCGTCGCCGCCGACCGACTGGAGGCCTTGCACCGTTCCCACGGCGGCGGTCCTACCGGTGGCGGGATCGAGTGCGTGGACGGTGCCGCCAGCCGCCTCGGCCAGGATCAGCCGCCGCTGCGGCTCGGCCGTCTCCTCGGCGCCGCGGACGTAGCCGTGGGGCGTCTGCCGTGGGGCCGCGGGGCCGGAGCCGCCGCAGCCCGCCAGCAGGACCGTTGCCGCGACGGCCGCCGTCCACGCGCGTCCTCCACAGATCATGAGGCGAACCCGGGGCGGCGGTCGCGCAGGCCGGCCGCCAGCGCGGAGAGGAAGAACAGCGCGACGGCGGTGGCGGCGATGGTCGCACCGGCCGCGGTGCTCAGATGCCAGGAGATGACCAGGCCCACGACCGTGGACAACGCGCCCAGCAGCGCCGCGCCCGCCATGACCAGCGGGACGCTGCGCGCCCACAGCACGACGGCCGCGGCCGGGGCGATCAGCAGCCCGAACACCAGCAGGGTGCCCACCACGTGGAAGGACGCGGTGATCGCCAGGGTGAGCAGGCCCAGCATCAGCGCGTGCGCCGCCCGGGGCCGCAAGCCAAGGGTCCGGGCCTTGCGCGGATCGAAGGCCAGGGCGACGAAGGCCCGATGCCCCGCGGCGGCGACGAGGGCCGCCGCGCCCAGTGCCGCCGCCAGCACGGCCAGATCCCCGGGACGAACCGCCAGCACGTCGCCGAACAGGAACGCCGTCAGGTCCACCGCGAAGCTCTGCGAGTGCGACACCAGGATCACGCCGGTGGCGAGCATCCCGACGAACAGCAGTCCGATCCCGGTGTCCTGCGTCAGCCGCGGCGACCTCGACAGCGCGGTGACCCCCAGTGCCATCGCGACCGAGCTGACCGCGGCCCCCAGGAACAGGCTGCCCTCGAGCAGCGAGGCCGCCGCGACGCCCGGCAGCATCCCGTGCGACATCGCGTCCCCCAGGAACGCCATCCCGCGCAGCACGACCCACGTGCCGGCCAAGGCGCAGATGCCGGAGACGAGCAACCCGGCCCACAGCGCCCGTTCCACGAAAGTCACCCCGAACGGGGCGAAGAGCCAGTCCATGTCGGGCACCATATAATGAAAACCGTTATCGTTTGCAATGGAGGGTTCGTGACAGAGACGGCGATCACCATGCGCGGAGTCCGCGCGGGCTACGGCGCCACGACGGTGCTGCACGACATCACGGCCACCGTGCCGCGCGCACGCGTGACCGCGCTCGTCGGGCACAACGGCTCGGGCAAATCGACGCTGCTCGGCGTCCTCGCCGGTTGCCTGTCCCCTTCGGAAGGGTCCGTGGAGCAGGCCGGAACGAGCCGTCCATCACTCGTGCCCCAGCACGCACAGATCCCCGCCGCGCTGCCCATGAGCGTCCGGGACGCGGTCGCCATGGGGCGGTGGGCGCACCGCGGCTGGTGGAAACCGCTCACCAGGCACGACAAGGCCGTGATCGCCGAATGCATGGAACGCGTCGGCGTGGCCGATCTCGCTCCGAGGCAATTGCGCGAGCTATCGGGCGGCCAGTGCCGGCGGGCCCTCATCGCCCAAGGGCTCGCCCAGCGATCCGAACTCCTGCTCCTGGACGAGCCCGCCGCCGGCCTGGACCAGGACGCCCAGGAACGGATCATGAGCATCCTCGACGGCCTGGCCGGCGACGGCGTCACCGTCGTCCACGCGACCCACGACCCGCACGCCGCCCAACGCGCCCACCACTGCCTGCACCTGGCCGACGGCCGCCTCCTCCGCCAGGGCCCTCCCGACGACTTGAGGGTTTCCCGCCATCGCCCCTGGCACGTCGGCCGAAAGTCTCCGGGACGACTTCAACGCAACGATGGAGGTCATGACTCTTGAAGACAGGCGGCGCTGGTGGACGCTGCCCATCGTCAGCACCGCCCAACTGCTCGTCGTCCTGGACGGGACGATCGTGAACATCGCCCTGCCGTCCGCGCAGGAAGCACTCGGCATGTCCGACGCGAACCGGCACTGGGTGATCACCGCCTACGCGCTGGCCTTCGGGGGCCTGCTGCTGATCGGCGGCCGGATCAGCGGGGCGCTGGGGCACCGCCGCACGTTCACCGCCGGCCTGATCGGCTTCGCCGCCGCGTCCGCGCTGGGCGGGGCCGCGGCCAACCCCGGGACGCTGTTCGCGGCCCGGGCCCTCCAGGGCGTGTTCGCCGCCGCGCTCGCCCCCGCCGCCCTGTCCCTGCTGGCGACCACCTTCACCGAGGCGCGCGAACGCGGCCGGGCGTTCGGCGTGTTCGCCGCGGTCGGCGCCGCCGGGTCGGCCGTCGGCCTGATCCTCGGCGGCCTGCTCACCCAGTACGCGAGCTGGCGGTGGTGCCTGTACATCAACGTCCCCTTCGCCGTGCTCGCCGCACTGGGCGCGAGCGTCGTCCCGCGGGACCGTCCGGCCCGCGGCCGGTTCGACGTCGCGGGCGCGCTGCTCAGCGCCGGGGGCTTCGCCTCGCTCGTGTACGCCTTCAACGAGGCCGAGTCGCTCGGCTGGGACTCGCCCACGGTGATCATCCTGCTGACCTGCGCGGCCCTGCTGCTGGCCGCGTTCGCCGCCGTCGAGAAGCGGTCGTCCCGACCTCTGCTGCCCCTGCGGATCCTGCTGCACCGCGCCCGTGCCGGCGCGTTCATCGCGATCACGCTGATGTTCGTCGCGATGTTCGGCTTCTACCTGTTCATGAGCTACTACACCCAGGCCGTGCTCGGCTATTCACCGGTCCAGGCAGGGCTGACGCTCATCATCAACGCCCTGGCCGCCCTGGTCGGCTCGACGCTCATCGCGGGACGGCTGCACGGCCGCGTCACGCCCATGGCGCTGATCGTCCCCGGCCTGGCGGCCGCCGCCGCCGGAATGCTCATCCTGACCCGCCTGACCCCGCAGAGCACCGACATCCTGCCGCTGTACCTCGCACCCGCGCTCGCACTCACAGGTTTCGGCCTCGGCTGCGTCCTGCCCCCGACCGCCGCATTGGCCACAGCGGACATCCAGCCGCACGACATCGGAGCCTCGTCCGCCGCGTACAACGCCTCCCAGCAACTCGGCGCCGCACTCGGCACGGCCTTGCTCAACACCATCGCCGCGAGCGCGACCGCGTCCTACCTGGCCACCCGCGACACCACGCCCGCCGCCGCATCCGTACACGGCTACACCACCGCCCTATGGGCCGCCTTCGCGATCCTCGTGGTGGCCGCCTGCATCACCACCCCACTGACCTGGCCCCGCACCAAGAACGAGACCGCCGAACAACGGACCGCAAAGGAGCCCACGCCCCTCCCGTAGGCCCGGGTCAGCCCTTGTCGAGTTCGAACCACACGTGAAGGCGTCCCTGGTCGCCCGTGAAATGTCCGGACCTGTCGGCCAGGGACTCGATCAGCAGAACGCCGTAACCGTGCTCGCGCGGCTCCACGCCGTGCCGCACGGTCGGCACGGTGGGTCCGCCCTCGTCGGCCACCTCGCACCGCAGCGCTCCGGCCGTGTCGTACAGAGTCAGCGTGATCATCCCGCCCGACCGCGATCGAGAATGCCGACATTGGCCGTTATACGCTGGTTTGCGAACATCTTCGCGCTGTGGCTCTCAGCCCTGCCGCCTCGGCCGAGTTGGTGGTTGCGGTAGCGGAGAGGGTGCTGGCAAGAGGAGGAACCCCATGAGGACCCGTCCCGAGCAGAATGGCGTTCGCTGGCGTAAGAGCAGCCGGAGCAGCGGAAACGGCCAATGTGTGGAGGTCGCGGCTCTCGAGGGGCGCGTCGGGGTGCGGGACTCCAAGGCTCCGGCGGCCGGTCATCTAACGATCTCCCGTACGGCGTTCGCAGACCTCGTGACCCGCGTCAGGCGCGGCAACCTCGCTCCCTGAACCCTGTGACGCTCGCACACGCCTTCCTGGCCGCCACGCCGGGGACCCGGCCCCTGGCCGAAGTGCAGTGCGTTCGATGGATAAGCCTTGGGTGGAGAACGACGAGCGGGCCCCTTTAGACCATCAGCGGCGTTTGGGTTAGGTTCACCGTCCGTGGACGGGATCGGTGGGACTCTTGCTACGGCGGCCGGGATGTTCGTCGGGACGAACATCGACGACATCATCGTGTTGACGGTGCTGTTCCTGTCGGGACGGGCCGAGGGGCGTCCGCGGGGCCGGCAGATCTGGGCCGGGCAGTACCTGGGGATCGCGGCGCTGGTGGCGGTGTCGGTGATCGCCGCGCTGGGGCTGACCGTCGTTCCCGACGACTGGGTGGGGCTGCTGGGCCTGGTTCCGCTCGCGCTGGGCGTCCGCGGCCTGGTCTCGGCGATGCGCGCCGCCGGCGACGACGCCTCTCCGGTGGTCGCGGGCAGCATGCTCGCGGTCTCCGGGGTCACCATCGCCAACGGTGCCGACAACATCTCCGTCTACACACCCGTGTTCCGGACGATCGGCGCCGGTCCCACGGCCGTGACCATCGCGGTGTTCGCGGCTGGAGTCGCCTTGTGGTGCCTGGCCGCGTCCTGGCTGGGCTCCCACAAGAAGGTGATCGAGATCGTCGAGCGCTACGGGCGGTGGCTCGTCCCGGCGGTGTTCATCGCGATCGGCACGCTCATCGTGGTCGAGTCCGGGGTGCTCGGGAAGATCGCGTGAGGGGCGCTCGCCGTCGCAGCCAATCAGTGAGGATCTCGTTCACCGCGTCGGGGCGTTCCTGCTGCACCCAGTGGCCGCAGCCGTCCAGGATGTGGGACGAGTCCAGGCCCGGGAGCGTGGCTGGGAAGGCCTTGATGGCGTCGGCCATCCAGGTGATGGACGCGTCGAGCCCGCCGGCGACGAACAGCGACGGCTGGACGATCGGCGCTCCCCGCCAGGCGGCCAGGTCCTCCCAGTCGCGGTCCATGTTGCGGTAGCGGTTGAGCGCCCCGGTCAGGCCCGTCCGCTCGAATTCGGCCGCGTAGACGTCCAGATCGGTCTCGGTCAGCCAGGTGGGAAGCGCGGTATCGGTGAAGCGGTCGCGGAGCGTGCCCTTCGGCGGGACCAGGAAGAGCTCGTCGTGGTCGGTCTTCGTATCGGCTGAAAGGGCCGCGTAGAAACCCGCGAGCCAGCCGCGGACGTCCGGCTCGATCTCCGCCTCGGCCCGTCCGGGCTCCTGGAAATAGGAGACGTAGAACTCGTCGCCGCCCATCTGGGCGAAGACGCCGGTGGGCCTCGGGCCGCCCGGGGGCGCGTAAGGGACGCTCAGCAGCGCGACCGAGGTGAAGACCTCGGGACGGAGCAGGGCACTGGCGGCGGCGATCGGGGAACCGACGTCGTGGCCGATGATGATCGCCGTCTCCTCGCCGAGAGCCCGCACGACCCCCACGTTGTCGGCGATGTGCGCGAGCATCCGGTAGTCCTGGACGTCCCGGGGCTTGGACGATCGGCCGTACCCGCGCAAGTCGACGGCGACCGCCCGGAATCCCGCCGCGGCGACCGCCGGAAGCTGGTGCCGCCATGAGTACCACGACTCGGGAAAACCGTGCACGAACAGGACCAGCGGCCCGCTGCCCTGTTCCACCAGGTGAATGCGCCCGCCGGCGACCTCGACCAGCCGGTTCCGGGCCTCCGGCAGGGACGATGTGGATCGTGGCATATGAACTCCTCGGCTCTCTCCACGATCATGAGCCCGTGCCCTGAGTCGGGCCAAACAGGCTTGCCGATCCGGCAAGTCCCCCTGTTGACGGCTGCGCTTTGCCAGGAGCGAAGCCGGCGAGCGCGGCTCTCCCTGGGGAGGGGTCCCGGGCCCTTGTCATTAGCCTTCTCGACATGCGAGAGAGGGGCCCCACGAGGTGGGCGCGGGAACTGCTCGACGAGGCGGCCGCGCTGCTCGTGGAGCGCCGGTACCGGTCGGCCCTGCGGTGCGTCCTGGTGGTCTTCGACGTCCACCCGGACCTGCCGGAGGCGCGGCGACTGGCCAGTGAGATCGTCTACCTGGGCGCGCGGGACACGACCGACGCCGAGCCTGAGGAGCGGGTCGGTCCCCAGGAGATGGACGACAGCCGCCTGAACGCGATCTACTCCGCCTGCGAGGCGCCCGGCTGCGCGCTGGCCTGGATGAGCGCCCATCACATGCTGGACGGCCGGCGGGCAGTGATCCGCAATGCGAGGGGCGGCCGCTGCGACGCGTGCAAGGCCACCTTCTGCAACCGGCACGCCCGCGCAGGCGGGGACGGCCTCGCCTGCCCGCGGTGCGGCGGCGCGCTCGACCTGGCTCCGCCACCCAACGGCCGCCGCTGGTCGGGCCGGACCAAGCGTCTCAACAAGCCCCTCGCCCACGTGTTCGTGCTGGTCGAGGGGGCGGAGCCGCCGTCGGCCGGATACCTGACGGAGATGTGCCGGAACCTGATACCGGAGGTGTTCGAGGACGAAGGTGTCAAGATCTCCGCCAACTGCGCCCTGAAGTTCCGGGACGACGGCCAGATGCTGGCCATGACGTGCGCCGCCCAGCTGGACTCGGCCTACCTGACCGATGCCTACGACATGCGCGTCTCCCCCGGCGAGAAGGCCGGTCCGGACGGGCACCGCTGGGTGATCGTCAAGATCTTCGAGAACCGGCCCAAGCACGTCGACCCCGACGCGGGGTGAGGCCGGTCCGGCCCCACCCCAGGGCAGGGTTCAGTGCCCGTACACGGGGACGATCGTCGCCCGGGCCAGGGTGTGGGCGGTGACGTTGAAGCCCACGACGGCCGGTGACGCGTCGGACGGGATGCCGAGGGACTCCACGTCCAGGGCGTGGACGGTGAAGACGTAGCGGTGCGGCTCCCCCGGGGGCGGGGCCGCACCGCCGAACGCCTTCACGCCGTAGTCGTTGCGCGCCTGCACACCGACCTTGGCGTCCTCGGTGCCCGCGCCGGTGGGCAGCGAGGTGACGTCGGCCGGGACGTCGAACAGGGACCAGTGCCAGAAGCCGCTGCCGGTGGGGGCGTCGGGGTCGTAGCAGGTGACCGCGAAGCTCTTGGTCTCGGCGGGGAAGCCCGACCAGCTCAGCTGGGGCGACCGGTTCTCGCCGCTGAAGCCCCAGTCGTCGAAGACGTGCCGGTCCGAGAGCTGCTCGCCCTCGGTCACGTCCTCGCTGGTGACGGTGAACGACGGGACCTCGGGCAGGTGCTCGTGCGGCAGCGGCGGCTTTGCGGGCATGGCGCGACCTCCTTGTGAGTCGATCTGTTGTCCCCCATACCTATCAGTGCGGGCAGGTCCCGGCCTCCAGGGACGCAGAAGCCCCAGGGGCACCGTTTCCGGTCTCCCCTGGGGCTCCGACCCGTCTTACTTGCCGGTGGCCTCGGTGTAGGCCCGCAGCACTTCCTTGGGGTCGCCGTCCATCCGGATGCGGCCCTCGTCGAGCCAGATCACCCGGTTGCAGGTCTCCTCGATGACGTCCAGGTTGTGCGCGACCAGGAACACCGCGCCGGCGTCCCGGCGCAGCTCCTCGATCTTGTCCTTGCTGCGCTTCTTGAACTTGGCGTCGCCGGTGGCCAGGGCCTCGTCGATGAGCATCACGTCGTGGGTGCGGGCCGCGGCGATCGCGAACCGCAGCCGGGCGCCCATCCCCGACGAGTACGTCGACATCGGGTAGTCGATGAAGCCCTTCTTGAGATCGGCGAACTTGACGATCTCGTCGTACTTGGCCTTGGTCTCCTCCTGGGTGAGGCCCATGGCCAGGCAGCCCAGCACGATGTTGCGGGAGCCGGACAGGTCGCGCATCAGCGCCGCGTTCACGCCCAGCAGCGAGGGCTGGCCGTCGGTGTAGACGCCGCCGCGCGCGGGCGGCAGCAGCCCCGCGACCGCCTTCAGCAGGGTGGACTTGCCCGACCCGTTGGTGCCGATCACGCCGATCGCGTCGCCCCGGTAGGCGATGAAGGACACCCCGCGGACGGCGTGCACCTCCTTCATCTGCGGCCGGTTCTCCCGCTTGACGATGCGCAGCAGCGCGCTGGCCGCCGTGCCCTTGCCGCCACCGCCGCTGTAGACGCGGTAGACGATGTGCAGGCCGTCGACGACCACGATCGGTTCCCGGGTGGGGTCGACCACCACCTCGGGCTGGGGAACCGAGCCGGTCACCGGTGCCTTCTCCTTGAGCGCCTTAGCCACGGCCGTACCTCTCCTCCGCACGGTAGAAGTACCAGAAACCCCCGAAGAAGGCGACCAGGGCCCACGCGACGGCGTAGAGCCACAGCCTTCCGAAGTCGACGTCGTACGGCTGGACGTCCTCGCGGAAGCTGGTGAGCAGCGCGGCCCGCATCAGCTCCAGGTACACCGACGCCGGGTTGGCCTCGAGGATCGGGCCGACCCACGAGTGGCCCTTGTCGGCGATCCGCTGTCCCATCTCGGGGATCAGGAAGAAGACGCCGGAGAAGTAGAGCCAGGATCGGGTGATGAACGGCAGCAGCTGCTGCACGTCCCGGGCGAAGGCGCCCAACCGCGCGATGGCCAGGCTGATCCCGATGTTGAACATCAGCTGCAGCGCCAGCACCGGCACCATCAGCAGCCAGTGCCAGGTGATCGGCTCGCCGGTGGCCAGCACGATCATCAACAGCACCGCCATGGAGATCAGCAGCTGCTGCAGCTCCATCAGCACGTGCGCGAAGGGGAGCGAGGCGCGCGGGAAGTGCAGGGCGCGGATCAGCGACAGGTTGTTGCCGATCGAGCGCGCCCCCGCGGTCAGCGACCGCTGGGTGAAGGTGAAGACGAAGACGCCGGTGATCAGGAAGGCGGTGTAGTTGTCGATGCCCCGGTTGGTGCCGATCAGCACACCGAAGATCAGGTAGTAGACACCGGCGTTCAGCAGGGGGGTGAGGACCTGCCACAGCTGCCCGAGCCGGGAGCTGGTGTAGGTCGCGGTCGTCTTGGCGGAGGCGAACGCCCAGATGAACGTGCGGCGCTGCCACAGCTCCTGGACGTACTTGCGCGGTGAGGGGCGCGCCGCGCTCTGGGTCAGACCGTGCCGTGCGGCGAACTCGGCCAGCGACACGCTGCTCCGTCCGTTCATATGAGGAGGCTCAGCGATAGCGCCGACCGGCTCGCCACCCGAGGTGCTGAGCCGTTCCGGGTGACTCATGCCGGGCAGCCTATTGCAGTCCACCATATGTGAGGGACGTTCGCCCATATGTGACCGCTGATTTGAGATCTTTCAGGAATCATGTCCGACCTCCAGGGGATACCCCCGACATGCATGTCGATCACCAAGAGCGACACCGTCCGATACCCAGCGTAGTGTTGGAATCTCGTTACACGGCGTCCGCGCGCCGGGTGCTCGGCCGCCGTCCGTTCGACCACCCTCCCGCCGAGCGCGGCAGGAGGCGCCGGCGCACGCCCGCCCTCTTCAGGAAGGGGCCGCTGCGCAGGCTCGGGCGGCTGGACCGCTGGGCGTTCGACCAGGTCGCCGCCGCCCACCTGCCGGGGCTGGAGGTCGTCCTGCCGCGGCTGTCCCGGGCCGCCGACCACGGCGTGCTGTGGTTCACGGCGGCCGGGGCCATGGGGCTGACCCGGCGCGCGCGGCTGCGGCGCGCCGCGCTGCGCGGCTCGGTCGCGATCGCGGTGGCCAGCCCGGTCGTGAACGTGCTGGGCAAGCACGCGTTCCGGCGCGCCCGCCCGGTCGTCGACCTGGTCCCGCCGATCCGGATCCGGTGGAAGCTGCCGACCTCGCACGCCTTCCCGTCCGGGCATTCGGCCTCGGCGGCGGCGTTCGCGACCGGGGTGGCGATGGAGGCGCCGCGCGCGGTCGCGGCCCCGGTCGCCGCCACGGCCGCGGCGGTGGCGTTCGCGCGGATCTACACCGGCGCCCACTACCCGGGGGACGTGCTCGCGGGCGTCGGGATCGGCGCGCTGGCGGCCCTCGGCACCCGGCTGGTCTGGCCCGCCCGGCCCCCTGTCGCGCACATCACCCGCACCTTCACCGAGAAGGTGATGATCACCGGGGACGGGCAGGGGATCGTGGTCGTGGTCAACGGGGACGCCGGTGCCGGCGAGGGCGCCG
This sequence comes from Actinomadura vinacea, assembly GCF_039532545.1. NCBI lineage: Bacteria > Bacillati > Actinomycetota > Actinomycetes > Streptosporangiales > Thermomonosporaceae > Actinomadura > Actinomadura vinacea. The sequence continues at coordinate 955,899 of NZ_BAAARW010000020.1, read as the reverse complement.
CGGAGGTGCCGGTGCTGCGCAGCGCCGCCGAGTCCGCGGTGGGCCTGGTGCGGCGGGAGCTGCCCGCGGCCGGGATCGTCCGGCCGGGCCCGGACGAGGACCTGGACAAGGTCCTGGACGAGGCCGCGGCCCACGCGGAGGTGCTCGGGGTGATCGGCGGCGACGGGACGCTCAACGCCGCCGCCCGGGCGGCGGTGGCGCACGACGTGCCGCTGCTGCCGATCCCCGGCGGGACCTTCGACCACTTCGCCCGGGCGCTGGGCATCGAGACGGCGGCGGACGCCGTGGCGGCCTACCGCGGCGGGCGGCTCGGCCGGGTGGACGTGGGCGTGGTCGCCCCGGTCGGCGACGAGGACGCCCCGGAGCACGAGCTGATCTTCCTCAACACGGCCGGGATCGGCGCGTACACCGAGCTGGTGGAGCGGCGCGAGCGGCTGGAGGGCCGGCTCGGCAAGTGGGGCGCGCTGGCGGTGGCGGCGGTGCGCACGTTCCGGCACTCGGAGCCGCTGCCGCTGCTGGTCGACGGGCGGCTGCGCCGGGTGTGGCTGGGCTTCGTGGGCAACTGCTCGTACGGCTCGCGCGGGCCGGCGCCGACCTGGCGCCGCCACCTGGACGACGGGCGGCTGGACATCCGCCTGGTCACCACCGGCGAGCGGGTGCCCAGGCTGCGGGCGCTGGCCGCTGTGCTGGCCGGTCATCTGCACGTGATGCCCGGTTACCGGGCGTGGCACGCCGACGCGTTGGAGCTGGCGGCCCCGGGCGGCGGGCTGCGGATGGCCAGGGACGGCGAGGTGACCTCGCTGCCCCCGTCCGTCCGCGTCGGCAAGCGGCCGGGGGCGCTGGCGGTGTTCTGCCCGCCTACACCGGCCTGAGGGGGCAGCGGCGCAGTCCGGTGACGACGGTGGAGCCGTTGTGCTCGTCCTCGCCCGCGGTCTCGATCCGCTCGTACCCGCGTTCCAGCAGCTCCTCCAGCACGATCCTGATCTCCATCCGGGCCAGTGCCGCGCCCAGGCAGAAGTGCGGTCCGAAACCGAACGCGAGCAGGCCCGCCTCGGGCCGCCTGGCGATGTCGAAGCATCCCGCGTCCGGGCCGTAGGCGGCCCGGTCGCGGCTCGCCGCCCCGTAGAGGACCATGAGGCGGTCCCCGGCGGCGATCTTGACTCCGCCCAGCGGCACCGGCTCGGCGGCGGTCCGCATGAAGTAGACGACCGGGGAGGTCCAGCGGAGGATCTCCTCGACCGCCCCGTCGATCGCCTCCGCGCCGGAGCGCAGCGCGGACCACTGCCCGGGATGGTCGGCGAGGGCGCGGAGGCCGCCGGAGATGGCGTGCCGCGTGGTCTCGTTCCCTGCTACCAGCAGCTGGATCAGGAACATCACCAGTTCGAGGTCGGTCAGCCGGTCGCCGTCCAGCTCGGCCAGCGCGAGCTGGGAGACCACATCACCGCCGGGCGGCCCCTCGCGACGCTCGTGGGCGGCGGCGAGCAGGTAGGTGCCGCACTCCACCCGCAGCGCGTTCCGCTCCTCCTCGCTCATGTCCGCGGCGCCCGGCACGATGGCCTCCGACCACCGGTGGAACCGGGCCCAGTCGGTCTCGGGGATGCCCAGCAGCAGGCAGATCACCTGGAGCGGCAGCGGCACGGCCAGCTCCGCGACCGCGTCGAACGGGCGGCCGGGCTCCAGCGGGTCGAGCAGCACCCGCACCCGGTCGCGCACATCGGCTTCCAGCCGCCGCAGCACGGCGGGACGGAACGCGGGCGCGACCAGGCCGCGGTAGCGCGTGTGGTCGGGCGGATCCGTGTGCGTGATCGTCGGCGGCGCCTCGTACGAGTCCGGGGTCTCTTCGAGCAGGATGCCGTCCCGGGAGCGGAAGAGATCCGGCCTGGCGAGCACGGTGCGCACCTCCGCGTGCGTCCCGACCACCCAGTAGCCCCCGCCGGGGTGCCGAACCGGGCCGGCCCGGTGGATCCGTTCGTAAAGAGAGTACGGATGGCCGTTCGAGAAATGCGCGTGCGGAAAGTCCTCCGGGACGGTCATGCAGCAAACGCTAGGTTGGTGTTCAAGTCTGCGCAAGGGAATGTTTGCCCCGACCAAAACGGGTACCCCCAACACCATGTCGAACGGAGTCGAACCCGCCGCACTCAGCGACGACGATCTCATGCGCGAACTGGGACACCTTTACGAAACGCGGATGGACGCCCTGCGCCACGCCGCCGACCAGGCGTTCGGCGAGCACACCCGCCGGATGAACGACATGGAGGCCGAATACCTGCGCCGCCTCCCTGAACGCGAAGTGGACCCCGAACGCCTCCGGGAGGGCGCCCGCGCACGCTGAGGCTGTGTCTATTCAATCCCGGCCCAGGGGCTCGCCTGGCGGCTCGCACCCTGACCGTGCTTGGTGCGAGCGCGACATCGCTTCGCGATCTGGCCGGTGAGGCTCGCCTCCGGCGTCGCCTAACCGGCCAGGTAGCGCGCTCGCGCGGTACCTAAGGCCACATCGAGACAGGGCCTAGGCTGGGGGTATGGCGACGATCGAGCTCGGTCCCGACAGCGGGCGGCTGCTCGTCAAGACCGGCCGGAGCGGGCTCGGCCGGCGGGCCGGCCACGACCTCACGATCGAGGCAGCCCGCTGGTCCGGCACGCTGACGCTGCCCGGGGACACCGCGGACTCGGCCACCACCGAGGGCTTCTCGGCCGCGGTGACCGTCCCGGTGGACGGCCTGGAGGTCCGTGAGGGCACCGGCGGCGTGCGGCCGCTGTCCGACCAGGACCGCGCCGAGATCGCCAAGAACCTGCGCAAGGTCCTCGACGCCGCCCGGCACCCGGAGATCACCTTCACCGCCACCCGGGCCGCCGGCTCCGCGGGGGAGTACAGCGTCGACGGCGAGCTGACGGTCGCCGGCCGGACCGCACCGCTGACCCTGCGCGCCCGCACCGACGACGACCGGGTCCGCGGCGACGCCACCGTCAAGCAGACCCGATGGGGCATCAAGCCCTACTCCGCGTTCTTCGGCGCGCTCAAGCTGGCCGACGAGGTCGAGGTCTCCTTCGACCTCACCCTCTGACCCGGTTCACGCGGGACTCGTCCCAGACCGGCTCCTCCGGTTCGTACACCGTCCCGTCGGCCCCGAACACCAGGAACCGGTCGAACGACCGCGCGAACCAGCGGTCGTGCGTGACCGCCAGGACCGTCCCCTCGTACGCCTCCAGCCCGTCCTGCAACGCCTCCGCACTCGCCAGGTCGAGGTTGTCGGTCGGCTCGTCCAGGAGCAGCAGCGTCGCCCCGCCCAGCTCCAGCAGCAGGACCTGCAACCGCGCCTGCTGGCCGCCCGACAGCGTCTCGAACGGCTGCTCCGCGCACACCTGCAGCTCGTAGCGGGCCAGCGCCGACATCGCGGCGTTCCGCAGCCGGGCGTGCTCGGTCATCACGATCTCGCACGGCGTGCGGCCCTCCAGGTCGGGCCGGCTGTGCGTCTGCGCGAACAGCCCCGGCACGACCCGCGCCCCCAACCGCGCCACGCCCGTGTGAGCGACGTCCTCGCCCGCCAGCAGCCGCAGGAAGTGCGATTTCCCGGACCCGTTGGAGCCCAGCACCGCGACCCGCTCCCCGAACCAGAGCTCGGCGTCGAACGGCCGCATCAGCCCGGTCAGCTCCAGGCCCTCGCACATCACAGCCCGTTTCCCGGTCCGCCCGCCGCGCAGCCGCATCTTCAGCGTCTGGTCCCGCGGCGGGATCTCCGGCGGCCCCGCCTCCTCGAACCGGCGCAACCGCGTCTGCGCCGCCCGGTAGCGGGACGCCATGTCATCGTTGAACGTCGCCTTCTGCTTGAGCGTGTTGACCAGCCGCTTCAGCTTGACGTGCTCCTCGTCCCAGCGTCGGCGCAACTCCTCCAGGCGTTCGTTGCGGTCCCGCCGGGCCTGCGCGTAGGTGGCGAACCGGCCGCCGTGCACCCAGACCTTCCCGGCTTCCACCGTGACGATCCGCTCGGCGGCGCGGTCGAGCAGCTCGCGGTCGTGCGAGACCAGCAGGACCGTCTTGGACGTCTCCCGGAGCCGCGCCTCCAGCCACCGCTTGCCAGGCACGTCCAGATAGTTGTCGGGCTCGTCCAGCAGCAGCACCTCGTCCGGGCCGCGCAGCAGCGCCTCCAATACCAGCCGCTTCTGTTCCCCGCCCGACAGCGTCGCCACCCGCCGGTACTGGCACTTCTCGAACGGGATGCCGAGCGCGGCGACGGTGCAGGCGTCCCAGAGCACCTCGGCGTCGTACCCACCGGCGTCGCCCCACACCGCCAAGGCGTTCGCGTAGCGGAGCTGGCTGGGCTCGTCGTCGCGCTCGACCATCGCCAGCTCGGCGGCCTCCAGCGCCGCCGCCGCGTCCCGGAGCCGCGGCGCCGCCGTCGTCAGCAGCAGGTCCCGGACCGACGAGTCGTCCCGTACGTTCCCGACGAACTGCCGCATCACCCCGAGCCCGCCGCTGGACGAGACCGACCCCTCCAGCGGCGCCAGATCACCGGCGATCATCCGCAGCAGCGTCGTCTTGCCCGCCCCGTTCGGCCCGACCAGCGCCGCGGTCAACCCGTCGCCGACCCGGAACGAGACATCGTCGAGCAGCACCCGCCCATCAGGCAAAACATGCCCGACATGCCCGACCTCGATATGCCCCACGCCGCTCCCCTCCAGACCCGACCTCCGAGTCTGTGAGCCCCCAAGCGACGGAGGCAACCGGTTTTCAGTCCAGGCTCAGTGGGCGACGCGACCAGTTGGCGCAGCGGATCAATCCCCTCAAGGTCTGCGCCCCAGATGCCGGCTACTCGATGTGCCCGCGGACTCGTGCTACCAGGCTCGTCCATGCCTCCGCCGTCATGACCAGGTGCGGCGGGTCAGGGGCTTTCGAGTCACGGACCGCGACGACGCAGCCCAGTCGGGCCACCTCCACGCACTGGTTGGCGGCGGTGTCGGACCAACTGCTCTTGCGCCATACGGCGCTGGTGATGTCATCGGTCATTGCCTTATCGTCCCGGACAAAGGCCTGCGAAGCAGTGCAAGGGTCGCCTCTTCCGGCAATGAGCTCTCGGCGATGTGCTTGAAGTCGGCGTGGAAACCGGCTACTTCCTGGGCGTTGTCGAAGTAGCGCTCCCCGGCCCGGTTCTCTACCAGGACGACATCGGGGTCGACGGGTTCTGGGAAACCGAGGATCACGAACGGATAGCCGGCCGAAGGGTAGAGGCCCGCCGTGTACGGGATCACGCGCAGGTGGACATTATCCAGGGCCGCCATCTCAATGAGATGGCGAAACTGAGATTTGAGCAAGCGATGCGACGCCGCGGCGGTGGAGGGGAGGGTCCTGGGCGCGGTCACGTTGCCTGGGGAGACCGCGAGCGTGGGGGTGTTCTGGCGGTTCGTCGCCGACATCATCGGAACGTACTGTCCCGTCGAGTCTGAGCGGGTGGACGACGCAGTCCTGCTCAGCTCGGAAACGGTGACCAACAGCCTCGTTCACTCCGACTCGCGTCATGGCGGAGTGGTCACGTTGACCTTGAGTACCAGCGGTGCCGTGCTGCGTGTCGAGGTTCTGGACGACGGAGGGAAGACAACGCCGACGCGGTGTGCGGAGGATGCACTGCGCGTCAATGGCAGGGGTGTTTTCCTGGTGGAGGCGCTGGCGAAGAGCTCCGGGCACCGTGTCGACGCCGAAGGGCGGCTGCTCTCGTGGTTCGAGATCTAGCCGAGCAGCGGATGTGCTGTCCAACGTGCTCGTGCGGCCCCGCGAACCTGCGGCTGGCTCCGCCGCGTCTCTGCGGCGGGGCCTGTGTTGGACGTCGGTGGGTTTGTGAGCGCGGGCGGCGGTGTTGCGATCCTGGTGTGGACGCTCGTCACGTGCGGCGCGGTGGTCCTGGCCACGTCGGTCACCGCGTTCGCAGCGGACCGGGCGGCGGCCTCGGTATCAGGGGAGGCATCGCGTCCGATAGGCCGTCCTCTACGCGAGGAGGGCACGGAGGGGGACGGCCTCGAGGATGGGGAGCTTCTGGGTTTCGGTGGTGGAGCGGTTGGATGCCGGTCAGCTCGGCGTCGCGGAACTTCCGGCAGCGTCAGTGATGCGAACTGATGATGTTGCCGGGGCGGTCAAGCCAGAGGTGGTCGCCGTCTGGGGCGACGGTCATCCCGAACCGGTCGCGGTCAGGCTGCCCCCAGTCGACCCACGTGAAGTAGGCGGAGGTGACCTCTTCCCAGAGGTGCCGGTTTCCGGCCTGTTGCACCTCGTACTCGTCGTGGTCGGGCCGGTGGGTGACGGCCGTCCATCGGTCGGCGTCGTCGGGGTCCAAGACCCACAGGGTGAAACCGTCGGCGTCGGCCTCGGTGCGGGTGTGGGCCCGGGTCAGAGCGAACATGGCGAGATCGGCCCCGGCGGGGGCATGAGCGATCGTGCGTGGGTCTGTCCGGGTCGTGCTCCGGGTGATGTCGTGCTCTGCCCACCTGCGCCCGCTGACCAGGCCGCTGCGGCGTTGGGAACGCAGAAGCATGTAAGAGGCGAAGCCTGGGAATCGTCCTATCGCCGTACCGTCCGGCTTGACCACAAGTCGTAGTTCGTGGCTGTAGCCGAACCCGGGACTGTAGGGGGTGACTACGGTTCCCCCTGGTCGTGCCTGCGCTATCCACTCGTACGGGACGGTGGACACCGCGCATGTGGCGTGAACTCGGTCGAAAGGGGCGCCGTCCGGGTGGAGGGTGGCACCGTCCCCTACAAGCAGTTTCGGGGCGTACCCGGCGGCGGCCAGGTTGCTCGCCGCCTGCTTGGCCACATCGCTGTCCACCTCGATGGAGACCACGTTGCTTTCTCCGACGATGTGCGACGTGAGAGCGGCTGTCCAGCCGGTCCCGGTGCCGATTTCCAAGACCCGATGATCGCGGTCAAGGTCTGCCAACTCCAGGAGAGAAGCGACGGTGCTCGGAGCCGAACAGGATGACGTATAGTCGCCGTTTCCGGTATCCAGGTCGACCGCCCCGTCGTCCAGTTGGGTGATGATCGGGGCATCGTCGTACACGGCGTTCCACCATGCGCGCGGATCGCCGTCCCTGTCGATCAGATGCGCTTCCCGATCGTTGGGGCAGGCCAACGCGACGTGCGGAATGAACCGGTGGCGGGGGACGTCTCGGAATGCTTCCCGCACATAGGCGTCTTTGAGGTGCCCGGACGCGGCGAGCCGCTCTATGAGGCGTTCGGCGTGGTGGGAGGCGTCGTCGACGGCGGTCACTTCTCCCGCTTTCCTCCGCCTTTGGTTGGAGTGTCGGGGTTGGGCTTTTCGGGTTTGGGTGATTTGATCGGCTGCGGCTTGCCCTCGTGCTTGCCCACTTCCTTGATCCTCTCTGCTGAACTCTAGCGTGAATACTACGAAAAAACGTCCTGCATGGGAGTTGCTGAAAAGGTAGTGCTCACTTGCTGGAGGATGGTTCTCGGGGAAATGTGGTGGTCATGTGACTTCAGAGTCGCCCAGAAATTCGCTTTCCTTGGGCAGTGGGCCGTCCGGCTCCTTAGGGGAGGAGGGTGTGTAGGTGGGGGACTGCCTCGGCGAGTGGCACCTTCTGGGTTTCGGTGGTGGAGCGGCTGGTGATCTCGACCGTGCCTTCGGCCAGGCCGCGCTTGCCGACGGTGAGGCGGTACGGGATGCCGGTCAGTTCGGCGTCGCGGAACTTCACGCCGGCGCGTTCCGGCCGGTCGTCGATGATCGTCTCGATCCCGGCGGCGAGGAGTTCCCGGTAGAGCGTGTCGCCCGCCGCCACGGTGGGGTCGTCGTTGGACTGGGCGACGACGACCGTGACCTGGTACGGGGCGACGGCCGTGGGCCAGATGATGCCGCGATCGTCGTGGTGGACCTCGACGATCGCGGCCAGTGCGCGCTCTATGCCGATGCCGTAGCTGCCCATCGTGATCGGGACCCGCTTGCCCTCCGGGTCCAGGACCTCGGCGCCCAGGGCGCGGGCGTAGCGGTCGCCCAGCTTGAAGATGTGCCCGACCTCGATCGTGCGGGTGATCCGCAGCGGCTCGGCGCAGCGCGGGCACGGCTCGCCCTCGGCCACCTCGCGCAGATCGGCCCAGGCACCGACCTCGATGTCGCGCTCGACGTCCACGCCGCGCAGGTGGACGTCGTCGCGGTTCGCGCCGGTGAACATGGCGCGGCGGCCGCGCAGCGCCTCGTCCGCGATCACCGGGAGGTCCGTGACGCCCACCGCGCCCAGGCTGCCCGGCAGCGCGCCCAGCGCCGCGCGGATCTCGTCGGGGGCGGCGGCGCGCGGGTCGGCGGCGCCGGTCGCGTCCACCAGCTTCTGCTCGTTCAGGGGATGGTCGCCGCGCAGCAGGACGAGCGTGAGCCGGCCGTCCAGGACGTAGACGAGCGTCTTGATCTGGCGGTCGGCCGGGGCGTCGTGGTCGCGGGCCAGGTCCTCGATCGTGCGGACGCCCGGGGTGTCGAACGGCTCGGGCGCGGGCGGCCCGGGGCCGTCCTCGACGGTGTCGAGCACGGCCGTCGCCCGCTCGATGTTGGCCGCGTAGCCGCAGGACGGGCTGTGTACGACCAGGTCCTCGCCCGCCGCGGCGGGGCACATGAACTCGGTGGAGCCGGCGCCGCCCATCGTCCCGCTGGACGCCTCCACCGCCAGCACCGGAAGGCCGAGGCGCTCGAAGATCCGCGTGTACGCGCCGTGGTAGGCCTCGAACGAGACGTCCAGCCCCGCCCGGTCGAGGTCGAAGCTGTAGGCGTCCTTCATGGTGAACTCGCGGGTGCGCAGCAGGCCGCCCTTGGGGCGCGGCTCGTCCCGGAACTTGGTCTGGAACTGGTACCACTGCTGCGGCAGCTGCCGGTAGGAGTTCAGCTCCCGCGCGACCGTCGCGAAGATCTCCTCGTGCGTCATGCCGAGCGCCAGCTCGGCGTCGCGGCGGTCGCGGAGCCGGAACATCTCCTGCCCCATCAGCTCCCAGCGGCCTGAGCGGCGCCACGGCTCGGCAGGGTGCAGGGCGGGGAGCAGCATCTCCTGCGCGCCGATGCGGTCCATCTCGTCACGGACAATGGCGATGATCTTGGTGCGGACCCGTACCGCCAGCGGCAGCAGCGAGTAGTGGCCCGCGGTGAGCTGCCGGACGTACCCGGCGCGCAGCAGCAGCCGGTGGCTCGCCGCCTCGGCCTCCGCGGGGTCGTCGCGCAGCGTCGGGATATGGGCCTGGGACCAGCGCATTCACGGCTCCCGGTTCGGGTGGCGGACGGGGAAGAATTCTAGTGTCGGCGATGGGGCATGCCGTGGTATCAAGCTGCGATGCCCGGTCATGATGATCTTTATTCCGCGCCGGACGGCGACCACGGCGACCGTGTCACGGCCGTGGCGATCTCACCTGACGGGACGCTGGGGGCGACGGGTGCGCGCTCCGGTGAGGTCCGGTTCTGGGACCTGCGCTACGGCGGGTTGCGAGCGTCCGTGGGCGTCGGTGGACTCCCGGTCACCGCCGCCGTCTTCACCGGTGAGACGGAGCTGGTCACCGCCGGTTGCGGCGCGTCCCGCTGGAGGCTGGACGACGACGGCCTGGAGTGGCGGCGGGTGGGCGAGGAGAACCGCGCGGGGGCGCTGATCCTCGGGCACGGCGGACGGTCGGCCATGGTCGCCGATGGCGGTGACCTGCGGTGGTGGGCCCTGGACGGCTCGCATCATGGCCGGTTCCAGTGGTCCGGCACGCTCGACGCGCTGGCCCTGTCCGAAACAGAGCTGATCATCACGGGTGGGGCCGACGGGCGCGTGAGCGCCTGGCGCATGCCTCCCCTGGACGGGTGGCCCGACCCCGCGCTGGTCTGGGCCTATCAGGAAGGCGAGCCGGTCCGGCAAGGGCTGCTGTGCGTTTGCGACGGGGGGCGGCTGGTGGTGTCGCCGCGCCGGGACGGTGTGACCGTGCTGGACGCCGCCTCGGGGGAGCGTGTCGCCGGATTCGCCCCGGACGAGCGGCCCGCGGCGATCGCCGCGCACCCGGACGCGCCGCTGGTCGTCCTCGGCGGCCGGGACGGCTCCCTGACCTGGTGGGACGCCCGCACCGGCCACCGACTGGGAGGCGTCCGGGCGCACGAGGGACGGGTCCGGGCGCTCGCCCTCGCGCCCCGCGCCGGGCTGGTGCTCTCGGTCGGGCAGGACGGGACGGCCGCGCTGTGGCGGATGCACGGGCACCGCCCGCTCGCCCGTTTCTCGCCCGCGCCCGAGGACCGTCCCGTCGTCCCCTACGGCCACGAGGACCCGTGGGCGCTCACCGCGGCCGCCGGCTCGCCGGACGGGCGGCGGTGGCTGGTCGGCGGGGCGGGCGGCCAGGTGCACGTCCTCGCCTGGGCCGGCCGCGGCCGGCTCGAACCCGAGCGGACCGGCCGGCCGTCCCGCCCGGGCGCGGATCTCGACGTCGAGGTCCTCGTGGAGGACGTCCGCGCGTACTGGGCCGACGGCCCCGCCGCTGTGGACGCGGCCTGCGCGCTCGGCGCCCTCGACGACGACCCGTTCCCACGTGCGGAGGCGGTCGAGGCGCTGGAGACCTTGATCGTCCGCTCCGAGGAGCCGCGGGTCCGGGAGGCGGGCGTGCTCGCGCTGGCGGAGATCGACAGGGACGCCGCCACCACCGCGCTCTACGGGATGTTCGACCGGTGGGGCGCCGCCTCCGCCGCTTGGCTGCTGGAGTGCTTCACCGGCGACCGCGCGCCGACGGTGGAAGCGCTGATCGAGAGCCTGCCCGGCATCGGGAACTTCCTCGGCGTGCTGACCTCCGCCGCCCTCGCGGAACGGGGCGCCGCCGCCGTCCCGGCGCTGCATGACGCGCTGCGGGCGTTTCCGTTCCCGGCTCAGGAGGACAGCGGGACGTGGTGGCAGGACGAGACGACCAAGTACCGGCTCATGACGGCGCTCCGGTGGATCGGCCCGGCCTCGGCACCCGCGACGCCGACCCTGCTGGACATCCTGGAGGACGTGGACATCTACCGGGACACCCGCCACCAGGCGAAGGTCACCTTGCGGGCGATCGGGCTGGCGGGGACGGCGGACCTCGTCGCGGCCGAGGTCCGGCGCCGGGCCGAGGTGCCCGAGGTGCCGTGCGGCGTTCACGACGAGGTCGACGAGGACTGCGAGGACTGCGACGACGGCGAGGGCTTCAGCGTGCTGCTCGACGCGCTCGCGGAGATGCCCGCGGGGGCGCTCGCCGCCTCCGCCGAGGTCGAGGCGATGATGGCGGCGCTGCGGCGGCGCTTCGGGGACGGCGTCAGGACCTACGAGCGGGACGGCGAGACCCACGAGTACACGGTCTACGAGATGAGGCTCGCCGAGCTCATCGCCGACAAGATCACCGAGCGCGGGTGACCCCACCCGGGGAAATGCGTCCTGGCAGGGCGCCGGGAGTGAGTACGCTCAAGGGCGTGAGTCGAGAAGGTGTGACGCCGCAGAGCGAGGATTTCTCCGCCTGGTACAACGAGCTGGTGGTCAAGGCCCAGCTCGTCGACCGCGGGCCGGTGCGGGGCACGATGGTCATCCGACCGTACGGGTACCGGGTATGGGAGCTGCTCCAGGCCGACCTGGACCGGCGGATCAAGGACGCCGGCCATGACAACGCCGTGTTCCCGCTGTTCATCCCGGAGTCCTACCTCAAGCGCGAGGCCGAGCATGTGGAGGGCTTCTCGCCCGAGCTGGCCGTGGTGACCATCGCGGGCGGCAAGGAGCTGGAGGAGCCGCTGGTCGTGCGGCCCACCTCCGAGACGGTCATCGGCGAGTACATGGCCAAGTGGATCGACTCGCACCGCGACCTGCCGCTGCTGCTCAACCAGTGGGCCAACGTCGTCCGCTGGGAGATGCGGCCGCGGATGTTCCTGCGGACCACGGAGTTCCTGTGGCAGGAGGGCCATACCGCGCACGCCGACGAGGCCGACGCGATGCGCGAGACGATGTGGGCCCTGGACGCCTACTCCGCGGTGGCCCGGGAGCTGGCCGCGATCCCGGTGGTGGCGGGCGAGAAGACGCCCGGTGAGCGGTTCGCCGGGGCGGTCCGCACGTACACCATCGAGGGCATGATGCGGGACGGCCGCGCCCTGCAGTCGGGCACCTCGCACTACCTGGGGACCAACTTCGCCAAGGCGTTCGAGATCCAGTACCAGGACGAGGACGGCAAGCTCCGGCTCGCGCACACCACGTCGTGGGGGCTGAGCACCCGCATGATCGGCGGCGTGATCATGACCCACGGGGACGACAAGGGCCTGGTGCTGCCGCCGCGGCTGGCGCCGTACCAGGTGGTGATCGTCCCGATCGGGCGCAAGGAGCAGGGCGAGCACACCGCCGCCGAGGCCCGCAAGCTGGGCGCGGCGATCAAGTCCATGGGCATCCGGGTGCACGTCGACGACAACCGCCCGCAGCTGTCGCCGGGCTTCAAGTTCAACGAGTGGGAGATGCGCGGCGTCCCGGTGCGGATCGAGCTGGGCATGCGCGACCTGGAGAACGGCGTCGCCACCCTCGCCCGGCGGCTGCCGACGGAAGAGGGCCAGGGCAAGGAGCAGATCCCGCTGGAGAAGGTGCCCGAGCTGCTGCCGCGCATCCTGGCCGACTTCCAGTCGTTCCTGCTGGCCCGGGCCGAGGCGTTCCGTGACGGGCGCACCGCCGAGGTCGACGACTTCGCCGCGTTCGGTGAGCAGGTCAACGGCGGCTGGGCGCGGGTGTTCCACTGCGGCCGCGCCGAGTGCGAGGACGAGATCAAGGCCGACACCGCCGCCACCCCGCGGGTCATCCCGGCCGACGGGCCGGAGGAGAGCGGGGGCTGCGTCAAGTGCGGGCAGCCGTCCGCGTACGGCAAGCGCGTCATCTTCGGCAAGGCCTACTGAGCCTGGCGGCCCGCCGCGCGGTTCGCCGTGCGGCGGGTCAGCAGCGGCTGGACGAACCAGACCCAGGCGCACAGCGCGACCACCACGACGCCCGTGATCACCGCGGCCGGGTCCGACACCAGGGTGTGGACGATCAGGGTGGTGGAGGCGGTGATGGCCAGCCCCAGCGCGATCGCGCCGCCGATCCCGTAGCGGTTGGCCCGCCGGAGCAGCAGCGGCTTCTGGTTCAGCCGGAACAGGATGCGGTGCTGGATCACCGGGGCGATGAAGCAGATCGACGCCAGCGCCGCGCCGAACAGGGCGATGTAGAACAGGACGCGGCCCTCGTCGTCCACCCGGTCGAAGCCGGTGGCGAACGGGACCGTGAGGAGGAACGCGAACAGCACCTGGACGCCGGTCACCGCGACTCGGAAGCCCTGGAGCAGCTCCATCAGCTGCCGGTCGAGTCGCTCGTGCTCGGTTTCGTTGCGGTTGGGGTCACCGGGGGTCATGCGCCGGACATACCCCCATAAATCGGGTCTAGTCGACGGTCACGCCAGGGATGGCGGCAGCACTCGCAGCGCCAGCATCGACACGTCGTCGCGCAGGTCGCCGTCGCAGAAGCCCAGTAGCGCGCTCTGCACCGCGTCCAGCATGTCCTGGACGGGCGCGGCGGCGTGCGCGGCCAGGGTCTCCAGCAGCCGTTCCGGCCCGAACTCCTGCCGGGCCAGGTCGCAGGCCTCCAGCACCCCGTCCGAGTGCAGGAACAGGGTGTCCCCCGGGCCCAGGTCGAGGGTGTCGAGCCCGGCGTCGAAATCCTCGAACAGGCCCAGCGGCACGCCCCCGCGGGACGCGGTCCGGATCACGCCGTCCGCCCGCACCACGACCGCCGGCGGGTGCCCCGCGGTGCCCAGCGTGACGCGGACCCGGTCGCCCTTCCGGTCGACCTCCGCCATGATCGCGGTGACGAACCGGTCCTCCTCCAGCAGCGCGTCGTTCACCGCGGCGAGGATCTTGTGCGGGCCCGTCCGCCACCGCGACACCAGCCGGACGCCGTGCCGGGCCGTCGCGGTCACCGCCGCCGCGTCCTCGCCCTTGCCGCACACGTCGCCCAGCACCAGGCCCCAGCCCTCCTTGGTCTGGAACGCGTCATAGAAGTCGCCGCCGACCTCCGCGCCGTGCGTGGCCGCCATGTAGCGGGCGCCCAGGTCGATGTCGGGGATCGTGGGCAGCCGCCGGGGGAGCAGGCTGGACTGCAGCGTGTCGGCCACCTCGGCGCGGCGCCGGTACAGCCGCGCGGCCCGGATGACCAGCGCCAGATACCGCCCGAGCCGCTGGACGACCGCCAGGTCCACCAGGTCGAAGGGGCCGTGCTCACCGCTGCCCGCGAGCGTGATCGTGCCGATGCAGCGGTCGCCGTCCTCGATGGGGACGCACAGCACCGACGTCGCGCCGATCGTCGCGCACACCGGCTGCCCGTCCGGGTCGGCGCCCAGCAGTTCCAGGTCCTCCACGTGCGGGCGCAGCGCGCTCTGCCGGGTGGTGAAGACGGTGTACGGGAGGGTGTCGGGGCCGGGGGACAGCTCTTCCAGCGACTGGGTGGCCTCCAGCGAACGCTCGTCGTCCGGGCCCATCACCACCTGCCGGGCCAGCGCGTCCGCCGGGTCGGCGGCGGCCGGATCGGCGCCGCCCGGCTGCCACGCGTTCTGCCCGGCCTGGGCGGCTTGCGCGGCCGCGCCGTGCACGCCGACCAGGTCGATGATCGCCCAGTCCGCCAGCTCGGCGGCCAGCAGCCGGGCGCAGCGCCGGACGGCCACCGTCTCGTTGAAGACCGGCTCGTCCAGCAGCAGTTCGCAGGCGTTGGCGAGCACGTCCATGCGGTGCACGATCGTGGTCACCGCCTGGTCGTCCTCGGCGTGCACGGCCGCCGGACGCGGGGCCACCGCCGCGAGCCCTCCCGGGGCGGCCACCGCCCCGCCCGCGGCGGTCCCGCCGGCCGCGGGCGCCCGGCCGGTCTCCGGGAGGTCCGACTCCTCCCGTTCCCGCTCGGCGTGCTCGTGGGCGGCGTCCATCCGGGCCGTGGGCATCCGCCGCCCGCCGCCCGCCGGTTTGCCCGCCTGCGGGGTGACCGGCAGCCCCGACGCCCCGGCCACCGCGATGACCATCGGATCGGGCTCGCCGCGGATCCACACCCGCGCGAGCGTGACCGTCGCGTCGACCGGCCGGTCCCGTCCCATGAAGCGGACCGCGACGCGCTGCCGCCGCCCGGTGCGGACCACCCCGGCCAGCTGCGACCGCAGCGCCGCCCGGGTCGCCAGATCGCAGAACGCGGTGAACTGCTTGCCGGACACGTAACCCGGAGAGGTGCCCAGCAGCGCGGCCGCCTGCCGGTTGACCCGCCGCACGCTGGTGTCGCGGTCCAGCAGGAACAGCGGAACCGGGGCGTCCTGGAACACCGTGCGCAGCACCCGCCGCTCGGTCTCGGCCGACGCCGAGAGGCCGACCGCGGTGGCGTGCCCGCTGCCCAGGGTGCGGAGGGCGGTCAGCGCCAGCTCCAGCTCCACCAGGGACGCGTCCAGCGTCGCCCGCAGATCGGGCTCGGGCATGCCGGCGGCCTGCCGGAGCTCGCCGATCCGGCCCTCGAGATCGCTGATTTCGCGGATCATGGACTCGGGTTCGAGGTGTTCGGGCATCGCGGATCTCCCTACGGTCCGAGGGGGCACGGTGAGGCCGGGCCGTGCTGGTCACCGCGCCTCCGCGGCCGACGTGGGCAGCTTATGCCCTGCCCGGCCGCGCACCTAGGGGGCGTACTCACCGTCATCGCCGGCGACTCCGCGGAGTCCTTGGTCGCCCACGATCCGCTGCGCGAGCGCGGTCAGCTTCACGTGCCGGGTCTGGGAGATCCGCCGCATCTCGGCGAACGCCTCGTCGGCGTCGCAGCCGAGCGCGTGCATCAGGATGCCCTTGGCCTGGTCGACCACCGCCCGCGCCTCGACCGCCTCCTGGAGCTGTACGGCGGTGCGGTGCACGGTGCCGTACTGGAGCACGTTCGACATCGCCGCGCCGCTCTGCGCCACCAGCAGCGACGCCAGCGCGTGCTGGCCCCTGGCGAGCGCGCGGGGGGACACCCCGAACAGGGTCAAGGTCACCAGGACCGGGTCCTTGACGTGCGGGGTCGTGGAGAACGTGCGGACGCCGCGGCAGAGCATGTCCGTCATCGCCTCGGGCCAGCGGGCCTCGACCAGGACGTCGTCCGAGCTCACCGGCACCCGGTTGCGGACGACGTCGAACACCGGCCCGTGCCGGCGGGCCAGCTGCCGGTCGACGATCTCGGCCAGGTCGGGGTGGCTGGCCGCGGAGGCCAGCGGTTCGGGACGCGCGGCCCCGTCATCGGCCGGGAACGCCCAGCGGATGCTGGTGGCGCCGGCGCAGCCCGGCACGGCCTGCGGCGCCAGTTCGGTCACCTGGCGCAGCGTGCCGATGTCGGAGGACTCGCCGACGATGCCCAGCCGGGCGATCTCCATCGCCAGCCGGTCGGTGAGCACGGACTCGGTGGGTGGCACAAGCCGACGTTATCCCGTGCAAGCGGATGTTCGTACCGTCCGCGGACATCTACGCCCGGACGACCTGCGGGGACCGGTTCACAGGTCCCGGTTCAGAGGTTGGGCGGGGCCTTGCTGATGTCGCAGATGACGTCCGCCCCGGCACCGTCCGCGATCGCCAGATCGCCGATCGACACGATCCCCACCGGGCGGTTCGAGGCGTCCACCACGGGCAGCCGCCGGATCGCCTCCTCGCGCATCAGCCGCAGCGCGGTGTCGGTGTCGTCGTCCGGGCCGAGCGTGACCGGCTGGGCGGTGCAGACGTCGCTGAGCGGGGTGTGCGCGGCGTCCCGGCTCTCGGCCACCCCGCGGATCACGATGTCCCGGTCGGTGATCAGACCGCACAGCCGTCCGGAGAAGGTCACCAGCACGTCCCCGATGCCGTGGTCGCGCATGAGCTGCGCGGCCTCGTACAGCGTGGCGTCGAGCGGCAGGACGCGCGGGGCGGCGGTCATGACGTCGCCGATTCTCCGGGACATGGCGAACCTCCCGTGGAGTACGGCTGGTGGGGACCCTTTCGCACGCGCCCGTACCCGCGGTGCGGGAGGGTATGCGGTCTCCGGCCCGGAATCCGCGCGGTCAGAAACGGAAGACCGCTCCGGTCCGCGCGGTCATCTCGCAGTCGTTGCCGTACTCGGCGCGGAACCGGACCGGGCGGCCGTGCCAGTGCCCCCGCGCCTCGGCGATCACCGGTGAGTAGATCATCACGCAGGCGGTGTCGCCGGCCTCCGCCCGCTCGATCTCGCCGTCGTCGCGGCTCAGCTCCGCGCACGCCCGTGCGGCCTCGGGGTGGCTGCCGCCGACCGGCTCGCACAGCAGCGTCACGGTCCGCGCGGCCGAGGTGCCCTCCCCGGGGTGGGTGAGGGTGAGCCGGAGCGAGGCGGCGGAGGCGGCGGCCGGCGCGGTGCCCGCCGCGGCGGTGCCGATGGGCCAGGGCAGGCCGCCCGGCGGTGCGGCGGGCAGCAGGGCGAGGGCGGCGCCGGTGAGCGCGGTGGCGACGAGATGCGGCATCGATACTCCCGAGGTGAGCGGACGAAGGCCCGCGGGTGCGGCACACAGACCGCACAGACCACACAGGCCATCGCTCAATGTATCGATGCGACTACAGATCGTGTCGGTGAATGGGTGATCCCGCGGTCACGGGGCCACCGCGGGAGCACGATGCGAGGGGTCAGGCGGCCAGGATGTGGGCGCGCCGGTGGTCGGACAGGAGCTCGCGGAGCTGCTTGCGGCCGCGGTGCAGCCGGGACATCACCGTGCCGATGGGGGTGCCCATCATCTCGGCGATCTCCTTGTAGTGGTAGCCCTCCACGTCGGCCAGGTAGACCGCGTCCCGGAAGTCCTGCGGCAGCGCCCGCAGCGCGGCCACGACCCGGGTGTCGGGGATCCGGTCCAGCGCCTCGGACTCGGCGGAGCGGAAGCCCGAGGAGTCGGCCTCGGCCTGCGCGATCTGCCACTCCTCCAGCTCCTCGGAGCCGGCCCGCTGCGGCTCGCGCTGCCGCTTGCGGTAGGTGTTGATGAAGTTGTTGGTGAGGATGCGGTGCAGCCAGGCCTTGAGGTTGGTGCCCTCCTGGAACTGGTGGAAGTTCACGTAGGCCTTGGCCAGGGTCTCCTGCACCAGGTCCTCGGCGTCGGCGGTGTTGCGGGTCATCCGCACGGCGCTCGCGTACAGCGGGTCGGTGAGCGGAAGCACGTCGCGCTCGTAACGCTCGGTGGCCGCCGCGGCGGTGTCGGCGTCGTGAACTGGCGAAGTCACAGCGGTCATTTCGCTCCCCGTAGTGGTCAGGACCCGGGTGGGCCGGTCGTGTGCGCGCGCCGGAGGTCGCGCGTGCACAGGCGGTTCGGGCCGCCCCCCGTGCAGGGGTACGTTCCACCGTTCCCGACGGGTTCGGATCCGATCATGACGCTGGATCGGGGTCGCATGAGCGGTACGTCATGCCGGGTCGGGTCCGCTCGGCCGCGCATGGAGGGTGGGCCGAGGGCGTGGGTGCGCGGATCGTGCGCCGCCAGGGCGACCCCGTCATTGGGACGTCGCGGGCCTTGGACGATCGAGGCGCTTTACGCTTCGGTGGCGTTCCCATTAGGTAAGACGCTCAACGGCCCCCGAAAGGTTGCGTGGCCTCCATCACATTTGCCTGGTTGGGGTGCTGAGTGGGTGAAACGCCAGGTATAGACGGCGAAGGCCCCGGCCGGGGGAAGCGGCCGAGGCCCTCGCGGGTCGTGCCCCGTACTACCCGAGCAGGTGGTCCAGGGCCCTGCGCATCAGGGCCTCCTGCTCGGCCTTCGTCTTCACCTGCTCGACGCCGAACCCGAGCATCAGCGTGTCCTTGGTCGCCACCGCCGAGACCGAGTCGATCAGGGCCTGCGAACGGACGAGCTCACCGGCGTTCCCCGGGCTCCCCGCCGGCGCCCCGGCGATCGTCCACGGGCCGAGGCCGGACTCGAAGCCCTCCGCGTCCAGCTGCCCGCCGGACGTGGTGACCTTGGTGTCGTCCACGAACAGCCCCGAGCCGCCGGTGAACGGGTCGCTCACGTACGCGATCGACACCTCCACCTTCTTCCCGGCGTACGCCGACAGGTCGAACGCCGCGGGCACCCAGCCGTTGGAGTTGCCCGTGAAGGAGTTCCACTTCCCGCTGGACCCGGTGTTCTGGCACGGGTTGCCGCCGGTCAGGTAGCGCCGCAGGAACGGGTGCATCTCGAGGAGGTAGTCCCCTTCGCACTCGATCGGCACGTTGGTGCTGGTCCGGCCGCTCTTGTCCGGCAGCGTCGTCCAGTCATCGCCGCCGGCCGTCCGCGCCTCCAGGAGCACGTGGTCGAAGCCGGTCTCGGTGCTGTACGACAGCTGCGCCTGCAGTGTCGGTGCCTCCGCCGCGGTGACCGACGTCAGGTCGATCGTGCGGGTCAGCCGCCGGTACTGCGCGTCGGCGTGCGGGCCCGCGATGTACCACTGGCCCTCCACCGGCTCGAACGGCGCCGCCGCCCCCACGTAGTCGCCCGCCTTCCAGCTGCGGAACTGCGGGAACTGGTCGGCGGGCAGGGCCGTCGAGGTCACCTGCAGGCCGCCCGCCTCGTTCACCTGGTTGGACGGGGTCCCGCTCAGACCGGCGTCGGTGCCGTTGAACGGCCGTCCCGTGCCGGTGAACTGCGTCGGCTTCCCCACCAGGGCGCGGTCGTACGCGCCGAGGTAGTACTGCATGAAGTCGTCCGACAGCAGCTCGCAGTCGTCGCGGAAGTTGCCGGTGACCACGCAGGGCCGCTCCGGATGCCCCTTGAGGCCGTAGTAGATCCCGCCGCCGTTCAGGCGGTTCAGCGGCCCGTTGTAACCGGTCGTCTCACCGGTGTAGAGCAGCTTGCCGCCCTCGTTGAGGTAGGACCGCACCGACAGCACCAGGTCCTTGGCCCGGTCGGCCACCTGGGAGTCGGCCACGTTGCCCAGATACGTCTGGACGGGGTCGTCGGCCGCGTCCTGGGTGAGCCGGTTGTCGCCCAGGTACCAGACCGCGCCCTTGAAGTGCTTCAGGACGCCCAGGTCGTGCGGGACGCCGTCCTTGTCGATGTCCCAGACCAGCGGCTTGCGCTTGGCCGACTTGATCAGTTCGGCGTACTGCCCGGCGTACTTGGGCGCGTTCGTCCCGGCGGGATAGGCCGGGTTGACGCCCTTGTAGTCCTCGTCGGCGATCACCACCACGTCCGCGCCGGCCTTGTCCCGCACGGTGTAGGTGAACTTCTCCCCGGCGACCCTTTTGCCGTCCTTGGTCCCCTCGAACCAGACCTCGACCTTGTCGCCGGGCTTCTGCCCGGTGACCTTGCCGCGGTACTCGGCGAAGTAGTGGTCGTTCTCGTCGCCGAAGCGCTCGCCGCCCCGCCACTCGCGGGCCCCGTCGCTCCGCACCGGGCCGCCGTTGATCCGGTAGCGCAGGTCCTTGTTGCCCAGCGACCGCCGGATCACCGCGGCGACCTCCTGGGTGGAGCCGAACGAGGTGCCGAACTTGTCGGCCGTGAAGTCGGGCACGGTGCGGTTCACCGGCGACACCGGCTGGTCGGGCGTGTGCGCCGACTTGCCGACCGACATCGCGAACTTCACGTTCTTCTGGAACTCGGCCTGGATCAGCTTCTCGTCGTCCGGGAACTCGAAGATGCTGCCGCAGTCGCCCGGCTCCCAGTCGTCGTTCGGGTCGGACCGGGCCGCGCTCGCGCAGGTCCCCATCTCCGGCGTGATCGACAGCGCGCCGTAGCGGTTGTCGGCCTCGCCGTCGGTGTCGCCGTTGGTCACGTAGAGCTGCGCCGCCAGCTGCGGCGTGTACCCCGGGACGGCCGGGTCGTCGAAGTCGCCCACCAGCGCGTCGTGGATCACGTCGTCGGGGCTGCGGGTCAGCGTCTGCCAGCCGACCCCGTGCAGCAGCAGCTCCGCCGCCGAGTGGTAGTTGATCAGATACTTGGGCCGCAGCCGCTTGTAGAGGCCGGTCTGCGCCTTGGTCTCCGGCTCCGACCCGGGCGCGGGGCCGCGGTAGGTGTCGCTGCTGTTCTGCGGCGAGGAGCCCTCGTTGTCGTAGCCCCACTTGTAGGGGAAGTTCCGGTTCAGGTCGACGCCGTCCTGGCCGGTGATCTGGCCGTCGCCGTCGTTGTCGCGGGCGTTCTTGCGCCAGAGCCGGAAGCCGTCCTGGAACGTGAGGTCGTAGCCGTCCACGTTCACCACCGGGACGAACCACACGTCCGTGGTGTCGACGATCTTGGTGATGTCGGCGTCCTTGCCGTAGCCGTTCACGTAGTGGTGCAGCAGCCGGCGCACCATCTCCGGCGTGATCCACTCGCGGGCGTGCTGGGCGGCCTGGTAGACCACGGCCGGGCGCTGCCCGTCCTTGAGATCCGCCACGCCCTTGCTCACCCGGATCGCGGTGATCGGCTGCCCCCGGCTCGAGGTGCCGATGTCGACCGCGGCCGCGATGCCCGGATTGTCGGCGGCGACCTTCAGGATCTCCTCGCGGAGGTTGCCGGGCCCGCTGTAGGGGCGGAACACGTTCTGCGCCGCCTTGGCCCGCTGCTCGGTGTTCTTGCCCTTGACCTTCTTGACCGCCAGCCTGATCCCGCGCCGGGCGAGCTCACGGGCCTGGACGCCGTTCATGACGACCTCGACGCGGGTCTGCCCGGCCCGCGCCGCCTTGCCGAACGTGATCTCCTGCTGGTCGAGACCGACCGCGTTCAGCTGTTTCAGCTGCTCGGCGGTCAGATCGCCGGTATAGACCTCCACCCCGGCGGGCGCCGCCGCGGGGCGGGGCTCGGCCTGGGCGGGTGCCGCGGTCAGCGTTCCGAGCAGGAGCGCCGCCGCGGCGAGTATCGGGATGGATCGGAAATGCCTGCGCGTCATCGCGCCTCCTGGGCGTGGATCACAACGGGGGCGGCGTGATCGTCTGCCCGGGGGCGGAGGGTGTCAATGTGTCGAAAGCGCTGTTTGCCGCTTTCGGTCAGTTTGCGACGTATGTGCTCCACGGCCCCCTCCGGAACGTCCGCCCGTCCCGGCTGGCAGTGGATTGTCGCCTTGGCGACAGATATTTTCCAACGTCCCCCTTGGTGTGATCGATAGGGTCGAACGCCGGGGGGACGAATTGGGTGAAAGTCTGACGCTGCCTGTTCCGGAGACGCTGCACGCCACGTACGCGGTCGCCTACACGACACCGCCCCCGGACCCGCGCGAGCTGGCGCGCCGGCGGCTCGACCGCCACCCCGCGCCCCTGCGCGACCTCGCGCTGCGGATGCTCGACAGCCCGCTGCTCACCCTCGACCTGCGGCCCGCCGCCGACTTCCCGCCGCTGCCCGCCGAACTCCTGGCCGCCTTCGGCGCCACCCGCCGCGAGCTCGCCGGCATCGCCGCCGCCTCCCACCTCCTGGCCGTGCACGCCACCTACCGGCCCGGCTGGCCGCCCGCGCACGAATGGGCCACCCGCGCCATCGCCGGCGCCGCCGGGGCCGACGACGTCCCGGTGATCGACGTCTTCACCCCGCAGGTGCTCGGCCAGGACCGCATCCTGCGCTCGCTCCCCGGCCCGGACGGCGCCGTCCGCCTCGTCGACTGGATCCTGCTGCCGCACACCCCCGGCCCGCACGGCTTCTACTTCACGACCAAGGGCCTGGCCAGATTCGGGCTGCCGGAACTGCAGACCGAGAACGTCCCGGCACACCTGGTGGAGCCCTGGGGCCGCCTCCTCAACGGCCTGGCGTCCCGCCTGCTCGGCCTGTGGCTGGACCGGCTGCACCCCGGCGAGCACCCCGTCCTGATCGACCTGCCGGAGCTCGTCTCGGTCGGTCTGCAGGACGTCGCCGCCGCGCAGGGCGCCGAAGCGGAGACCCACCGCGAGGTCCAGGTACGACTCCGCCTCGACACCGACGAAGACGGCGAGCCACTGCTCACCGTGGACGGCCCCGACCGCCCGGATGCCCTCTGCGCCGCCCTCTTCGGCGCCTCCAGGCTTGCCGAGGGCCGGCGTCAGGCCCCAGGATCGGGACCGTGACACTCGGCCCGCGTGACAGCCCCAGTCCCCCCGGCGACACCGACGGCCCCGACCCGCCCTATCCCGGCGACAAGCACGTCGCCGGAACGCGCTACAACAACGACCCCGCCTCGCCACCGCTGCCGGAGCCCGTCGCGCCGGGCTCAGCCGACTGGGTCCCCGTCCAGGGAACATCCCGCCCCGAGGAACCCGCGCCTCCACAGCCCGCCGAACCCGCGCCTCCATCGCCAGCCGACACCGTGCCCGACATCCCGATGGTGCCCTGGAAGCCCCCCGAACCCGTCCCCGACCCCATGGACGACCCCGAACGGCGCCGGACCCTCGTCGACGCGTTCGTCGCCGAATTCGTCGCCAGCGCCACCTGGCGGGCCACCCTCGCCGTCCTGGAAGGCGCCTTCCCCGGCCTGGGCATGGCCGCCACCCTGTCCCGCCGCACCGACGAACTGTGGCGCATCATCGAGACCCTCGACAGCGGCTCGCCGGGCCTGGGCGTCCCCGTCTGGCTGGACGGCAACGGCATGGCGCTCAACCTCAGCGCCCAACTGCCCGCACGCCCGCGCACGGAGATGAGCGCCGTACGTCCCAGAGCCTCGTGGCCGTACGCGGGCGCCTTCGTCATCGACACCCTGGACCCGCTCCGCTACCACCGCCCGGTCGGCGGCCCGCAAGCCCCCCGCGAGGAGGGCGCCCAGACGCCCCCGCCCGGCGAGGAGGAGGAGTCCGGCGTCGTCATAGTCGCCGACCTGGCCTCGGCCGGCCCCAGAGTCCTGGACGCCCCCGCACTGTGGCGCCACGCCGGACGAGTGGTCACCGCCACCCTCCACGACCCCATCGCCCCCGAAACACGCACCCAAACCCGCCGTGCCCTCAAAGCCCTGCGCCGCGTGGTCTTCATAGACCCGAACCTGGCCGTGGGCCTATGCCTGCAAATAGACGTAGCCCGCACCCCCCGCTGCCTACTCGCCTTCCACGTAGACCAAGAAACCCCCCGCTTCATAAGGCCGTAAGCGGGGAAAACCATTCTGTAGGCGTCACGGACCAGGATGCCTACGCGGCGTAACGGTTCTCTGCGTCTCAGTCACCCCCGCCGCCGTCCTCCGGCTTGGCCCGCTCCGCGGCCAGCACGGCGTGTCCCGCCTTTGTCGCGGTGTAGACCCGCCGCACCCGCCCCTTCACCACCCGACACTCAGAGATCAGCAGCCCCTGGCCCTCCAAGCGGCGCAACGTCGGATACAGCGTGCCGGGACTGATCGGGTAGCCCTGGCCGGCAAGCTCCCGCGACGTCAACCGCGTCATCCACGCGCTATGGATCTCGCTCTGGGCCGCGTGATGCAGGATGCGCAGCCGGATCGCGTTCCAGGGAAGCTCCCGCATGCCCCTCCAGGAGAGCAGCGCCCAAACGACAACACCGGCCGCCATCCCGGTGGCCATGGAGCTGGGCGTAAGAGAAAGGCTGTGGGCCAAGTGGCCCCCGTCGTCGGCGAGCGCATCCGCGGCAGCCGTCACGGGAGCGAACACGAACAACGAAACAAAGAGCATGACCGGGTAGGCGACGGTGATCCCAGCGGCGACAGTCCCGGATCGAAGTACCGAGCGCGGCCGGACGGCGAGGAGGAGAACGACCGCGACAGGCACGCCACCCAAATATGCCAGCCCGAAGAGAGGCTCTTTTCCGGTGTTGAGTATCCCCACCGTGCCCAGGAGGGCGGCGAATCCAAGGAGGGTGGCGAATCCAACGGCGGCGGGCACCGTGGCGCGTGGCGTGCGCGGCCGGGCAAAGGCGATGCAAGTGGCGGCCAGGACCAACAAGAGCATGACCACGCCCATGCTGGCGATTAGTCCCACCGGCAGGAACGGCCTTACCCCGCTGTAACTGGCATCGGTCAGCGGCAGCGGCGCGCACCAGGCCGCGAGGACTCCATAACCCGCCAGATGCTGAGATGGACCTTCCCCTGCTTCGCCGGCACGCAGCACCTTTCCCCCGATGGCAATGATCGCCGACATCACGGCCAACGCCATGACCGCGGCACCCCATCCTGTCGCGTCGGCCGCAGCAAACGCCGCGTCGGCCGCGAACACGGCGACTCCACACGCGGCAGGCCCGACCTGTCTCCATACGCCAGGGCCTCGCACCATCAACGCCAGTCCGCACACGATCACTACCAGCGTGACCCAGCGCATACCCTGCATCCACTGGAGGACATCACCACCGGCCATTTCCTTGGCCTCGACGAAGTTGGCATCCAGCCGTCTCACACTCGCGAGCGCAGCCGGGGTCACCAGGGTCACCTCCGCAGCCCACAGCGCTGCGCCCGCAGCCGAGACCACCAATGCGATCACCAGTCGAGCCCGTTCCAACATGGCGATGATCATGGCAGCTTCTCGATGCTCCCGCCGCAAGGCCCCGCGATGGCCGGAGGCCGCTACCCGGCGGTTGGAGTCACGTTCGGGAGAAAACTGCCCAGTTATGGGGGCAAGGGGGCGGAGCCCCCTGCCAAGGGGCGAGTGCCTCCGGAGCGAGCGCCAGCGGGCACAGGAGGTGCGCGTCCCGGCGTGGGGTCTGGGAGGGCGCCCTCAGAGTCAGCAGAGCCAGGTTAGGTCGGTTCTCAGGTCTTCTGGGAGTTCGCCCAGGCGGGTGGCCAGGTCCCAGGGTTCGATGCCTTCGGGGAGGTCTTCGGGTAGGAGGCCGCAGAGCAGGGCGTTCGGGGTGCGGACGGCGGTGAAGGCGCCGATCCGGGTGATGCCGCCGCCGCTCAGCTTGGCCAGTTCGACCAGCAGCGCGGCCAGTGCGGACGGGTCCTGGGGGTCGTACAGGCCGCGGACGTAGGTGAACAGCTCTTCGGCCAGTGCGTCCGCGCGGCGGCCTGACAGGTGGAAGGCCGTCCCCAGGTAGCCGCTGGCGGAGCGCTGCTCGCGGACTCGTACGCGCAGGCCGTACTCGGCGGCGCAGCGTTCGTAGGCGCCCGCGAGGAGCGCCTCGGCTTCGCCCTCCTCGCTCAGCAGCAGTCCGGGGACGACGCCTTCCTCGCGGCCGAGGCGTTCCAGCATCTCGTCCCGCAGTTCCGCGATGACCTGCTCGGCGGCGTCCAGGGAGCGGGCCAGCGCGTGTCCGGCCGCACGGTCGAGGTCGGCCTCCGCCAGCCTGGACGAGAGCGTGCCCAGCCCGGTCTCCAGCCGGTCGAGCCGGGTGGTCAGCTCGTCGAGCCGGTCGAGGACCTCGGGATCGGGCTCGGGGCGTTCGGCGGCGTACAGCGCGCCGGGCGGCGGCTGCGGCGGCGGCTGCGGGATGGTGACCGCCGGGGCCTCGGCGACCTCGGCGCGCAGCGCGTCGTGCCGCCGGCTCAGTTCGGCGAGTTGGGCCCGCAGTTCGTGCAGGTCCTTCTGCGCGCGCGGCAGGCGTTTGTCGGAGGCCAGGTAGAGCTCCCGCCCGGCGATCGCCAGGCACAGCAGGACCAGGATCACGGTGGACATGAGCCTCCTCGGGGGGCGGGGCCGCGCCTCCGACCCTAACCGCCGGGGACGGTCAGGGCGGAGAACGCGCGCGAGATCAGCCGAAGAGGCCGCCGAGCAGCCCGCCGAGGATTTCGCCGACGGCGCCGGCCGCCTCGCCCGCGACGGCGTTCGCCGCCTCGTTGGCGACCTCGCCGGCCACGGCCTTGCCCGCGTCGGCGGCGAAGTTGCCGGCGTATCCGGCGACGGCGTCGCCGAAGGCGCCCGCGGGGACCCCGGCGGCGTAGCCCGCGACGTTCGCGGCGCCGCCGACCACGTTGCCGAACGCGTCGACCGCGGCGCCGGCGGCCATCCCGCCCGCGACGCCCGCGGCGGCGACGCCGCCGACCGCGCCGGCCGCCACCCAGCCGGCGCCGTGGCCGTGGCGGTGCCCGTGCCCGCCCGGGTAGGCGGGGGCGCCATGGTGGTGATGGACGGGCGGACCCGGAGGCGGCGGGTACTGCGGTCCCGGAGACGGCGGCGGGGCGTATGGCGCGCCGGGGCCCGGAGGCGCGGGCGGGGGAGGCAGCGGACTCTGGCCGTGGCCTGGATGCGGCGCGGGTGGCTGCGGGTGGCCCGGGCCTGGAGGCGGGGCAGGCAGTGGGCTGTTCGAGGGGGCCTGGCCCGGTCCGGGGGCCGGGGGCGGGTACTGGCCCTGCCCGTACTGGCCGGGGCCGCCGTAGGAGGCCGCTGCGGGAGCCGGAGTGCCGTGCCCGGGGGTGCCGTGGTGCGCGGGCGGTGGCGGGAAGGTCGAGGGGCCGCCGCCCGGCGGAGGCAGCGGCGCGCCCGTGGACGGCGTGTGGTACCCGCCGCCGTGCGCGGGAGGGGGCGGCGACGGGAGGGACAACTGCGGGCGCGGCCGGGACGCGGCCTCCTCCAGCCACTGGCTGATCTTGGCGTTCCAGTCCGTCTCGGCGGCCGCCTGGTGCTCCACCTGGAAGCGGCCGAACCGCTCGTCCGGAGTCCCGCCGGCGCGCCGGTCGGCCTCCAGGACGAACGCCATGTGCCGCGGGCTGGCGATGAAGCTGAGCCCCACCTCGCCGATCCGGCCGGCGAACCGCGGCGGCGGCGCCAGCTGGATCTCCTGGTAGAACGGCAGCTGCTGCGGGACGCCGCGCAGCTTGGACTGCTCGAACGCGACGTTCTGGATCTTGAAACCGAGTTGGGCGATCGCCGCCAGCACCCACTGCTGCGACTTCAGCGGCTCCACCGAGATCGGGTCCACGTCGCCCGGATCGGGCTCGCCCTGCACGTCCACCTCGGTGCACAGCCCGATGGTGAACCCGGGCAGCTCCCGGCCCAGCACCGTCGTGAACGGCAGCTCGTACGGCAGCGGGATGGAGAACGCCAGGTCGCGCTGCTGGCCGGGCTCCAGCCGGAACGCCCGGGTCAGCGCGCCCCGGTAGACCTCCGGGCCCGCGCTCTCACCGCCGTAGCCGTTCTGCATGCGCGGCATCAGCGCGATCGTCACATGCCTGATCTCCGAGGGCCGCTGCCCGCCGACCAGGTGGACCTTGCCGGCCACGACCCCGCCGGGACGGCAGTTCGGCTCCGACAGGATCGTATCGACCGAGGGACCCGGTCCCCCGTGCCCGCCCGCCATCTGCCCATAGGCCACAGGCCGTTCCCCTCTCGCGCGACACCGCGGGGGACGTCCCCGCATCGGTCAGACGAATTCCACCATGCCATCGGTTCACGCTCATGTCATCGCGGAGGACTAGGCGTCGGGCTCGGCTTCCTGGGCGGAGACGGTGACGGTGGCGTAGCCCAGCTTCTCCAGCGGTTCGCGGATCTGGTCGGCGTCCCCCACCGCGATGACGGTCAGCGCCTCCGGATCGATGTGCTCGGCGTAGGCGCGCGAGACCTCCTCGGGCGTCGCGGTGCGCACCGCGTCCAGGTAGCGCCGCGGGTAGTCCGCGCCCAGGTTGTTGGCGGCCGCGTCGGCCAGTTCGGCGGCCACCGAGCGGGCCGTCTCGTACTCGGCGGGCGCCCGGTCGGCCAGGGCCCGCACGGACGCGCCGCACTCGTCGGCGTCGATGCCGCGCGAGATGACGCCGCGCAGCTCGGTGAGCGCGTCGGCGACGGCGTCGGCGGTGACCTCGGTGTGGACGGCGCCCTGGGTGATGAACAGCCCGCAGTGCCGCAGCCGCAGCAGCCCGGCGCGCACGCCGTAGGTGTAGCCCTTCTCCTCCCGCAGCACGGCGTTCAGCCGCGAGGTGAGCCCGCCGCCCAGCACGTGCGACACGACGGTCAGCAGCGGCCAGTCGGGGTGCGCGCGGTTCGGCACGCCGTGCCCGATGCTCAGGTACGTCTGGACGGACCCGGGACGGTCGACCACGACGATCCGCGGGCCCGTCGTCGGCGCGACCTCGTCGGGGGTGCGCAGCGCCGCCCCGGACGTGCTCCAGCCCTCCAGGGCGGAGCGCAGGGCCGCGTCGGCGTCCGTGCCGGACAGGTCGCCCGCGACCACCGCGGTCGCCTCGGCCGGGACGACCGAGCCGTAGAAGGCGCGCACGTCCGCGCCCTGGATCGCGTCGACCGACCCGGGCGTGCCGCCGGTCGGCCGGGACGCGCGGGCCTGCTCCGGGAACATCACGGCACGCAGCTCGCGCATGGCGCGGGAGCCGGGGTCGGCGTCCTCCTGCGCGATCTCCTCCAGCCGCTCGCGGACCAGCCGGCGCACGTCGGAGTCGGCCAGCGCCGGCTCCCGGACGACCGAGGAGAACAGCTCCAGGGCGGGGCCGAGCCGGGTCACCGGGACGTCCAGCGCGATCCGCAGCGCGGTCAGGTCGGCCGCGGCGTACAGGCTGGCGCCCAGCCGCTCGAACGCGGCGGTCAGCGCGGTGCCGCCGCCGGGCTCGGTGCCCTCCAGCAGCGCCCGCGCGACCAGCGTGGCGACGCCGTCGCCGCCGTCCGGCTCGCGTCCGGCGCCGGCGTCGAGGACGAGGCGGACGGCCGCCAGCCGCCGGCCGGGCAGGTCGCAGCGCAGCGTGGCGGGGCCGCCGGGCACGGTGCCGCCCGCCCCGGCCGGGAACGCCCAGGCGGGGACGGGACCGGGGACCGGACGGGGCGCCAGGGCCAGGGCCCCGGGCTGGGAACGCGCGGGGTCGGTGGTCACGAGACCGTACCTCCATAGGTCAGGACGGAGCGGGAGCCGGGCCGCATCCACCGGCCCGCCATTTCCTTGATCTGGTCCGCGGTGACCGCCGCGGCGCGGCCCGGGGCGGTGAACACCCGGCCCGGGTCGCCGAACTGGGTGGCGTTCTGCGACAGCGCGTTGGCCAGGCCGGTGACCGTCTCGGTCTGCTCCAGGAAGCCGCGCTCGGCCTGCGCGGTGGCGCGGGCGGTCTCGTCGGCGTCCGGGCCGGCGGCGGCGAACCGGGCCAGCTCCTCGTCCAGCACTTCGGCGATCTTGTCCGGGTCCGGGCCGATCGCGTCGACGATCGCCAGCGACGGGCCGCCGGCCAGCCGGGTCACGCCGGCCCACACCTCGGTGGCGATCTCGTCGCGGCGCACCATCCGGTCGTAGAGCCGGGAGCCGGAGCCGCCGCCGAGGATCTCCACCGCCAGTTCGGCCGCCTCGATGTCGGTGCCGCCGTCGGTGGGCAGCGGGAACATCGCGAAGTAGGCGGGCGAGGGCACTTCCTCGTCCACCGGCTCGGCGTTGACCGCGGCGAGCGGGCCCAGCTCGCCGGGACGGGCCGGCGGCGACTGCGGGCCGCTGGGCAGGCCGCCGAAGTAGCGCTCCACCGCGGCGAGGGTCTGCTCGGGGTCGACGTCGCCGACGATCGACAGGACCGCGTTGCCCGGCGCGTACCAGGTGCCGAAGAAGTCGGCGCAGTCCTCCAGGGTGGTGGCGTCGAGGTCCTCCATCGAGCCGATCGGGGTGTGCGCGTACGGGTGGCCCTCGGGGAAGGTCAGCGCGCACAGCTTCTCGAACGCGGTGCCGTACGGCTGGTTGTCGTAGCGCTGGCGGCGCTCGTTCTTCACGACGTCGCGCTGGTTGTCGAGGTTGGCCTGGGTGAGCGCGGCGGGCAGGGTGCCCATCCGGTCGGCCTCCAGCCACAGCGCCAGCTCCAGATGGCTGACGGGCACCGTCTCGTAGTAATTGGTGCGTTCGAAGGAGGTGCTGGCGTTGAACGTGGCGCCGGCGCTCTCCAGCAGCGCGGCGTGCTCGCCCTCGGCGACGTTGGCCGAGCCCTGGAACATCAGGTGCTCGAAGAGGTGCGCCAGCCCGGTGCGGCCGGCGCGCTCGTGGCGCGAGCCCACGCCGTACCAGATGTTCACGGCGGCCAGTGGTACGACATGGTCCTCGCAGACCACCACGCGCAGGCCATTGCCGAGCGTGTGCTCATGCAGCGGCTGTTCTGCCACGGAGCGCTCCCGTCCGTTCGGTGGATCGGTTGGCGGACAGCACCGCGCGTCGCGGGACGACACCCAGGCGGCGGGCTTGATCTCTTCCCTCACGGTACCGGTTCGCGCCGCCCGGGGACGCCGCTCGTCCGGTACACCACCGACCGGGCGATTCCGGCCGCGGTTCCGAAGGTTCTGGGGGAGCCGGAGGTTCAGGCGGGAACGGTGCCGCGTCCGGGGAGCGTGCGGCGGCGGGGAGCGGCAAGGAGAGGAAAGGCGGGGAGCGCCCGGGAGGGGAGGGGCGGGTCAGCGGGCGGTCTGGGACTTGCCGCCGCCCGTGCCGTTCGCGGTGGCGGCCTCGTGGGCGGCGACCGCCTCCTCCAGCGACCGGTGCAGGACGAAGATCTTGGTGAGCTGGGTGACGTGGAAGACCCGGCGCACCCGGTCGTTGACCCCCATGAACGACATGGAGCCGTCGCGGGCGCGCAGCCGGTGGTAGATGCCGACCAGGACGCCGAGGCCGGTCGAGTCGAGGAAGGTGACATCGCTGAGGTCGACGACCAGGTGCAGGGCCCCGTTGTCGATGATGTCGAGCAGGTTCTCGCGCAGCCGGGGGCTGGTGAAGACGTCGATCTCGCCGCTGATCTTGACTACGGTGAGGTCCTTCTCGGCCCTGTGTACGACGGCGAATTCCACCGGTACTCACTCTCCGCTCGGTGTGGGTGATATGGCCCTATACCCGTCGGACGTCGGCTTCATTCCGTTCGCTGGGGTGAGGTCACGCAGGTCGGCGGGTACGTGCCGGCTGGCACCGGCCGGATCGGTCTGACCGGCTAGGACGTGCGGAACAGCGCCCAGACCACCTTGCCCTGGGGCAGGCCGCACCAACCCCAGCGGATGCTGAACGAATCGACCAGGTGCAGCCCGCGGCCCGTCTCGGCGATGTAGTCGGGCTCCTTGCGCCGGGGGGCGGCGGGGCTGGCGTCCATGATCCCGCAGAGCAGCCAGGGGGCCTCGTAGAGCATCCGCAGCCGGATGGCGGCGGGGGCGGAGCCCAGCGGGTCGCCCGCGCCGTGCACGGCCGAGCGGATCGTGCCGGCGGTGTCGCGGCCGCCCTGGCGCGGGATCTGCGGGACGTGCGGGCCGTGGACGGACGGGCCGCCGCTGTGCCGGAGCGCGTTGGTGACGAGTTCGGAGATCACGAGGGCGACGTCGTCGGTGAGCGCGCCGCAGCCCCAGCCGTCCAAACGGGACACAGCGAAATGCCGGGCCTCGGTGACCGATTCCGGCTCGGGGAGGACGGTGAAGGAGACCGCCGGCGCGGCCGGTTCCACCAGCACGCGCAGTCCCCGGGCCAGGCGGGGCGGCAGGTCACAGGACTCGGGAACCGGTGTGGCCTGCACGACCAAGTTCTCTGGCCCCGGCGCACCCGCGATGGGACCCACCTCCCATCGCGTCTCGTTGTGCGCGTGGCGTGACGTCATTCCCCGGACCCCGCAGAGTGATCTCGTTGTGCAGCCGTGGCTCGGAAGTCTCGTGCGTTATCCTGCGCATCGTAGCGTGCGAATGCAAGGCCCAATGCACGTGCATCCGAACTGGCAAGGCAGGATCGGTACGGTGCGCGTGCGGGGGATCGGAGGAACCGCAGGACAGGCAGCCCGATGACACACTGAGTACACTCTCCGGCTTTGCCGGAGAAGTTAGCTGTCCGCCATGGAGCCGGGAGGTTGGGCGTGACTCCAGAGACGCCGGGAACCGGATCGACGGTTCGTCGGATCCTGCTCGGCTCGCAGCTCCGTCGCCTGCGCGAGGCGAAGGGCGTGAGCCGCCAGGAGGCCGGCTATGTCATCCGCGCGTCGGAGTCGAAGATCAGCCGCCTGGAGCTCGGGCGGGTCAGCTTCAAAGAGCGTGACGTGGACGACCTGCTCACGCTGTACGGCGTCGCCGACGCGAGCGAGCGCGAGGCGCTGCTGCAGCTGGCACGGGAGGCCAACACCCCAGGCTGGTGGCACCGTTACAACGACGTCCTCCCCGGCTGGTTCCAGACCTATGTCGGTCTGGAGGAGTCGGCCGCGCTGATCCGGACCTACGAGCTGCAGTTCGTACCGGGTCTGCTGCAGTCGGAGGGCTACGCGCGAGCGGTGATCCGGCTGGGCAACGCCGGTGCGGCCGAGAGCGAGATCGACCAGCGGGTCGAACTGCGGATGCAGCGGCAGGAACGACTGACGGGCCCGGAGGCCCCGAGGCTGTGGGCGGTGCTGGACGAGGGCGCGCTGCGCCGGCCGATCGGCGGCCCGGAAGTGATGCGGGGCCAGTTCGAGCATCTCATGGAGATGTCCAAGCTGCCCAACGTCACCATCCAGGTGATGCCGTTCCGGTTCGGCGGCCACGCCGCCGAAGGCGGCGCCTTCTCGATCCTGCGCTTCCCTGATCAGGACCTGCCCGACGTGGTGTACGTCGAGAACCTCACCGGTGCGATGTACCTGGACAAGCGCGACGACGTCGACACCTACCTGCAGGCGATGGAACGCCTGTGCGTCGACAGTGCGACACCCGAGCGCACCGTCGAGCTCCTCGGTGATTACCTCAGAGAGACATGATGCTCCAGACCGACATGGGCCAGAACATTCCTGGACGCAAGAACACCTGCGACACCGCTCGCGACCACGCCTACGACAACGGAATGCCGGCGACCGGGATCCCCGGGGCACGCTGGCTGAAGTCGCGCCGCAGCAACTCCCAGGGCAACTGCGTGGAGATCGCGGAACTGCCCGGCGGACGCATCGCGATGCGCAACTCCCGGCACCCGGAGGGCCCGGCCCTCATCTACACCCGACCCGAGATCGAGGCGCTGATCCTCGGAGCCAAGGACGGGGACTTCGATCACCTGATCACCGCCCGTTCGTCCAACTGACGCTGTATTCATTGCAGTCCCGGCCCAGGGCGCTCGCCTGGCGGCTCGCACCCTGACCGAGCCTGGGCGAGCGCGACATCGCTCCGCGATCTGCCCGGTGAAGCTCGCCTCCGGCATTGCTTCACCGGCCAGGTAGCGCGCTCGCGCGGTACCTGGGGCTACTGAGACAGGTCCTGATCAGCCGCAGTTGGCGTACGACGAGGTGGACGATCCCGAGCCGAACCTGACGCACTCCCCGGGGGCCTTGACGTACACCGGGCCCGCGTACCACGCGTACGACCCGCTGTCGGGGACCTTGCTGCCGCCCGTGCGCTGGATCCACACCGACACCGCGGACTCCCGGCCCACGTTCGTGCTCTTGATCATCACGGCGCAGTTGTAGCCGCTGCTGTTGTAGAGCTGGTAGGCGGTGCCGCCCGCGACCGCCATGGACCGCTGCACGTAGTAGCCGCCGCCATGCCCGCCCGAATTGCAGACCTGCTGGGACGAGTACCTGTTGGGGGGCTCCGGCCTGGAGCTGCCGCCCCCTCCGCCGCCGCCCGGCAAGGCCGGCGGCTTGGACGGCTGCCCGCCCGGCTTCTGTGACTTCTGGCCGGGCTTCGCGCTGGGATCCTGCGAGTTCTGCGGCTTCGTCTTGTCCTTCCCCTGGCGATCGGGGGCGCCGGGGAGGCCTTCGATGGGGACGGGGCCGTTCTCCCGCCCGCCCTGCTCGGACGCGGTCGTCTGCCCGGGGTCTTTGTCGCCGCCGCGGGTCGCCGCCCACACCGAGCCCCCGGCCAGCAGCGCGGCGACGGCGGCGGCCGCGGCGATCGGGACCACGAGCCGCTTCCGCCCGTCCTTCTTCGAGGCCGGTACGTGGGGCTGCGTAATCTGCGGATACGGCGATGGTGGATGCTGCTGGACGCTCGGAGCGTGTACGGGCATCGGCGCTCCGCCGTGCGGAGGCGGCTCCGGTGCGGTGGTGCCCTGGACCGCCTGTTCGCCCTCCGGCTTCGGGGCACCGGCGGACAGGGCGGGCTCGAGCCAAGCGGGCACGTCGGGGGCGTGCTGGGTGTCGTCGACCCCGGGCTCGAGCCCCGAGGCGGCGTCCACGAGCCGTTCCTGCGCCTCCCGGGCGGTCGGACGGCGTTCGGGCTCCTTGGTCAGGCACGCGGCGACGACCTCGCGCAGCGGACTCGGCAGATCGCCCAGGTCCGGCTCTTCGGTCAGGATGCGGTGCATCACCGCGGCCATGTCGTCGTTGCCGAACGCGGGCCGCCCGCTCGCCGCGAACACCATCGTGGTGCCCCAGGCGAACATGTCGGCGGCGGGCCCGACGGCGCCGCCGCTGAAGTGCTCGGGCGCCATGTACGAGGGCGTGCCGACGTTCTGCGTCTCCCCGGCCGCGCCCAGCGCCCGGGCCACCCCGAAGTCGATCACGCGCGGGCCGTCCGGGCCCATCATCACGTTGTGCGGCTTGAAGTCGCGGTGCACGATGCCGGCCTGGTGGATGGCGAACAGCGCGGTCAGCGTGCTGATCGCGAGCCGCTCCAGCGCCCCGCCCGAGCGCGGGCCCTCGGCCTGCACCAGCCGCTGCAGCGACAGGCCGGGCACGAACTCGCTGACGATGTAGGGCTGGTCTCCGGCCAGATCGGCGTCCAGCACCTGCGCCGTGCAGAACCGGGCGACCCGCTTGGCCACGTCCAGTTCCCGCACGAACCGGGCCCGCGCCGAGTCGTCGCCGGTCAGCCCGGAGTGCAGCAGCTTGATCGCGACCCGGTCGACCGGGTCGTCGGGCTCGCCCGCGTCCGCGGGGCGGCCCAGGAAGACCGCGCCCTGGCCGCCCTCGCCCAGCCGGCCCAAGAGTTCGTACGCCCCCAGCACGGTCGGATCGCCCGGCCGCAGTGGACGGGTCTCCGGCATCGTCCTGTCCGTCACGCCACTCTCATCTCGTCGCGTCAGCCTCGTGCCTTACCAGACTATTGGTCGATCGAGGGTGTGCGCTCCCGGATGGGGATGATCAAGAGTGTCGCGTGCCGGATGAGAAAGGCCCCCGTACCGGTTGTACGGGGGCCTTTCGAGGTCGGCTCAGGCCGGGTCGGGCGTGCGCCGCGACGGGCGCCGGTCCGCCCGGCCGGGCTCACGGCCCGGCGGACCCTCCGGGGCATGCTCAGCGGAATGCTCGCGTTCCAGCCGCGCGGCGACCGCGAGGGCTCGTAGCGAGGTGGACTTCACGTGCTTGCGTTCGGGACCGGTCCGGGCCTTGGGAATGCTGCTTCGCAACGGTGACTCCATCGGTGTCGGCTACCCGTACTCCGTACGGGATGGGCATGGCGCGGCACGGGGGCGTGCCGCGCCGTCCGTACAACCCCAAGATCGTCTGTGGTATTCCGAGCGATCGTTCGATTTTTTTACGCGTTAGGTTTGGCATGCCATGCCCCCCGCCCAGGAGAGCCGCGATGACGACCGCCTACTTCGAGGATCTGGCCGGGCTGCTGCACGCGCGCGGCCTGCCCGCCGGCGAGGTGGACGAGACCGTCGAGCACCTCGCCGCACATGCGGGCGGCGCGGATCCCGAAGAGCGGTACGGCCCTGTCCGGGACCTCGCCGAACGCCTCACCGGCTCGGCGTTCGACGGTGCTCCCAGCCCGGAGACCGACCCCACCGCGCGCACCTGGACGTGGACCGCCGACGCGTTCGCCGACCGGGCCCGCCTCTACGCCGCCGGCGAGGAGGGCTGGGAGGTGGAGCGCGTCGACGGGGACGGCCGCTTCGTCGCCCACCGCGACCTCGCCGACCCCCGCCGCTGGGAGTACCGGCGCGAGACCGGCGGCGCACCGTCACCGGACGGCTGGGAGGCCTGCGGCACCTGGCTCTGCTACCGCTACTACAAGCGTCCCAAGCAGAACGCGCCCGCCGGCTCCCTCGACCAGATCCCGGAGCGCTCGTCCCTGCCACTCACCCGAATGGTCGTCGGCTACGTCGCGGCCCTCGCCGTGGTCGGCGCCGCCTGGGCGCTCCTGGGCGGTTCCGGCATCGGCTACCTGGGCGGCTTCTTCGTCGGCGCCGCTCTGGCCGGGGCCGCGCTCGTGATCGTCCGAACCCGGCGGCGCTGACCGCGCCACCGGCCCGGGTCTGCGGGAGAAGGCCGGGGGGTAGGTACCGGGAGGAAATCCTCCGCGGGTTATGTTGAGGCCGCTCGACGACGAGCCCGGGGGGCCGTCGTGTCCGGGGCGGCCTCGCCCGAACCGTCTCCTGGGAGTTACGCCGTGATCAAGAAGCTGCTCGTCGCCAACCGGGGTGAGATCGCCGTACGGGCGTTCCGCGCCGCGTACGAACTCGGGATCTCCAGCGTGGCGGTCTACGCCTACGAGGACCGGCTGTCGCTGCACCGCCAGAAGGCCGACGAGGCGTACGAGATCGGCGAGCACGGCCATCCCGTGCGGGCCTACCTGGACGTGGACGGGATCGTGGAGACCGCGGTGCGGGTCGGGGCCGACGCCGTCTACCCCGGGTACGGGTTCCTGTCGGAGAGCCCGGCGCTGGCCGAGGCGTGCGCGCGGAACGGGCTGACGTTCGTCGGGCCGCCCGCCGCGGTGCTGGACCTGGCCGGGAACAAGATCGAGGCGGTGGCGGCGGCGCGGCGGGCCGGGCTGCCGGTGCTGCGGTCGGCCACCCCGGAGCCGGGCGCGGAGCTGGAGGCGGCGGACGAGGTCGGCTTCCCGCTGTTCGTCAAGGCGGCGGCCGGCGGCGGCGGGCGCGGGCTGCGGCGGGTGGACCGCCGCGAGGACCTGCCGGCCGCGGTCGACGCGGCGCGGCGGGAGGCCGAGAGCGCGTTCGGCGACCCCACGGTGTTCCTGGAGATGGCCGTGGACCGGCCCCGGCACATCGAGGTGCAGGTGCTGGCCGACGGCACCGGGCACACCGTCCACCTGCGCGAACGCGACTGCTCCGTCCAGCGGCGGCACCAGAAGGTGGTCGAGATCGCGCCAGCGCCGCGGCTGGACCCGGCGGTCGCCGAGCGGCTGTGCGAGGACGCGGTCCGGTTCGCGCGCGAGATCGGGTACGTGAACGCGGGCACCGTGGAGTTCCTGGTGGACCCGACGGGCCGGCACGTGTTCATCGAGATGAACCCGCGGATCCAGGTCGAGCACACCGTGACCGAGGAGGTCACGGGCGTGGACCTGGTGCAGAGCCAGCTGCGGATCGCGGGCGGCGAGACGCTGGAGGACCTGGCGATCTCGCAGGACGGCGTGCAGGTCTCCGGGTTCGCCGTGCAGTGCCGGATCACGACCGAGGACCCGGCCAACGACTTCCGGCCCGACACCGGGAAGATCTCCGCGTACCGGTCGCCGGGCGGCGCCGGGGTGCGGCTGGACACCGGGACGACGTACGCGGGCGCCGTGGTGACGCCGCACTTCGACTCGATGCTGGTGAAGCTGACCTGCCGCGGCCGGACGTTCGAGGAGGCGGTGCGGCGGGCGCGGCGCGCGGTGGCGGAGTTCCGCATCCGCGGCGTGGCGACGAACATCCCGTTCCTGCGGGCGCTGCTGGACGAGGACGACTTCCGCGCGGGCGGGGTGACGACGGCGTACATCGTCGAGCATCCCGAGTTGCTGACGGCGCGTTCCAGCGGTGACCGCGCGACCCGGCTGGTCCGCTATCTCGCGGGCGTCACGGTGAACAAGCCGAACGGTGAGGCGCCGACGGATCTGGACCCGCAGGTCAAGCTGCCGGAGATCGACCTGGCCGGGCCGTTCCCGGAGGGCGCGCGGGACCGGCTGCTGGAGCTCGGCCCCAAGGCGTTCGCGGAGCGGTTGCGGGCGCAGGAGGCGCTGGCGGTCACGGACACGACGTTCCGGGACGCGCACCAGTCGCTCCTGGCCACCCGGGTGCGGACGTTCGACCTGCTGTCGGCGGCGCCGTACCTGGCGCGGATGACCCCGCAGATGCTCTCCCTGGAGGCGTGGGGCGGCGCCACGTACGATGTCGCGCTCCGCTTCTTGGGCGAGTCGCCGTGGGAACGGCTGGCGTCCATTCGCGAGGCCGCGCCCAACATGTGCATCCAGATGCTGCTGCGGGGACGCAACACGGTGGGTTACACGCCGTACCCCGACTCGGTGGCGCGCGCCTTCGTCACCGAGGCCGCGCGCACGGGCGTGGACATCTTCCGGGTGTTCGACGCCCTGAACGACGTGGAGCGGATGCGCCCGGCGATCGACGCCGTTCTCCAAACGCACGCGGTGGTCGAAGGCACGCTGTGCTACACGGGCGACCTGTCGTCCCCTGGAGAGAAGCTCTACACGCTCGATTACTACCTGCGCCTGGCAGAGGAACTGGTCGAAGCGGGCGTGCACGTGCTGTGCATCAAGGACATGGCGGGCCTGCTGCGGGCGCCTGCCGCGCGCACGCTCGTCACCGCCTTGCGTGAACGTTTCGACCTGCCCGTCCACCTGCACACGCACGACACGGCGGGCGGCCAGCTGGCGACGTACCTCGCGGCCGTCGAAGCCGGGGTGGACGCGGTGGACGGGGCCGCCGCCCCCCTTTCGGGCACCACGAGCCAGCCGCCGCTTCAGGCGATCGTGGCGCACACCGACTTCACCGAGCGCGCCACGGGAATCGACCTGAACGCGCTCACGGCCATGGAGCCCTACTGGGAGGCGGTACGGAAGCTGTACGCGCCGTTCGAGATGGGCCTCCCGTCGCCCACCGGGCGCGTCTACCACCACGAGATCCCCGGCGGGCAGCTGTCCAACCTGCGCCAGCAGGCGGTCGCGCTCGGCCTCGGCGACCGGTTCGAGGAGATCGAGCGGCTGTACGCGGCCGCCGACCGGATCCTCGGCCGGCTCGTCAAGGTCACCCCGTCCAGCAAGGTCGTGGGCGACCTGGCGCTGCACCTGGTCGCGGCCGGGGCCGACCCGGACGACTTCGCCGCCCACCCCGAGCGCTACGACGTCCCCGACAGCGTGGTCGGGTTCCTGAGCGGCGAGCTGGGCGACCCGCCCGGCGGCTGGCCCGAGCCGTTCCGCGGCCGGGCGCTGGCCGGGCGGCAGCACGCCCCGGCGCGCGCGGAGCTGACCGGCGACGAGGAGAAGGCGCTCGCCGGGCCCGAGGTCCGCGACACCCTCGACCGGCTGCTGTTCGCCGGGCCCGCCAAGGACTTCCGCGAGACGCGGGCGGCGTACGGCGACCTGTCGGTGCTGCCGACGGGTGCGTTCCTGTTCGGCTTGCGTCCCGGCCAGGAGGTCTCCTTCGACCTGGAGCCGGGCGTGCGCGTGCTGGCCGGGCTGGAGGCGGTCGGCGAGCTCGACGAGGCCGGCTTCCGGCAGGTGATCTGCACCGTGAACGGGCAGCTGCGCACGCTGTCGGTGCGGGACCGCTCGGTCGCGGCGGACGTGCCGCCGGTGGAGCGGGCCGACCCGGCCGAGCCCGGGCACGTCCCGGCGCCGTTCGACGGGTCGGTGACGCTGCGGGTCGCCAAGGGCGAGACGGTCGCGGCCGGGGACGTGGTGGCCACCATCGAGGCGATGAAGATGGAGGCCGCGATCACCGCGCCGGTCGGCGGGACCGTCACCCGGCTCGCGGTCCCCGCGGCGACCCCGGTGCAGGCCGGCGACCTGCTGCTGGTCATCTCCTGATCCTCTCCTGATCCTCTCCGTATCCTCCGCATCCTCCGGTCGTCCGATGTGATGGCGCGAAGGTCGCCTTTGGGTGACCTTCGCAGGATGTTGATCTCCTCCCGGCGCGGGATGACACCATGGTCGATGTCCGAGAAGACTGCTTCTCAGTGTCGTTCGACTAGAGAGAGACGGGGATGGCGACGAGGCGGTTCGTGCGGTTGAGGCGGTTCGCCGGAACGGTGCCGGTCGCGGCGGCCCTGGCGGTCGGATTGACGGCGTTCGCGCCGCCGGCGCAGGCCGACCCGCAGGTCATGTCGTTCGACGCGGCCAAGCTGCGCGTCACCCTCGACGCCACCCACGAGGCGGGGATGTACGGCCTGTACTCGGCCGTCCGCCAGGACGACGATGCGTGGAAGGGCGCGTCCGGCGTCGCCGACGTGCGGACGCGCCGTCCCGTGCGTCCCGACATGCAGCACCGGGTCGGCAGCGTCACCAAGACGTTCACGGCCACCGCGGTGCTGCAACTGGCGGAACAGGGCCGTTTGCAGCTCGACGCCCCGATCGCGCAATACCTTCCCGGCACGGTGCCGGGGGAGCGCGGGCAGCAGGTCACGGTGCGGATGCTGCTCAACCACACCAGCGGCATCGCCGACTTCGTCCGCTTCGCGTTCCCGTCCCTGCAGCGGTTGTCTCCAGAGAGCCTGGACCGGCACCGGTTCCGTACGCTGCGCGCCGACCGGCTCATCAAGTGGGGAGTGGAGTCGCCCCCGACGAACGCTCCCGGGGCGTCATGGGCGTACTCCAACACCAACTACATCATCCTGGGGCAACTGCTGGAGGAGGTCACCGGCGTCAAGGCCGAGACCTACATCCAGAAGAACGTCATACGCCCGGCTGGGTTGAAGAAGACCTACTTCCCCACAGAGCCGGCCATCTACGGCGATCACTCGCGCATGTACGAGGCGCTGTACCGCCACGCCGAACCGCCCCGCGAGTACAGCGTCTTCAACATGAGCTGGATCGGTGTAGCGGGCGCACTCGTCTCCACCACGGACGACCTCAACACGTTCTACCGTGCCCTGTTGACCGGCAAGCTCATCGGACGCGGCGCTCTGACGGAGATGCAGAGCACCGTCCCGGTCCAGGACGCCAACGGCAACACGCTGATGAACTACGGCCTGGGGCTCTACTCCATGGAGATGCCGTGCGGCACGTTCTGGGGCCACGACGGGGTCGTGTTCGGCAGCGGTACGCAGGTGCTGTCCAGCGTCGACGGACGCAGGCAGCTCGCGCTGGGCTTCAACCTCACCAAATACCAGCAGCTCGACGGGCAGGGCGCGCCCACGCCGAACGCCATCGACAACGCGCTCGGCGCGCATTTCGTCCAGGCGCTGTGCGGCGGTAAGGGCCCGCTCGCGACGAGGAGCCCGGCCACGTCGGCCAAGCCCCCGCTCCCGCTCCAGTTCGTCACCCGCCCCTGACCGCGCTGCGCAGGGGAGCGCGGGCCATCACGCCAGGTCGCTCAGGCCGGTGTTGGCGCCGCACAGCAGCACTGCCACGCGCTCGCCCGGCGCGGGACGGTACGCGCCCGCGCGCAGGGCGGCGGCAGCGGCGGCCGTGCCGTGCTCGACCACCAGGCGGTACTCGTCCCAGAGCCGCCGCCGGGCCGCGCTGATCGCCTCGTCGGAGACCAGCACGGACCGTACCCCGGTGCGCACGGCCACAGCGTGCGCGATCTCGCCGGCGCGGGTGGCGCCCAGCGAGTCGGCGGCGACGCCGGAGACCTCCACGTCGACCGGCCGTCCGGCGCGCAGCGCGGCGTTGAGCGTCGGCGCGGTGGACGGCTCGACGCCCACGACGGTCGCCTGCCCCTCCAGGGCCGCGGCGACGCCCGCCATGAGGCCCCCGCCGCCCACCGCCAGCAGGACGGTGTCGACCTC
Source organism: Actinomadura vinacea (assembly GCF_039532545.1). Classification (NCBI taxonomy): domain Bacteria; kingdom Bacillati; phylum Actinomycetota; class Actinomycetes; order Streptosporangiales; family Thermomonosporaceae; genus Actinomadura; species Actinomadura vinacea. The sequence goes on along the minus strand of NZ_BAAARW010000020.1, from coordinate 913,642 downwards.
GCCGCCGGTCTGCTCGAACAGCTCCAAACCGATGACGCCCTGCCCCGCGCACATCTCGCGCTGGTCGTAGGGGTGGCAGAACAACGCACCGGTGTCCTTGGCACGCTTGATCGCGCCCTCGTAGGCATCGTTGTACTTCACGCCCACCTGAACGACGGTCGCGCCAAGCGCGCGCAGCCTGGCCACCTTCACCGGGGGCGCGGTCTCCGGCACGTACACCTCGGCCTTGGCGCCCACCTGCGAAGCGGCGTACGCCACCGCCAGGCCCGCGTTCCCGCCGGAGGCGGCGATGACACCTGCCTCGCCCAGGAGCCCCTCCTCGGCCGCCCGCAGAATGCGGTTGAACGCGCCGCGCGCCTTGAACGACCCCGTGTGCTGCGTCAGCTCCAGCTTCAACCACAGCTTCGCGGGCGCGGGGGCGCCTTCGGGCACGAACGCGGAAGGGTCGGCCTCCATGACGGGTGTCCTGCGTACCCGGCCCTCGATCCTGGCGGCGGCGTCCCGGACGTCCGAAAGAGCGATCATCAGCAATGTCCTTTGCGTTCGGAAATGGCGGCGCGTTCGAGGAGAAGCGCGCGTTCGCGTTCGTTGCGGGTGAGAGAGGCGGCCCGTTCGAACTCGGCCCGCGCCTCGCGGTACCGGGCCAGCCTGAACAGCAGGTCGCCGCGGACGCTCGGCAGCGGGTGGTGGCTCTTGAGCGACGGCTCGCCGGACGACGTGATGCGGACCGCGTGCGGGTACAGCGCGCTTGCTCATCTCCTCGTTGGCTTCCTCTCCCTCCCGAAGGAGGGGATTCCTACGGCTCGCGCCGCGGGGTTTCCTGCTTCACTGCCGACCGCCCCGTGCGGGAGGAGTCCCGTTGAGGTCTTACACCGGCTCCACAGGCCGTCACCGCCAGCCCGGCGGCCAGAATGTTCTTGGCTGCGTTCACGTCCCGGTCGTGGGAGGTCCCGCAGCCGCACGTCCAGGCGCGGACGTGCAAAGGCATGTCGCTCTGCCGGTTGCCGCAGGCGGAGCAGAGTTTGGAGGAGGGGAACCAGCGGTCGACCGCGATGACCTCGCGGCCGTACCAGGTGGCCTTGTACTCCAGCATGCGCCGGAACTCGCTCCAGGCCGCGTCGCCGATGGCGCGGGCGAGGCTGCGGTTCTTGAGCATGTTGCGAACGGTCAGGTCTTCGATCACGAGCGTTTGGTTGTCACGCACGAGCCGAGTGGTGATCTTGTGTAGGAAGTCGCGGCGCCGGTCGGCGATCCGGGCGTGGATCCGGGCGACCCTGCGCCGGGCCTTGGCCTGGTTGGCCCCGTCGCCCTTGGCTTTGCGGGACAGTTCTCGCTGGGCCTTGGCCAGGCGGGTGCGGTCGTGGCGTTCGTGGCGGGGGTTGGTGATCTTCTCGCCGGTGGACAGGGTGAGCAGGTGATCGAGCCCGGCGTCGATGCCGACCGTTCCGCCGGTGACGGGCAGCGGCCTGACGGCCGGGTCCTGGCACAGCAGGGACACGAACCAGCGCCCGGCCGCGTCCTGGGACACCGTCACCGTCGAGGGCCGGGCCTCCTCGGGCAGTGGCCGCGACCACACGATGGCCAGCGGCTCGGCCATCTTCGCCAGCGTGAGTTCACCGTCGCGGAACCGGAACCCCGAGGCGGTGTACTCCGCCGACCTGCGTGACCTCTTCCGGGACTTGAACCGGGGATACCCGGCACGTTTGGCGAAGAAGTGGGTGAACGCCGTCTGCAGGTGCCGGAGTGCCTGCTGGAGCGGGACGGAGGACACCTGGGTGAGGTAGGCGAGTTCCTCGGTCTTCTTCCAGGCGGTCAGCATCGCCGAGGTCGCGTTGTAGCCGACCCGCTCCCTGTTGAGCGTCCACGCCTCGGTGCGGGCGGCCAGTGCCAGGTTGTAGACCTTGCGCACACACCCGAAGGTGCGCGACAGCTCCGCCGCCTGCGCCTGAGTCGGGTAGAAGCGGTACTTGAACGCCCGCTTCACCTGTGCCGCCATGACCCACAACTATCACTCAAAGTGGTGCAGGCGTGCGGGTTTCGGGGTAGCGGACGCCTGATCGCCCTGACGGCGATTCGGCTCTCCCTGTCCTGCTCCGCAGGAGTTCGATAACTCCGCTGTCTGAAGTGAAGGCGGGGGTTTCCTCGGAGGTTTCAGATGAACGCGCCCATCTCGGCGGCCTGCTTCTCGTCCGGCGGGTTGGCGCCGGCGCCGTCGTCCGTCGTCATCATCAGGAAGCGCATCGGTCGTCTCCTTGTCTCGGTGCGGGGAGACCCTTCGTGACCTCCCCCTTCACCGGCGCGTCGATCGAAACACCCCCCGATCGACATCCGGAGCGACATTTTTCCGGATTTCTCCCCCGCGCCTGGAGCGATCGGCGGTCGGTTCGCGCGGCTTTCCGGGTTACTCCCCGAAGTTGCTTCGCTCCGTTCCGGCGTGCCGCTATCGTGCGGCCCATGCGTTTCGGGGTGCTGGGGCCGCTGGCCGTGTGGACCGACGACGGCGGGCCGGTCGCGGTGCCCGGCCGCAAAGTGCGTGCCCTGCTGGCGGATCTGCTGCTGCACGAGGGCCGTCCGGTCCCGGCCGACCGGCTGATCGACGATCTGTGGGGCGAGGAGCCGCCCGGCAACCCGCCCGCCGCGCTGTCGGCCAAGGTCTCCCAGCTGCGCCGGATCCTGGAGGACGCCGAGCCGGGCGCCCGCGGGCTGGTCGCGACACGCCCGGCCGGCTACCTGCTGGAGATCGTCCCGGAGTGGCTGGACGCGCACCGGTTCCAGGCGATCGCGGCGCGCGCCCGGGAGACCGCCGACCCGGCCGCCAGGGCCGGGCTGCTGGCGGAGGCGCTGGACCTGTGGCGCGGCGCGGCGCTGGCCGACTTCGCCGACGAGCCGTTCGCCCGGGCGGCGATCGCGCGGCTGGAGGAGCTGCGGCTGACCACGCTGGAGGACGACTTCGAGGTACGGCTGGAGCTGGGCGAGCACGGGGTGCTGGCCGGTGAGCTGGGGGGCCTGCTGGCCGCGCACCCGCTGCGGGAGCGGCTGCGGGCCGCGCACATGCGCGCCCTTTACCGGTCGGGGCGGCAGAGCGAGGCCCTGGAGAGCTACGAGGTGCTGCGCCGCCGGCTGGCCGGCGAGCTGGGCGTGGATCCGGGCGCCGGGCTGGTCGCGCTGCACCGGTCGATCCTGTCGCAGGCCCCCGAGCTCGACGTGCCCGCCCCGGCGCGGCGCGGCAACCTGCCGGAGCCGCCGTCCGACCTGATCGGCCGGGACGAGGCGGTCGCGGAGATCCGGGCCCGGCTCGGCTCGGAGCGCCTGGTGACGCTGACCGGGCCGGGCGGCGTCGGCAAGACCCGGCTGGCGGTCGAGGCGGCCCGGGGTGCCCGCGGGTGCGCGGACGGCGTATGGATGGTGGAGCTGGCGGCGTTCGAGCGGTCCGCGACGGCCGATGACCTGACCGACGGCGTCCTGCGCGTCCTGGACATCCGCGACGCCCCGGCGCCCGGGGGCGCGGGCGGGCCCGCCGAGCGGCTCGCCGACGCGCTGGCGCCGCGCGGCCTGCTGCTCGTCCTGGACAACTGCGAGCATGTCGTCGAGCAGGTGGCGGGCCTGACCCGGCGGCTGCTGGACGCCGTGCCGGGGCTGCGCGTGCTGGCCACCGGCCGGGAGCCGCTCGGGCTGGCGGGCGAGGTGGTGTGGAACGTCCCAGCGCTGGAGGTGCCCGAGCCGCCCGACCCCGACGAGGTGCCGGACCTGGACGAGCTGCGCCGGTCGAGCGCGGTGCGGCTGTTCGCGGCGCGGGCGTCTGCGGCCTCGCGCGGCTTCCGGCTGGACGGCGGCAACGCCGCCGCGGTCGCGGTGCTGTGCCGTCGCCTGGACGGTGTCCCGCTGGCGCTGGAGCTGGCCGCGACCCGGGTGCGGGCGCTGGGCGTGCACGGCGTGGTCTCGCGTCTGGACGACCGGTTCCGCCTGCTGGCCACCGGGCACCGCGGCGCCCCGGACCGCCAGCGCACGCTCGCCGCGGTGATCGAGTGGAGCTGGGAGCTGCTGTCGGAGCCGGAGCGGGCCGTGCTGCGCCGGCTGGCGGTGCACGCCGACGGCTGCTCGCTGGAGGCGGCCGAGGCGGTGTGCGCGGGCGACGACATCCCGGTCTTCGACGTGCTGGACCTGCTGGTGCGGCTGGTCGACCGGTCGCTGGTGGTGATGGCCGACCGCGCCGACGGGCCCCGCTACCGCCTGCTGGAGTCGGTGGCCGCGTACTGCGCCGACCGGCTCGCCGAGGCGGGCGAGCGCGAGGAGGTCCTGGGCCGCCACCACCGCTACTACACCGGGCTGGCCGCGCACGCCGAGCCGCGCCTGTTCGGCGGCGACCAGGACCACTGGCTGCGCGTCCTGGACACCGAGGCCGCCAACCTGCGGCTCGCCCTGGACGGCCCGGACGCGCTGCGGCTGGCCAACGCGCTCACCTGGTACTGGTTCCTGCGGGGCCGGCTGTCGGAGGCGCTGCGGTCACTGGACGCGGCGCTGGCGGCGGGCGGCGATGGTGATCCGGCGGCGCGGGGGAGGGCGGCCGCGTGGCGTACCGGGCTCGCCGCCCTGAACGGTGATGACGCGCACTGGTCGGCCCGCCGGGACGAGGCGCTGGCGGGGCTCGCCCCTTGCGCGCCGCGCGACCGTGCCCGCGCGCAGTGGTTCCTGGCGTTCGTCGGCAGCGAGACCGACGATACGGCGACCGGGGAGAGGCTGCTCGACAAGGCGCTGGCGACGTTCGACGAGCACGGCGACCAGTGGGGCGAGGCGGCGACGCTGATCCTGCGGTCCAAGCACGCGCACGCGCGCGGGGAGCCCGCGGCCCTGGAGCGCGAGGGCGAGCGCGCCACCCGGATGTTCGCCCGGCTCGGCGACCGGTGGGGGCAGCTCCAGGCCGCGGGATGGCTCGCCGCCCACGCCGAGCTGACCGGCGAGTACGGGCGCGCGGGCGTCCTGCAGCTGGACGCGCTGCGCATGGCCGAGGAGCTCCACCTGTGGCCGGATGTCGCGATGGGGCGGGTCTTGCTGGGGTGGATCGCGATGCAGCGCGGCGAGTTCACGGAGGCCCGCGCGTACTGCGAGCGGCCCCTGGAATCCGCGCACCAGCCCGCCACGGTGCTGGCCGAGCTGGTGCTCGGTTTGCTGGCCCGCCACGAGGGCGACGCCGACGACGCCGAGTCGCGCCTGACGGCCCTGCTCAAGTCCGTCCCGTTGGACGAGGACGAACCGCCCCCGCTCTTCCTGCCGCTGGTCTATGTGGGCCTCGGCTACACGGCCGAGCTGCGCGCCGACCCGGCGAGGGCCTTCGCCATGCATCAGGAGGCGTTGTCGGTCGGGTTGCGGATCGACGGCCCGCGTGACATGGCCTTCTCCCTTGAGGGCATGGCGAGCGCGCTGAGCCTCGCGGGCCACCCGGAGACCGGCGCCCGGTTCCTGGGGGCGGCCATGGCGATCCGTCGCACGACCGGGTTGACGCCGGGTCCCGTCGAGCGCGCCGACATCGCCCGTATCGAGGCCAGGATCGGCAACGCCCTGGAGCCGGCCGCCGTGGAAGCGGAAATGGCCGCGGGAGCGCTGCTCACCCCCACCGCCTGTCTGGACCGCTCGCGTTCCCTGGCACTCTGACAGTGGAGAGGAGCGGCGATCACGCGCCGCTCCTCTCCACATCACCTCGTCCTACGAAGCCCTCACCTGCATGCCGTAGCGGGCGCCGGCCGCGACGACCCGCTGCAGGTCGGCCTGGGCCGTCGAAGCGGGTGGCAGCTCCCGTGCCGTCGCCGGTTCCCCGATCTCGGCGAAGAACTTGTCGATGTCTTTGCCGGGCAGGTACTCCGCGAGCACACGCACGGTGCTCATCGGCTCGAAGTGCTCCCAGGTGCCCGCGGGGATGTAGAAGAAGGAGCCGGGCTCTCCCTCCATGGTCTCCTCGCCGATGTGGAAGCGGAGCGTCCCGTCGAGGACGTACACCGCCTCGGCCCCTGGGTGCGTGTGAGGCATCGCGCCCATCCCCTCGGGGATGGTCATATGCATGACGACCAGCTCGCCGTCGGACTCCTCACTCGACACCTTGACCTCGTAGAGACCGCCCAGCACCCAGTAGGCGTCCCCCACGGCCGGTTTACGCGCGACTACCGTGGCTGTCACGTGAGTCCCCCTTTCTCACGTTCCCGTCGCGTCGCCAGGGCGGCCATCCACCCCCTCCCATGAGACGCCCAACGCACAGGGCCGTCAAGGAAGCGGACTCGGCGCCGCGAGAGCGCGCGCGACCGCACGCCGGTCACCTTTAACGGGTTCGGTTCGTCAGGGGGACGACGGCACTGATGGAAGGCTGCGCCCCGTGGATGACAAGGACTTTCTGGCCGACCGCTTCGAAGGGCACCGCTCGCATCTGAGAGCGGTGGCCTACCGGATGCTCGGTTCGCTGAGCGAGGCCGAGGACGCTGTGCAGGAGGCGTGGCTGCGGCTCAGCCGTGCCGACGCGGACGGCATCGAGAATCTGGGCGGCTGGCTGACCACGGTCGTCGGGCGGGTGTGCCTTGACATGCTGAGGTCGCGGACGGCTCGGCGGGAGACGCCCCTGGAGTCGCATCTGCCGGACCCGGTCGTGAGCCGCGAGGACGGCGCCGACCCGGAGGAGGCGGTCCTGATCGCCGACTCGGTCGGGCTGGCGCTGCTGGTGGTGCTCGAATCGCTGAGCCCCGCCGAACGGGTCGCGTTCGTCCTGCACGACATGTTCGGCGTGCCGTTCGATCAGATCGCGCCGCTGGTGGGCCGTTCGGCCGACACGACGAAGAAGCTGGCCAGCCGGGCCCGCCGCCGGGTGCGCGGCGAGGCGCCCGTGCCCGACTCCGATCCGGCCCGCCAGCGCGAGGTCGTCGAGGCGTTCCTGGCCGCGGCGCGGGAGGGGGACTTCGAGGGGCTGCTCGCCGTCCTGGACCCGGAGGTCGTGCTGCGCGCGGATACGGGTGCGGCCGCGGCGGGTGGCATGCGGGTGCTGCGCGGTGCGGCGGTCGTGGCCGGGAACGCGGTCGGCTTCCAGCGGTTCGCCACCGCCTACGCCACGCGTCCCGTGCTGGTGAACGGGGCCGCCGGGATCCTCAACAGCCAGGACGGCCGCCCGGTGTCGGTGCTGAGCTTCATCGTCGTGGACGGCAGGATCGCCGAGATCCACGTCCTGTCCGATCCCGACCGGCTGGCCGGGCTCGACCTGACGGCGTTCGACGGCTGACGGGTGGGGGCCGGGCGCGGTGCGCCCGGCCCCCGGCCCCATCCGGGGGCTTACTTGAACGCGGGCATCAGCTCGTCGTGGATCAGGCGCAGCTGGCCGTCCACGTCGGGGACGCCCTCGAGGTCGCGGCCGGTGAACGACTTCACCAGCCCGGCGTCGGTGATCGCGGCGATCAGGTGGTTGACCCCGGTGGGGGCGATCTCGCTCTCGATCTTGGCGCGGACCTCGTCCGGGGTGCCGGCCAGCGACAGCTTCTCGGTGATCTCCGGGGTGGTCAGCTCGATCGCCTTGGCCAGGTCGCCCGCGCCGATCGCCTCGATGATCGGGGTCACGTCGGCCGGGTCGACGCCGTTGCGCTGCAGCTGCTCGACCGGCATCGCCGAGGCGTACAGGCCGACCATGCTGCGGGCGGCCTCCTTGGCCGCGGCCGAGTCCGGGCCGACCGCGAACACGACCCAGGCGCCGATGTCGAGCGACTGCGGGTCCTTGCCGGCGCGCTCGGCGCCGATCTTGAAGTTCTCGACCGCGTACTCGTAGGCGCCGCGCGAGTAGCTGAGCGCGTGGTGCACGCCGTCGGAGAACTCACCGGCGGCCTGGAACGACTTCGGCCCGCGCATCGCGCCGATCTTGACCGGGAGGTGCTCCTGGACGGGCCGGGCGAAGGTGAACAGGCCGTCGTAGCTGTAGAACTCGCCGTCCCGGGTGATGGCGCCCTCGTCGAGCAGGGTGCGGACGACCTCGACCGCCTCCTTCACGCGGGTGAGCGGCTTGGTCTTGGCCCAGTCGATCTTGTACTGGGCGAGCACGCCGAAGTTGCCGCTGCCCAGCACGACCTCGGCGCGGCCGTTGGTCAGCTCGTCCAGGGTGGCGGCGGCCTGCGCGATCAGCGACGGCTCGCGCAGCGTGACCGCCGAGACGGACGGGCCGAGGCGGACCTGGGAGGTCTGTGCGGCGGCGGCCGCGAACAGCAGCCACAGGTCCTTGTGCCACGGCTCGTCGGCCGCGTAGACGGCGTAGAACCCCAGCTCGTCGGCGAGCTTGATGGAGGCCAGCGACTCCGAGAGCGGGTAGTCGGGCAGCATTGCGTAGCTGAACTTCACGGAAACGTCTCCTTATGGTGCGCCATCGCACTCGTACGGGGATTGGGAGATCGGTTGTGCTGCTGTTCGGTCAGGGGCTCGGGGCGGTCACCTCTTCTATCCCTTGATTTCTGCCCAGGCCTGCGACCAGCGTGAGTAGTCCACGCAGGAGTCGCCCCGGTCGTCGCCGCAGTTGGCCACCGGCGTCTTCCAGAACGCGATCTTCTTGTAGAAGTCGGCGTCGCCGATCTTGTACTCGGAGCAGAACGACTTGGCGGTGTAGCGGCACGCCTTGGGGTTGGCGGCCGCCTGGCCGAACCACTGGGCCACCTGCGACTGCACCTTGGCGGTGGTGATCCAGTTCATCCAGCGGTACATGCAGTTCGGGTTGCGGGCCCGCGAGGAGATCATCCAGGTGTCGGACCATCCGGTGGCGCCCTCGACGGGCAGCACGGTCTCCACCGGCGCCTTCTCGGCCTTGGTCGCCAGCGCGGTCACCTGCCAGGAGGTGCCGGCGGTGATGTCACCGATCTTGAAGGCCTGGACCTCGTCGAGGAAGTTGTGCCAGTACTGGCCGACCAGCGCGCGCTGCTGCTTCAGCAGCGCGATCGCCGCGTCGAACTGCTTCTGGTCGAGCGCGTACGGGTCTTTGATCTTGAGGTCGGGACGCTTGGACTTCAGGTACAGCGCCGCGTCCGCGATGTAGATCGGCGAGTCGTAGGCGGTGATCTTTCCCGCCGCGGGGGAGTTCTTCTCGAACACCACGCTCCACGACGTGGGCGGCTGCGGCAGCTTGTTCCTGTTGTACATCAGGTAGTTGGCGCCGTAGCCGTGCGGGGCGCCGTACATCTGCCCGCCGACCGAATTGTAGGGCTGCTCCTTTAGGTAGTCGGCGATGTCCGGGTAGTTGGTCAGCAGCGAGGTGTTGACCGGGGCCACGTCGCCGCCGTAGATGAGCCGCAGGCTGGCGTCGCCGGACGCCGACACGCCGTCGTACTTCCCGGTCTTCATCAGCGCGACCATCGAGTCCGAGGTGTCGGCGATCTTGGTCTGCACCTTGCAGCCGGTGGCCTTGGTGAACGGGGTGACCCAGTCGACCTTCGGGTCGGTGGTCCCGTCTTCGGCGTACCCCGCCCAGGCGATGAGGTTCAGCTGGCCCTCGGTGGCGCCGATGACCTGCTGTGCGGGGATCTGCGGCAGCGCGGTGCGGGTGGCGTCGGAGGAGCCGCTGCAACCCGCGGCCAGTGCCGCGGTCAGCGCCGCGGCGGCGGCCACCGCCGTCGACAGCCGCCCGCGTCCGTGGGGGGACCGCACGCCGGACGGGCGGGAGCCGGGCGTGGTCGGTCGGCGTTGGAGCTGATTGGGCAGGCTGTTGAAGATCACGCTCGCGGATTGTACGGGGGCAGCTACCGGTCATGCCCAGCAAACCGGAATGATTTGGATCTCTGTCCACAACTCACGCAAAGGATCACGTAGCCCTGTACCCTCTCGTGCGGTTAGTGACCGTCGGCTAACGGAGAGCCTCCCCAGTGCAAACAAGGGACCGTCGAATGAAGTCACGCATCAGTCATCGGCGTCCACGACCCGGGTCCGGACGGTTCAGGACAGTACGTTTCAAGGTCACGGCGCTCGTGCTCGTCTCGCTGGTGTCGCTGTCCATCCTGTGGGCGTTCGCCGCGAGCGTCACCCTCGGGGAGGGCCTGAACCTGCGCAACGTCGAAACGGTCCAGGACCACTACGAGTACCCCTCGGGCGCCCTCGGCAGCGCCCTGCAGGTCGAACGCCGCACCACCATGGTCTACCTCGGCTCCAAAGCGCCGACCGACTTCGCGGTGATGGAGTCCGCCCGGCTGGTCACCGACCGCCAGGCCGGCCTGTTCCGCGAGCTCGCCGGGGACAAGGGCGCCCTGGAAGACGCGCCGCAGCAGACCCGCCAGCTGGCCAACGAGATCGTCACCGGCCTGAACGGGCTGGCCGGCAAGCGCACCGCGATCGACACCGGCGGCACCGCCCGCGCCCAGGCGTTCGCCGACTTCACCGCTCTGCTCGGCGGCATCGGCACCCTGCAGGGCACGATGGCCACGCTGAGCAACGCCGAGGTCGCCAAGGACGCCCGCAACCAGGTCGCGCTGGCCCGCGCCCGGGAGGCGCTCTCCCAGGAGGACGCGCTGCTGGCGGGCGTGCTGGCCGCGGGGCAGATCACCCGCGCCGAGCACGCCGAGTTCGTCAAGCTGGTCGGCACCCAGCGGGCGCTGTACGACATCGCCTCGCCCGAGCTGCGCACCGGCGACCGCACCTACTTCCGCCGGGTGACGAGCACGCCCGAGTACGCCCGGCTCCGCCAGCTGGAGGACCGGTTCGTCGCCGTCCCGCGGATGCCCAGGGGCGCGGCCGACGAGACCCCGGCGCTGTGGAAGAACACCGTCGACACCAACCTGATCAAGCTGCGCGGCCTGGAGCTGTCGCTGATCGGCGCCGCCGAGCAGCGCGCCAAGCCGATCTCGGACGCGATCATCCTGCGGGTGGCGCTGGCCGGCGTGCTCGGTCTGGTCGCGGTGGTGCTGTCGGTCACGCTGGCGATCTGGGCCGCCCGCTCGGTCATCCGCGACCTGAACGGCCTCAAGCGGGAGGCGCTGGACCTGGCCAGCTCCCGGCTGCCGGGCGTCATCCAGCGGCTGCGCCGCGGCGAGGAGGTCGACGTCGTCGCCGAGGCGCCGCCGCTGTCGTTCGCCACCGAGGAGATCGACCAGGTCGGCCAGGCGTTCAACGCCGCCCGCCGGACCGCGATCCAGGGCGCGGTCGAGGAGGCCGGGCTGCGCCGCGGCATCAGCGAGGTGTTCGTCAACCTGGCCCGCCGCAGCCAGACGCTGCTGCACCGGCAGCTGAACCTGCTGGACTCCATGGAGCGCCGGATCACCGAGCCGGACGACCTGGAGGACCTGTTCCGGATCGACCACCTGGCCACCCGCATGCGCCGGCACGCGGAAGGCCTCATCATCCTCTCCGGCCAGGCCCCGGGCCGCGGCTGGCGCAACCCGGTCGCGGTCATCGACGTGGCCCGCGCCGCCGCCTCCGAGGTGGAGGACTACACCCGGGTCTCGGTGGCGCCGATGTCGCAGGCCGCGATCACCGGGGTGGCGGTCGCCGACGTCATCCACCTGCTGGCCGAGCTGATCGAGAACGCCGCCTCGTTCTCCCCGCCGCACACCAGCGTGCAGGTCACCGGGCAGGCGGTGGCGCGCGGGTTCACCATCGAGATCGAGGACCGCGGCCTGAGCATGGACGAGGCCAGCCTGGCCGCGGCCAACGAGCGGCTGGCCAACCCGCCCGAGTTCGACCTGTCCGACAGCGCCCAGCTCGGCCTGTTCGTGGTCGGCCGGCTGGCCCAGCGGCACCGGATCAAGGTCACGCTGCGCACCTCCCCGTTCGGCGGGATGAGCGCCGTGGTGCTGATCCCCGAGGACATCGTCGTGCACGACACCGACGAGTACGACGCCGACGCCGAGGCGCAGCTCGCGCTCACCCGGCGCAGCCAGGACGCGCTGATGCCGGTCGGCGTGGTCCGGGGCGCCCCGGGCCACGACCGCGCCGCACTGCCCGCCGGGACCGGCGGGCCGGTGCTGCGCCTGCACTCCAACGAACCGGAGGTGCCGCAGGGCTCGCGGCACCGCAGACCGCACGGGGAACCGTCTCAGCCGATGCCCGAACCGAACGCTCCCGTCCCGCCGCATGCCGTTCCACCGCAGGCCGTGCCCCCGCATGCCGTGCCCCCGCATGCCGTGCCGCCCGCTCCTGTGCCCGAGCCGATGCCGGAGCCGCCGCCGGCGGCGCCCCGGCCCGTCCAGGAGGCCCGTTCCGAACGGCGGGCCGGCGGCAGCGGCGGCGGGAACACCGGGCCGCCGCGCCGCCCGCCCGGCGGTGGCTCGCGCGGCGGCGGGGGCGGCCGCGGCGGGCGCGGCGAGCGCCCCGACCTGCCGCGCCGGGTCCGGCAGGCCAACATGGCACCGCAGCTGCGGGACGAGCCGAGCGGGGAGAACTCCCTCCCCGCCGACCAGCCGGCGCCGCGCGCCGACCGCTCGCCCGAGGAGCTGCGCTCGATGATGTCGTCGATCCAGCGGGGCACGCAGCGCGGCCGCACGGAGTCGACGATCGAGTTCGACGAGGGGTCGTGACAGTTCGATGAGCGGCCCCGGAAACGAATGGCTCGACGAGGACGCGGGCCCCCTCGTCCGCTCGTACGCGCTGACGCGGGGTCGCGCCCGGCCCCGCACCCGCGGCGAGGGCTTCGAGATGATCGCCATCATCGCGACGGTGGCGACTCCCGCCTCCGCCTCGCCCGACATCGGACCCGAGCACCTGGCCATCGTCGATCTGTGCGTGCGGCCCCATTCGGTGGCGGAGGTCTCCGCCCGGATGGGGCTGCCGCTGGTCGTGGTGCGGGTGCTGCTCGGCGACCTGCTCGCACACCGGCTCATCGCGGTACGGCGTCCGCAACAGGAGAACCAGACCGTGACCGAACATCTGCTCAGGGAAGTGCTCCATGGACTCGAGGCGCTCTGACTCTCCCGATGCCGCGATGCCCCTCGCGGTCAAGATCCTCGTGGCGGGGGGCTTCGGCGTCGGCAAGACCACCTTCGTCGGCGCGGTCAGCGAGATCCGCCCGCTGCAGACCGAGGAGGTCCTCACCGAGCAGAGTGTCGGCATCGACGACATCTCCGGCGTGGACCGCAAGACGACGACCACGGTCGCCATGGACTTCGGCCGGATCACCATCCGGGACGGGCTGATCCTGTACCTGTTCGGCACGCCCGGACAGGACCGGTTCTGGTTCATGTGGGACGAGTTGTCGCACGGCGCGCTGGGGGCGATCGTGCTCGCCGACACGCGCCGGATGGCCGACTGCTTCCCGGCGGTGGACTACTTCGAGAGCCGCGGGCTGCCGTTCATCATCGGCGTCAACTGCTTCGACGACGGGTTCGACTACGCCGCCGCCGAGATCCGGGACGCGCTGGACCTGAACCCGCAGACGCCGGTCGTGCTGTGCGACGCGCGCAGCCGCGAGTCCGCCAAGAGCGTGCTGACGTCGCTGGTGAAGTACCTGCTTCAGGTGAACGGCGGGGAGCGGCCTTCGTCGCGGAAGGCCGGCCAGCTGAGCTGACCCTCGGCTCAGCCGTCGAGGGCCCAGTCGTCGGACTCGGTGTCGGACTCGGTGTCGGACTCGGTGTCGCACTCGGTGGCGGTGTCGGTGACGGGGGCGATGCCGATCCCGGGGTCGGTGTCGTCCCAGTGCGGTCCGGCGTCCACGGGCGGGGCGGGCGGCGGGATGAACATCGCCAGCCGTCCGTCGATGGCGCGCAGCAGCGCCACGTCCTGCGGGGTCTCGCGGTAGAGCGCGGCACGCAGGTCGCGCAGCTCGTCGGGCGTCATGGCGTACAGGGGCTTGGAGATCCAGGCGGGCGGCGCGGCGGTGAATTCGCGCAGCGACGCGTTCACGCCTCCCCCCTGGCCAGGACGACCAGCCGCTTCCTGTCCGAGCCCTTGGGATGGCAGCTGATGAGGGTGAGGGCGCTGTGCCGGGGCGCCTTGCCCCGGTGGAACGGGACCGGTGCGAGGACGCTCGTCCTTCTCGGGGAGATGATCTGCTTCGAGTACACGCGGAAGGTGTGCGTCGTGCGGCCGGCGCGCACGATGACGCGGTCGCCCGGACGCATCCAGTCGATGTTGTGGAAGGGGGCCAGGTAGGTGGTGCGGTGCCCGAGCAGCACCGCGTTGCCGATCCGGCCAGGCATCGCTGTCCCGGGGTAGTGGCCGATGCCGCGGGCGAGGACGCGCTGGGACACGCCTTCGCGGATGGGGCGGTCCTTCAGGTTCAGGCGAGGGATCGAGATCCGCGCGAGCACGCGTCCGGGAGCCTGGGCAGGAGCGGCTGCGGGGGCGGGCGCGGGGGCGGTCACGGAGGGGGGCAGGTGGGCCGACGCCGCGGCGGGTACCGGCGCGAGCGTTACCAGCAGGACGCCGATGACGGCCGGTGAACGCATGTCCTCTTGCTCCTTCGGCTGGTGTCCGGGGGTGTGTGTACGGGGGGTGTGTTCGGGGGTGGGTGTCCGGGCGTGCCGGTGCGGGCGCGTGTGGAGCGGCGCGCCCGCACCGTCACGGGTGAACCCCGGTCTCCGGTCAGGGGCTCAGCGGAGTCCCGCGGCCGATGTTGATCGGCAGCCCTTCCAGCGGCAGGGTCGGCTTGTTGGCCTTCTGCTGCTGGTCACCGTCGGGCCTGGGGCCGCCGTCGGACTTCGCGGGCGACTGCGCGGGCGGACGGCCGGGCTGCTGCGTCTGCGACTGCTTCTGCAGCTGCTGCTGGAGAGGCTGCTGCGGCTGCGTCTCCTGCTCGTCGGCCTGGTCCTCGGTGGGCACCTTCACCTGCTCGAACGGGCGGACCGGGACGCCGAGCGCCTCGACCAGGTCGCGCACGGCGTCGAACGGGTCCGGCGGGTTCTGGACGGCGAAGCGCTTGGCGGCGGGCGCCGGGAGCGTGGCCGGGTCCTTGGCGCGCGCGCTCTGCCCGGTCGGGACGTCCGTGGTCAGCGCCATCCCCTCCATGATGCTGTCGGTGAGGCCCTGCGCCCCGGGCAGGCCGGTGGCGTCGGGCAGCCCCTCGGTGGCGGGCAGGCCGAGCGTGTCGGCCATCCCGCGCGTGAGGCCGTCCGAGTCGGGGACGTCGCGGCGCTGGTTGGCCGTGCCCTGCTCGCGCTTGGTGGACGGCAGCTTGACCGGCGACGGGACGTGCAGCGGCTTCTTGGCCGCGGGCGACTTGGCGACCGGGGCCTTCTTGACCGGCTTCTTGGCGGGCTTCTTCGCCGCCGGAGGCACGGCCTTGGGCGCGGGCGCGGCGGGGGGCGCGGGCTGGGGCAGGGCGGGCGCCCTGTCGGGCAGGCCGATCGAGCCCGCGAGGTCGCCCACCGACCGCACCGGGTCGGCTCCGTGCAGCGGCCCGGTCGGCAGCCCGTCCAGGGCGCCCGCGGGGGCCTTGCCCGAGCCTTCGGCCGAGGTCCGGTGCTGCGAGTAGCCGTGGCCGCCGTTCGGCTCGCCCACCGTCGCCCCGCCCCGGCATTCGGCCTTCGCGACGCCGATGACGCCGATGGCGTTGCCGCAGACGTTGATCGGGGTGTTGTCCGACCGGTCGGTCTGGTTGCCGCTGCCGATGCTGTGCTTGCCGGAGGTGACGTTGCCCTTGCCGTGGTACACGTGGGCGCCGCCGTAGCACCAGGCCTTGGCCACGCTGACGATGCCGACGGCGTTGCCGCAGACGTTGATGGGCGTGTTGTCGGGCGCGTACAGCTGGTTGCCGCTGTAGGCGCCGTAATCGCCGTTGGTGATGTCGGCGGTGGCGGAGCCGGGGCCTAGCCCGGCCCCCACCATGGCGAGGCCCGCCGCCACCAGGGCGGTGCGGGCGATGTTGTTCGTCCAGTTCCGCATGTCCTACTCCTTCAATGCGCAATGCGGTCTAACGGATCGGATGGATCGGGCAATGGCGCGCGGACGCCCACTGCGTGAGATGGGTGAAGCGGTCGTGCTGGAAGCCGGGATCGAGTGGGCGGCACTTGGCGGCCGGCCTGGATCCGTTGGGCGCACCCTCCGCGGTTGGAGGGCGCGGGCCGGTACTGGCGACCGGCCGTGGACGTCCTAGTCGGGGACGACCATCGGGCGCGCGGGGGAGGACTTGTCCTCCATCGCCGCCGCCGGCAGGGCTCGCGCGTCCACTGTCGCGGGCGCGGCCTGAACAGGGGAGGGAAGGGTGCCGCCCGCCATCGGACCGGGCGCCTGGCCCGTCTGCAGGAACGCGGCGCTCACGTCCTCGTGGCCCGAGGGCATGACCGGCTGCGGGGCGGACGGGGCGTGCCCGGTGCGGGCGCAGGACCGGCAGCCGGCCCCCGCGGACGCGCCGGAACGCAGCCCCGGGGCCATCGTCGAGAACGCGTCCCGCGGGCTCTCAGGCCGCCGTGCGTCCGTTTCGCTGTCCTGGGCGTCTCCGGGAACGCTGAATCCGCCGGAGTCGAGCAGCGTGCCGTTGGGCGCCTTCTGGCCGGTAAGCGGGGACAGCAGGTCGTCCACCGCACGCCGGTCCGAGGGAAGGCCGGTCTTCCTGATGAGCGCCGTCCCGGCGGGACGCAGCTCCTCCAGCCCGGACGCGTCGGAGACCCTCCGCACGCCGTCCACCAGCCGTCCGACGGTGGTGGAGGGGGCGTGCAGCAGCCGCCTGCCGCCGACCACGCCGTCCAGCTCCCCGGCGGGAGTGTGCGAGAGCACCTCGCCGTACGCCCGCTCAGTGTGCGCGGTAAGGGCGGGGGCGAGGTCGCCCGTCTCTCCGCCGAGGTCCGTTGCGGACGCGGAAGCGGCGGCCCCGGACAGCGCGGAGAGCAGGAGCCAGCCCGCCAGCGCCAGCCCGGCGACGGCCGCCGCCTGGGCGAGCCGACGGGAGAGGCTCCGCGGGGGCTCGGCGGCGGACCGCCGTGCGCGGGCGCACGGCACCGGACCCGGGGCCCAGTGGGCCCCTTCGCGGATCGGTGCCGGCTGCATGCGCGGAACTCCTTGGAACGTGCGTCCGATTGACGTTGGGCGACAATAGCAGCACTGACAGTAATCATCGCCCGTATTGGTTTCCGGTTGGCGTGTCCTCGTGTTCGCACCCAGCCTGTGCCGCGGCGCCGTTATGGGCGCGGCGTTCTACCGATTGTTTGCCTTGCTGTGGCGACCTTTGGATCGGGTGTGCCCGGTCGGGTGTGCGCGATCAGCCCGGCGGGGTGGTGCCGGCGTACGGCGGCGCGTCCCGCGCATCATCGGCCCTGGTCACAGAGCTCTTGCTGGACACGCTCCCGCTCTTTGCCCGCGCCGCGATGTGCGCGGCGATCCGGCGCGCGGTGAAGTCGGCGCCGTGCACGAAGCGCATGACCGGCCCGAAACTCGCAGCCGCGGCCAGCCCGGTGAAATACAGCTTCGGCAGAGAACTGTCGAAATAGCCGCCGAGCACGGGCGAACCGTGCGTGAGGCGTACCCGCTCCCGCAATTCCGGCGCGAGTATGCCGATCCGGTCGAGGTCGGGAATGTATCCGGTGGCGGCGATGACGTGGTCGACCTTGTGCTCCCACCGGTCGCCCTCGCGCCCGGTCGTCGCGACGACCGCCTTGCCGCCCGCCTCCTCGGCGCCGGTGACCACCCGTCCGGTCATCACGTGCACGCGGTGGTCGAGCCGGTCCCGCAGCCACCACGCCCCGGCGGGGCCCATGGTGGTGCGGACGAGATGCCGCCGCGCCCCGTCGGGCAGCAGCCGCGTCGCCCACGGGTGCTCGGACCAGATCCACGTGCGGTAGCCGCGGCCGAGTCCCGAGTGCGGTCCGCGCACGGCCCGGTCGGCCAGCGACGGCGACGGGACGGGCACCGCGTTCCAGGCCAGTCGCTGGGTGCGGGCGAGGACCTGCGGCCGGGCGCCGGCGTCGGCCAGCAGCACCGCGGTCTCCAGCGCGGACTGCCCGGCGCCGATCACCGCGACGTCCTGGCCCTCGAACCGGCTCAGATCGCGGTGCGCGACGCTGTGCGTGGCCAGCTCGGCGGGCAGCGCGGCCAGCTCGGCGGGCGTGTGCGCGAACGCCCGCACGCCGATCGCCAGCACGACCGCGCGTGCCCGCGCCACCTCGCCGGTGGACAGCTCGACCGCGTAGTCGTCCCGCCGGTCGTCCCGTTCGACGCGCACGACCTGGGCGTCCTCGGTGTCCGGGACGTGGGTCTCGGCGAACCAGCGTCCGTACTCGACGAACGTCCGCAGCGGGATGGGGCGTCCGGCGCGCCATCCCGGATGCCGGTCGGTGAACGTGGCGCCCGCGACGGGGGCGCCCAGGCTGGAGGCGAACGGCTCGGACTTCAGGAACATGCCGCGCGGCATGCCGGTGTCCCAGAACTCCATCGGCGTGCCGATGACGCGGACGTCGAGGCCGAGGTTCCCGAGGTGCGCCGCGGTCGAGAGACCGTAGGGTCCGGCCCCGACGATGAGCGCGTCGGCCGTCGAGTCGTGCATGCGTTCCCCCCGTGGTGGTGGCCCGTGGTGGTGGCACGTGTGATGGTGTTCCGGCTACCGCCCGGTCCTGCCGCGCC
Organism: Actinomadura vinacea; assembly: GCF_039532545.1. Classification (NCBI taxonomy): domain Bacteria; kingdom Bacillati; phylum Actinomycetota; class Actinomycetes; order Streptosporangiales; family Thermomonosporaceae; genus Actinomadura; species Actinomadura vinacea. The sequence continues at coordinate 895,168 of NZ_BAAARW010000020.1, read as the reverse complement.
GGGACCCGGCGCGGAGGCCGCGGTCGAGGCCGCGCTGGAGGACGCGCTGCAGGCTCCGGCGGGTCATGGACGCGAACGGGGCCGGGTCGTCGGCGGCGAACCAGGCCCGCTCGCCGGCCTCGCGCAGCCGCCGCAGGATCGGCGGGCGCCCGGCCGGGTGGGTCAGCGCGTGGTGCAGGAAGTGGTTCTCCACCAGCAGCGTGCGCCCGTACCGGGGCCGGACGGCGGGCACGGCGCGGCCGGACTGCTCGAGATGGACGATCCTGACCAGGTCGAGGTCCAGCCCGTCGCGGAACAGCCGGAACTGCGCGCCGAGCCGGGGGTTGAAGTCGAGCAGGTGGTAGGCGCCGACGCGGGCGTCGAAGCGGAAGTCCAGGTCGGCGGTGCCGACGTAGCCGAGCATCTCGACGATCTTGTGGGCGAGCCGTTCCAGCGCCGGGTTGAGGACCCATTCGCCGAGGACGGTGTGGCCGGCGTCGCGGGGATGGGCCAGGTGCTTGCGCCCGGTGGCGCCGAACAGGCAGGCGCCGTCCCGGTCGAAGTGGCCGTGGAAGAACCAGTCGCCGCCGTCGGGCGGCACGTGCCGCTGCAGGATCGGCGGGCCGGCCGCGCCGCCGCCTTCCGGGCCGCCGGGGTCGCCGGTGGTGCCGGAGGCGAGGAGCCGGTGGACGCCGGCGGCGGTGCGGGCGACGACCGTGCCGCGCCGTCCGGGCGGCAGCAGCCACGGCCGGGGCCACTTGACGACCAGCGGAAGGCCCAGCCGCGCGATGGCCGCGTCCACCTCGGCGGGCGAGCGGGGCACGCTGCTCTCCGGGCAGTCGATGCCGTACCGCTCGCACTGCTCGATCAGCAGGGACTTGTCGGCGACGCGCCGCGGGGCGGACGGGTCGGGCGCGGTGAAGGTGAAGCTCTCGGCGAGGGCGGGCGCGTGCTCGGCGATGAAGATGGCGCCCGCGTCGTCCAGCGGGATCAGCAGCGGGCGGCGGCCGATCCGCCCGCCGACGAGCCGCAGATGCTCGGCCAGCGCCTCGGGCGCGGTGTGCGGCGACGGCCCCCACGGGTGGCGCCGGCGCAGATGGCGCGAGCGCGCGGCCGGGACGGAACGGCCCTCCAGGATCGCGTGCACCGGCACGCCGGCGCGGCCCAGGGACCGGATCGCGCCCAGCGTCCCGTGGTGGAACGGGTTGCGGTCGGTGCGCAGGAGCAGCACGGGGAGCCCGCCGTCGAGCGCGGGCGTGCCGGCCGGAGCGCCGGCCGGCAGAGGCGGCGACATGGTCAAGCCGCCCATTCCGCTGGGATTTTCATTCTTTTTGGTGCTTCCTCTGGAAACGTAAATTCTGCTTTCGGTGCGGTGGTCCGGCTGTTCATCCGCACGGCTCATCGGGCATACGATACGCATGAGATCCGGCGCTGACCATCGTGCCCGGCGGCCATTCGGCCATGGCCGGGCAAGATCTCCTTTTGGTATTCTGTGCCGAACGGCGGCGGGTCTGACGGCCGTCGTCGCGGTGGCGGTCACGGCGATCGTCGAGACCCGGCCCGATCCCGGGGCCGCCGGGCGGACCGCGCGCGGAACCCGGCCCGGAACATCCCCCGAAAATCTTCCCGAAAACCTCCCCGGAACGGCGCGCGAAAGGCGCCGCGAAAAGCGGTCCGGCATACCGCTGGGCGCGTTTCTCGGGTCCGGTGCCGAGGGGGTCGCGCGGGTCGCGGCGTTCGAGCGCTGGCTCGGCGCCCCGGTCACCGTCGGCCGCACCTACCTGCCCGGCGGGACCTGGCAGGGCGTCGAGGGCCCGGCGGAGGTGCTGCGGCCGTGGACGCAGTGGCGGCGCGGCGGGCGGAACCGGATGCTGGTGGTGAACGTCCCGATGCTCGCGCCGAACGAGCCCGGGATGCCCGACCCGGTGGTCGCCGGGCTGCTGCGCGACGGCGCGTCCGGCGCCTTCGACCAGCACTTCCGCACGCTGGCCGAGCGGCTGGTCGCGGAGGGGGCCGGCGACACCGTGCTGATCCCCGGCTGGGAGATGAACGGCATCAGCTACAGCGGCCGGTGCGGGCCCGACCCGATGGCGTGGAAGGGCTACTGGCGGCGGATCGTGGCCACCATGCGGGCCGTCCCGGGCGCCCGTTTCCTGTTCGACTTCACCGCCTCGCGGGGCCGCGACGCGGTGCCGTGGACGGAGTGCTATCCGGGGGACGACGTCGTCGACGTCATCGGCTCGGACAGTTATGACCAGCCGCCGGGCGGAACCTTCGCGCAGTATGTGCACGAGCCGTTCGGGCTGGCCGACCAGGCGCGGTTCGCGGCGGTTCGCGGCAAGCCGCTGTCATTTCCGGAGTGGGGGCTGTTCCGAAACTCCGACAATCCGGATTATGTGCGGGGGATGTACCATTGGATGGCCGAGAACGGCGTGCTCTACCACACCATCGCCGATTACTGCCCGCACGGCGTGTGGCAGTGCAAGGAGAATCCGCGTTCGTCGGCGGCCTATCGCGAGCTGTTCGGCGGAAGGGGCGGAAAGGCGTCGCCCGCGCGGCCGGCGGCGACCCCGGATTCCGTGCCCGCGTCCCCCGAGGGAACCGGCACCGGCCCCCGTCCGGCCAACTCGGCGGTGAGAGCGGACAGCAGCCCCAGCGTCCCGGACAGGTCGAAGCCCTCGGACGCGACCGCGCCGGCACGGCCCTCGGCGTCCACGTCCTCGGGACGCGCCAGCCTTGAGACCAGTTCGGCGGCGAGTGCCCCGGGTTCTTCGGGCGGGACGAGCGCGCCCGCCCCGTAGGGGAGGACCTCCGCGAGCCCGGGAACGTCGCTGCACACCAGGGACCGGCCGCGCGCGAGAGCCTCCAGCGCCACCAGCGGCAGCCCTTCCCAGCGGGAGGGCAGCACCACGAGGTGGGCGGCGGCGAGCCAGGCGCGCGTGTCCGGCATCGGCGGGACGAACAGCACGCCCGGCAGCCCGTCCGCCGCCCGCCGCAGCCGGGGCAGATCGTCCCCATCGCCGACGAGGGCCAGCAGGGCGCGCGGGCAGCGTTCCCTGACCGCGGGCCACGCGGCGAGGAGCACGTCCTGGCCCTTCTGGCGGGTCAGCCGTCCGACGCACACCGCGAGGGGCGCGTCGGCGGGCAGGCCGAGCGCGGCCCGCGCGGCCCGGCGTTCGGCGTCGCCGGCGGGGGTGAACAGGCTCCGGTCGACGCCGTTCCTGACCAGCCGGTACGGGCCCCGCACGCCGGCGTCCTCGCCGAGCCGCAGCTCGCCCGAGCCGACGCAGACCAGCGCGTCGGTGCGGCGCCGCGCCGCGTGCCGTTCCCAGCGCAGCGCGGCCGCCGCCCCCGCGCCGGTCGCGGCCAGCCACGACCAGCCGTGCGGCTGGAAGATCGTCGCGGGCCGCCGCGTCCCGGCCGGGCGGAGCAGGCGCCCGGCGAGGCCCGCCTTGGCGGAGTGCAGGTGCAGGACGTCGGGTGCGAAGTACCGCACGATCCACCGCAGCGCGCGGGCCTCGTCGAGCGTGCGCGGGCCGGGCGAGCGTCCGGCGTTCCAGGGGATGTGCGGGACGCCCGACTCCGCCAGCCGAGCCGGGAGCCCATCGCGGCCCACGCGGGTCTCCGGGCAGGCGACCGCCACGTCCCAGCCGCGGCGCGCTTGGTCGGCGGCGGCCTGCGCCACGTACACCGCGACGCCGCCGTCGGTGGGCTGGCTGACGTGCAGGACGCGCACACCCTCAGCCACGCGCGGCCCCGCCCGCGGGCACCGCGCCGCGGCGGCGGTGCCTGCGGGCGCTCAGCTCGGCGCGGCAGCGCGCGGCGGCCGCGTAGGTGGAGGCCACCGAGGGCGTGCGCGCCAGGATCAGCCGCTCGTTCGGCACGGCGAGGGGCCGCCACTTGCGCTTGTACGGCTCGTCCCCGCGCAGCATGCTGAGCGACGGGACGCCCGTCCCCCGCGCCACGCCCAGGTCCTGCCGCAGCAGCATCAGCGTCACCTCGATGATGTCGCGCAGGCCCGCCTCCGCCCCGTACAGGTACGCGCCCACGAAGTCGTGGCCGATCAGCACCAGGTCGGAGGCCACCAGGCCGCCCTCCCAGCGGTACTCGAAGAGCGCGGCCTGCTCGTCGCGGATCATGCCGGTCAGCGCCTCGGCCAGATGCCGGCGGAACCGCGGCCGGGTGTGCTCGGGGTTGATCGGACGGCCCTGCCACTGCTGGATGTGCAGGTCGAGCAGCCGGTCGACGCCGGCGGCCGCGAGCCCGGCGGGCACCGGCGCGACCGCGATCCCGCACGCGTCGATCCGGCGGAGCTTGGCGCGCAGCTTGCCCGCGCTGCGGCCCGGCAGCCGGGCGATGATGTCGCCGATGTCGGCGGCGGGCAGCTCCAGGCAGGTGGACGCGGGAGTGCGCCACGACGGCCGCGGCCACGTCTCGGCGACCGCGTGCGCCGCCGAACCGGGCCTGACCTCCTGGAGGTCGAGCGCGGACCAGCCGGGCGCGGCCAGCAGCGCGCGCGTCAGGTGCCAGACGGCGGCCTGGCCCTCGTCCCCGGCCACGAGGAAGTCGGTGTAGTCGCTCTGCGGCGAGGCCAGCGGGATGAGCACCGGGCAGCCCCAGCGCCGCACCGCCATCATCGGGGCGGCCGCCACCAGACGGCCGTGCCGCCGGACGAGCACCAGGCGCAGGCCGCCGCGCTTGCCGTAGTTGCGCCACCACGCCGTCAGCCACGCGTGGGTCTGGAACGGGGTGGCGGCCGGGCTCCGCGCGTAGAGGTCCCGCCACTCGCCGGCGAGACGGTCCAGCATGGTCCCGTCACGGTAGAGCTCGGCGGTCCAGCCGGTGGAGCAGCCGCTTCCCACGCCGGCCACCGCATCGGTGACGGTGGCGGCCTCCACGTCCGTCCTCACTCCGACGTCGGTCATTGGCCCGCCTCCGCTGTTAGCGCGGATCCCTTCGTCTTGGCCTCCTTAGGCTCCTTGGCCTTCTTGCCGGCTCCGGCTCCGGCCTCGGCTTCCGCGGCGATCTCGGCCCTGGCCGCGGCGGTCGCGGTCTGGACGACCTCGCGGACGCGCGCGGCCACGCCCGTCGCCGCCACCAGCCCGCCCAGCAGCAGCCCGGTCGCGAGCCCGACGGCCGCGTTCAGCGGCGGGTTGGGCGCGCTGGGCGCGAGCGGCACCGAGGCCTGCGTCATGAGGGCGACGCGCACGCCCGTGTCGTGCTGGTGCGCGTTGCCGTACCGGACGAGCGCGTCGGCGGTCGTGTTGGCCAGCTCGGCCGACAGCATCGCCGTCGCGGCCGAGGCGGTGAGCCGAACCAGCGGGGTGTCGGGCGAGGACGACGCCTGGATGTGCGCGCGGGAGCGTTCCAGCGCCGCGGCCGGGATCGGCTTGGCGGCCCAGGACAACGTCTCCCGCAACGCGGCCAGCCGGCCGTACGCCTGCGCGAAGTTGGTCGCCGCGGGACCGCCGTCGGGATCGGACACCACCAGGACGTAGGCCGTGGCCGAATAGGTCGGGGCCTTGAAGAGCCCGTACCCGAGCCCGCCCAGAAGGCACGTCAGCACGATGGCGATCGGCACGCCGAACCGGCGGCCGAGATTCTTCAGGACGCGAACGGTGAGAACGCGCATTACTTGCATGCCTGGCCCTTTCGATGGAGGCGCGAATTTCGATGAAGAGTTCGATGGAGGCGCGGGCGTGCCTGTCAGGTGGCCGCGCGGGTCTTTGCGATGAGCACGCCGTCGGATACGGGCCGGACCGCTGCCGGGCCGTCGTGGTAGAGGTCGATGAGCTGGTGGACGCGGGCGTGCACGGAGTAGTGCTCGACCGCCGGGGGCGGCGGCCCGTGCGGCGCCCCCGGCAGCGGCACCTGCGGGAGGGAGTCGATGGCGGAGCTCCAAGCCGCGAGCCGCGCGGGCAGCTTCCGGGCGCCGGGCGCCATGCGCGGCGGCAGGTCGTCCAGGGCGGGGCAGGTGGCGTAGAGCACGGGGAGCCCGGACGCCAGCGCCTCCAGGACGCCGAGCCCGAAGGTCTCCTGGGTGGAGGGGGCGGCGTACGCGTCCATCGCCGCGAGCATCCCGGCGACGTCGCCGGTGTCGCCCGCGAAGACCGTGCGCCCGCCGACGCCGACCCGCTCGGCCAGTTCCTCCAGTGCGGGACGGGCCGGGCCCGCCCCCACGACGAGCAGCCGCCCGTCCCGTTTCGCCCGCGCGAACGCCTTGATCAGCGCGTCGACGCGCTTGCCGGGCACCAGGCGTCCGGTGGTCCCGACGACGAACTCGTCGGGTGCGATCCCCAGCGCGCGGCGCGTCGCGGCCCGGCTCTCCGGGACGAACGCGAAGGCGGCGGGGTCGATGCCGTTGGTGATGGTGACCAGGCGTTCCGGCCGTAGACCCCAGTCCCGCAGCCGCCGTGCGACCGTGGGGGACACCGCGACGGTGGCGTCGCCGAGCTGTTCGGTCGCCCGATACAGCATGCGAACGCCGGCCGTCGTGCGACGCCCTTCGATATGGCCGTCGCCAAGGGAGTGCTCGGTGGCGATGATGTACGGCGTCCCGGCCAAGCGGGCGGCCACACGTCCAAAGACGCACGCGCGGTACAAGTGCGTGTGTACGACGTCGTACCGGCCCCAGCGGATGAGCCGGACGAGCCGTGGCAGCGCCTTCACATCACGGTTGCTCCGCATACCGATCTCATGGACCGGGATGCCCTCGGCCCGGATGCCCTCGGCCAGGGTCCCGCCACGCGTGAGGACGGCCACCTCGCACTCGACGACGTCCTTGGGCATATGACGCAGCAGCAGCGCCAGTTGCCGTTCGGCGCCGCCGTACTCCAGCCCCGTGATGATGTGAAGGACTCGCGTCATACCCGGACCAGCCACTGCAACTCGTGCCGGACGACCTTGGCGCGCAGCCGCAGCCCCCGGTCGCGCTCCCCGACATAGGTCCGGGCCAGCGCGTGCCGGCTCGGCTCGTCCGGACGGATGGCGCAGGCGTAGTCGTACCCGGCGATCCTGACCTCCGTCACGTCCCTGGGGCTGACATGGCCGTAGGGGTAGGCGAACCCCGTCACCGGCCGCTGGACGATCTCCTCCAGGGCGAAGCGGCTCTGCTGCAGCTCGTCCCGTACCTCCTCGGCGGGCGCCCCGGGAAGGGACACGTGCCGCACGCCGTGGGAGGCGACCTCCATGCCGAAGTCGGCGACGGCGCGGAGCTGGCCCGCCGTCATCAGCGGCTTGGGCGGCCCGGAGTCCCAGGTGTTGTACTGGCCGACGTGCCCGGCCACCGCGAACACCGTCGCCGTGAACCCGAACCGCACCAGCGCGGGCACCGCCCGGGTGGCGAAGTCGGCGTAGCCGTCGTCGAAGGTCAGGCCCACCAGCCCGCGGGTGCCGCGCTCGGCGTGCGCGCGCAGCAGCTCGCCCACGCTCACGCCGCGCAGCCTGCGCGACTGCAACCAGCGGAGCTGCCGTTCGAAGCGCTCCGGCGTGACGGTCACCAGATGCGGGTCGCGGTCGTAGTGGTCGACCGAGTGGTACATCAGGACCATCGGCATCCCGGTCAGCGGATGCTCAGGGTTCTCGGGGTGATTCACGAGGCTTCCTTCTGCCATTGGTGAGAGAGCCGAGCGGCCCGGCCGCGCGGGCGCGGCCGCGTACGGCCAGGGCCAGCGCGGCGGCGAACACCACGGTGATCACCGCGAGACCGCCGCCGACCTGGTAGAGCGGGTGGGCGTCCGCCGGGACGAGCGGCACCGGGCCCGCGAACCCGCCCGTGGCGGCCAGGCCCGCGACGCAGGCGGCGGACGCGGCCGCCAGCAGCGCGGCGATGTCGCCGCCGACCGCGCGCGCGGACACCGGCGCGACCCGCCTGCGGACGAGGTACAGCAGCGCCACCGCGGCGACCGTGATCCCGGCGGCGTTGGCGGCGGCCAGCGCGCCGGTGCCGCCGGCGCCGACCAGGGCGGCGCCGAGCGCGCCGGTCACGGCCAGCCCGGCGGCCATGGCCAGGACGGGCTGCCAGACGGGCCGGGCGCGGGCGAAGAAGGCGCGGGCGGCGACGCCCACCATCGCCTGCCCCCACACGCCCAGCACGTAGATCCGCAGGATCAGCGCGGTCCGCTCGCCGTCGGCCGCGGTGAACCGGCCGTGCTGGAACAGCAGCGCGACGATCTGCGGGGCGAGCGCGATCAGGCACGCGGTCGCGTACAGCACGATGCCGCTGACCACGACCAGGTCGGACTCGACGCGGCGGCGCACCCGCTCCCGGTCCCCGCCGGCCGACGCCCGGGCCAGCCGCGGGAAGGTCACCGTCACCAGCAGCAGCGAGGCCACCATCGGCACCTGGCCCACCTTCTGCGCGTAGTTGAGGTGGGAGATCGACCCGGCGGCCAGGCCGGAGCCGAGGAAGCGCTCGATGAAGACCTGCGACTGCCGGGTCAGCGTGTAGACGACGATCGGCGCGGCCGCCGCCAGCGTCACCACTGAAGTGCCGGGTGCCGCCGCGACCTTCGAGGGCCGGGGCCGCGGCCGGCGGCCCGCGCGCAGGCACCGGACGAACGCCGGGACCTGCACGGCCACCATGAGCAGCCCGCCGCACGCCACCCCGAGCGCCGCGCTGGTGATGCCCAGCGGCACCGCGAACGCCGCGACCATCCCCAGGATGCCGAGGTTGTAGGCGAGGTAGATGGAGGCCGGGGGCCCGAACCGGTGGTGCGCCCGCAGCGTCGCGCTCATGAACCCGGCGACCCCGAACGCCAGGACGGTCAGCGCGGTCAGCCGCACGCACCGCGCCGCCGGGACCGGGTCGGCCAGGCCGGGCGCGAGCACGTCCACCAGCGCCGGCGCAGCCAGCACCAGGACCAGCGACGTCATCGCCAGCCCGGCGCACAGCCGCGGCAGCACCGTCGCCACAAGCCTGCCCACCCCGTCCGGCTCGCGCAGCAGCCGCGTCACGACCGGCACCATGAGCAGCGCCATCGCGTCCTCGATCAGCAGCGGCGACACCGTCTCCGGGATCGTCCAGGCGACCAGGAACGCGTCGGTGCCGCTGCTGGCGCCGAACCGGTACGCCATGACCAGGTCGCGCAGGAAGCCCAGCCCGGTGCCGGCCGCGAGGAGCAGCCCGGTCAGCAGGGTCGCGCGGCGGATCGAGCCGTCCCGGACCGGCTGCCGCGCCCCGACCGCGGTCATGACGCCGTGCCCCCGCCCGGTTCCGGCTCCGCGGGGCGGGCGGTGGCGGCGCCCGCGGCGACCAGCCCGAGCGTGATCGCGACGAGCATGCTGCTCGCGCCGCTGACGTCCGCGTACAGGAAGTTGATCAGCAGCCCGGCCAGGAAGCCCGCCCCGGCCAGCCACAGCGGGTCGCGCGGGTCGCGGCGGCGCCACAGCCCGTACAGCAGCGTGCCGAACAGCACCACCTGGCCCACCAGCCCGACCACGCCCTGCTCCGCCACCACCAGCAGGTACTGGCTGTGCGGCGACAGCAGCGCCTGGCGGCGGTAGCCCTTGGCCCGGTCCTGGATCTCGCCCGCCGACGACAGCTCGATCGGCGCGTACGCGTCGCGGTGGGCGGCGAAGTTCTTCACGCCCACGCCGGTGACGGGATGGTCCCCCCACATGCCGCGCGCGGCCGTCCACAGGCTGTAGCGGTCCACGACGGACTGGTCCGGGTCGTCCATCACCGAGGTGATCGACTGCGCGCGGGCGGCCAGCGACGCCCCGCCGCCGTCGGAGCCGGGCCCCAGGCCCAGCCCGCCCACCGCGACGACGGCCAGCGCCGCCGCGACCACCGCCGTGCGCAGCGCCAGCCGGCGGCTGTAGGCCACCAGCACCAGCGCGGCGGCGGCGCCGATGGCGATCCAGCTGCCCCGGCTGAGCGCCAGCACCAGCGCCGTGCCCAGCACCCCCAGCGCCGCCCCGGCGAGCGGACGGACCAGGCGCGGGGCGGGCAAAGCGGTCCCGGCCAGCAGGAACGCCAGCGTGATGACCACGCCGAACCCGGCGACGACCGACAGCGCCATCACGTCCCCGGCGCCGAACGTGCCGACCGCCCGCACCGTCTCGCCCGCGATCGCGGCGCCGTTGCCGGTGAGCGCCTGCCAGATGCCGTGGCACGACTCGATCAGCGCCACCGCGACCACCGCGCCCGCCACGACCAGGCCGTCCGCGCGGTCCCTGACCAGCGTCAGCACGGCCAGCGGGACCAGCACGAAGACCTGCACGATCCGCACGAACCCCGGCATGCTCGACGCGATGTCCTGCGAGCACAGCGTGGCGATCCCGGCCGCCGCGGCCACCGTCCCGAACGCCGGGAGCGTCCACACCGGCGGGGGCTCGACCCGGCGCGCCGCGACCAGCACGGCCGCGACGGCCACCAGCACCACGCCGGCCAGGTCCCCGGCCGAGATCTGCACCGCCGCGGGCCCGCTGAGCGTCTCGATCCTGGTGAACTCGGCCAGCCGGGCGACCATCGCCGCCCCGAGATCCGGCGGCACGCACACGCACAGCGCGGCCGCGGCCACCAGCAGGCTCCGCGACCGCCGCGCCAACCCCGCCGCGTTCACGGGACGTTCCTGGTCAGCACGGCCCGGACGGTCATCAGCAGGATCCTCAGGTCGGCTCCGAACGTCCAGGTGTCGATGTAGCGGTTGTCGAGCCTGACCCGCAGCTCGATCGAGGTGTCCCCGCGCAGCCCGTTGACCTGGGCCCAGCCGGTGATGCCCACCGGCATCCGGTGCCGCAGCGCGTACTCGGGGCAGGTCTCGGAGAACAGCCGGACGAAGTGCGGCCGCTCGGGACGCGGCCCGACCAGGCTCATGTCGCCGCGGATCACGTTCCACAGCTGCGGCAGCTCGTCCAGCGAGGTCTCCCGCAGGAACCGGCCGACCGGGCCCATCCGGGCGTCGCCGTCCACCGACCAGCGGGTGTCGGCCTCGTGGTCGTCGGCCGGGCGCAGCGAGCGGAACTTCAGCAGCGTGAACGTGCGGCCGCCGAGCCCGACGCGGCGCTGCCGGAACAGCACCCCGGGGCCGCCTTCGAGCCGCACGGCCAGCGCGCAGGCCAGCAGCACCGGCCACACCAGCAGCAGCACGACGATGGCCGCGGCCACGTCGAACACCCGCTTGGCGGTCCGCGCCGCCCGCTCGCCCGGCCGCGGGCCGAGGCGCAGGTACGGGACGCCCTCCAGATGCTCCACCGGCGCGCGGCCCGTCCGGGATCCGGCGCGCGCGACGAGCAGGTCCGCCGTCGCCGGCACCAGCAGCGTCTCGCAGGCCAGCGCGGTGCAGACCCGGACCAGCGGGTCCAGCCGGGACCGCGGCACGTCCTCGGCGACGATCACGACGGTGGCGGTGCCGTGCGCCTCCACCGCCCGCCGCAGGTCCAGCGGCCGGCCCAGGACGGGCAGCCCGGCGGCGGGCGGGTCGCCCGGGTCGCCGGCCAGGATCTGGCCCGCCGGGTCCAGCCCGAAGTCGCGGCGCCGGCGCAGGACGGCGGCGACGTGCGCGGAGGCGGGACCGGCGCCGATGAGGATCGTCGGCCGCCCGCGGCGGCGCAGCCTGCGGTACGCCCGCACCGCCGTGTGCACGACCAGCCGTCCCGTCCCGGCGAGCGCGCAGTACAGGCAGGCGATCCAGAACCATGTCGCCGCGGCCTGCGGGAAGCCGGCGCGGAAGGCGGCGCACACGAGGGCCGCCACGAGCGCGGCGCGGACGGCCAGCGCGGGCGCGTCCTCGGCGAGGGAGGGGCGCCGGCGGCACCGGTTGAGCCCGCCCGCGGCGTTCACCGCGACCGCGCAGGCGGCCGCCGCCGGCGTCGCCGCCGCCGGTACCGCGGCCGTCCACGTCACGGCGGCGGCCATGGCGAGCCCGTCGGCGGCGCCGAGCGCGAGCGGGTAGAGCGCGGGAAGCGTCCGCCGCCGGGGCGCCCGGCCGGGACGCGGCGCGGTTTCGCGCGGGACGGGGAGCACCCCCGTCGCCGGCGCGGTCATGGTGAGCGTTTCTCCGCCGTGCCCCTCGGGCCTTTCCCGATGATCGTCCAGATCCCCTTGGACGTCCCCCTCGACGGCGGGGACGCTCAGCCCCTGAGAGCCCATCGCGGTCGTCCTTTCCCAGAGGGGCTAAGCGGCTGCCCGGTCCTGCTGATCCACGCTGATCACGGAATTCTGTCCGGCGTCTACCCGTTGATCGCCAGGACGCCACCAGGACGTCCCAGGGCTTTAACAAAGGCCGACACGCTTTTGAGGACGATCGTGCCGCCGACTGCGAATGATCAGTGGATTTCCCGTTATCGCCGCCGAATTGTGCATATTTCGGCGGCCCTTGTGGGGCGGATTTTGGGCATCGATGGTTTTATCTCGTGAGCCGCGCGCTCAGGAATGCGATGTGCTTTCACACATGCTTCGGATGCGGTCGCTGGCCGTCGCGATGGCGGCCGCCGGTTGCGCCGCCCCGGCACCGCCCGCCCTGGCGGGCCCCGCCGTCGCGGACCGGTGCCGTCCCCTGGAGGCGGGCGCACTGCCCCAGGTGGTGGAACTCGACCGGTGCGACGTGCGCGGAAGAGTGATCAGGGGCGTGAGCGGGGCGGCCGCGACCGTGCCCGCCGACGGCACCTCGGTCACCGCGCGGACGCTGCGCCCCGAGGGCACCGCGGAACTGGAGATCCGGGTGGACGGGAAAGCCCGGACGGCCACCATCGTCGAACGCCCGCCCGAAGCCCGCCCGCACCCGGCCGCCGCACCCCTGCGCGCCTGCTCCGACACCGCCCGCAGGCTCGCCACGGTCCGATGGCCGCGCGGATCGCGGATCGACTGGCACTACTACCAGGGCAGCGCCGCGCACAGCGGGATGCGGCCCGCGCTTGCCGCGACCGCCGTCCGGCGCGGCGTCTCCGGCGCGGTGAACGCCCGCACCGACTGCGTGCGCGGCTCGACGACCTACCGTCCGAAGCCCGACATCGGGCAGCGGTACGCCGGCACCACCCGCGCCTACCCGAACATCGGCGGCCCCGGCGACTGCCGGGACCGCGACGGCGTCAACTCCTTCGGCTATGCCACGCTCTCGACCGTCGACGCCGACGCGCTCGCGGTGACCTGCACCTGGCACGTGGGCGGCACCATCCTGGAGGGCGACATCGCGATCCAGACCAACGGCAAGCGGTGGTGGACGCCCCGCTCACAGCGCCGCGGCAGCGCCCAGCCCGTCCCCGGCTGCCCGGCCGGACGGTACGAGGCCGTCTCCGTCATCACCCACGAGATGCTGCACGTCCTCGGGCTCCAGCACTACGAGGGGGCCCGGCACCAGAACCTCAGCATGAGCCCGTACGTCCGCACCTGCGACGACCGCGCCGCCACCCTGGGACGGGGCGACTACCAGGGCCTCATCGCCCTGTACGGAGCCGATTCTCGCTGACGCAACCGGCCAGGACGTCGAGCATGCCCGCGACGGTCGCGTCCCACGGGAACCCTTCGGCGCGGGCCCGGGCCGTGGCGCGGCGCCGTTCGCGCGACCAGGCCAGCACCTCCTGGACGCCGTCGGCGAACCGCGACGGCACCGGCGGCGCCGCCACCCCCGCGCCCGGGACCAGCAGTTCCGGCGCCGCGCCGCGGTCGGCCGCGACCACCGGCGTCCCGCAGGCCAGCGCCTCCAGCGCCGCCAGCCCGAAGGACTCGACCGGGCAGGTGGCCAGCGCGACGTCGGCGTCCGCGAGCAGCCGGGCGACGTCGGCGCGGTCGGGCACGTGACCGTGGAACCGCGCCCGCAACCCGGCCCGCGCGGCGGCCGCACGCAGCCGGCACGCCTCGGGGCCCTCGCCGACCAGGTCGAGGACGACCGGCACGCCCCGGCGGTGCAACTCGATCGCGGTCGCGACGGCCAGCCCGGGCCACTTCTCCTTCGACAGCCGCCCGAGATGCATCAGCCGCACCTTGCCGCGTTCGGGCGCGCGCGCCGCCTCCGGCCGGAACGTGTCCAGGTCCACGCCGAGCGGGACCAGATGCAGCGCGGGAGCGCCCAGCCGGTCGAACTCGGCCGCGGCGAACGCCGACGTCGCCACGATCGCGTCGAACGCCCGCGCCAGCCCGCCGTTCCAGCGGTCGGTGAGACGCCGCAGCGGGAACCCGTCCGGGACGCGCGGCGCCAGGATCGCGTCCAGCCGCTCGTGCGACAGCAGCACCGAACGCACGCCGTGCCGGCGCGCCCACCGCGCGGCCACGGTCAGCGTCGCCTTGTCCGACACCTCGATCACGTCCGGCCGCAGCCGGGCGAGCGCGCGCAGCACCGGACGCGGGTCCAGGACCAGCCGGTAGCCGGGCGCCACCGACGGCCCCGGCACCGTCACGACGGTGCCGTTCGCGGTGCGATGCCGGCCGTGCTCCCGCCCGGGGACGACCAGCGCGCGCTCATGCCCGGCCGCCGTGTACCCGCGGCCGAGCATGTCCACCGCCGTGCGCAGGCCACCGGAGACGGGGCTGTAGAGATTGGCGAGCTGGACGATCCTCACGCGCCCACCATCGCCCGGTAGGTGAGCGGCCGCCCGTTCGCGGCGAGCGCGAGGTCGACCGCGTCGAGCGCGGCCTCCCGCAACCCGGGCCGCTCCAGGTCGGCCGGATGAAGCGCGATCCGGAACGGCCTGCGCGAGCGGGCCAGCGTCCGCGCCGCGGCGACCATCAGCCGGGCGCCCGCACGCTCGCCCGCGCCGCCCGGCCGGTGCGACAGCGCGGGCATCCGCCGGGAACGTCCCCCGGTGAGGTCGTGCAGCGCCAGGTGGCTCGTCCAGTACGCGAAACCCAGGTCGGCCAGTGCACGCCGGGTGCCGGGGGAGGCGAGCCAGCCCGGCGGGGTGAAACCGACGACCTCGATGCCGGCCGCGTCCAGCGCGTCCCGCCCGGCGCGCAGCAGCCGCCGCGCCTGCGGCTCGGGCAACGCGCAGAACTCGCCCGCGCCGCGTGCCATCACCTGGTTCACCGCCCGCCGCCAGACCGCGCCGCCCGGCACCCGCGCGTGGTGGAAGCCGTGCAGCGAAAGCTCGTGCCCCCGCCCACCGGCCTCGCGCAGCCACCCGACCAGCCCCGCGTCCTCACCGGCCGCAGGCCCGTCCTTGTACGGCCCGGGGATGACCAGCAGCGTGCACGGGACCCCCCGCCGGTCCAGCTCCCCCACCCAGTCCGCGGAGGCGTCCCAGGTAGCGGGCGCCACATCATGCACCGAGACCACGAACGGAAAGCTCATGCTCTGCTTCTGTGGGGGGGACGACCCCCCAGGCCCCCGGCAAGAGCCGGCGCTCATGCCCTCGCTTCGCTCGGTCATGCCGCCTCGCTGGCCGTGGCGCCGCCGAGGACGCCCGAGTAGTGGGCGAGCAGCCGGTCGCAGATCATGTCCCAGCCGCGGCCCCGTACCGAACGCGCCGCGTTCAGGCTCATCAGCCGCCTGGCCAGCGGGTCCGCGACCAGGGCTCCGACCGCCGCGCGCAGGTCGGTGGCGTCGTCGGGAGCGAACAGCAGGCCGTTGTGGCCCGGCCTGACGAGGTCGAGCGGGCCGCCCGCGGCGGGCGCCACCACCGGCACCCCCGCGGCCAGCGCCTCCTGGACGGCCTGGCAGAACGTCTCGTCGGCGCCCGTGTGCACGAACACGTCCAGCGACGCCACCAGCTCCGACAGTTCCCGTCCGGTGCGGAACCCGGTGAACGCGGCGTCGGGCAGGAGCCTGCGCAGCCGGTCCAGCTCGGGTCCGTCGCCGACGACGACCAGCCGGGTGCCCGGGAGGCCCGCCAGGTCGGCCAGCATCCGGGGGCGCTTCTCGGCGGCGAGCCGGCCCACGTACCCGATCAGCGTCTCGCCGTTCGGGGCCAGCCGCGCGCGCAGGTCGTCGGACCGGTGCCGCGGATGGAAGCGCTCCTGGTCCACGCCCCGCGGCCAGAGCGCGAGCCGCGGCACGCCGCGCCGCTCCAGCTCGTCCATGACCGGGGTGGACGGGACGAGCGTCAGATCGGCCCGCGCGTGCAGGCGGCGCAGCCAGTGCCAGACGGCCGGCGAGATGGCGCCCAGGCCGTACCGCCGCACGAACGCGGCGACGTCGGTCTGGAACACCGCGACCGCGGGCACGTCCAGCTCCCGGGCGGCGGCCAGCCCGCCCGCGCCGAGCACGATGGGGGAGGCCAGGTGGACGATGTCGGGGTCGAACTCGCGCACGGTGGCGCGCATCCGTGCGGTCGGGACGCCGAGGGCGAACGACCGGTAGCAGGGGAGGGTGAGCGCGGGGACCGTTCGCACGGCCTGCCCGGCGTAGTGTTCGCGGCCGGGCGCCGGGGCGACCACGAGGACCTCGTGCCCGCGCGCCGCGAGCTGTTCGGTGATGCGGCAGACCGAATTCGTGACCCCGTTGACCCGGGGGAGGAACGACTCGGTCACGATGGTGACCTTCACACCACAGAGAGTGCGGACGGCGTCCGACGCGCGCGTCGCCCCCCGGTACCACTTGACCGAACACTAGGCGAACGTCCGGTTTGTCTGGAGCTTTCGGTCAGCCGCCCTTCAGACGAGGTCGAGGAGACGCGCCAGCGTGTGGGACTTGGTGCCGCCGAGCGCGAGGTCCTTGGCCGCGTAACCGAACAGGTGGTGCATCATCCGATCGCGCAGATCCCGGTACTGGAGGTAGTCGCGCTTGGCGAACAGCTCCGGGGCGTCGAGGTCGGTCGGCACGTGGTACGGCCGCGTCACCAGGACGCGGCCCGCGGCCCCGCCGGTGCCGTTCGCCGTCCCGGACCCGGCGGCGAGCGGCGGCGGCTCGGCGCTCGTGCCGTGATCGGTGAACATGCCCGCGTGGGAGATCCCGAACTCGACGGTGTGCACCGTCCGGGAACGTCCGGTCAGCGGATCGGTGCCGGTCGCGGTGTCGGCGCTGAGGTCCACCGTCGTCGAGTGCGCCAGCTCGAAGGAGTACCGCACCCGCTGCGCGGTGACGACCAGCCGCGGCGCCAGCCCCTCCCAGCCCCGGGGTTCGGCCAGGTCGGGCCGGTTCCCCAGACCGTCGGCCAGGATCCGGGCGAAGGCGTTGTCGACCCCGCCGTCGGCGAGGAACTCCCGCAGCCGCGCCGGGACGACGGGCTCGGCCAGATGCACCTGCGAGGCCAGCCGGATCCGCTCGCCCGGCTCCCCGTCCCGGGCCACCGTGCGGCCCTTGACGGCCAGCAGGAAATCGCCCGCCTCGGCCGAGCTGATCCGGCGGCGCCGCAGCACGATCGCGCGGCGCAGCAGCGCCAGCTCCGGGATGTCGTAATAGGTGTCGGTGCACCGCCGGACGTCCTCGGCCGACATCAGCTCGACGCCTAGCGACTTCAGCTCCTCCGGCCTGGAGTACAGCGCCCGCAGCTTGGCCACCACCGAGACGTGCTGCTCGCCGGAGATGAAGAACTCCGACTCGGCCTCCAGCGCCGTGGCCATCTCCATGCCCGGCCGGAGCAGGTCGCCGAACGCGCGGTAGACCGGACGGCTGGCGCGCAGCGGCTCGCCCACCGCCCACGCCGTCTTGGCGCGCCGCTCCGACGCCTTCAGATCGTCGGCGGTCACCGGGCGCAGGTCGATACGGCCCGATCCGTTTTTCTGCTCGATGCCGCCGCTGAAGTAGGCGGGGGCGTTCGGGCCGGTCTTGGCGTCCCACCACTCGGCCCTGATCCCCGCCTGCGGAAGCGCTTCCACGACGGCCGCCCGGACGGGCACGCCCTCGGGCCGTTCCAGGCCGAGCAGCTTGGCCAGCTGGTTCCAGGTGTAGGACGCCGAGAAGGTGCACACGTTCTGGTCGGGCGGCGGCGTCAGGATGATGACCGTGTCCAGGCCGCGGCCGCCCGGGGCCTCCAGCGTCACCGGGATCAGGTCGTGCGGCACCGCGACGTGCGTGAGGTCCGACAGCACGGTGACCTGGAAGCTCAGGCCGTCGTCAGTGACGCCGTAGCCGTTCACGATCAGGCGGGCCAGGTCTTTGAAGCGGTGGTCGCGGGAGAACAGCGGCGGCGTGACGGTGGGCCGGTTGGACAGGTCCATGCCGAAGACCCGCTCGCGGGCCCGCTCCCGCTGCCGACGCAGGAACGCGGGCGTGCGCTTCTCCTCCTGCTGGAGCGGGTCGGGCGCGGACGCGTCGGGGTGCACGGCGTGCCGGGGCTCGCGGCCGTCCGGGCCGACGGGACCGGCGCCCGTGGCCGCGGACCGCGACGGCGGCGCCGGGTCGGCGGGCGGGGCGGGGACGACGGCACGCCTCCGGTACACCGTCATCCCGCTGATGGGCTCCGCGGCACCCGTACACCGGTAGTAGACGTAGCCGTTGGCCTTGACCTCGGAGCCGATGATCACAGCGTCGCCGGTCGAGGGGGTCCACACCTCCGCGCCGTCCGGGAGCGGTGGGTTGGTCCACCCCACCGGCGCCGGGGTGGAAGTCGGCATGTTCTCTCCCGATTCCATTAACGGAGCGATAAACCCTCGCGGGGATCGATTCCGGTCTGCGCTTCCAGTGTTGCCGATGACGGACACCGGATCGTGATCAGAACCCCGCTACGGCCGGTACTGGCCGCGCTTACGAAAGACGAATCGTCCGCACCCGGAAAGGCGCTCGGTTGTTTCGCCGGTACGGTGCGTTTCCGCGGTGTTTGCGGTCTGCGTGTTATGGACGCGCGGGCTCGGAGAACGCGGCGCGGTACGCGGTCGGGGTGAGCCCGGCCCGCCGGACCAGATGGGCGCGCAGCGAGTCGGCGCTGCCCAGGCCGCTGAGCCGCGCCACCTCGGCGACCGGGAGCGCGGTCGACTCCAGGAGCTCCTTGGCCCGCTCGACCCTGGAGTGCAGCAGCCACTGGAGCGGGGCCATGCCCGTCTCCAAGCCGAACCTGCGGGTCAGCGTGCGGATGCTGACCCGGGCGTGCCCGGCCAGGTCGGTGAGGGTCAGCGGCCGGTCGAGGTTGCGCAGCGCCCACTCGCGGGTGACGGCCAGGGACTGCGCGCCGTCCCCGGCGGGCGGCGGAGCCGCGATGAACTGGGCCTGCCCGCCCTGCCGCCCGGGAGCCATGACGACGTGCCGGGCGACCTCGTTCGCGACGGCCGCGCCGAAATCGGACCGGACGATGTGCAGGCACAGGTCGATGCCCGCCGCCAGGCCTGCCGAGGTGAGCACCGGGCCGTCGTCGACGAACAGCACGCGCGGATCGAGGTCGACAGAGGGGAAGCGGCGGGCGAACTCGTCGGTCCACCGCCAGTAGGTGGTGGCGCGCCGGCCGTCCAGGACCCCGGCCAGGCCGAGCATGAACGCCCCGGTGCAGATCGACACCAGTCGCCGCCCGTCGGCGGCGGCCCCGCGCAGCGCCTCGGCCACCCGCGGGTCGGCCGCCTCCCAGCCGTGCGTGCCGGGCACCACGATCGTGTCGGCCTCGTCGAGGATCTCCAGCCCGTGGCGGACCATGATCTCCACATCGGTGGTGGTGGCGACCGGCCCGGGACGCGGCGTGCAGGTGCGCACCTCGTAATGGGGCCGCCCGCCCGTCTTGGCGCAGCCCAGCACCAGGCCGGGGATCGCGCTGTCGAACGCCACGACCGGCGGCACCAGCAGTACGGCGACACGATGGGTCATGGCCGGATCCTCCGGAAGATTGGCATTTTGGCCACTGTCACAGACGATACGCGATGGAGCAAAGTGGGCGTTCGCGCCCATTCCTGGAGGTTCCGTGTTCCGTCGTCCGCACCGTGCCTGGATCGTGGCCGCGGTGGCGTTCGTCGCCCTGATCGGCGCGGCCGGCTTCCGCGCCGCGCCCGGCGTGCTGATGGTGCCGCTGCAGGACGAGTTCGGCTGGTCGCGGGTGACGACGTCGATTGCCGTCTCGGTCAACCTGGTCCTGTACGGCCTGACCGCCCCGTTCGCCGCCGCGCTCATGGAACGCTTCGGAGTCCGCCGCGTCACCGCGCTGGCACTGGCCCTGGTGGCGGCGGGCAGCGGGCTCACCGTGTTCATGAACGCCGGCTGGCAGCTCGTGCTCTGCTGGGGCGTGCTGATCGGGCTGGGCACCGGATCGATGGCGATGGTGTTCGCCGCGACGGTGGTGGGCCGCTGGTTCGTCCGGCACCGCGGCCTGGTGCTGGGCGTGCTGACCGCGGGCGGCGCCACCGGGCAGCTGGTGTTCCTGCCGCTGCTGGCCTGGCTGTCCGACCGGCACGGCTGGCGGTCGGCGTCGCTGTCGGTCGCGCTCGCCGCGCTGGCCGTGGTGCCGCTGATCCTGCTGGTGATGCGGGAACGTCCCGCCGACGTCGGCCTGCTGCCGTACGGGGCGACCGAACCGGAACCGGAGCAGCCGTCCAAGGGGAACGCCGCCGGAATGGCGCTGGAGGCACTGCGCACGGGAGTGCGCAGCAAGGCGTTCTGGCTGCTGGCCGGGGGCTTCTTCATCTGCGGCGCGTCCACGAACGGGCTGGTCGGCACCCACTTCATCCCGGCCGCGCACGACCACGGCATGCCCGAGACGACCGCCGCGAGCCTGCTCGCCCTGGTCGGGATCTTCGACATCGCCGGCACCGTCGCCTCCGGCTGGCTGACCGACCGGGTCGACAGCCGCAAGCTGCTGGCCTGGTACTACGCGCTCCGCGGGCTGTCACTGCTGACGCTGCCGGTGCTGCTCGGCGACTCGGTGCGGCCCAGCATGCTGGTCTTCGTGATCTTCTACGGGCTGGACTGGGTGGCGACCGTCCCGCCGACGATCGCCCTGGCCCGCGAGGTGTTCGGCCCCGTCCAGGGCACGCTGGTCTTCGGCTGGATCTTCGCCGCGCACCAGCTCGGCGCCGCGGCGGCGGCGGCCGTGGCCGGCCTGATCCGCACCGAACTGGGCTCGTACACCATGGCCTGGTGGGGCGCCGCCGTCCTGTGCCTGTTCGCCGCCGGAATGTCGATGACCATCCGAGCCACCCGCACCGAGCCCGTCCCCACCCCCAGAACCCCCGCCGCGGCCGCCTGACTGGAACACCACCGCGGGTCAGCCGCTGCGTCCTCGGGTCGAGAAAATCATGGGAATGGTTCGTATGTTTGTCTAAGCTGGCCGTGGCAACCCGGCGAACGAAAGGAGGCGCCCATGCGTGCCTACCGCCTTTACGCCCCCCACGATGCCCGTCTCGTTGAGATCGACGAGCCCGAGCCCGGCCTGGGAGAGGTGCTCCTGCGGGTACTCGCCGCCGGCGTCTGCCACTCCGACCTCAACGTGCACGACGGACTGGCCGGCGCGGCATGGGACCTCCCCTACACACTGGGCCACGAGGTGTGCGCCGAGGTGGTGGCGCAGGGGCCGGGAGTCTCCGGGCCGGCGCCCGGAGAACGGGTCCTGGTCCACGGCCCGCTCGGCTGCGGCTCGTGCCGCCGGTGCGCCGCCGGAGACGAGAACATCTGCGTGCGGCGGCCTTCGACGGCGTTCGGGATCGGGCTCGGCACCGACGGCGGGATGGCGGACCTGCTGGTCACCGACGCGCGGCGGCTCGTTCCCGCGGGCGCCCTCGACCCCGTCGCCGCCGCCCCGCTCACCGATGCGGCGCTGACGTCGATGCACGCCGTCTCGTCGTGCCGGCCGCCGGTCGAGGGCGACACCGTCGTCGTCGTGGGCGCGGGCGGGCTCGGCCATCTCGCGATCCAGATCCTGCGCGCGCTCACCGCCGCCACAGTGGTCGCCGTGGACGTCCGTCCGGAGGCTCGCGAGCTCGCGGCCGACTGCGGCGCCCATCACGTCGCCGACGCGGGAGCGGACGTGGACAGGATCGTCCGGAAGGTGTCCGGCGGCCGAGGGGCGGACGCCGTCCTGGACTTCGTGGTCACCCCGCCGACCGTCGAGATGTCCGCGAGCCTGCTCTCCACCGCCGCCGACCTCGTTCTCGTCGGCAGTGGCGGCGGAGAGGTACGGATCAGCAAGCCCGGAACCCTCCCGCCGGACACCCGGGTCTCCGTCCCTTCCTGGGGCACGCGCGACGAGCTGGCCCGCCTCGTCGCTCTCGCCCAGGGCGGCGACATCGCCACCGAGACCACGGCCTTCCCCCTGGACGCCGCCGACACGGCCTTCGCGGAGCTGCGGCGCGGCGGCGTCAGAGGCCGGGCCGTCCTGGTCCCCTGATCGGCCTGCACTTCCTGACCGGCTGAGCCCCCGGCCCCTGGCCGCGTGCGGAAACATCGGAATCGACCCCGAATTCGATCCTGCGCTGTACACCCGGATCGACGACCTCAGACAGCCGGCGATATCTGGTGTTATGGACGCCTGTCCAGCGAGCCGAGCCAGGCGTCCAGGGTTTGCTGGGATGCCTGGAGCCGGGTGATCGCGTCGGTGACGCGGGCACGTTCCCGCCGCAGGTGGTCGATCATGCCTGGACAGCGCGCGGGCACCAGCCGCTCACCGTCGGCGTGGACGCAGTGCAGCACCTGAGCGATGACGGCGGTGGGCAGGTCGGCGGCCAGCAGGGCGCGGATGTGCCGCACGGCGGCGACGTCCGCTTCGGTGTACTCGCGGTAGCCGTTGGGCAGCCGGACCGGCCGCAGCAGACCTTGTTCCTCGTAGTAGCGCAGCAGCCGTCGGCTGACTCCCGTCTTGCCGGCCAGATCGCCGATCTTCATGCGCACCCTTCCGTTCGCGCGGTTGACCTTCACACGATGTGACGTCCTAACGTCGCGACCCGCGACGATCATCCAGGGGAAGGGGATTTCCATGCCGGGAGCGGTGGTCATCGGAGCGGGGCCGGGGATCGGCCGGTCGGTCGCCCGCCGGTTCGCACGGGAGGGCCTGCCGGTCGCCGTGCTGGCTCGAAGGGGCGAGACCGCGCGGGCGGTGGCCGAGGACGTCGCCGCGCTGGGCGTCCGGGCCGTGCCGCTGACGGCCGACAGCGCTGATGAGGACGCGCTGCGCGCCGCGCTCGATGCGGCGGCCGGCGAGCTCGGGCCGCCGGACGTCGTGGTGTACAACGCCGCGGTCGTCCGGCCCGACGCGCTCGGTGAGCTGCCGGTGCGCGCGCATCTGGACGCCTGGGCCGTCAACGTGGTCGGAGCACTGGCGACCGCCGCGCTGGTGGCGCCGGCGATGGCGCGGCGCGGCGGCGGCACCTTCCTGATCACGGGCGGGATGCCCGAGCCCAAACCGCAGTATGCGAGCCTGTCGCTGGGCAAGGCAGGAGTGCGGACACTGGTGAGGTTGCTGGACCTGGAGTACGGGCCCTCGGGCGTGCATGCGGCCTCCGTCACCGTGGACGGCCCCGTCGCCCCGGGCACCGCCTTCGATCCGGACGACATCGCCGAGCACTATTGGCGCTTGCACACCCAGCCGCGGCACAAGTGGCAACTGGAGGCTCTCCACAGCGGCCTCAGCCTCATCGAGGGAGAAGCCGTCACTCGCGCATGACCTCTCAGGAGGAACCGCACTCTTCGTGGATTGTGGTGAGGAGGGCGTGGGCGTCGTTCAGGTCGGCTTGGTGGTCCTCGTCCTGGGCTGGCTCGGACAGGGCGCGGTGTAGGGCGGCTTCCGCTTCGGACGGGTTGTTCAGCTCGTACCAGAGTTGGGCGGCCATCAGGTCGCCGCGGGTGACGAAGGCGCGGTCGGTGGTTCGGCGGAACGTCTCGGCGGCGAGTGAGGCTTCGGTGGCGGCCTCGGTCGTGCGGTCGTGGGTGGCGAGGATGCGGGCCCGGTCGTAATGCAGGACGGCCAGCTCCCAGGTGCTTCGCTCCTCGTCTTCGGGGAGCTGTTTGATGACTTCGTGGGAGCGTTTGGCGAGGGCCAGGGCCTCGTCCAGGTTGTCTGACCAGTTGTGGGCCAGTGCTGCCTGGCGCAGGCATACCGCCTCCTCGAAGGCGTCTTCGGAGGTGGCGAAGTGGGCGGCTGCCTCGGTGTAGCGCGCGGCCGCTTCTGTGTCGCGGTCCAGTTCGCCTAGGATCTCGGCTGCCTTCTTGCGTGCGCGGGCCAGTGTCGCGGGTTCCTCGGTTCGGTTCGCCATCTCGTCGAGCATCCGCAGCGCGTCGTCATGCTGGCCCAGCTTGGGGTAGGCGCTGGCCAGCACCCAGCGGGCCTGGAGGCCGGAGTGCTCGGTGTCGTCCTCGGCGGGGATGTCGGGCAGGGCCTCCTCCGCGCACTCGGCCGCGTCCAGTGGACGGCCTACGGTGAGGTAGGCCGTTGCCAGGTCGACGCGCGCGAACGCGGCCAGCCGGGTGTCGCCCAGCGCGGTGAACTGGGCCGCGGCTTCGATGAACTCCGGGATGGCCTGGTCTGGGTCGCCCGAGTTCAGCAGGTCCTCGCCGCGGCGGGCGTGTGCAAGGGTCTCATCGCGTGTGTCGAACGACGGTTCCTTGGCGGCTGCGAGTTCGGGGACGTCCGCTGCCGCGATCTCCTTGCGGCGGGCTGCCAGGGGGGTCAGGGGGAGGCTGTCCACGATGGGTTCGGCGTGGATGATCGCTTGGAGGCGGTCTCCTATGTGGGTGTGGCCGTTGCGCTCGTCGTATCTGGCCGCGAGTGCGGCGGTGTCTTGGGAGAACTCCTCGTACAGGCCCTGGAAGGTCCACTCCTCGTCCTGGTCGTCGGGGAAGTCGGGGTTGGCGGGCCAGTGCAGCACCTCGTCGCCGCGGCCGGCGTCCACCAGCGCGCGGCACACCAGGGCCGCCGACGCCGACAGCTCCAGTTCGTACATGGAGCCCGGGGTGCCCTCCAGGAGGGGGAGGTGGCGCTTGAGGATCGTCAGTGCCCGTTCGAGGTTGCCCGACAGCACGCAGAACCGCAGGTGCTGTGCCACGTCCGGCTCTTCGTTCCGGTCGAGCCCCCGGTAGGCCAGCCGGTGCGCGTCGCGTGCCTCTTCTAGTTCGCCCAGGCGCAGGTAGCACGTTTGCAGGACGTGCAGGGCGTCGGCGGGCTGCGCGCCGGTGTCGCACGGGATCTCCCCGGACACCAGCGGACCCGCCGCCGCGATCGCCTCCGCGTCGCGTCCCACACCGGCCAGGTACCGGACCTGGTAGTTCGCCAGGCACGCCGGGCAGGCGTACCCGGGCGGCTCACGGTGCCGCAGCCCGGCCAGTGCCCGGTCGCCCATCTCGGTGTCGCCGGTCACCTCGGCCAGCAGCAGCCGGATCGACAGGACGGTGGTCAGGTCGTCGCGGTCCGGCCGGCAGCGCCGCTCCATGTCGTCGAACACGCCCCGCACCAGGCGCAGCGGGTACTCCACCATCAGCGACAGCGCGATCCCCAGCGCCGTGAACTGCCGCCACAACGCGTCCAGCAGGTCGTCGTCGAACCGGTCCGGATGCTCGCTGTAAAGCCCGACGCAGCGGGTGAACGCGGTGATGAGCTCGTTGACGTCGGCGGAGTCCTGGGCGATGACCATGAGCGCGTCGACCAGGACCAGCCGGGCCTGGATCTCGATGTCCAGCAGCCGGCCCGCCTCGGCGTGCCGGAGCACGTCCCGGACCGCGGTCACCTGCGCCTCGCCCTGCGGCATGTCCTCCGCGTCGGAGAGCATCTCCAACAGTTCCGCCGGGGTGTGGACCATCAGTCGTCCTCCACGTTGTGCACGGCCCATTCGACGAGGCCGAGGAACGAGCGGTTGAGTGCCGCCGTGTCGGCCGGGCGCATCGGGTGGTGCCCCTGCATGAGCGCGTGCCCGTACATGGCCTCCACGACGAGCCGTGCCAGCAGCGGGTCCGCCAACGTCGTCACCCGGCGGACCAGAGGGTTGTTGTGGTTGAGGATCAGCTGCGGGCGGGTCGGGCCCGCGGGTTCGGCCTCGTCCAGGCCGTCGAGCATGTCGGCCCACGCGCCGTCGGCCGATTCGAGGGCGGCGTGCCGTTCCGCGTGGCGCGCGGCCGCGCGGCCCTCCAGGTACAGGGCGGGCAGCGTGACGGGCTCGAACGCGCGCAGCACCGGTTCGCAGCCCAGCCGGTCGAGCGCGCGGCGGGCGTGGCCGAGGAACCCCTGGACGGCGGTCTCGGCGGACGGGTCGAGCGGGTCCATGTGCGTCGCCAGCTCGGCCGGGTCCAGCCGGGTCACCGCGATGTCCGGGTCGAGCAGCGGCAGCCGGTTGAGGATCTCGGCGTCGTAGGCGTAGCCGGCGTTGACCAGGCCGACGCCCTGCGCTGTTGCGACGCCGGCGAACTGGCGGAACTCGTCCACGCTGGCCGAGTAGCGGATCCGGCCGTGCCGGCGGCGGAACTCCGCCAGCGTCATCTCGCCGTCGCCGGTCTCGACCGGCAGCCACCGGTCGACCAGCCGCAGCATGTCGGTGTCGTGCACGGCCAGCGCCTTGACGCCCAGGTGGTGGACGGCCAGGAACCGGCTCAGCCGGGCCGGGGCGGTGGTGGACAGCCGTACCAGCCAGGCGCGCAGCTGCTCGCCCAGCGCGTCGCGGGTCTCGGCCAGGAGGTCGTCCTCGTACAGCTGCTCCCGGTCGGCGGTGGGGCGCAGTTCGGTCGCGTCCACCACGCAGCGGGCGAAGAACGCCCAGTCGGGCAGGAGCCGCTCGACGCGTTCGCCGAGGAGCATGCGCTTGAGGTAGACGCGGTGGGTGGCGCGGGCGCTCGCGGGCAGCGGCGTGGGCAGGACGTAGGCCACCCCGGTCAGCCCGGCCGCCGGGACGTTCAGGTCGATGACGTCGAACGGGCGGAACTCCAGCGCGGTCTCGGCGTAGCGCAGCAGTTCCTCGCGCCGCGCGCGCGGGTCGGCGTGCTCGGTCCGCCAGGGCGGCGGGCCCTCGGTGACGAGCCGGTCGCCGACCTCGACCGGGTACGGCAGCAGCGAGCCGAAGTGGCCGGCCAGGTGCAGGACGGTGTCGTCGGAGAGCCAGTGCTCGGAGCCGTGCCGCGCGCGCAGCGTGACCGTCGTGCCCGGTTCGGGCCGGGGACCGGCCGTTTCGACCGTGTAATGCCCGCCCGAGTGCCCGACCCACCGGACGGTCTCGCCGCCCGCGACGCTCCTGGTCACCACCTCGACCTCGTCGGCGACCAGGAAGCACGACAGCAGCCCGATGCCGAACTGGCCGAGGAACTGCTGCCGGGAGAAGCCCAGCTCGTCGCGTTTGGACGAGCGCCCGATCGTGGCCAGCAGCTCGTGCACCTGCGCCTCGGTGAGGCCGATCCCGTTGTCGTGGACGCGCAGCGTGCCGTCCCCGGTGGCCGAGGGCGGTTCGATCGTGATCCGCGGGGCGGCGGGGCGGTGCGCGCTGAGCGCGTCCACGGCGTTCTGGAGCAGCTCGCGAAGGTAGGCGCGCGGGCTCGGGTAGAGGTGCCGTCCGAGCAGGTCGACGATCCCCCGCAGGTCAACGTTGAAGCTGTGCCGCACCGGTCGACGCCTCCCGCCCGTACCCCCGTCAGTACCGATCCGGGTAAACCCTGCCGTAATGGGTGGCGCCGTGCGAGTGGATTAGGCCAGGTGGGAGAGCATTGTCACAGTGCGTGACGGCTACGGCGAACTGGAGGATCCCGAAGCCGAGGACCGGGTCCGCGACCCGATGTCAGCGCGCTGACAGGACCCGGCGCAGCAGTAGGACCAGCAGCAGCACCGGCGCCAGCAGCGACGCGGCCCGCAGCCCGGCGAGGTCGGCCAGCGCGCCGAGCAGCGGTGGTCCGGTGCCGATCGCCACGCCCGAGGCCAGCGCGCAGCGCGCGGCGGCCCGTCCTGGACGGTCCGGCCACTCCTCCAGCGCCGCCGCGAGGATCAGCGGGTACAGCAGTGCCACGCCCAGGCCGGTCACGAGCAGGCCGGCGAGCGCGACGGCGGGCTGCGGGACCGTCCAGAAGACCGCGAACCCGGCGGCGGCCACGGCCGGGGCGCCGATCAGCAGGCGTTCCTCGCCGAGCCGCACGGCCCGGCTCGCCGCCGATCGTCCGAGGGCCATGCCGAGCACGAACGCGGCGGACGCGGTGGTGGCCGTCCCCGATTCCAGCCCTTTGACGGTGTGCAGGAAGTCGGCGGCCCAGAACAGCACGCAGAACTCGACGGCGACGGCCAGGACCAGGTCGGCCCACCGGTTCCAGAAGGCCCGGGGAGCGCGCCCTCCCGGGTCCGCCGGCGCCGCCGTCGCGGTGACCGCGGCCCGCCGGAGCAACAGCACGACCGGGACCGCCGCGGCGGCCAGCGGCACCCCGGCGAACGCGGCCCGCCAGCCGAGACCGGCGGCGAGGGCGGCGCCGACCAGCAGCGGCGCGAGCACCGAGGCGGCGCTCGACACCGCGTTGGCCTCCCCGATCGCGACCGCGCCGCCGTCGCCGTCCGCGCGCAGCGCCGCCGGGACGAGCTGGACCAGGCCCGCACCGCCCAGCCCGAGGATCAGGGCGCCGGCGCCGGTGCCGAGGCGGCCGTCCCCGAGCGCCAGGATCGCGGCCCCGCCGACCAGCGCGGACAGCGCGGCGGGCAGGGCGTGCCGGCCGAGCCGCGCGGCCGCGCGGTGCCCCAGCAGGCCGACGACGACCAGCCCGAGCGCGAACGCGGACGGGTACAGGGCCGCCTCGCCGCGCGGCAGATCACGCTCGGCGCGCAGCTCGGGGAGGATCGCGCCGAGCCCCGCCAGGAGGTACCCGAGGCAGCCGAAGGCCGCGTACAGGCCGAGGACGGCCGGAGTCCTGGTCACCGGATGCCGGACGGGCCCCATGCGCTCACCTCGCGAAGGTTATGCTCGTTCAACGAGGATAAAATGCCGGGCCAGGATTGTCACCATGCAGAAGACGACCGCCGCGCACCGCGCCCGCACCCTGCGCAGCCAGGGCGCCCTCGCCCTGCTGCGGCACGCGCACGCGCACCCGGCGGCGACCAGGGCGGACGCGGCCCGCGCGCTGGGCCTCAGCAGCGGCTCGGCCACCGAGATCACGGCCCGGCTCAAGGCGCTGCGTCTGATCGACGAGACCGCCCCGCCGCAGACCGGCGGGCGCGGCCGTCCCTCGCCCGCGCTCACCGCCCACCCGCGCGGGCCGCTGGTCTGCGCGGTGAGCATCGGGCACGAGGGATGGCGGACGGCGACGGTCGAGATCGGCGGCCGGACCGTCGAGCAGGATTCGGGCCGCCACCCCGGCCCCCGGCCCGGCCCCGTCCTCGACGTGCTCCGCGCGCGGACCGCCGCCGCGTACGCGCGGCACAGGCACCGCATCAGAGCCGTGTCGGTCGCGGTGGCGGGCACGATGCGCGGCACCACCATCGTGCAGGCGTCCGGCCTGAACTGGTACGGCGTCGACCTCGAACCGCTCCGTCCCGCGCCCGGCACGCCGCTGCTCGCCGGCAACGACGCCTCCATGGCCGGGCTCGCCGAGGCCCGCCGCGGCGCCGCCGCGGGCACCCGGGTCAGCCTGCACCTGACCGTCGAGGTCGGCGTCGGCGGCGTCCTCATCGTGGACGGCGGCCCCGTCTACGGCGCGACCGGCGCCGGCGGCGAGTTCGGGCACATGCCGTTCGGCGACCCCGAACTGGAGTGCCCGTGCGGCGCCCGCGGCTGCTGGGACCTGGCCGTGGACGGGCGCGCCATGGCCCGCGCCCTCGGCCGTCCCGAACCGCGCGATCCGCGCACCGCGGCGGAGCAGATCATCACCGCCGCCCGCACCGATCCGGATGCCCGCGCGGCCGTCGGTGCCGCGGCCCGCGCCCTGGGACGCGGCGCCGGCGCGCTCGTCAACGCCCTCGACCCCGAGCTGGTGAGCCTGTCCGGGCTGGCCACCGAGCTGATCGAGACGGCGCCGGAGGAACTGCGCGCCGCCTACACCGCCGCGCTGATGCGCTTCCGCCGCGCCGACCCGCCGCCCCTGGCGCCGTCCGCGCTCGGCCCCGCGAGCCCGCTCGTGGGCGCGGCGGAGGCGGCCTTCGACCTCGTCCTCTCCGACGCCGGATTCGAGTCCTGGAGCGAGGCGGAGCGGTGAGGGTCAGCCGTCCTGCCGCCCCGGGGAGGAGAGTGCGCGGGTGACGGTCCGGGTCACGTGCTCGACCGCCTCGACGCCCTCGTCCATCGAGGCGTTGCGATCGGACAGCACGGCGATCAGGTAGTCGTGGCCGCCGGCGCGGACGCGGCCGATCGAGTTGACCGTCCAGGCGCCGCCGTCGACCGCGCGGGGCAGCCAGCCGTTCTTGAGCGCGGCCCCCTTCCCGGCGGCGCTCACGCCCCACGCCTGTTCGGGCACGACGTCCTCCATCAGGCCCAGGACGTAGCGGCGGTGCTCGGCGGTGAGCGGGCTGCTCGACGAGGTCAGCGCCGCCAGCAGCCGTACCTGGTCGGCGGCGCTGGTCGTGGTCGCGCCCCACGCCGTCCCGGGGCCGGGTTCGGTGTCGCGCATGCCGAGCCTTTTCGCGGCGCGGGCCAGCCCGGGACCGCCGCCGACCTCGTGCCACAACGCGGTGGCCGCGTCGTTGTCGCTGACCGTGATCGCCCGGTCGGCCCAGGCCCGCTCCGCCGCGGTCGGCGCGCGGTCCGCGCGCTGCGCCTTGAGCAGCAGCGCGGCGACGATCGCGACCTTGACGATGCTGGCGGTGGCGGGACGGTGCCGGCCGCCGTACGAGAACGACCGGCCGGTGGCCGGATCGCGCACCGCCACCGAGAGCCGCCCCGGACGGCCGTCCAGGTAGCGGTCCAGCTCCCGGGACAACCTGGCGTCCCGCTCCGCGTCGGACGCGGGCGGCGATGTGCTCGGAACAGGGGACCGGGAAGTCGTCATGGGGATCGGTACGGTACGGGCCGCGACGCGCTCATCATGCAGCATCAACGCGACCAGCGGCGAGACCATGATCAGGGCGCAGCCCACGGCGATGATCGCGTACAGCACGCGCGGCTCGCGCGGCGGCTCGGCCCACCGGGGGCATCGTCGGCTCATGGCCGCGGAGTCTTCCGGTGCGGGTGTTACCCCCGTGTTTGCCGCCGCGGAAGCCGCGGCTCTTCGCGGCCATCCGCGCCGCCGCGCAGCGGTCCCGGCCGCCTCCAGCGTGTTGACCGCGGTGGCGGCGGCCGCTTCCGTCAATCGCGGGGCCGCGGTAATTGCCGATCACCGACGCAACGATGGACGGCTTTTTCATCGCGCGGCTCTTTTCCTTTCCGCGTTCGGGTACTCCAGGCTTCAAGATTCCCGGGCTCCCGGACGGTCCACGCGCCGTGCCGTCCGGGCAGAGGCCGGACTCTGAAGAAGGAGTGCTTCGGGACCGGCCGAACGGGGCGGTGGGAGATCTCTCCCGCCGCCCCGTTCCGTTATCGCTCTTGGCCGGATCCGGCGCCGTGTGCGCGCCCCCTGACGGCCGTCGCCGCCATCGCGAGCAGCAGGCCGGCCAGCACCGCCCAGTACGCCGCGACGACCGTGCTTCCCCCCGTCCACGACAGGTTGACCAGCGTTGACAACTCGCCGGGCAGCACGTAGAGCGCCGCGGCCAGGGCCCAGCGTGGGCTGCGCGTGGCCCACGTGAGCCAGATCCCGGCCAGTAGCAGCCCGCCCTCAAGGCCGGCGCGGCCCAATGAGCCGAGGCCGGAGTACAGCTCGATGCCGAGCAGCGCATCGGCGCCGACCGTCGCCGCCGGGACGGCCACCCACCACCAGGAGCGGACGCGCAGGTCGCGGGAGCGGCGCGCGGCCAGCGCCATGGTGCCCGCCGCCATCAGCCAGTACGGGGTCAGCGACACCCAGCTGTGGTGCACCGTCGCCTGGTTCAGGCCCAGCGAGCTGGTCGCCTCAGGCCCGAACAGCATCGACCGGCTCACCGTGAGTGCCACCGCGAGCGCCAGCGGGAGGGCGAGCCAGACCTTGCCGCGCAGCAGCGCGAGCACGAGCGCGACCGAGGCGGCGACCCAGGCCCAGGCGGAGCGTCCCTGCAGGACGATGTCGGCGAACGCGTGGACCAGGTGGACCACGGCGAGGACGAGCACTCCCAGGTGCAGGCCGTCGGCCCACCAGGGCACCGGGCCCTCGACCGTCCGCCGCGCCCGCGCGGTCAGGCCCTCGCGGACGAGCGCGGCCGCCTCGCGGAGCGGCGGTACGCGGCGGCCGGGCTCGGCGGCCGCCAGGAGGGTCCCGACGATCTCGGCGCCGTGCTCGGCCCGGTACGCGGCGGGATAGCAGCGCAGCAGCAGCTCGTAGCGTCGTTCGAGCGCGCCGCTCATGCCGGGGCCGTCCCGGGGTGCACGGCCGCCGGTCCCGGGGATCCGGCCCGCTTCCGGACGAGCGCGGCGGCCCGTTCCATCCGCAGCGCCTCCTCGGCCACCGCCTGCCTTCCCGCGTCGGTGATCCGGAAGTAGCGGCGCGGCCGTCCGGCGACCGTCTCCTCCCGGTCCACCGCGACCAGCCCGTCGCCCGCCATCCGGTCGAGCGCGCCGTACAGCGTGCCGACCGCCAGCCGGACCCGTCCGCCGGACAGCTCACCTGCCCGTTTGATGATCCCGTAGCCGTGCAGCGGGCTCTCCAGGAGCGCGGCGAGGATGTGGTACACCGCCTCGCTCATCGTCGATGACCGTTTCGTCATGGCCCCGGACCATACTTCGGCTGCCGAAGTATCGCAACCCTCCGGCCCGGACGCCCTCTCCGGGCTTTCCTGATCTTTATCGGGGCAATAGGAGAACGCTGTGAACATGCGTCCGAAAGTGGACGCAATTTCACCTGTGTGGCCGTAGGGGTTGACCATTGAAATGTTTGACGCTGCACTAGTGATGCTCGACGCGTGACTTAACTCGGGACATATCAAATCGGTTATAGATCGCCTAGGTCGTTCGATTTCGGGGGTCCGGCTTTTCGTGCGGCAGGAACGATCGTGGTCTTCTCCGTCTGGGGGGCGAGGGATGAGCGACTGGCGGCTGGACGGCTACACCGAGGTGGCGGAACTCGGCCGGGGGGCGCAGGGACGGGTCGTGCTGGCCCGCCGCGGCACCACCGGCTCCTACGTGGCGATCAAGTACATGACCGGGGACGGGCGGCGCGTCCCGTCGCGGGACGAGGCCCGGCTCATGGCGTCGGTCGACGACCCGCACGTGGCCCGCCTGTACGAGCTGGTGGAAGGCCCCGACGGCGTCGCGATCGTCATGGAGGCGGTGAAGGGCGTCTCGCTGTGGCGGCTGCTGCGCGAGCACGGGCGGCTGGAGCCCGAGGCCGCGCTGCTGGTGCTGAAGGGCTCGCTGCTCGGCCTGGCCGCCGCGCACCGGGCCGGGGTGGTGCACCGCGACTACAAGCCCGGCAACGTGATCGTCCAGGGGGACGGCGCCAGCAAGCTGATCGACTTCGGTGTCGCGACCCGCGCCGGGCAGGGCGGCCTGGTCGGGACGCCCGCGTACATGGCGCCGGAGCAGTGGAGCGGCGCGCCCGCCGGCCCGGCCACGGACGTGTACGCGGCCACCTGCGTGTTCTTCGAGTGCGTGACCGGCCGCCCGCCGTACGGCGGCGACGACCCGCTGGCGCTGATGGCGCAGCACGCCACCGCCGCCGTCCCGGTCGAGGCCGTGCCCGAGCCGCTGCGCGGGCTGGTGGCGCACGGCATGGCCAAGGACCCGGCGGTGCGCCCGGCGGAGGCGGGCGAGTTCGTCCGGGAGCTGGAGGAGGCCGCGACGGAGGCGTACGGCGACGACTGGGAGCGTCGCGGCGCCCTCGTGCTCGCCGCCGGCGCCACCGCGCTGGCCGCGCTGTTCCCGCACGCGCTGGCCACCGGCACGGCGGTGAGCGGCGCCGCGGGCGGCGGCGCGGCGAGCAGCATGATCGGCCAGAGCACGATCGGCGGCGGACGGCGCGCGGCGCGGAACGCGGCCGGGCGCGCGGGCGGGCACGCGGGCAGGGTCGGCCGCACGCAGCTGCTCGCAACGGCGGCCGTCGCATCCGTGGTGGTGATCGCCGCGTCCGTGGTCGCGCTCGTCCTGTACAACATGCGGAGCGAGACCGAGCCGGTGGAGCTCACCAAGCCCAAGCCGTCCGCGACGTCGCCGGCGCCCGTGACGGTGCCGCCCTCGCCGGGGGTGTCGGAGTCGCCCGCCGCGTCCGCGACGCCGCCCGGGCCATCGCCCGCGGCGGGGAGCACCAGCCCGGCGCCGACCGGGTCCACGTCGCCGTCGCCTGGCCCGTCGTCCCCCGGCGCCCGCGCGCCCAATGACGGGGTGACGCCCTCCCCGGTGGTGTCCACCCGGCCCCCGCCGGTGACGTGCCCGCGCGTGACGCAGGCGGCGCGGGCGTTCGGGCCGGTGGACGTGGGCGGGACGACCCGCGAGACGATCGCGATCGCCTGGAACGCCTGCTACGACGCGTCCCGCATCCGCGTCGAGGGCGCCGAGGCGTTCGCCCGGCAGCCCGCCACCACGTGCCCGCCCGCGTCCGGCACGTCCTGCACCGTCACGGTGGTCTACAACCCCAGGGCGACCACCAGCGACGCCGCCACCCTGACCATCCCCGACCGGGACGGCGCGACCGCGGTGACCGTCCCGCTGCGCGGCACCG
The DNA here is from genome assembly GCF_039532545.1 of Actinomadura vinacea. Lineage (NCBI taxonomy): Bacteria > Bacillati > Actinomycetota > Actinomycetes > Streptosporangiales > Thermomonosporaceae > Actinomadura > Actinomadura vinacea. The sequence goes on along the minus strand of NZ_BAAARW010000020.1, from coordinate 860,807 downwards.
CGCGGGCCTCCGACTGCTTCCCGTACCAGAGCACGCGCGACCTCGGCGCGGCCCGAGTCGGGCGGACCGTGGAGCGGAACTTCGTCTACCCGTGGCGGGTGTGCGACGACGAGCGGCGCGTGGCCGTCGTCGGCGGGGGCGGCCAGTTCACCGTGACGCTGACCGCCTGCCCGCCGGCGGCCGACGGCGGCGACTGCGGCTTCCGGGTGCGGTTCACGCCCACGGGCACGGGCGCCCGGTCGGCCACGATGGTGATCCCCAGCGACACGGGCGGCAGGGCCGTCGACATCACCCTCACCGGCACCGGCACCGGCACCGGCGAGGACACCGAAGGCGGCGACGGCGGCGGGGAGGGTGACGGCGGCGAGGGCGGCGAGGGCGGCGAGGGCCAGGAGCCCACGACGGAGACGGAATCCACCGAGACGGACGCGGCGAAGCCGAAGCCGGACGGGCCCGGGAAGTCCGCTCCCGAGCCCACACCGTCACCCTCCCCGTCACCCAGCCCGTCGCCCACGCCGTCGCCCGAACCCAAGACCGCCAAGCCCGAACCCGAGCCGTCCACCACCGCTCCGGAACCCGTCCTCGAACAGGCGCCGCAGGCCAAGGCGACGCCCACGGGCACCGGATGACGGCCGAACTTCCCGCCGGGGTCAGGCCGCCGCGGCCCGGCGACCCGCGCGCCTTCGGGCGGTACGAGGTCGTCGGCTCGCTCGGCGAGGGCGGCATGGGCCGGGTCTTCCTCGGCCGCGGGCCGGACGGCGTGCTGGTGGCGATCAAGGTGGTGCGGGCGGAGCTGGCCGAGGACCCCCTGTTCCGGGTCCGGTTCCGCCGGGAGGCGGCCAGCGCCATGCGGGTGCCCCGGTTCTGCACCGCCGAGGTGCTGGACGCCGGTCCGGACGCCGCCGAGCCGTACCTGGTCACCGAGTACATCGAGGGGCCGACGCTGGAGGCCGCGGTGCGGTCCGGCGGGCCGCTGCGGGGCGCCGACCTGGAGCAGCTCGCCGTCAGCACGGCGGCGGCCCTGGCCGGGGTGCACGCCGCCGGGATCGTCCACCGCGATCTCAAGCCCGCCAACGTGCTGCTGTCCCGGACCGGCCCCAGGGTGATCGACTTCGGGCTCGCCGGGGCGGTCGACGCGACCCGGGTGACCGAGGACGGCAAGATCCTCGGCACCCCCGCGTACATGGCGCCCGAGCAGCTGCAGGCCAAGCCCGGCCCGGCGTCGGACGTGTTCGCCTGGGGCGGGGTGATGCTGTACGCGGCGACCGGCCGGCGCCCTTTCGGCGGCGCCTCGCTGCCCGCGATGGCCGTCGCGATCATGGAGACGGAGCCCGATCTCGCCGCGCTGAGCGGAGTGCTGCGGGACGCGGTCGCCGCGGCGCTGGCCAAGGACCCGGAGGCCCGCCCGTCCCCGTCCGGGCTGCTGGCGATGCTCGGGGTGACCGGCGGAACCCCCGGTCCGGTCCTCGGCACCAGGCTGGACGGCCTGGCCGGCGCCGACGACCGCGAACCGGAGAGCGAGCTCCCCGAGGACTGGCGTCCCGTGTGGATGCCGGAGCACCCGCACCGGAGCGCCCGCCGCCGCAGATGGCGCCGGGCCGTCTCGCTCCTCACCTTCCTGCTGAGCGTGGTCGCCATCGCCCTCGTCGTGGGATGGGCGCTGCTCCAGGACCGTCCGCGGGAGTTCCTGGTCACCGGCGCGGACGTGCGCACCGCGGATCTCAAGCCGGGATGCGGCCCGGTCGACGTGGTCGGGACGATCACCACCAACGGCGCCGCCGGTCAGATCATCTACCAATGGCAGCGCAGCGGCCGAAAGACTCCCGATCCGCCCATTCAGTACAAAATGGAAAAAGGGAGCAAACAGGCCATCGTCCATCTTCGATGGGAGATCGGCGGTACCGGCTCCAGGACATTCACCGCGACGCTGATCGTCCTCAACAACGCGGCCGTGCGGGATTCGATCACTTTCCGGTACTCGTGCCGGGACTGAACCGGAAACTGTCGGCCGGGCGGCCCCGGACGGACGTGGGCGCCGCCAGAACATGACCATCGGCGGCGCCGGGCGGCCGGTCGTCCAGGCCGTGGAAGGCCGTCGTCACCAGCACCCGGTACGGCGGCGACGGCGACACGCACACGCTGGTCGGCTGCTCGGCCGGCACCGGGATCGCCGCGAGCAGCTCGCCCGACGGCGCGTACCGGTGGACGGCCGACGCGCCCCAGACCGCCGACCACACGCAGCCGTCGGCGTCGACCGTCATCCCGTCCGGGGAACCGTCCGGAACGCGCGCGAAGACCTCCCGTTCGCCCAGGTCCCCGGTTACCGGATCGACCGGTACGCGGTAGATGAGGCCGTGCGCGCTGTCGGCCAGGTACATCGTCCGGCCGTCGGCGGTGAAGGCGGGCCCGTTCGGGACGGTGAGCCCGCCCAGCACCGCGCGGACCGTGCCGTCGTGGTCCACCCGGTAGAGCGAACCGGCGCCGCGCGTGCCGTCGCAGGCCATCGAACCCGCCCAGAACCGTCCGCTCGGGTCGGCCGCCCCGTCGTTCATCCGCATCGCCGTCGACGCGCCGTCCTCCGGCCGCGCCAGCCAGCGCACCTCCGGCTCGGCCGCCCCGTTGAGGAGGGCGATGCCGGTGCCGGCGGCGGCGATCCAGCCGTCCGCCGCCTCGACCGGGGCGACCGCGCCCAGCGGGAAGGGGACCGAGAGCGCGAGCGCGGCGGGTTCGAGCCGGTGCAGCCGCCCGGCCAGCAGATCGACGGCGACGAACCCGCCGCCCGTGGCGCGCAGCCCCTCGCCCAGCTCCCACGGCCCCGCGCCCTCCACCACGGACCAGGGTCCGACCACGTCGCTCATCGCAGTGCCGCTCCTTCCGGGAGGCCGATCAGGTCGAGTTCGTCGCGGAACGGGAGGCCCTCCCAGTCGCCGCGGCTCGACACCGCGAACGCGCCGACCGTGTGGGCGCGCCGCAGCCGCTCCTCGACGTCCAGGCCGTCGAGGAGGCCGGAGAGGTAACCGGCGACGAAACCGTCCCCGGCGCCGATGGAGTCCACGGCCTGGACGCTGTGCGCGGGCAGCGCGCGGACCCCTTCCGCGGTGAACGACCGCGCGCCCGCCCCGCCGTCCTTGACGACGATCTCGGTGGCGCCGCCGTCCAGGAGCCGGGCGGCGATCGTCTCGACGGTGCCGCCGGCGTCCAGCAGCGCCAGCTCGCCGGGGGAGGCGATGATGAGGTCGGCCGCCGCCGCCAGCGGTGCCAGCGCCTCGGCCGCCTCCTCCCGCGTCCACAGCCGGGGCCGGTGGTTGATGTCGAGGCTGAGCCGCGCGCCGCGGTCCCGGGCCAGGTCGCGCAGGGCGGCCACGGCGTCGCGGCAGGACGCGCTCAGCGCCGGGGTGATCCCGGTGACGTGCACGATCGACGGCGCGTACGGCGCCGCGGCCACGTCGTCCGGGGACAGCCGGGACCCGGCGGAGCCGTCCCGCACGTACTGGACGCGGGTCACGTCCGGCAGCCGCTGCTCGAACATGATCAGGCCGGTGGGCGCCGCGCCGTCCCGGGGCACCGCCGAGACGTCGACGCCCTCGGCGCGCAGCGTCCGGGTGACCAGCCGCCCGGGTTCGTCCGCGCCGACGCGGCCGAGCCAGGCGGCGGTGTGGCCGAGCCGGGCCAGGCCGATCGCGACGTTGCTCTCCGCGCCCGCGATGCCGCTGGTGAAACCCGCGCCCAGATGGATCGGGCCGGTGGCCCGCAGCGCCATCATGGTCTCCCCGGCGGTGAGCACGTCCACAGGTGTCATGCCGAGGCCACCACCGCGAGGAACGCGCGGGCGCGGCGCCGCAGCGCGTCGAGGTCGCCGCCGGACGGGGCGTCCCCGCACAGCGGCGAGCCGACGCCGACCGCCAGGGCGCCGCGCGCGAGGAACGCCGCGGCCTCCTCCTCACCGACCCCGCCCACCGGGATGAACGGCACGTCGGGGAACGGGTCGCGCAGCGCGCGGAGGTAGCCGGGCCCGTTCGCGCTCGCCGGGAACAGCTTCACCGCCGTCACCCCGGCCGCGACCGCCGCCGCCACCTCCGTCGGCGTGAACGCCCCGGCCAGGACGGGCAGGTCCAGCCGCAGCGCCTCGTCGACGCCCGCGCCGAGCGAGGGCGTCACCATGAAAACGGCGCCCGCGTCCCGGGCCCGCCGCACGTCGTCGCCGGTCAGCGTCGTCCCGGCGCCGAGCGTGAGCGCGCCGCCGGCGGCGCGGGCGATGTCCTCGATGGCGCCCAGGGCGTCGTGGCCGCTCAGCGACACCTCGATCAGCGGCACCCCCTCCTCGGCCAGCGCCAGCGCCGTCCGCACCGAGGCGGCCCGGTCCGAGCCCCGGATGACGGCGACCAGCCGGTGCCGCCGCAGCTCCGCAAGCAGCCCGCCGCTCGTGATCATCTTTCCGTTCACCATTCCGCGTGTCCTCCGTCGGGGTGCCGCCACACCGGCGGCCGCCACCGGTGCCCGGTCCGGTCGGCGCGCCGGACCGCGGCCTCGTCGATCTCGATGCCCAGGCCGGGCGCGTCCCAGCGCTCGATCGAGCCGTCCACGAACGCGAACGGCGACCGGTCGGCCATGTAGTCGAGCAGTTCGGCCCCGGTGTTGTAGTGGATGCCGATGCTCTGCTCCTGGATGAGGAAGTTCGGCGTCGCGAACGCCACCTGCAGGCTCGCCGCCAGCGCCAGCGGCCCCAGCGGGCAGTGCGGGGCGAGCAGCGCCCCGTACACCTCGGCGAGCGAGGCGATCCGCCGGACCTCCGAGATGCCCCCGGCGTGCGACAGGTCCGGCTGGACGATCCCGATCCCCGCCTGCAGCGCGGGCAGGAACTCGGCGCGCGAGAACAGCCGCTCGCCGCACGCGATGGGCGTGGTCGTCGCGGCCACCACGTCGCCCAGCCGGTGCGTGTGCTCGGGCAGCACCGGCTCCTCCACGAACAGCGGCCGGTACGGCTCCAGCAGCGGCACCAGCCGCCGCGCCGCCGGCACGCCCACCCGGCCGTGGAAGTCGACGGCCACGTCGTGCCCGTCGCCGATCGCCTCGCGCACGCTCGCGACCCGCCCGACGATCGCGTCGATCTCCCGCACCGTGGGCAGCGGGGCGAGCCGTCCGGACGCGTTGATCTTCACGGCGGTGAGCCCGGCCGCGATCTGCGCGGCGGCCGACTCGCCGACCGCGGCCGGCTCGTCCCCGCCGACCCAGCCGTACACGCGGACCCGGTCGCGCACCGCGCCGCCGAGCAGCTGGTGCACCGGGACGCCCAGCGACTTGCCCAGGATGTCCCACAGCGCCTGGTCCAGCCCGGCCACCGCGCTCGACAGCACCGGGCCGCCCCGGTAGAACGCCGCCTTGGTCATGGTCTGCCACAGGTCCTCGACGCGCCGCGGATCGGCGCCGATCAGCAGGTCCGACAGCTCCTCGACGGCGGCGCGGGTGGTCGCGGCCCGGCCCTCCACGACCGGCTCGCCCCAGCCGGTGACGCCCTCGTCGGTGGCGATCCGGCAGAACAGCCAGCGCGGGGGGACGAGAAAGGTCTCCACCCCGGTGATCTTCACGTTTTCCCCCTCGGTCCCGTCACGACGAGCTCTTGGTGATGCTCCAGCCGCCGTCCACGAACAGCGACACCCCCGTGATGTACGAGGCGTCCGGCCCGGCCAGGAACGCGACCGCGGCCGCGACCTCGTCCGGGCGGCCCAGCCGCCCCGCCACCGTCTCGGCGGCGCTGCGCGCCCGGTCCTCCTCGCCGATCCCCTCCCACTGCGCGGTGAGGATCGGGCCCGGCAGGACGGCGTTGACCCGTACCCGCGGGCCGTACTCGACGGCGAGCTGGCGGGTGAGCCCGGTCAGCCCGGCCTTGGCCGCGGCGTACGCGGGCCTGTCCGGCAGCCCGAACGCGGCGTGCACGGACGAGACGATCACGACCGCGCCGCGCGTGCTGGCCCGCAGATCGTCCAGCGTCGCCCGGACGCCCAGGAAGGCCCCGGTGAGGGTGACGTCGAGCTGGTTGCGCCACGACTCCAGCGGCAGCTCGTGCGCCGCGCCGGGCTCGTAGCGCAGGGCGTTGGAGACCAGGACGTCGACCGGGCCGAGCGCTTCGCGGCAGTCGCGGACGGCGCGCTCCCAGTCGCCGGGGTCGCTCACGTCGCAGACCATGCCGAGCGCGTCGGCGTCCCCGGCGGCCAGCTCGGCGGCGACGGTCTCGACCTCGCGGGACACGTCGAGCAGCGCGACGCCGTACCCGTCGGCGGCCAGGCGCCGCGCGGTCGCCGCGCCGATGCCGCGCGCCGCCCCCGTGACCAGGGCCACCGGCCGGGAGCCCGTCATGGCGTCTCCACCCGTACGCGGACGCCGAGGGACGCGGCGGCGCGGGGCGCCAGCGGCTCCCACGGGCCCAGCGCCTCGCACTCGACGATCCGGTCCGGCGGGTTGAGCCCGCCGAGGTGTTCCAGCGGCCGGTCCAGCGGATGCTCCATCCACACCTCCGCGCGCGAGCCTCCGTCCGGGTACGAGGCGTCCGCGCGTACGTCGAACTCCATCGTGATCCGGTGCCGTCCGCGCGTATAGGTCAGCCGGCCGGTGGCGCCGGGAAAGCCGAGCTTGCCGACGACGTCCTGCGCGGGGATCTCCACCACGCCCGGCGCGGGACTCGTCCAGGACGGCGCCGCGGTGCCGACGGCCAGCTCGACCGGCTCGGCCGACCCCGGCTCGACCTCCACCCGGACGACCCCGCCGCCCGGGTACTGCGCGATGTTCCACAGGGCCCAGCGCACGGGCGCGGACGAGGCGTTGACCGCGGTGAGCCGCAGATCGTATGACGCGGCCCCGGCGTCCAGCCGGATCTCGCGGCGCAGCCGCAGCCCGGTGCGCGGGTCGTGGCCGCTCTCCAGCGTCACGACCGCGTACGCGCCGTGCTCCACGCGGAACGCGGCCGTGTACGGGCCGGAGTCCAGGACCGGGTCCGGCGGCCCCGCCCATTCCTCCGGTGACGACCATCCCTGCGGCGCGGGCCAGGTCTTGTCGCCGCCGTAGTTCAGCCAGTTCGCCATAGAACCCGAGGTGGGCTCGGGCCGGTGGCCGCCGACCGGGTGCAGGCGGTCGTCCAGGAGCGCGGGATTGCGCCACAGCAGCTCGGTGCCGTCGTGGACGAGGCTCAGCAACCGACCGCCCAGCCGCGGCACGACCCCGAGCCGCAGCCCCCCGCTGTCGAGCCACACCACCTCGTACGGCCCGGACGAATCCGTCCAAACCTCCGTCATGAGGCATCAGGAACGAGGACGACCTTGCCCTTGCTCGCGCCGGCGGCGAGCGCGTACGCCTCGTCCGCCTGTGCGAACCCGAAGGTGTCGCTGACCACCTTCTCCGGTCGCAGCCCCCAGCCGACGAGGTTGCGCGCCAGCTCGCTCATCGCCGGGAGCGAGGTGACCCAGGACGCGTGGATGGTGAGCTGCTTGTGCAGCAGCGTGTCCGACACCTCGGTGTGCAGGTCGCCGCCTTCGCCGACCAGCGACACGTGCCCCCATTCGGCCGCCGCCTCCAGCGCCAGGCTCCGGCCGGGGCGGGTGCCCGAGCAGTCGATGGTCACCGCGGCCGCGGTCCCGTCCCCGGCGGGGAGGGTGCGGTCGAAGACGCCGAGCGTGCCGGCCCACGCGCGCCGCTCCTCGGACGGCTCCACGCCGACGACCTCGCGCGCGCCCAGGCCGCGGCCGATCATGCCGGCCGCCAGCCCGACCGGGCCGAGCCCGACGACCAGCAGGTCGGTGTCGCCGCTGACCCCGGCGCGCCGCAGCCCCTCGTACGCGGTGCCGAAGCCGCACGCGATCAGCGCGCCGTCGACGTAGGACAGCTCGTCCGGCAGCGGCACGCAGGTCCGCTCCTCGGCCAGCAGGAACGGGGCGTGCCCGCCGTCGCGCTGCCAGCCGTACGACTCGCGGCCGTGCCCGCAGCTGATGTAGTGGCCGCGGCGGCAGTTGTCGCACAGCCCGCAGCCCACGATGTGGTAGACGATCACGCGGTCGCCCGGCCCGAACCGGCGCACCCCCGGCCCGGCCGCCACGATCCGCCCGGCCGGCTCGTGCCCCGCGATCACGCCGCGGTAGGCCGGGCCGTCGACGCCCCGGTAGCCCTTGTAGCCGCGGTAGATGAAGCCGATGTCGCTGCCGCAGATCCCGGACGCGCCGATCTCCACCAGGACCTGCCCGTGGCCGGGCCGCGGCACGCCGTACTCGCGCAGCACGGCGGTCGAGTCACCGGGCAGGAAGACGCCCCGCATCGTCCCGTTCGTCGAAGTCATGGTCACCGCCAGGTTTCGTCAGGAGGTCGTGGCGCGGCCGCGGCGCGCGACGATCACGTTGATCAGCACCGCGGCCACGATGATCACACCGCGCACCACGTTCTGCAGGAAGGAGTCCACGCCGAGCAGCACCAGCCCGTTACCGATCACGGTGATGAACACCACGCCCAGCAGCGTGCCGAGCATCCCGCCGCGGCCGCCGGCCAGCGCGGTGCCGCCGATCACCACCGCCGCGATCACGTCGAACTCCAGCCCGGCCGCGGCGCCGCCGCTGCCCGAGCCGAGCCGGGCGGCCAGCAGGACCCCGGTGATCGCCGACAGCAGCCCGGTGGTGGCGAACAGGGCCACCCTGACCCGGGTCAGGTCGATGCCCGACAGCCGCGCCGCCCCGGCGTTGCCGCCGATGGCGTACACCGAGCGGCCGTACGGGGTGTACCGCGCCACGTAGGCGAACACCCCGAACAGCACCAGCATGATGACCGCCGCGGTCGGGACGCCCAGCAGGTCGCCGCCCAGCAGCTCGAACACGCCGCTCTCCGGCAGCGTCACCGGCAGCGCGTCGGTGAGGTAGAGGCCCAGGCCGCCGAGGATGCTCCACACCCCCAGCGTCGTGATGAACGACGGCACGTCGAACACGGCGCGCAGCCAGCCCGCGACCGCGCCCCACGCCAGCCCCAGCACCAGGGTGAGCGCGATCGCGCCCGCCACCCCGAGCCCCCACTCGGCGCTGCCCTTGGCGACCAGCACCGAGGAGAACGCCACCGCCGGGCCGATGCTGATGTCGATCTCCCCGGCGATGATGACCAGGGTGACGCCCCAGGCGGCGATGCCGATGGTGGCGGCGTCGCGCAGCATGCCCAGCTGGTTGTGCACCGACAGGAAGCCCTCGGCGGAGCTGCCCAGCGCCAGGTACAGCACGATGATGGCGGCCAGCAGCCCGATCTCGTTCAGCTGGTGCGCCCGCCCGGCGAGCAGCCGGGCCGCGGTCCCGCCGCCGGCGGGCGCGCCGGGCGGGGCGGCCCGGCCGGTCTGTGCGGTGGTCATGGTGATCGGTTCTCCTCGGTCGTACGGCGCGGCTCAGGCGGCCATCGCGGCGGACAGGACTGCGTCGACGGTGACGTCCGCGCCGGTGAACTCGGCGGCGACCGTGCCGCCGCGCACCGCGATGACGCGGTCGCAGACCAGCGGCAGCTCCTCCAGCTCCCCGGACACGAACAGGACGGCGTTCCCCCGGTCGGCCAGCTCGCGGACCAGCCGGTAGATCCCCTCCTTGGCCTCCACGTCGACACCGCGGGTGGGCTCGTCCAGGAGCAGGATCCGGCTGCCCGCGTGCAGCCACCGGCCGATCACGGCCTTCTGCTGGTTGCCGCCGCTGAGGGTGGCGATGGGGCTGCGGCTGGACGCGGTCGCGATCGACAGCCGCTCGATCAGCCCGCGCGCGGCCCGGCCGACTTTGGCAGGGGTCACGGCCGGCGCCACGGAGGTGCCCGTGCTGACCGCGCGGTAGTCGGACATGACCATGTTCTCGCCGACGCCCAGCAGCGGGACGATCGCCTCCCGCTTGCGGTCCTCCGGGGTCAGCCCGACGCCGCGCCGCTTCATGCCGGCCGCCGTGACGCGCGGCACCTCGGCCCCGTCCACCCGGACGGTCCCGGCGCCGATCGGCGTGAAACCGGCGAGGGCGCGCAGGATCTCGGTGCGGCCCGAGCCCATCAGCCCGGCCAGCCCGAGGATCTCGCCCGGGTGGAGGTCGAAGGAGACGTCCACGACCTTCGGCGGGACGCGCAGGCCCGACACCGACAGCAGCGGGGTGCCGGTCCGGTCGACCGTGCGCGGGCGGGGCCGGACGGCGGCCTCGTAGGCGGCGCCGAGCATCATCGCGACGGCCTCGTCGGTGGAGGTGGCGGCCAGGTCGACGGTGCCGACGACCTCGCCGTCGCGCATCACGGTGGCGGTGCGCGCGATCCGCCGGATCTCGTCCAGCCGGTGGCTGACGTAGATGACCGCGACGCCGCTCTCGGCGATCCGGCGCACCGCGTCCAGGACGGTCTCGACCTCGGCCGCGGCCAGCGCGCTGGTGGGCTCGTCCAGGATCAGCAGCCTGGGGTCGCGGCGCACCGCGCGGCAGATCTCCACGAGCTGCTGCTCCGCCAGCGGGAGCGTGCCGACCTGGGCGTCCGGGGAGATCGCCAGCCCCAGCCGGTCGAAGATCTCCCGGGCCGCGCGGCGCATCGCGGCGTGGTCGACCCGGCCCCCGCCGGTCCGCGGCCAGCCGCCCAGGAACAGGTTCTCCGCCGCCGTCATCCCGGGGACCAGGCTCAGCTCCTGGTGGACGGTCCGCACGCCCAACTCGCCCGCGCGCCGCACACCGCCGCCGTCCAGCGGCACCCCGTCGATCTCGACGGTGCCCGCGTCGGGCCGCTCCACCCCGGACAGCACCCGGATGAGCGTGGACTTGCCGGCGCCGTTGCGGCCCAGGAACGCCCGGACCTCGCCGGCCCCGATCTCCAGGTTCGCGCCGGTCAGCGCCCGGACGCCGGGGTAGTGCCTGGTCACGTCCGTGACTCGGACGAGTGGGGGACTGCTCGGCGGGGTGGTCATGAGGGGTCCTTCTCTCGGGGCGGGGACGTTCTCTCAGGAAGCAGGCGGTCTACGGGATGCCGTCGGGGTGCTCGCGCAGCCAGCGCGCGCCGTCCTGGGCGCCGAGGTAGCGGTCCACGGGCGCCGGGATGACGAACCCGGTCTGCGGCCTGCCCGCCAGCACGTCCTGGGCGGCCCTGCCGGCCAGCCGGCCCACCTTGATCCCGGAGATGTCGGCCACGCCCTTGAGGACCCGGCCGTCCTGGAGCTTCTTGGCCGCCTCGACGGACATGTCGCCGCCGAACACCGCGATCTTCCCGGCCTTGCCGCGCGCCTCGACGGCCCGTACCGCGCCGAGCGTCTGCGAACCGGCCTCGCCGTAGAACGCGTCCAGGTCGGGGTGGGCGATCAGGAGCTGCTGGGCCCGCTCGACGGCCTCGTCCAGTTGCAGGCCCTGCTGGCTGGCCACGATCCGGGCGCCGGGCACCTTCTCCTTGAGCGCCTGCTCGAAGCCCTTGCGGCGCTCGACGCAGACCTCGAACTGCTCGCAGTTGACGACCCCGACCTGCGGGTCCTTGAGCCCCGCCCGCAGGAAGTGGTCGCCCATCTGCTCGCCGCTGACCCGTCCGAAGCCGGTGGGCGAGCCGAGCACGAAGGCGCGCACGTACTTGCGGGCCTGCGCGTCCTCGACGCAGGTGTTGTAGCAGATCACCGGGACGCCGCTCTCCTCGGCCAGCCGCATCGCCGGCACCGACGCGGTGGCGGAGGCGGGCGACACGATGAGCGCGTCGGCCTTGGCCGAGCTCATCGTGTTGATGAACGAGCTCTCCTTGGCCGGGTCGGACTGGATGTTGGTCTGGAGGAGCTGCGGCCCCTCGTCCTCCTGGCCGAGCGTCCCGCGCAGGCCGCGCTCGACCCCGGCGTAGTAGCCCTCGGCGTTGAGGTAGACGACGCCGATCCGGCCGTTCTCGCCCACCCGGCCGCCGCACGCGGCGGTGACCGCCAGGACCGCGGCCATCACGAGCGCGGGCAGGGCGGCCCGGCGCTTGGCATGCTTCATCGGCGTCTCCTCGTTGACCTGCTCGTTCACCCAGTGGGTGTCCGCCGTGCCTGTTTAACGTGCAGGTAGCGGGCGTGTCAATAATAATTAGTAATTTATGATTACTGGGGTGACCGGCGATGCCGCTAAGGTGCTCGCCGACGGCCGGAGCGGAGGGGGACCCGTGGCGCGCTACTCGGAACGCGGCCTGCACGGCCAGACCGTGCAGGAGATCGCGCGCCGCATCCTCACCGGCGAGCTGCGCCCCGGCGACACCATCGACCTCGCCGCCCTCGGCGCCGAGCTCGACCTCAGCCTCACCGCCCTCCGCGAGGCCCTGAAGGTCCTGGCCGCCAAGGGCCTGGTCGCCTCCCGGCAGAAGCGCGGCACCTTCGTCCGCCCGCGCTCCGACTGGAGCCTCCTCGACCCCGACGTCATCCGCTGGCAGTTCGCCAACCGCAACGACGACGCCTTCCTGGAGAACCTCGCCGAGGTCCGCGGCATCATCGAGCCCCAGGCCGCCCGCCTGGCCGCGCTCCGCCGCACCCCCGAGGACCTCGCCGTCCTGGACGCGGCACTGACCGCCATGCACGACGCGAACGGCGACCCGGCCCTGGCCGTCGCGGCCGACCTCGCCTTCCACCGCGCCCTGCTCACCGCCACCCACAACGAGCTCCTGGAACGCATGGAGATCGTGATCGAGGTCGGGCTGGCCGAACGCGACCGGCTCGTCCACGGCGTCCGCCGCCACGACGACCCGGTGCCCAGTCACCGCGCCGTCCTGGACGCCGTCCGCGACGGCGTCCCCGGCCGGGCCGAAGAGGCCATGCGCGACCTGCTCGCCAAGGCCCGCCGCGACCTCGACACCGTCCGCGAAGACTGAGACCGATGAGTTCCGTCCCGCGGGGGAGTCTCTACCGGAGACACCTTCGAGAGGACGGCACGCCATGTCCGAGGACCAGAAGCAGATCCGCGCCCTGATCGAGCGATGGGCCGTCGCAGTGCACGAGGGCGACCTCGACGGCGTCCTGGCCGACCACGCCGACGACATCGTCATGTTCGACGTGCCGCCGCCCTACGACGGCGTCCGCGGCCGCGACGCCTACCGCGAGACCTGGCCGCCGTTCTTCGAATGGCAGGCCCAGGGCGCCTCGTTCGAGATCGTCTCGCTGGACGTCACCGCGGGCAATGACGTCGCCTACGCGCACGCGCTCCTCCGCTGCGGCACCCAGAAGGAATTGGCGGACAACCCGTCCAACCGCCTGCGCCTGACCCTTGGCCTGCGCAAGGAAGACGGCCGCTGGCTCGTTGCCCACGAGCACCACTCGTTCCCGATCTGAGGCGAGCGGATCAGATCCAGCCCTGGGGAATCCACCCGACGGGTACTGCGATCGGCCGGGTGCCTGACCGGCCGCGCCTGGTCCGATTTCCGTACTTTTCCGTTATTTCCGGATCTCCTCTCCGGTGAACCGGGAAAAGAACACCTTCGCGCCTGATGACCTCCCAGAAAACAGGGAAAGGGGGAAAGGGGGACAGAGGATCGGGGGGAGAGATGAACGAACGAACATCGCCGCTACGGCTGGACGCCCGGCTCGACGAACCGCTCTCGCGCTGGCTGTGGCTCGTGAAGTGGCTGCTGCTGATCCCGCATTACATCGTGCTGTTCTTTCTATGGATCGCCTTTGCCGTGCTCACGGTTATCTGCTTCTTCGCGATCCTGATCACCGGCCGCTACCCGCGCACCTTCTTCGATTTCAACGTCGGCATCCTGCGGTGGACCTGGCGGGTGACCGCCTACGGGTACGGAGGCCTCTTCACCGACCGGTACCCGCCTTTCAGCCTTGGCGAGGCCGAGGATTATCCGGCGCACCTGCGCGTCGCCTACCCGGAGCGTCTGTCGCGGGGCCTGGTGCTGGTCAAGTGGTGGCTGCTGGCCATTCCGCACTACCTCGTCGTGGCGTTGTTCTCCGGCGCGGCGACCGGTTCGGATGACTGGTATTCGGCCGGCTGGTACGCGATCGGACTGATCGGCCTCCTCGTGCTGTTCGCGGCCATAGCCCTGCTGTTCACCGCCCGCTACCCGGACGGCATCTTCGACTTCGTGATGGGCATGAACCGCTGGTCGATGCGGGTCGCCGTGTACGCCCTGCTGATGTCCGACCGCTACCCGCCCTTCCGCCTGGAGCAGGGCGGCGCCGAACCGGCCGCGCAGGACGCCGTCCAGGAGCCGAGCACGCCCGCCTGAGGCATCGTCCCGATTCAAGACGTCGGGAAGGGGAGGGCCAGCAGGTGGTAGGTGATGCACAGCTTGTAGAAGGGGACGGACAGCAGCACCAGGACGGTCAAGGAGATCCGGCCGGTCAGGCCCCACCAGCCCTTCCACCACGCGGCGACGGTGCCCGCGGCGAGCGCGAGCGCGGCGATGAACGACGCCGTCGCGACATAGGGCAGCGCGGTCAGCTCGGGTGAGCCGAGCGCGACCAGTTCCATGACCGCGTTGCCGTCCGACATGACCATCGCCATCCCGGTGAGGAAGCCGGTGACGAGCGCGGCGGCGACCCAGGCCAGCGCCCGCGTGAGCCGGGCGGGCACCGGATGGGCGGGCCGGTGCCGCACCCCCCGGACCAGCGCGACCACCGGGACGGCGAAGAACGCGACGAGGAAGGCGGCGGCGCCGGCGAGCAGCAGGCCGAGGTGCAGCGACGGCCCGTCGTACCAGGCGAGCCGCTGGAAGGACTCGGCCGGGTTCGCGGAGGTGACCAGCGTCTTCCCGGCGAACGCGATGCTGTCCCGGCCGCCCTTCTCGACGAACAGGCCCGGCCGGGTCTGCACCCAGTGCTGCGTCGTCCTGGCCGGGTCGAGCGAGATCCCGGACGTGGTGAGGGTGCCGTTCGCGCCGCCGGTCACCCTGATGTTGACGATCAGGCTGTTGAAGCGGGTGAGGTCGGAGCCGCTGGTCCGGTTGGACCGGTACGTCCCGGTGTACCGCGACACGTCGCCGGTCAGGCGGGCGCCCGCCGGAGCGCTCGCGGCGAGCCGGGTCTTGGCGGCGGCGTAGTGGTCGGTGACCGCGTCCATCACCTGCCGGCCGAGGAAGGACGCGTTCCCCTCCGCGCCGTCCCCGTTGTAGACGACGTACACCCCGGCCCGCTGCTCGGGCAGCAGCGCGAGCACGGTGTGGAAACCGGGGACGTCGCCGTCCTTGTAGAGGCGGGCGCGGCCGTCGCGGGGGCGTTCCTCGAACGTGAAGCCCATGCCGGGCATCCGCGCGTCCTGCGCGAACTGGCGCCGCCGCAGCGGACGGGTGACGTCCGGGCCGCCGAGGCGCGGGTCGTCGCCCAGCTGCGCGATCATGAACCGGCCCATGTCGGCGGGCGTGGTCACCGGGCCGGACCCGGTCGGCGTCCACGGGCCGTACTGGCCCGCGGCCGCGGTGAAACCGCCGCCGGACGGGCGGTACCCCTTGGCGAGGCGCGCTTCCAGGGCCGCCGGGTGCCGCACCGCGAAGCTCGTTCCCGACATGCCGAGCGGGCCCAGGACGTGCCGCTGGACGTAGTCCGCGAACGGCCGCCCCGACGCGATCTCGACGAGGTGGCCGGCGAGCGCGACTCCGTAGTTGTCGTACGCGACGCGCGTCCCCGGCGGCCGGACCCGCTCCGGCTGCCACTCCCGGACGCTGCGGCCCAGGGACTCCACCTTGCCCGGATCCCGCTCCGCCAGACCCAGCATGTGCTCGTCGAACCCGGCGGTGTAGGTGAGCAGGTGCCGTAGCGTGACCGGCCTCCCCGGAAAGGTGTCCTTGATCTTGAAGGTGGTGAGGTAGCGGTTGACGTCCTCGTCCAGGCCGAGCCGCCCGGCCCGGACGAGCTGCATCGCGGCGGTCGCGGTGAACACCTTCGCCGTCGAGCCGGTGAAGAACCCGGTCCGCGCGGGGTCGACCGGCGTTCGGGACCGGACGTCCGCGACCCCGTAACCCTTGGCGAACACCGGCCGCCCGTCCTTCACCACGACGACGGCCGCGCCCGGGATCTTGTTCTTGGCGAGCTGCGCGGGCACCAGCCCGTCCACGACGCGCGCGACATCGCCGCCGTCGGCGTGCGCGGTGAGCGGAAACGGGACCAGGACGGCGAGCGCGAGCACCAGCGTCAGCAGGACTTTCTTCATGCGACCAGATTCGCCGCGCCCCGCGCCCCCGCCCAGTGCCGGCGGACATCACCTCGATGTGAATATCGCACGAACCGGACAGATGGCTAGAGTTCCCCACGTGGCCGCCGTGGTGATCGCCGTCGTGCTCGCCGGCCTGGTCGCGGCGCCCGATCAGCCGTCGCCCGTCCCGGCGACGGCGGCGATGCTCGTCCTGCAACTCCTGCACAGCCTGCCCCGCACGCGGCCGATCCGGGACCGGTTCGGCGCCTGGACGCTCACGCTGCAGGCCGTCCTGCTGCCGCTCGGCGGCCCCGCCGGGTTCCTCGCCGCGTCGGTGCTGCTCATCGTGCCGCGCCGGGCCCGCTGGGCGCTGTTCGCCGCCGTCGTCGGCGCCGCGGGCCTGCTGCACGACGGCGACCTCTACACGCACCTCAACGCCATGGGCAACGCGCTGTGCCAGGGCCTGCTCGTGTTCGCGCTGACCCGGCTGAGCGACCTGCGGGACGAGCTGGCGGCGACCCGCGGCGAACTGGCGGCCAGATCCGTCGCCGCGGAACGCGCCCGCGCGTCAGGCGCACTGGAGGACGCGCTCGGCACCGCCCTCTCGGAGATCATCCGGCTGGCCTCCGAGGGCCGCCCGGCCGCGATCGTGGAACGCGCCACCGCCGCCCGCGCCGAGATCCGCCGCGCCCCCGAGCCCGCGCCGCTGCCGCCGCCCGGCGACATGACCCCGCGGACCGCGCTGCCGATCATCGTCATCGGGCACCTCTGGTACCCGGTGATCGCCGTCCTGTACCTGGTGCCGGTGGGCCCGCCGCCCGTCCTGCTCGCCCTCTACATCGCCGACATCGTCGCCGTCGTGGCGCTCCAAGTGCACCACGTGCTGCCCCGCCCGCCCGGCGTCCCGCCCCGCCACGCGGCCTGGACGCTGCCCGCGCAGGCACTGCTGGCCGCGGCGCCGCTGCTCGCACCCGACCGCCCGTACCCCCAGCTCATGTGGTTCGCGGCGGGCGCGATCCTGATCGTCCTCGCCTCCCGGCCCGGGTGGGCGTGGACGCTGTTCGCCGCCTACGCGGCACTCGTCCCGGCGACACTCCCGGCCCGCGGCTGGGACGCGCTCGACACCGCGCTCTGGACGGCCGAGACCGCGGGCGGCGCGATGATGTTCTACGGGCTGGCGCTGCTGGCCCGGCTCGTCCACCGGGTGCGCGAGGTCCGGATGTCCCTGGCGTTCCTGGCCGTCGCCGAGGAACGCCGCCGGATCGCCCGCGACGTGCACGACCTGCTCGGCTCCGGAATGTGGACGATCATGGTGAAGGCCGAGCTGGCGGCCCGCGATCCGGCTGCCGGCGCCCTCGCCGACGTCGCCGCCGTCGCCCGCCGCACGCTCGGCGACCTGCGCGCCATCCCGGACGAGGGGACGGCCCTCTCCGCCTCCGCCGAACTCGACTCCGCTCGCGACCTGCTCACCGCAGCGGGCATCGACCTCACCGTGACCTGGCCGCCCGGCCTCGATCTCCCGGAACCGGCCGGGATCGTGCTGCGCGAAGCGGTCACCAACGTGATGCGGCACAGCGCCGCCCGGCACTGCCTGATCGAGGCGTCCCGCGACGGCGACCGGCTCCGGCTCCGCGTCGTCAACGACGGGGCCGTCCCCGCCGGGACGCCCGGGCAAGGACTGGCGAACCTGGCCGCCCGGACGGCGGAGCTGCACACCCGTTCGCTGCCCGACGGGACGTTCGAGCTGTCGGTCGTCCTACAGCCAGCCGGCCTCGGCGGCGATCCGGACCGCGTCGAGCCGGTTGCGGGCGCCCAGCTTGCCGACGATCACACCCAGGTAGTTGCGGACCGTCCCCCGTGACAGGTGCAGCGTCGCGGCGATCTCGGCCGGCTCCGCGCCGGACGCCGCCATCCGCAGCACGTCCACCTCGCGGTCGGTCAGCGGATTCTCCGGCGCGGTGAGCGCGCGCACCGCCAGCGCCTGGTCGATCACCTGCTCGCCGGCCGCGACCCGCCGGATGGCGTCCGCCAGCTCGCGCGGCGGCGCGTCCTTGACCATGAACCCGGCCGCGCCCGCCGCCAGCGCCCGGCGCAGCGCCGCGGGCGTCGCCGCGCCCGTCACCATCAGCACCCGGCAACCGGGCAGCTCCGCGGCGATCCGGGCGGCCGCCTCCAGCCCGTCGACGCCCGGCATCCCGATGTCGAGCACCGCGACGTCCGGCCGGTGCACGCGCGCCGCCGGAACGACCCCGGCCCCGTCCCCGACCTCGGCGACGACGGCCAGGTCGTCCTCCCGCTCCAGCAGCGCGATCAGCGCCCCCCGGACCAGGTGCATGTCCTCCGCCACCAGCACCTTGATCATCCGCGCGCCTCCCCGACCCGGATTCTAGCGATCCGGGACCGCGGAGACCGCTACCCCTTCAGCGACGCGACGTCGATCACGAACCGGTAGCGCACATCGCCCGCCACCACCCGGTCGTAGGCCTCGTTGACCTGGTCACCCGAGATCACCTCGATCTCGGCGCCGAGCCCGTGCTCGGCACAGAAGTCCAGCATCTCCTGCGTCTGCCGGATGCCGCCGATCTTCGATCCGGCCATCGACTTGCGGCCCATGATCAGCGAGAACTGGCTGAAGGAACTGGGGTTCTCCGGCGCGCCCACGTGCACCAGCGTGCCGTCCCGCTTCAGCAGCGACAGGTAGCCGTCCAGCGGGATGTTCGCCGAGACCGTGTTGACGATCAGGTCGAACGATCCGGCCAGCTCGGCGAAGGTGGACTCGTCACCGGTCGCGTAGAAATGGTCGGCGCCCAGCCGCAGCCCGTCGTCCTTCTTGCGGAGCGTCTGGCTCAGCACGGTCACCTCGGCGCCCATCGCGTGGGCGATCTTGACGCCCATGTGGCCCAGGCCGCCCAGCCCCACGATGGCGACCTTCTTGCCGGGACCGGCGCTCCAGTGCGCCAGCGGGGAGTAGAGGGTGATGCCGGCGCACAGCAGCGGGGCCGCGACGTCCAGCGAGAGCCCCTCGGGGATGCGGACCGCGTAGTTCTCGTCCACGACGATGTGGGTGCTGTAACCGCCGTACGTGGGGGAGCCGTCGTACTCCTCGCCGTTGTAGGTCTGCACCTCGCCCTTGAGGCAGAACTGCTCCTCGCCCGCCCGGCAGTTCTCGCACTCCCGGCAGGAGTCGACGAAGCAGCCGACGCCGACCCGGTCGCCCACGGCGTACTCGGTCACGTCCGGGCCGACCTCGGTGACGACACCGGCGATCTCATGGCCCGGCACCATCGGGAACAGGGCACTGCCCCACTCCTCGCGGACCTGGTGGATGTCGGAGTGGCAGATGCCGGAGTACGCGATCTCGATGAGGATGTCGTGACCGCGCAGTGCGCGGCGCTCGATGGTGGTCTTCTCCAGCGGAGCCTTCGGAGCGGGGGCCGCGTAGGCGGTGACGCTGGTGGTCATATCGGTGCTCTCCTTGGATTTCAGTGACATCGCCCCAGCTCGGCCGGGGCGTGAATGTTCTGCGCAGCCCAACGTAAACGCGTGTTCGCGAAGCTGGCAGTCCCTCTTAGTGCCCCCCAGACGCGGTGGCCGGGTCGGCCTACGCGTTACGGGCGGTGCGCCAGTGCGCGTCCTGGTCGTTGGCGTCGTCGCGCGCCCAGATCGCCAGGAGCTTCAGTGAGTCGTGCGCGGGCGTGCCGGGCTCGGGGTTGAACACCAAGACCGACAGGTCCGGATCGGCGGCGAGATACAGGTTCTCGTAGGGCAGGTCCATGCGGCCGACGGCCGGATGGTTGACCGACTTGGTCCCGGTCGAGTGGCGGTGCACATTCTGGGACGCCCACCGGGTGGCGAACTCCTCGCCGTCGAGCAGATCCTCGATGAGTTCCGCAAGGTCGTGATCATGCGGCTGCACGCCGAGCTCCGCGCGCAGGACCGCGGCGATGTCGTCGGCGACCGCGCTCCAGTCGACCCAGAACGCACGGGCCGCCGCCTCGTTCCGGAAATGGAACCACGCCGAGTTCACCGGGTCGCGCGTGCCGTCGTACATCGGCGCGTAGAAGGCCCGGCCCACCAGATTGGCCGCCACCACGTCCAGGCGCTTGTTGAGCGCGAACGCCGGCACGTCGCCCAGCGCGTCCAGCAGGCGCTGCACCTCCGGCCGCGCGCGCGTCACGATCCGCACGGGTGTGCCGCCCTCGTTGGAGGCGAGGAACAGCCGGCGAAGGTGCTCCCGCTCGATGTCGTCGAGGCGCAGCACCCGCGCGACCGCGTTGATGACCGACGGCGACGCGCCCGCCGCATCGCCGCGCTCCAGGCGCGTGTAGTACTCGACGCTGATGCCCGCCAGCAGCGCGACCTCCTCGCGGCGCAGCCCCTTCACTCTGCGCCGCGGGTCGTGTCCGGGAATGCCGACGTCGCCGGGAGTCACGCGGGCACGACGAGTCACGAGAAAGTCGCGGATCCGGGCGCGAATCTCCCTGTCATCAGCCATACCGCCAGGTTACGGGCTTGGATCGGCCGGAAGGGAGTCACTCTCAGTACCCCCTCAACGGCTCAGGCGGGACCTGCCGTCTTCGGCGGGCGGAACTCCATCCGGAGTACGTCGGTGAAGATACCGATCGGGTCGTCCCAGGGACCGTTGGCCCAGTCGCCGTTGACTTCGATGACGGCCATGTGCTCGCCGTCGCGGGTTCCGTAGGTGTAGGACCACGAGCCGAAGATCGCGCCGCCCATGCCCCACACCGTGGCGCCGCACGGCAGCGTCACCGAGGAGATGCCCAGGCCGTACGCTGTGTCGGGGATCCAGTTCTTGGTCGGGACCGTGGTGAACATCTCGCCCTGCTGAGCGGGCGGGAGGAGCCGGCCGCCCAGGAGCTCGCTGAAGAACCGGTGAAGGTCCCCGGTCGTGGAGATCATGCTGCCGGCGGCCCAGAACATGGACGAGTCCAGTTCGGTCGCGTCATGGATCTCGGCATCGGGGGCGGGGTCCAGCAGCTTCGTGTAGTGCCGCGGGTGTGGTTCCTGGATGGTCGGGTCGGCGCCGCTCGGCAGATACGTCCCGTCCAGGCCGAGCGGCCGGGTGATCCGCTGGGCGATCTGATCGGCCAGCCCCTGGCCGGTCACCCGCTCGACGAGCAGCCCGGCCAGGATGTAGTTGGTGTTGCTGTACCCCCAGTCCGTGCCCGGTTCGAAAGCCGGCGGATGGGCCATGGCGATGTCCACGAGCAGGTCCGGGGTGTGGCTCTCGTGGCTGTTCACCATCTCCGGGTCCTCTGTGTAGCTGAAGATCCCGCTGGTGTGGTCCAGCAGCCGTCGAATGCTGATCTTCCCGCCGTCGTGACCGTGGCCGCGGACCCTTCCCGGCAGCCATTCGTCCACGGTGTCGTCCAGGCTCAGCCTGTGCTCGGCCGCGAGCTGCAGTATCACCGTGGCCACGAAGGTCTTGGTGGTGCTCCCGATGCGGAACCGCTCCTGCGGCGCACGTTCGCGCCCGGTCTCGGTATCGGCCACTCCCGCCGAGCCGAACCACCGCCCGCGGCCCTCGCGGATCTCGGCGACGATCCCGGGAACACCGCCCTCGGTGACCGCCCGGTCGAGCAGCCGCTGGAGGGTGGTTCGCGGGTGGCGCTGTGTCATGTCGACTCCTCCGGACTGTTTGCGAGGTAGGGAAAGCTACGTTGCATTTCATAGATCGTCAACCTCCCTTCTGTGCCTACTCTCCCACTGAACAGCGATCTCTCGCGAAAAAGTTGCAATGGCCTGTAGGTGATTGCAATGGCTGGACCGCGTGGCTGTTGCAATGAATTGATCGCGAATGCATACTGCACGGATGCCGGGAAGCAGGCTGAACGAGGAGGACCGCCGGCGCATCGCGTCGTGGCTCACGGAAGGGCGCGGCTACGCCGAGATCGCCAGGCGGCTGGGCAGGCAGACCTCGACCATCAGCCGGGAGGTGGCTCGCAACGGCGGACCCGGCGGCTATCGGGCCGCCCCCGCCCAGCAGGCCACCGAGCGGCGTGCCCGCCGGCGCAACCCCGCCACGCCCTCACGGCCCCCGGCCGCCACGGGCGCCTACGGGCGTGACCCTGAGGCGGTGAGCGCCTTCGCGGAGGGTTTCGCGGCGCTGATGGTGCAGATCGGGATTCCCCGCATGGCGGGACGGGTGCTCGCGCACCTCATCACGACCGACTCCGGCGTCCTGACCTCCGCCGACCTGGTCCGGCAGTTGCAGGTCAGCCCGGCGTCGGTGGCCAAGGCGATCAGCTACCTCGAAGGCCAGGACGTCGTTCGCCGCGAACGCGACCCCCGACGGCGCCGCGAGCGGTACCTCATCGGTGACGATGTCTGGCTCCGGACATGGACGGCGAGCGCCCGCAAGAACACCCTCTGGGCCGATACCGCTCGGCGGGGAGTGGAAATCTTCGGCGCCGCCACACCGGCCGGAGCCCGGCTGAACGAGATGGCCCGGTTCTTCGCACAAGTCAGCGCCGACATGGCCGGCAGCCTTGACCAGGCCGCCATCGGCGACATCCTGACCGTGCTCGCCGCCCTCGTGCATGCCGGCCGGCCGCTCACCATGGAACAACTCGCCACCGCGTTGGGATGGCAGCCGGACCGCGTCGCCGTCGCCCTGCGCGACGCCGGGAGACATCCGGACATCAGCGACCCGGTCACGTTGCAGCCCATCGAGTCCGGCGCCTACTCCGTCACCGCCAGACGCCACCGGCTCACCGCAGCACAGCGCGAAGCACTCAGCGGACACCAGTAGCGGCGGTCTCCCTAGCCCATCCCCCTACGACGTGGTTCTGCGACGTCCGGCCGGTGCAGCACCCTGATCCGGGCCGGCCCGCCGTTACACCCCGGCTCCTTGGCGGGCCGCCGGCTCGACCGGCTCCGCCTCCTGGCGCCGGGCGGGCACCGCACGGTAGAGGAACGCGGCCCCCACGCCGAGGCAGGTGTAGAGCGCGGGGACGAACCACCCGGGCAGCACGTTGGTCGCGGACCAGGTCAGGGTCCCCACCACCAGCGCCGCCCGGACGTGCAGGTTGTAGACCGCGATGTGCCGCGTCCTGGACGCCTCCGGGATGGAATCGGCGAGCCGTGCCTGCTCCACTCCCACGTACAGCAGTTCCCCGAGGGTCGCGATCAGCATGCCGAACAGCAGCAGCGACACATCCGAACCGACGCCGAGCAGCACATATCCGGCCGTGTACGCGGCGATGCCGCCGTACAGCCGCGGACCTTCGCGGAGCCGCTTCAAGAACCGCTCGGCGAAGAGCGCGAGAAGGACGATCAGCAGGGTGTTCTCGCCGCGGAGAACGCCGACCATCTCCGCTCCGTCGACCCGCACCTCCCACGGGCCGAACGGCACGAGGTCCTGCTCGGGCATGGAACGCGCCAGCCTGACCGCGATGTAGTTCGTGAGCTGCACCTCGAGCGCCATCAGCATGGTCGCCGCCAGCACGAACCTGAGCAGAGCGCCGTCCCGGACGACGGGCCCGTAGTCGGCCAGGACGCGGGCGATGCCCGGACGCCCCCGGCCTCGCGGGCCGTCCCGCCGGGGACGGGTCTCGCCGACCAGGACGAAGGTCAGCAGGGCCATGCCGGCGCCGAGGACCGCGGCCATGGCCAGCATGTGCGGCAGGTGATCGGGGAAGAACGCGGCCCCGGCGAGCGAACCGCCGACGAGCGCCAGATTGATCGTCCAGTAGTTGAGCGTGTAGACGCGCTTGCGATCGCCGGTGTGCGTCACATCGATGATCACCGCGTCATGCGCGGGGAGACCGAGGTTGCCGAGCGCGTTGGCCAGTACGAAGAACGCGTACACGGCGATCGGCGAGTCCCACGACGGCATCGCGGCCACGGCCATCGCGGCGAAGGCCGCCGCGGCACCGGACTCGCTGAGAAGCAGCACGGGCCGCCGTCCCAGCCGCTCCGACAGGTGCCCCCCGTAAAGTCCCGCCAGAATGCCGAGCAGCACTCCGGCCAGCACCATCGTCGCGGCGTGCCCCTGCCCGAACCGGCGGTCCAGGTAGATCGCCATGAAGGGCAGGAGCATCGCGTTGAGGAAGCGCTGGACGAACCCGATGAGCAGCCGGATCCGCAGGCTCCGTCCGAGCGGCCGTGCCGGGCGCCCCCGCATCGCCTCAGACATGCGACTCGACGTTTCCGCGGCTCGGGAAGGCGTGCCGGGCGGCGAACGGATCCAGCACCTCGTCGACGTCGGAGAGCAGCGCGGCCAGGGTGTCGTCCGGCGCGTCCGGCACCGCCGCGGTCCGGATGCTGATCAGCTCGGCGGCCTCGCCGGCGATCCGTTCCGCCGTCGGACCGTCGCAGGCGTGCACCAGGACGTACCCGCACCTGTCCTCCGACCAGCGCAGCGGGTTCACCACGTCGCCGGGGACGACCTGGACCCGCACTTCGACCACGCCCTCCATGGCGGTCGCCCGCTCGACCCCCTCGACCGAGACCACCTGCCCCGGTTCGGCGACCAGGAATCGGATGGCCGCGCCGCCCTCGCCCCTGGGGGCCGCCCGCAGCGGATCCGCGGTCAGCGCCAGCCGGAAGGCCAGCGTTTCCATGTCCACGCCGTAGACCATCCTGACCAGCTTGTTGATCTGGTCGCCGCCGCGCCGGCAATGGGACTCGATCGCACGCGGTCCGTCCGCGGTGAGCATCACCTCGGTGTGGGCGAGACCGTCGACCAGGCCGACGGCGTCCAGTACCCGTCGGGTGAATTCACCGACCTGTGCGAGGTCGGCGTTCTTCAGCGGCGCCGGAACGACGTGCCCCAGCTCGACCACTCCGTCGCCGGTGTCCTTGCCGGTCACGGCGAGAACGGTGTGCCGGCCCCGTGCCGAGAAGGTCTCCACGCTGACCTCGGTACCGGTGAGCAGTTGCTCGGCGAAGAAGTCCCGCACGCCGGAGGAAAGGATCCAGGACCAGACCTCGTCGACGTCCTCCACGCAGTGGATCTTGCGTACGCCGAGACTTCCCGAGCCCATCGTCGGCTTCACCACGGAGGCGCCATGCCGGACGGTGAAGTCGCGCAGCGCCTCCTTGGTCGTGACGGCCTGGACGGCCACCGGCCCGACGCCGTGCTCGTTCAGCCGCGCCCGCATGGCCGGCTTGTCATGAAGGGTCCTGACGACGTCCACGCCGTTGCCTGGCAGACCGAGCCGGCTCGTGAGATGGCCGCACACGACCTGCGCGGCCTCGTTCTGCGTGAACACGCGCGTGAAGGGGTCCGTCCTGTGCAGGGCCTCGACCAGCGTTTCCACAGCCGGAACGTCCTGATAGTCGACGAGGTGCACCTGTGACGCGTGCTCCAGGACGGCCGGATCGAAGGCACTGGGCTTCTGGACGTTGACGATGTCCAGGCCGAGCGCCGCGGCCTTCCGGATCACGTCGGGCCTTCCCCCGAGGACCATGACCCGCGGCGCACGCCGAGCCGGCTCGGGCGGCCGGCCCCCATCGGTGACGACCGCCGACCTGAACCACCGGGCGAGGTCCCGCAGGTGCCGTTCGACCTCGGCCGCGTCCTTCCCCCGCACGACCGCCTGGGCCGCGCACACGCTGGACGCGTCGCGTTCGTGCGGCATCTCCTCGCCCGGGACGGCCATGACGCGGGCGTGGACGACCCCTGGGCGGGCGCTGATCTCGTCCTCACCGGGAATTTCGATCAGGCGGCCGGGAGGCGGGGTCAGGTAGATGTCACCGAACGTCGCCTCCGACTTCGCCGGGGCGACCTGCGATGGCTCGCCGAGGACCGAGAGAGCCCACTCGTCGTGCAGGTCGACCCCGAACTTCTCGGCCAGCAGCACATCCGTCCGGCCTCCTGAGACCCGCCCCGCGCACTCACCGAAGACGAGCCCGCCGGGCTGATCGAAGACCTCCATGTGAAAGATGCCGTTCCGATGACGCAGAGCCCGGAGAGCCGCGTCGGCGAGCCCTCGGGCACGTGCGTAGCGTTCCGGTTCATCAGCGGGATCCAGGACGATCGAGGCGTTCAACCCGCCGTCCCGCACTTCGATCAGATTCTGGAGGTACTTGGACACGGCGAGGAACTCGATCTCACCGTCCCGCACCACCCCGTCGATCTGGAGTTCGGCTCCGTCCACGAACTCCTCGACCAGCCAGGGGCCCGGCACGCGCCGGTGCCGGATCTCTTCGACGGCCGCTTCAGGGTCGGTGACGACCAGCACATTCCGCGAAGAGGAGGAGGCGAGCGGCTTCAGGACGCAGCCCGGGGCCAAGGCCGACTCCAGCCGATCGAGGTCGGTGACCACTTCGAACCCGGCCACCGGGATCCCGGCCGCGCGGACGGCCTCCTTCTGGACGGCCTTGTCGCGGAGCCGGATCACCGTGTCCATGGGCAGATGGCTTCGATCTCCTCCGCCCAGCGCGGACGCGGCGGCGAGTGAGAACTCGTGCTGACTGCACACGATGTCGAATTCACCCAGGTCGATGCCCTCGCGTTCCAGGCCGCCGACCACGTCCTCCAGGTTCGAGTGGGCGGTCACGCGGACCTTCCGGACCGCCGCGGACGGGAGGCTCTCGCCCGGCGCGACGACACAGGTCACCTCCGCACCGCGCCGTCGCAGGGCATCGACCGACTCCGGTCGGCAGCCGAGGACGAGAACGCGCTTCGCGGGGACGGGGTACATTCCAGCTCCCTTGTGTTTGTGCATGGTTTTATGTCAACCGACGAAGGTCGCTCGAAATAGGCGCTGCTCATCGCGAGGCCGCCCGGATTGCCGACCTTTACGGCGCCCGCCGCCGCCGTACGGGCGGGCCATAGGTCAGCATCCGCACCGCGAGAGTGGTGCGCACCTGCGCGCCCTGCTCAAGCGAGGTTGTCCGGATCATTGCGGACACCGTCGAGCCCGGTCGTGCGGATCGCCACTTCCCGGTGCCGGTGAAACCGCGAGCTCGGCGGCGATTCCCGCCACGTCGAGATCCGGTCGTTGCAGGAGAGGTTTGCAGGTTTCTCGGCGAGTGCGTCCAGTCTGAATGATTCCAGCACAGCAGGTGTCTCCCAATCCCACAACCTCAAGATCATTTAGATTGTGCACCCATTACGAATGAATGGGCAAGGAGACATGAGTCCGACCTGTGCGAGCGCCTGTGCCGCCAGGCGGTCCACGTCCCGAGCAGGGGCGGACGCTCGATCAGGGCAGCTTAGCAGTGCTAAGATATTTGTCATGTCCAACGGCAGGCGGTTGCCGAGACGGCATCGCATTCGCTCGCTGATGATGCGCAGGCTCGCCGTCCGGCCCGACGCGCAGAATCCGTACTTCCGGAACAAGCAGGAAGTGCTCGGAGTGATCAACGGGGATGGGTCGGCATCGTCGCCAGTGCCAGGCTGGACCCTCCAGCGAACCCCGGAGCGGTCGGAGGCGGCGAGATCGCACCCCACCTCGACCCCGACCTCATGTTCGTGGGCGCGGAAGTCGCCGGTGGGCGGCCGCCATCAGGGACCGCGGCGAACTGCTCGGCGGTGTCATTTCGACTCACGGCGGTGTCCACGCCTTGGACGCAGCCGTGCTGGACGATCGCCTGGCCCTCATAGCGGGAAGCCCAGCGCCCGAGCACTACGAATGGGATCCGTCGTCCCCGGAATGGACCGATGAGCGCTGCCGGGAACTTGCCGGGCGCGAACTCGTGGCATCAACATGCGGCGACGAAGTGCTGGTGACCATGGACGCCACCGCGTCCGCTCGCGGTGGCCGGCGGCGAGGGCATCCGGCTTGGAGCGCCGATGGAGGGGCACGAGGGAAAGATCGACACAGTGGCCGCCACAGAGATCCAGGGCCGCCCGGTCGCGATGACCGCTGGTAAGGGCGGCGTGGTCCGCGTCTGGGATCTCACGCCCTGAGTTCGGCACGAGCGCTGACTCGCATCTCCACCCCCGAACGCAAGGGGTCGAGCCGCCTTTCATTTCAATTGATACCGTATCGAATGAAAGGATGGCTCTCATGACCGCCGACGTTCCGCCCAGAACCACCGCCTCGCTTGCGACCGACCGCCCCGGCGACGCCTCGCCTTTCGCCCTCGGCTTGCTGCTGCGCCGGGCGCACTGGCGCGCGGCCACGGTGATGGCGGAGGCGCTTCGGCCGCTCGGCATCGAGTTGCGGCATTTCGCCGTGCTGATCGTGCTGGTCGACCGCGGGGCCACGGTGCAGCGGGACTTGGCGGCGGCGACGGGGTCGGACAAGGCTGGGATCATGCGGGTCGTGGACGATCTGGAGCGCAGGGGACTGGCCGTACGCAAGGCCGTTCCGGAGGACCGGCGGGTGCGGGCAGTGGAGATCACGGCTCAGGGCATTGAGCTCTTCGAAGCGGCCCATGTGGCGGCGGAGCCGCTGGCTGAGCGTCTGGTCGCCCAGATGGAGCCCGGCGAGCCCGAGCGGCTGACGGATCTGCTGACCCGGTTCGCCTATCCCGCAGGCGGCGATTCGTAAGTCATGCAGTGCCGGCCAACGGCCGGGGCTGCCGATAGCGCAACGAGCGGCCGAGGCCGGCTTGCTCGAACCGGCAGGTCAGCCGATCGAGTCGATCAACGGGCGTCGCCACCTGGGTCACCCGGCACATCCTGGCGATGGTCGCCGCAACCAACACACCGACCACTGATCACTTCGGAACTTCTCGTCGCCTGGCTCACGCACCGCGCCAGATAGTATTGAATGATACCGTCACGAACGTAACGGAGTGGCGGAGGCAGGTTAGGCTGATGTCGATGGACGTCTATGAGGCGGTCACGAGCCGACGGGCGGTGCGCGGGTTCACCGACCGGCATGTCCCGAGGGACGTGCTGGAGCGCGTGCTGTCCGCCGCGGCCTGGTCGCCGTCCGGATCGAACCTCCAGCCCTGGCACGCCTACGTGCTGACCGGCGGGCCACTGGCCGACCTCAAGAAGCGCGCCGACGAGCGCGTGGCCGCGGGCGACCCCTGGGACGAGCGGGAGTACGAGATGTACCCGCCGGAACTGAAGTCCCCGTACCACGAGCGCCGATCGACCTTCGGCAAAGAGCGCTACAGCGCACTCGGTGTTTCGCGCGAGGACTGGGAGGCGCGCCAGAGGGCCGCTTCCGCGAACTGGCAGTGTTTCGGCGCGCCCGCCGCCTTGTTCTGCTACATCGACCGCGACCTGGGCTTGCCCCAATGGGCCGACGTCGGAATGTATCTGCAGACCGTCATGCTGCTGCTCCGCGCCGAAGGGCTGCACAGCTGCCCCCAGATGGCGTGGTCGGTGTATCGCAAGACCGTCGCGGAGATCCTGTCACCTCCGGACGGGCTCATCCTCTTCTGCGGCATGTCGATCGGGTTCGAGGACGTCACGGTGGATTACATCCGTACGGGCCGGGCGCCGCTCGACGAGACGGTCACGTTCGTCGAGGGCGGTACTGCTGCGGTCGATCCGCGCGAGCAAGCGCATCCGCTCCAGCCGACCGGACCGGACAGTGGTCGACCCGATGACGCCGCCAGGGCGAGCGGGCATCGTCGCCTTCACGGTCGCACCTGACGGCGCTCGCCACACGTTGACTTCCTCAGGCTCCTGAGGAACTGGATCCCCGGCTCGTGCCGCGGGGAGTTTTGCTCGGCGCCGACAGAAGCGACGGTCCCGTTTCTCACAGGCACCACATCACATCACGAGGAGAGACATGACCAACCATTTCCGCCTCGGCGGCGACCTTGCGATCGACCGGCTCGGCTTCGGCGCCATGCGCCTGCCCCAGGGCGGCCCGGGCGGACCCGCCCGCGACCCCGAATCCGGTCGCGCCGTCCTGCGCCGCGCCGTTGAGCTCGGCGTGAACCACATCGACACCGCCGACTTCTATCGCAGCGAGAACGGCTCGGTGCGCGCCAACACGCTGATCCGCGAGGCCCTGTCCCCGTACCCGGACGCCCTGGTCATCGCCACCAAGGTCGGCCCGATCTTCGGCCCCGACGGTCCCCGCCAGGGCACCGCCGCCGACCTTCGGCCCCAGGTCGAAGCCAACCTCGAAAGCCTGGGCCTGGATCGCCTTGATCTGGTCTACCTGCGCATCGGCATGATGGAACCCCCGCGCGGCGAATCGCTCGCCGAACGCTTCGAGGTGCTCGCCGCGCTGCGCGAGGAGGGCCTGATCCGCCACCTGGGCATCAGCAACGTCGACGCCGGCCATCTCGCCGAGGCCCGCACGATCGCTCCTGTCACGGCCGTCCAGAACAACTTCCACATCGCCAACCGTGACGAGACGGCCGTCCTGGACGCCTGCGCGAAGGAGGGGATCGCCTTCGTCCCCTTCTTCCCCCTCGGCGGCGGCAGGGCCGACATCAACGACGCCGGCCTGGTCAAGGTCGCCGAACGGCACGGCGCCACCGTCCATCAGATCGCCCTGGCCTGGCTGCTGGCCCTGTCCCCGGTCGCCCTGGCCATCCCGGGCACCGGTTCCGTGGCTCACCTGGAGGAGAACCTGGCCGCCCGGTCGATCACCCTCACCGAAGAGGACCTCGCCGACCTCGCCTGACCGCAAAGGGGGCCGCTTCATTGCGGGAGCGGCCCCCGAGCCGGCATACGCAGGTGTCGAGCGTCGGCTTCTGGGCCGTGCCGCGACACTCAGCTGCGGGCCTTCACGTCGCACACCGCTGGCAAGTCCCGAGTCATACCCGGTGTGCGGGAACCTGCCGCGGCAAGCCGACTCCTGCGGGTTCGGCCGACGCGAGGAACACCGGAGCGAAGGTGCTGATCATGGCTGGACTGCAAGTTCTCGCTTTAGCTGAGGCCCCGGGCTGCTGGTGAGGTACGGCGCGGTGCCGCCAGGGCTTGCCTGGGCCTTCAGGCGCCGACGCCGCCGTCCACCGGCACGATCGCGGCGCGGGGCTCCTCCTGGTCGTGTGCACTTCGCAGAGCTTCGGCGACGGGCCGAACGGCCTGCTGTCCAACGACGTTCGCACAGGTCAGGGGCTCTCTTTAGGTGGTCAGGAGGGCGCCCCCGGCAGGATTCGAACCTGCGACACCCGCTTTAGGAGAGCGGTGCTCTATCCCCTGAGCTACGGAGGCTTGTCGTCGCTCGCCGGACGAGCGTAGCGGACGGCACCTACAGGGTAGGGGACCGGAGGGGAGATCGCTCCATCTTAAAGACGGGATGAGCGAGACAACTAGGCCGAGTAGGTGTGGGTCGGTACGCTTTGGCCCCGTGAAGGGGCGGCATGTAGCACGGTCGAGCGGGGACCAACGGCGGACGTACGCTCTCGTCGGGGCGATCGCGGTGTCATTCGCGGTGGTGCTCGGCCTGATCGTGATGGGCGGCCGGGGCGGGGCGGAGCCGGAGGGGCGGCAGCAGACCGTCCAGGCGCTGCCTGAGACGCCGAGAGCGGTACCAGAGACGCATCCCACACGCGGGGAGTACGTGCCGCCGCGGCCGGCGCCGACGACGCGGGCGCCGAAGCCGGTCGAACGGCCGAGGACGACGCGTCCCAGCCAGCGACCGGAGCGGCGCGCGCATCGCGAATGTCCCCGGGGATGGTCGGACGTGCCGTGGCTCAGGAAGTGGTGTCACCGAAACGGTTACCGGACTCGGTGAAGTCGTCTAGGAACTTGTAGTAGCGTTCCTGCCGCTGTCATGCTTTTGGGCATCAGGAGGAACCACCGTGCCAATCCCCCGGTCGGCGGTGCTGACCGCGGTCTTCCTGGTGATGGCGGCGGTCGTCGCGCTGCCGGGAGGGGCTGCCGCGCGTGAGGATCCCGTTCAGGAACTGCGCCGTTCCGCGGCCAAGGCTCGCTCGGAGCTGGAGAAGGCCACCGAGCGGATGGAGTCGCGCAAGAAAGAGCTGTCACGCTCCCAGGACAAGCTCCGAGCAACACTGAAGGATTTGGCCAAGGCGGAGGCCGAGCTGAACCGGATCCGCGAACCGCTGGCCAGGCTGGCCAACGCCTCCTACCAGCAGCCGGGCGCCGCCGGATCGATGTCGATCTTCGGTGGCGGTGACGCGGGCGACGCGCTGCGGGCCACCGCGGACGTCACCCATATCGCCAACGGGCAGCAGGCCCTGGTCAAGCAGGCGGACGAGCTCCAGCGCCGCCGGGCGCAACTGACCTCCACCGCCCAGGACCTGCAGTCGCGGAATGCTGTGGAGCAGACCCGGTTGCAGCAGGAGGTCGACGCGCTGAAGCAGA
Organism: Actinomadura vinacea; assembly: GCF_039532545.1. Lineage (NCBI taxonomy): Bacteria > Bacillati > Actinomycetota > Actinomycetes > Streptosporangiales > Thermomonosporaceae > Actinomadura > Actinomadura vinacea. The sequence goes on along the minus strand of NZ_BAAARW010000020.1, from coordinate 828,557 downwards.
AGTCGTCGCAGCTCACCAAGCAACTGGTGGCCAAGCTCAAGCGGCTGGAGGCCGAGCAGGAGAGGCGGATACGCGCCATCTGCGACAAGGGCCTCTCGACGGACGCGCGCAAGTTCCCGAACGGCCTCATCCCCGACAAGTACCTGTGCCCGCTCCCGCAGAAGGGCGAGCAGCTCAGGGCCGACGCCGCCCTGGCCTTCTACAAGCTGAACGCCGCGTACAAGCGGCGCTTCGGAGGCGACATGTGCGTCACGGACTCCTATCGGAACCTGGCCAACCAGCAGCGGGTCTACTCGCAACGCCCCGGGTTCGCGGCCGTGCCCGGCACCAGTAACCACGGCAAGGGACAGGCCCTCGACCTGTGCGGCGGGATCGAGAACGCCAGTTCGGCGCAGTTCAACTGGATGGAGGCCAACTCCCGCAAGTACGGGTGGTTCCATCCTTCATGGGCCTATAGCAACCCGTACGAGCCCTGGCACTGGGAGTACGGCAACGAAAGCGACAGCTGAGCCAGCGCCGGCCGTGAACGGTCCAGGTCGTCCGGCCAGGGAGGTCCGGCGCGGAGCGCCGCAGCAAAGCTGCCGACGCTTGTGGTTCTCGATGTACTCCTTGAGCCTGGCCAGTGGGCCTCCGCAGGAGCCCGCGAAGTAAGACGGTGACCAGCTCTCCCCACAGGTATTTGCGGATGTGGTGGGGAACTCCTGGCGCGGTCGGTGGTCGCCGCTGTGGCGTATGGTCTCCGGCGGCCCCAGAACGGCTTGCGCGACGCTCCGTGGCGTGGGTTGGTGACGGTTTGTGTGGTGGTTTCGGGTGGCTTGCGCGGCGGTCGTGGGGGGTGGGGGGACGGCCCCCGCCGGGAGCTGGTCAGGGCCGAGGTACGACCCTGACGGCGGCCCGTATCTGTCGGCGGTGACCGGTGGGCCGTGCAGCTCGGCGCAGTCCGGGCACTGGCGGCTGGTTGGGGCGGCCCGGGTGCCTTGGCGGTCCGTGCGGTGGCTTCGGCGGCTTACTCGATGTTGGGGTCGAGTGGCTGGATTGTTGGTGTTTGGGGGCGGTTCAGGGCGTTGGGGCGGTGGCCAGGTCCGAGGTGCAGAACTTGCAGCGGGTCGCCTTGATGGGGATGTCGCTCAGGCAGTGCGGGCAGGGGCGTTCGGTGGCCTCCTCCGCCTTGATCAGGCGTTCCAGGAGCTTGGCCACCGGCAGTACGACCAGGAAGTAGATGACCACTGCCATGATCAGGAACGAGATCAGGGCGGTGAGGAAGCCTCCGTAGGGGAACTTGGTGCCGTTGACGGTGAACGCCAGGTCGCTGAAGTCGGGCTTGCCGCCGACCAGCGCGATCAGCGGGCCGATGAAGGAGTTGACGAAGGCGGTGACCAAGCCGCTGAACGCCGCGCCGACGACGACCGCGACGGCCAGCTCCACCAGGTTGCCGCGGAAGAGGAACTTCTTGAAGCCGTTCATGTGCCTTTCCTGGGTGACTCTTGGTGATGGAAAGAGTGCGGAAAGACGCTACCAAGGCTTGGTGATGGTGAGGGACAGGTGGGGGCCCGCTCCCGCGAGGGCCGCGGCCTGTGCGCGGTCGGCCGCCAGCACGATCAGGGCGCCGGCCGCCTCACCTTGCGGGCGGGGGATCGCGACCACCGGGGCGGCGGCCGCGATCAGCCGCGCGCGGTGCGGCCGGGTTGCCGGAGTGAGTTCGTCGGTGCTCGGCGCCGGGGCCAGGACGTCCACACGGTCGCCTCTGTGCAGCAGCCGTACGGCGCCCGCGTCGGCGATCCGGACCGGTACCGCTACCGTGCCCGGCCCGTACCCGTTGAGCAGCCCGGATGAGATCAGCCGCACGTCGGTGAGCGGCTCGCCGCGGCGCATCGGCCCGGCCAGGACCCGTCCCGTGGGTTGATTCCGAAGCGCCCCCGCGGGTACCGCGGCCAGCGGTAGTGACGCTGTGCGGAGATCTTCGTGGCGCAGGACCGTCCCGCTGGGCAGATCGCGTGCCGCGATCAGGATGCTCGTTCCGCCGGCCGGTCGCGGTTGCAGGGCCAGCAGCGCGAAGCCGGTTCCGAGGGCGGCGAGGACGGCTGCCAGGACCCTTCGGTGTGCGGCTAAGCGGCGACCCACGAGATCCCTCTTCTCTTGCATGGAGGGATCGCTTGGCGCATGTGGATTCGGGGCATGTGGCGTCCTTCCTGGTGTGACCGCTAGCTGATGCGGCGTTTGGGTCGGGTATTGAGGCGCACGGCGGCGGCTTTGCTGCATTCGGCGGGGCGTGGTCTCAGTTAGGGGAGGGGGATGGGGAGCTTCATGCCGTCCAGGGAGTGCGGGCAGGGGCAGGTGCGGTCTTCGGGGAGGGACTTGATCACGTCGGCCACCAGTGGGCGGAGGCGGTCTATGTTCTGGGCGAAGACTCGGAAGACCTCCTCCATCGTCACGCCCTCGCCCTCTTCGATGCCGGCGTCCAGGTCGGTGACGAGGCAGAGGGGGGTGTAGCAGAGGGCCAGTTCGCGGGCGAGGACGGCTTCGGGGTGGCCGGTCATGCCGACCAGCGTCCAGCCCTGCGCGGCGTACCACTGGGATTCGGCGCGGGTGGAGAAGCGGGGGCCTTCGATGACGACCAGGGTGCCGCCGTCGACCGGTGGCCAGCCGGCCTCGCCTGCGGTGGCGAGGGCGGTTCGGCGGCCTGCGGGGCAGTAGGGGTCGGCGAAGGACAGGTGGATCGCGGCGCCCTCGTCGTAGAAGGTCTGGGCGCGGCCGTGGGTGCGGTCGACGAGCTGGTCGGGGACGGCGAGCGTGCCGATGCCGTGGTCGGGGGTGAGGGAGCCGACGGCGCTGGGGGCCAGGACCTGGCGGACGCCCAGGGCGCGCAGGGCCCACAGGTTGGCCCGGTAGGGGATCTTGTGCGGCGGGTAGCGGTGGTCGCGGCCGTGCCGGGGGACGAACGCGACCCGCCGCCCAGCGATCCCACCGATGGCGATGGGATCGCTGGGCGGGCCGTACGGGGTGTCGGGGAGTACCTCCTCGATGTCGTCGAGGAAGGAGTAGAAGCCGGACCCGCCGATGACTCCGATCTCGGCGGCGGGCTGGGTCGTTTGCGCCATGCCGCTGACATTAACGACCCGCCCGTGGCCTCCGGGAGGCCCCGCGTCAGTTGTGGATAACCTCGGCCTCGGCCGGGGCCGGTGCGGCGGCCGGGGCGGGCCGGGCCAGGCGGCTCGGGGTCCAGATGCGCCGGCCCAGGTCGTAGGAGAGGGCCGGGAGCAGCAGGGACCGGACGATGATCGTGTCGAGCAGGACGCCGAAGGCGACCACGAACCCCATTTCCGCCAGGCTCACCAGGGGGAGGGTGGCGAGGGCGGCGAAGGTGGCCGCCAGCACCACGCCGGCCGAGGTGATCACGCCGCCGGTGACGGTGAGGCCCCGGACGATGCCGCGGCGGGTGCCCAGGTTCTGGGACTCCTCGCGGACCCGGTGCATGAGGAAGATGTTGTAGTCGACGCCCAGGGCGACCAGGAAGATGAAGGCCAGGAGGGGGAAGCCGGAGTCGGTGCCCTCGAAGCCGAACACGTGCCGGAAGATCAGCGCGGACGCGCCCAGCGAGGCCAGGAACGACAGCACGACGGTGGCCATCATCAGCAGCGGCGCGACGAGGGCGCGCAGCAGTGCCACCAGGATGAGGAAGACCACGGCCAGGACGATCGGGATGATGAGCCGGTTGTCGCGGTCGGCGGCACGGTTGATGTCGAGGGTCGTGGCGGTGTTGCCGCCGACTTTGGCTTCGGCGCCCGGCACGGCGTGGACGGCGGCGCGGAGCCGGTCGACGGTCTGCTGCGCGGCCTTGCTGTCGGCGGGGTCGCGCAGGGTGGCCTCGTACTGGACCAGGTCGCCGGCGGTGGCGGGTTTGCCGAGTTCGGCGATGCCGCTGGTGCGTTCGACGGCGGCGGCGACCTGGGGTGCGGTCGGGGCCTTGGCGATGACGACGGCGGGCGAGCCGGAGCCGGCGGGGAAGTGCCGGGCGACGGCTTCGGCGCCGGCGATCGAGTCGGGCTTGTCGACGAACTGGCCGGCGTCGGAGAGCCCGTCGGCCTTGAGTGAGCCGAGGCCGAGGGTCATGGCGACCAGGCCGACCGAGGTGGCCGCCCAGAGGGCGCGGGGGTGGGCGCCGACGAGGCGGGCGATGCGGCTCCAGATGCCGTGCTCGGCCTCGTAGGCCTCCGGGACGAGGTACTTGTCGTCGTAGCGGGGGATCAGCGGCCAGAAGATCCAGCGGCCGAAGATGACCAGCAGGGCGGGCAGCAGGGTGGTCATCGCGGCGAGCGCGGTGATGACGCCCGCGGCGGCGACCGGGCCCAGGCCGGCGGTGGAGTTGAGGTCGGCGACCAGCAGGCAGAGCAGGCCGGCGGCGACGGTGGCGGCGGAGGCGAGGATGGCCGGGCCGGCGCGGTGCAGCGCGTACGCCATGGCTTCGTGGCGGTCCCGGTGGCGGTGCAGTTCCTCGCGGTAGCGGGCGACGAGGAGGAGGGCGTAGTCGGTGGCGACGCCGAAGACCAGGACGGTCAGGATGCCGGCGCTCTGCCCGTTGACGGTGAGGTCGGCGTTCTTGGCCAGCAGGTAGACCACCGACTGGGCGAGGCCGAGGGCGAACACCGCGCTGAGGACGGGGACGATCCACAGCAGCGGGCTGCGGTAGATGAACAGCAGCAGGACGATCACGACGCTGCCGGCGGCCAGCAGCAGGAAGCCGTCGATGCTCTCGAAGACCTTGAACATGTCGGCGCCGCCGCCGGCGGGCCCGGTGACGTGCGCGTCCAGTCCGGGCGGGCCGCGTTTGGCGAGGTCGCGGGCGTCGTCGACGGCCTTGACGACGTCGACGTCGGTGAGCGGGACGAGGGTCTGCAGGGCCTTGCCGTCGCGGGCGGGGAAGGGGCCCTGCGGCTGCTGCGCGCCTGGGAGCTTGGCGAACGCGGCGGTGTCGGACTTGGCCTTGGCCTGGTCGGCGGGGGTGATGCCGCCGGCCCGCTCGTAGACGATCACGGCGAGCATGGTCTCGTCGGCGCGGAACCGTTCCTGGAGCTGGACGACCTGGGTGGATTCGGCGCCGCCGGGCAGCCAGGAGGCGGCGTCGTTCTCCTCGACGTCGCCGAGCTTGCCGGCCAGCGGGCCGAGCGCCGCCAGCAGGACGACCCAGATGGCCAGCACGGCCCATTTGGCGCGTCTGCCGGAGATCACGGCGGCCAGTCGGTGGGCCCATGTACTCATCGGTCTGCTCCCATTTCGAGATATGTCTTGAGATCGCAGATTGTCTCGGTTTTCGAGGGTTGTCAAGTACTATCGCGAGTCTTCGGAGGGGTGTCCGGCGCGTGTTCTCATGGTCTCCGCGCGGGGCACTCCGGCGCGTCCGGCGGAAGGCGTGAGCGCCACTACGCCTCAGGGGTCATCGCGGATCGTCCGGCTACGGCTGGAGAAGTACGGCGAAGCTCGGGAACCGGGCAGCGGCGAGCGGCCGTCCAACGGAGCGGAACGATCGCGGACGGGGCGTTGGGAGACCGGTGGAGAACACGGTGTGGCGGGCGGCGTCGCTCCTGCTCGCTTACCCTGACCAGCGTCTTTACGACCAGCGGCCGATGCTGCGCGCCGCGGTCGCCGAGCTGCCCGGCGGGGTCGCCCGCAGCTGCCTGGACGGGCTGTATTAATGCAATCCCGGCCCAGGGTGCTCGCCTAGCGGCTCGCACCCTGACCGGGCTTGTGCGAGCGCGACATCGCTCCGCGATCTGGTCGGCGACGCTTGCCTTCGGCGTCGCCTCACCGGCCAGGTAGCGCGCTCGCGCGGCACCTGGGGTCCCTTCGAGACAGGCCCTAGACCAGGACACGTCCCGAAGTGCGCTTGCGCACTGCGGGGCGAGCGTGCGGACAATCGGAGGCCGGGCGGGAGGCGTCGCCGCTTATCCGGCCGCCGGAGAAGCGGCGGTCAGGCCACCTTTTCGGAAGAGGAGGAAGAGGAGGAGCTCGTCTTGGAACCCGAGGACGAGTCTCCGGAGCTCGAGGACGAGTCACTGGAACCCGAGGAGGCCGTGGAGTCGGACTTCTTCTCCGAGCCGTTCGACGAGCCCGCCGGCGCGTTGCTCGGCGTCGCGGACTTGCCGGAACCGCGGCTGTCGTTGCGGTAGAAGCCCGAGCCCTTGAAGATGATGCCCGCCGCGGAGAAGACCTTGCGGAGGCGGCCGCTGCAGGCCGGGCACTCGGTCAGCGCGTCGTCGCTGAACTTCTGCACGACCTCAAGGGGTTCGCCGCACTCGGTGCAAACGTACTGATACGTCGGCACGGTTTCCTCCTCGCCGCCCTCAGCCCGGCTTGTCCGGGCTGGCACTCATCTCAATCGACTGCTAATCGTACCCATGTATTGAACACGATTCGCCGCCGCCCCTGTTCCCGTCAGGAGCCGGTCTCGCCGAACCAGCCGGCCAGCTTGCCGCGCCGGCTGATCGCGCGCAGCCGCCGTTCCGCCGCGTCCCGCACCTTGTCGGTGGTGATCACCAGGAGGGTGTCGCCGGCGCGCAGCGAGGTGGTGGGCTCCGGGACGAAGCTGGTGCCGTCCCGGACGATCAGGGTGACCGAGGCGCCGTGCGGCAGCCGCAGCTCGAAGATCTCCACGCCGTTCAGCCGGGAGTCGGCGGGGACCCGGACCTCCAGCAGGTCGGCGTGCAGTTCCTCCAGCGGGGCGGCCTCCACGTCCAGTTCCCGGGCCTCCTCGTCGGCGCTCAGCCGGCACCAGCGGGCGACCAGCGGCAGCGTCGGCCCCTGCAGGGCGGTGAACAGCACGACGATGTTGAAGACGATCGCGAACAGGTCGGCGGCGCCGGGGACGTTCTCGACCATGGGGATGGTGGCGAGCACGATCGGCACGGCGCCGCGCAGTCCGGCCCAGGAGGCGAACAGCTTCTCGCCGAACGTCACCCCGAACCCGATCGTGGACAGCATCACCGACAGCGGCCGCGCGACCAGCAGCAGGACGAACCCGATGATCAGGGCGGGCACGATCTGGCCGGGCAGGTCGCCCGGCGAGGCCAGCAGTCCCAGCAGCACGAACACGCCGATCTGGGCCAGCCAGCCGATGCCCTCGGCGAAGCCGCGGGTGGCGGGGCGGTGCGGCAGCCGGGAGTTGCCGAGGACGAGCGCGCTCACGTACACCGCGAGGAAGCCGCTGGAGTGGGCCAGCGCCGCGGCTCCATAGGAGCCGATCGACAGCGACAGCACCGCGATCGGGTAGAGGCCGGAGGCGGGCAGCGCGATGCGGCGCAGGGTGACCGCGCCGAGCCAGCCGATGAGGAGGCCGATGGCGGCGCCGGCGACCAGCTCGTACAGCATGAGGCCGGCGAGTTCGAGCAGGTTGGGGGCGGCGGCCTGCGCGCTGAGCGTGACGACGACGATCACGACGGGGGCGTCGTTGAAGCCGGACTCGGCCTCCAGCAGCCCGGTCAGCCGGGACGGCAGCGGCAGCCGGCGCAGCACGGAGAACACCGCGGCGGCGTCGGTCGGCGCCAGCACGGCGGCCAGCAGGAAGGCCAGCCGCCAGTCCAGGCCCAGCGCCCAGGCGGCGGCGACGGCGACCACCACGATGCTGATCAGCGTCCCGATGGTCGAGACGGCCAGCGCGGCGGGCACGGACGGGCGGACGTGCCGCCAGTTGGTGGTGATCCCGCCCTCGGCGAGGATCAGGACCAGCGCGGCCAGGCCGAGCGTCTCGGCGAGCTCGGCGTTGTCGAAGTTGATGTGGATCGGGCCGCCCTCGCCGATGAACAGGCCGATGCCCATGTAGGCGAGCAGGGTGGGCAGGCCGAGGCGATGGGACAGCCGCACGGCGACGATCGCACAGAGTACGAGGACCGCCCCGAGGAGTAGCCAGATGTCGAGATGCACATCCCACCCTTCGGGGTCGCTGAAGCCGGGCCGGAGCCCTGTGGAAGATTGATCGTTTAGGGATCCTATAGATACATGTGTCGATCACATAATGACGGCTGACGCGAGGTGACCGGTAGGTGTCCGGTCAGTGCCTTTTGACCTGCGGGTCCATGTCGTTCACCACATTTGTCACAGGATGTCCCATGACGGCGGCGGTGACGTTGTCCCGCACCGCCGAGATGATGTTGATCTGCGCCTGCCCCGTGGCGCCCGCGCCATGCGGGGACAGCAGGACGTTCTCGTGCGAGCGCAGCGGATGGTCCGCCGCCGGCGGCTCCTCCTCGAACACGTCCAGCGCGGCTCCCGCCAGCCGGCCGGACTCCAGCGCCCGCAGGACCGCCTCGTCCGGGGCGATCCCGCCGCGCGCCACGTTCACCAGCAGCGCGTTCTCCGGCAGCAGCGCCAGCCGCGCCGAGTCCAGCAGTCCGGCGGTGTCCGGGGTCAGCGGGATCGCCAGCACCAGGATGTCGGAGTGCGCGAGCAGGTCGTCCAGCTCCCGGTACTCGGCCGACGCCTCCGGACGGCGCCGCCGCGACCAGTACGACACCGCGCAGCCCAGCGCCTCGAACAGCCGGGCGGCCTCGGCGCCGATCGGCCCGTACCCGACGATCCCCACCCGCTGGGTGTGGATCTCGCGGGTGTTGCGGGCCAGCAGCTCCCGCTGCGGCCACCTGCCCTCGCGGACGCCGCGGTCGGCCCACACCAGGTGGCGGCAGAGCGCGAAGGCCGCGCCGACCGCCCATTCCGCGACCGCGCGGGCGTTGGCCCCGGCCGCGTTGGCCACCGGGACCCCGGCGGCGGCCAGCGCGGCGGTGTCGACCGTGTCGGTCCCCACGCCGGGCGTCTGGACGAACGCCAGCCGCGGCGCCGCGGCCACCGCCGCGGCGTCCAGCCGGAGCGCCCCGGTGAAATCGCCGATGATCACCTCGGCGCCGGGCAGCGCCGCGAACAGGCCGTCCCGGTCGCGGGTGGCCGGGAAGTCCAGCTCGACCGCGTCGCCGAGCTCGGCGAACAGCCCGCTCATCAGGTCCCTGCCGAGGGGCGCGAGGGTGAGGATCCGCCACGGTGCCGTCATCTGAGACCTCCAGGGTGTGGGGCGGCTGAGCGGAAGCTCACTTTATGATCAGCGGCGCCCGGGCTCAGCCGAATCGGACCACGCCGCCGGACGGCGTCACGGCGGCCCGGACGTGCCGGTCGTGCGGATCGGCGGGCAGCTCGTCGACCAGCTCGCCGTCGTACAGCAGACCGACGGTCAGGATCGCGGGGCCGACTCTGGCCAGGGCCCGGTCGTAGGAGCCGCCGCCGCGCCCGAGCCGCACCCCCTTGCGGTCGACCGCCAGCGCCGGGGCCAGCACGACGTCCGCGCTCGCCACCGCGCCCGGCCCGCGCGGCGGCTCGGTCGGCTCCAGCAGCCCGCGCGGCCCCGGGGACAGCGAATCGGGGCCCTCGTACGACGCCCAGTCGAGGTCGCCGTCCGGCAGCAGCCTCGGGAGCAGCACGTACGTCCCGCGCTTCCACAGCGCGAACAGCAGCCCCCGGGTGTCCGGCTCGGTGCCGATCGCCGCGTATGCGGCGACCGTCCCGGCCATCTCCAGTTCCGGCGTGCCGAGCAGCGCGTCGCGCAGCGCCCGGGCCGCGGCCGCCCGCGCCTCCGGTTCCATCGCCGCCCGCCTGGCCAGCGATTCGGCGCGGAGCCCTGTCTTGGGGCCGATGTGCTGCACGCTGCGCACCTCCAGGGTGACTAAGGTCTGTTCATGGCCGACTTCGAACCCGTACTCAAGGCCGTCGTCCCGGCGGCCGGCCTCGGTACCCGATTCTTGCCCGCCACCAAGGCGACTCCCAAGGAAATGCTCCCCGTCGTCGACAAACCGGCGATCCAGTACGTCGTCGAGGAGGCGGTCGCCGCCGGGCTCAACGACGTCCTGATGATCACCGGCCGGAGCAAGCGGTCCATCGAGGACCACTTCGACCGGGCCTACGAGCTGGAGGAGGCGCTGCGCGCCAAGGGCGACGACGACCGCCTCGCCGCCGTCCGCGAGTCCAGCGACCTGGCCATCATGCACTACGTTCGGCAGGGCGAACCGCGCGGCCTCGGCCACGCGGTGCACTGCGCCCGCCAGCACGTGGGCAACGAGCCGTTCGCGGTGCTGCTCGGCGACGACATGATCGACGCCCGGGACCGGCTGCTCACCCGGATGATCGAGGTGCGGCGGCGCAACGGCGGCAGCGTGGTCGCGCTGATGGAGGTGGAGCCCGACCAGGTCTCGGCCTACGGCTGCGCCGCCATCGAGGGCACCGACGAGGACGACGTCGTCAAGATCACCGACCTGGTGGAGAAGCCGCCGGCCGGGGAGGCCCCCAGCAACTGGATCATCATCGGCCGGTACATCTGCGACCCCGCGGTCTTCGACGTCCTGGAGAAGACCCCGCCCGGGCGCGGCGGCGAGATCCAGCTGACCGACGCGCTGCGCACCCTCGCCGACATGCCGGTGGAGAACGGCGGCACGGTCTACGGCGTGAAGTTCCGCGGCCGCCGCTACGACACCGGCAACAAGCTGGAGTACCTGCGGACCGTCGTGCAGTTCGCCTCAGAACGTCCCGACCTGGCCCCGGAGTTCATGCCGTGGTTGCGCGAGTTCGTCCGGCGCGACGGCGTGGAGACGCCCGCGGAGTCGTGACCGCGCGCCAGACTAGGGTCCGTGGGCATGAGAACGGTCGATGAGCACCTCGCGGACATCCTGGCCGCGCTGCCGCTGGTACCGCCCCTGACCCTGGCGCTGCTGGAGGCGCGGGGCGCGGTGCTGGCCGAACCGGTGGAGGCGCCGGTGCCGCTGCCGCCCTTCGACAACTCCGCGATGGACGGGTACGCGGTCGTGGCGGCCGACGTGGCCGCGGCCAGCGAGTCCGACCCGGCGGTGCTGCCGGTGATCGGCGACATCGCGGCGGGCGATCCGGGTGTGACGGCGCTCCGGCCCGGGCTGACCGCCCGGATCATGACCGGCGCGCCGATGCCCGCCGGGGCGGACGCGGTCATCCCGGTGGAGTGGACCGACGCCGGCACCGCCACCGTGCGGATCACCCGTCCGGCGCCGCCCGGGCACTACATCCGGCGGGCCGGCGAGGACGTGCTCGCCGGGCAGGTCGTGGTGCCCGAGGGCACCCGGCTGGCCGCCGCGCAGCTGGCCATGCTCGCCGCGGTGGGCCGCTCGCACGTGCTGGTGCGGCCCCGGCCGCGCGTGGTGGTGCTGTCCACCGGCACCGAGCTGCGCGAGCCCGGCTCGCGGCTGGCGCACGGCCAGATCTGGGACTCCAACAGCTTCATGCTCACCGCCGCGGCGCAGGAGGCCGGCGCGGTCGGCTACCGGCAGGAGACCGTCGGGGACGACCCGGAGCACGTCCGCGACACCATCGAGGACCAGCTGGGCCGCGCCGACGCGATCGTCACCTCCGGCGGCGTGTCGATGGGCGCCCACGACGTGGTGAAGCTGGTCTTCACCGGCGCGGCCGAGCGCTCGGTGGTGTTCAGCAAGGTCCGGATGCGCCCGGGCAAGCCGCAGGGCTTCGGGCTCCTGCAGGGCACGCCGATCTTCACGCTGCCCGGCAACCCGGTCAGCGCCTACGTGTCGTTCCAGGTGTTCGTGCGGCCCGCGCTGCGCGCCATGCAGGGCCTGCCGCCCGAGCCGCTGCCGACGACCGGCGCGGTGCTGACCGATGACATCAAGTCCCCGGCCGGGCTGCGGCACTACATGCGCGGCCGGTTGTCGCACCACCGCGGGACGTACTCGGTGACCCCGGTCGAAGGGCAGGGGTCGCACCAGCTCCAGTCGCTGTCGTCGGCCGACGCGCTGATCGTCCTGCCCGAGGACGCCGAAGCGGTCCCGGCCGGTTCGCATGTCGAGGTCATGAGGATGCCGTCATGAGCATGGGCTCGGAGTTCACCCATCTGGACGCGGCGGGCGCGGCCCGGATGGTCGACGTCTCCGCCAAGGACGTGTCCGCCCGCACCGCGACGGCCACCGGGTTCGTCCGGCTGGCGGCCGCGACGGTCGCCGCGCTCCGCTCCGGCGACGTGCCGAAGGGCGACGCGCTGGCGGTGGCCCGGATCGCCGGGATCATGGCCGCCAAGCGCACGCCCGATCTGGTGCCGCTCTGCCATCCGATCGCGTTGCACGGGGTCGAAGTGGCCCTGGAGGTGCGGGACGACGGGGTGGCGATCACCGCGCAGGTGCGCACCGCCGACCGCACGGGCGTGGAGATGGAGGCGCTCACGTCGGTGACGGTGGCCGCGCTGGCGCTGATCGACATGGTCAAGGCGCTGGACCCGGCCGCGGTCGTCACCGACGTGCGGGTCGAGGAGAAGACCGGCGGCAAGACCGGGGTGTGGCGCCGTGAGGGCTGACAGCGGAGGCGGCGCCCCGATCCGGGCCCTGGCGGTGACGGTCTCCAACCGGGCGGCGGCCGGGATCTACGCCGACAAGTCCGGCCCCGTGCTGGTGGGACTGCTGGAGGAGCTCGGCTGCCGGGTCGACGGCCCGGTCGTCGTGCCCGACGGCGAGCCGGTCCTGGAGGTGCTGCGGGACGCCGTCGAGCAGGGCTATGACACCGTCGTGACCTCCGGCGGCACCGGTCTCACCCCGACCGACCGCACCCCGGAGATGACCCGGCGGGTGATCGAGCGGGACGTCCCCGGGATCGCCGAGGCGATCCGGCTGGAGGGCCGCGACAAGGTGCCCGCCGCGATCCTGTCGCGCGGCCTGGCCGGGGTCGCCGGCCGCACCCTGATCGTCAACCTGCCCGGGTCGACCGGCGGCGTCCGGGACGGGATGGCCGTGCTGGGCCGGGTGCTCGCGCACGCCGTCGACCAGATCGGCGGCGGCGACCATCCGCGCCCGCCCGCGGACGGCGCCTGACCGGCACCGCTACCGGGGCAGGCCGAGGCCGTCCAGGACGCGGGTGACGATCTCCTCGGGGGAGCCGGCGACCGGGACGGTCAGGACGTGCTCGTCCGGCCCCGGCCGCTCCAGGTCGCGGAACTGGCTGTCGAGCAGCCCGGGCTTGAAGAAGTGCCCGGAGCGGGCCCGCATGCGGCGGGCGATCATGTCGCGGTCGCCGTCCAGCAGGACCAGCCGCACCTCGGGACGGCCGCCGGCCAGCAGCTTGCGGTAGGAGCGCTTGAGCGCCGAGCACGTCACGACGCCCGGGTCGGCGGCCTCGACGCGTTCCCCGATCCATCCGGCGATGGCGCGCAGCCAGGGCAGCCGGTCCTCGTCGGTGAGCGGGACACCGGCGCTCATCTTGGCGATGTTGGCGGGCGAGTGGAAGTCGTCGGCCTCGGCGTACTCCCAGCCCAGCCGCCCGGCCAGGGCCTCGCCGACGGTCGATTTGCCGCTGCCGGACACCCCGGCGACGACGATGACGGTGGGCGCGGGGGGATCGTGGGGGGCGGCCACGGTCAGCCGTTCAACACCGGCGTCCCGGCCAGGGCGACCCCCTCGGCGCGAAGCTGCTCCAGCGCCCGGACGACGGTCTCCGCGGCCACGCCCGCGGTGAGGTCGAGCAGCACGGTGGTGCGCAGCCCGGCGCGCGCGGCGTCCAGCCCCGTGGCGCGCACGCAGTGGTCGGTGGCGATCCCGGCGATCTCGACCTCGTCCACGCCGTGCTCGCGCAGCCAGTCGATCAGCGCGACGTCCTGGTCGGACACTCCCTCGAACCCGCTGTAGGCGGCGGTCGTCCGGCCCTTGCTGAACACCGCCTCGATCGGGTCGAGCCCCAGGTTGGGGTGGAATTCGGCGCCCTTGGTGCCGATCACGCAGTGCGGCGGCCAAGTGTCGATGAAGTCGGGTTCGTCGGAGAAGTGCCCGCCGGGATCGAGGTGGAAGTCCCGGGTCGCCACGATGTGCCGATATTCCGACCGGTACGCGGTGACATAGCCGGAGATGGCGGCCGCGACGTCCGCGCCGCCGGCGATGGCCAGCGACCCACCCTCGCAGAAGTCGTTCTGCACGTCCACGATGATCAGAGCCTTGCCCATGACCGCTCCTCGATCCGGTTCCCGAGCGCCCCGGCCCCGGTTCCTCCCGGGCACAAAACGACGCTACCTCAGGGGGCCGCGGGTTGGCCCTGTGGCTCAGGAGCGCGGGCCGCCCTCCACGAACTCGGTCGGGATCGCGGGCCCGCCCTTGGACAGCTGGAGCGCGGTCGGCGGCAGCTCGCGCACGGACTGGGCGTGCCGCTCCCGGGCCCGTTCGAGGCTCTCCCGGCCGACCACGGCGCCCTCGCGCACCAGCGGGACGTGCAGCACCCGGTCGCGCGGCCCGGGCGTCGGCTCGCCCGTGCTGATCACCTCGGCGAACGCGGTGCCGTGGGCGTCCATCCGGCGGACCGCGGACTTGCGGCCGCCGCGCGTCGGCTTGCCCGCGGACCGCTTGGCGACCGGCCGCATCGGCGCGTCCGCGTCCGGCCCGTCGGCGCGCGCGACCAGCTTGTAGACCAGCGAGGCGGTCGGCGCGCCCGAGCCGGTCACCAGGGACGTGCCGACGCCGTAGCCGTCCACGGGCGAGGCGGCCAGGGCGGCGATGCCGTACTCGTCCAGGTCGCCGGTGACGACCACGCGGGTGTCGGGCGCGCCCAGCGCGTCGAGCTGGTCGCGCACCCGCCGGGCCATCACGGCCAGGTCGCCGCTGTCGATCCGCACCGCGCCGAGCGCGGGCCCCGCCAGCTCGACGGCGGCGCGCACCGCGCGCTCGACGTCGTAGGTGTCCACCAGCAAGGTCGTGGCCTCGCCGAGCGAGGCGAGCTGGGCCTTGAACGCGTGCCGCTCGCTGTCGTGCAGCAGCGTGAACGCGTGCGCGCTGGTCCCGGTGGTGGGCACCGCGTAGCGGCGGCCCGCCGCCAGGTTGGACGTGGTGGCGAATCCGGAGATGTAGGCGGCGCGCGCGGCGGCGACCGCGGCCATCTCATGCGTGCGGCGCGACCCCATCTCGATCAGCGGCCGGCCCTGGGCCGCCTGCGCCATCCGGGACGCCGCCGAGGCGATCGCGCAGTCGTGGTTGAGGACCGACAGCACCAGCGTCTCCAGCAGGACGGCCTCGGCGAACGTCCCTTCCACCACCAGGATCGGCGAGTCCGGGAAATAGCAGTCGCCTTCGGGGTAACCCCAGATGTTCCCGGAGAAGCGGAACGACTCCAGCCATTGCGCGGTGGGCTCGTCCACGATGCCGTGCGAGGTCAGGAACTCCAGCGCGGGGTCGTCGAAGGTGAACGCCTCGATCGCGTCCAGCAGCCGCCCGGTGCCCGCGACGACGCCGTAGCGGCGGCCGTCCGGGAGGTGCCGCGCGAACACCTCGAACACCGCGCGGCGCCCCGCGGTTCCGCTGTTCAGCGCGGCCTGCAGCATGGTCAGTTCGTACCGGTCGGTCAGCAGTGCGGTGCCGCCGCCAAGGTCACCATGGTCCACATGTGGAACCCTAAGGCCCGCTGTGTGCACCATGGACGTGCAGGCCGCCACACTCGGGACTGCGAAGGGCGAATACGATCGGTGCGTTGGGCGGACGGACTTCGCGGGGAAAGGGACGGTCGCGAGGAGATGTTGAGCGCGAGCGGAGCGGGCCGATGAGCACCGCGCCGGCGCCGGTCGAACTGGACCGGCCGGACGTCGGGGAGGAGCGGAGCGCCGACCGGCCGTGGCTGGCCATCGTCTGGAACGACCCGATCAACCTGATGTCGTACGTCACGTACGTGTTCCAGACGGTCTTCGGCTATCCCAAGACGAAGGCGGAGAAGCTGATGCTGGACGTCCACCACAAGGGCCGCGCGGTGGTGGCCAACGGCACCCGTGAGGAGATGGAGCGCGATGTGGAGATCCTGCACTCCTACGGGCTGTGGGCGACGGTGAAGCGCGACGACTAGCGGGGCTGAGATAGCGGCTATGAGCAGTGTCGAGCAGGTGGAGAAGGGCGTCCGGATCCGGTTGGAGGCCGAGGAGGCCGCGCTCGTCCGGGCGTTGATGGAGCAGTTGCTGGAACTGCTGGGCGAGGGGCCCGCCGCCGATGACGAGTTGGCCGCGGTGGGTATCGCGGAGAAGGCGAGCAAGCCGGACGACCCGGTGCTGGCGCGGCTGTTCCCGGACGCCTACCGCGACGACGGGGAGGCGGCCGGCGAGTTCCGCCGGTACACCGAGATGGGCTTGCGCGACGGCAAGCGGACGGCGGCCGGCACCGTGCTGGAGTCGCTGGGCGAGGTGCGGTCCAAGGGCGCGGAGGTGCTGCTCGACCGGGAGGGCGCGCAGGCGTGGCTGCGGGCGCTCAACGACGTGCGGCTGGCGCTGGGCACGCGGCTGGACATCTCCGAGGAGTGGTACGAGGAGGCGGCGCGGCTGGATCCGCGCGATCCGCGGACGGCGATGTTCGCCGCCTACGACTGGCTGACCATGATGCAGGAGAGCCTGGTGCGGGCGGTCTGGTGAGCGCTGGCCGTCTTCGGTCAGCGACCCTTCCGGGATGCTACACAATGTCCTGACATGGTCGCTTTGGGTGTTGGTATGTTGATCTCCATGGCGTTCTCAGCGGCCGGCACCGCGGTCGGACGGATGGAGCTCGGCGACCACCTCTGCCTGGCCTACGGGCACGCCGACGAACGCCGCGCGATCCTGTCGTCGTACGTGCGGGACGGGCTGGCCGCCGGGCACAAGATCGTCTATCTGGCCGAGCAGGACGCGCACGACGTGCTCCCGGCGTGCCTGCGCCCGGTGCCCGCCTGCCGCGAGACGCTCCCGCGGGCGGCGCGCCCCGACCTGGCCGGTGCCCTGGACGACGGCCGGCTGGTGGTCCGGACGGTCGCCGAGGTCGCCAGGGCCACCGGCCGTTTCGAGCCCGACGAGGTCCTGGGCCTGATGGCGACCGAGATCGAGCTGGCGCTGGTGCAGGGCTTCCGCGGCGTCCGGCTTACCGGGGAGCGGCCCTTGGCCCTGTCCGGTGGCTCCGACGGCGCTCGCCTCGACGCGGAGACCGCCGGACGCTTCGCCGCGTGCGAGCGCCGCATCGGCGAGGTCTTCGGCGCCACCCGCACCCTCGCGATGATCCTCTGCCAGTACGACCGGAAGCGCTTCGACGCCGTCCTGGTGGATCAGGCCGAGTCCTGGCACCGCACCCGGGTCCGCGCCGACGACCTGTACGACGACGGAACGCTTCGCGTCGCACCGCTGTTCGGGCCGCCCGGCCTGGCCCTGGCCGGTGCGCTCGGCCCGGCCAACCGGCCCGCCCTCGACCGCGTGCTGGCGCTGCTGCCGCCGGGTGCCGGGCTGGTCTGCCTGGAGCTGTCCGGGCTCGGCGGGTGCGACGAGGAAGGGCTGCGCCGCGCCGTGGAGGCCGGGCGCACCAGCGGCGGCCGGCAGCGCCAGCTCCTGCTGCGCGGGGTGTCGCCGCGGCTGGCCGGGATGCTTCGCAAGACCGGGCTGGAGCGGGCGCCGGGCGTCACGATCGAGGAGCACGCCCGCTAGGGCGTGGCTTTATGGATCTACGTTCTGTTGCGCCCCGCTCACGACGAACAAGACCCATAAGCCACACCCCGGCGATTTCGGGGTGTTCGCCCGCCGATGCGTGCTTCGGTTGATACCTTGACGCCACGATGACGTCCGGCGGGATCGTTCTGACAGGGTGGCCGCCGACCCGCACGGCCGCCCGCCGTTGGGAGGCCGTTGATCGTGCGTGATCATGACGCCTCGTCGGCGCGGACGCTCGGCCGGCACGGACCGGCGGGCGGCTCGCTCGTCCACCAGGCGGTGGTGCACGGGACCGGCCGGGAGCTGGCCGCGGCCGCGGTCCCGTACCTGCGCGAGGGGCTGCTGAACGGCGACGCGGTGGTGGCGATCGTCTCCCCGGCCTCGGGCCGGCTGCTGCGCCGCAGGCTGGGCGCCGACGCGTCCGGCAGCGTCGAGTTCATCGAGGCGGCGCGGTGGTTCGGCGCGCCGATGCCGACGCTGGCGGCCTGCGACGACCGGGCCGGCCGCGACTGGTGGCCGCGCGGCCGGCTGCGGCTGCTGGCCGAGCCGGTGTGGGAGGGCCGCACCCCGCTGGAGATCCGCGAGTGGAAGCGGCACGAGGCGCTGCTGAACGTCGTCTTCGCCGGCACCCCCACCATGATCATGTGCGCGTACGACGCGGCCGCGCTGCCCGCCCACATCGTCTCCGACGCCGCCCGCACCCACCCCGAGCTGGTGGACGACCGCGGTCCGCGGCCGAGCGACCGGTTCGTCGACCCCGCGGCCTTCTACGCCGAGTGCAACGCCCACCCGCTGCCCGCCCCGCCCCCGGACGCCGCGCGGCGCTCGTTCGGCGGCGGGGAGCTGCCGGGCGTGCGCGGCTTCCTGACCGCCGAGGCGGCCCGGCTGGGGCTGCCCGCCGACCGCTCGCTGCCGTTCGTGCTGGCGGTGAACGAGGTCGCCACCACCGTGATCAGCGAGGGCGGCGGGCAGGGCACGGTGTGGGTGTGGTCCGAGGACGGCGAGCTGGTCTGCGACGTCGGCGATCCCGTGGGCCGGCTGGAGGACCGCTTCCTGGGATGCTTCCCGCCGCGGGTGCAGCGGCCGGGCGACGCCGCGCTGTGGGCGGTCCGGCGGCTGTGCCACATCGTGGAGATCCGTTCGGGGGCGGGCGGCACCCGCGTCCGCATGCGGCTCAAGCCGGGCTGAACGCGCTCCGGCGGCTGGGGCTCCTGCCCGGTCCCGGGCGCCCGCTCGTCCGCCCGCCGGAGTGACGCGACGAGCGCCGAAGGTAGCCTTCGGGGCATGCTGACGATCGAACGCGCCCTGGTCAACAAGATCATCGAGCATGCGCGCGCCGACCATCCGGACGAGGCGTGCGGGATCGTGGCCGGGCCGGAGGGGTCGGACCGGCCCACCCGGTTCATCTCGATGACCAACGCCCAGCGGTCCCCGACCTACCACGACTTCGACTCGAAGGAATGGCTCCAGGTGGACAGGGAGATGGACGCCAACGACGAGGAGATGATCGTCCACTACCACTCGCACACCTCCACCGAGGCGTACCCGTCCCGGACCGACATCGGCTACCTGCGCTCCTCGCTGGCCGATCCGCGGGTGCACCGGCTGATCGTCTCCACCCGCGATCCGCACGAGGCGGAGGTCCGCTCCTACCGCATGGTGGACGGCGAGGTGGTCGAGGAAGAGCTCGTCATCGTCGAGTCGTACGCGTGACCCGGGCCGCCCGGGGCGGCGAAGGGCCTGCTCGGAGCGGGTTGGGCGGGGCCGGTAAAGTGGAGACCATGCGGAGTAGCGAGCAGCGGGCGGGCGCCGGGCGTCCGGGGCGCGTTCGCGGTGGCTCCGCGCGCAGTTCGGATCCGGCGAACGCGGTGCCGCCCGTGCAGAGTTTCCTGTTCGGCCACTCGCGTGCCGAGGTCGTCTACGACTGTCGCTGACGCGCGATCCCCGCCCGGAATTCCCCCGCTCCCCGCCCGGTTGTCATGCCGTGGGCGGGGCGCCCGTACGACCTAAGGAGATCTTCGCGATGGCGATCGAGGTCCGGATCCCGACGATCCTGCGCAACCTCACCGGCGGTGCCAAGGCCGTCGAAGGCAAGGGCGGCTCGCTCGACGAGCTCTTCACCGACATCGACGTCCGGCACCCCGGCCTGCGGGCCAAGCTGGTGGACGACAAGGGGCTGCGCAAGTTCGTCAACGTCTATCTGAACGACGAG
Organism: Actinomadura vinacea; assembly: GCF_039532545.1. Lineage (NCBI taxonomy): Bacteria > Bacillati > Actinomycetota > Actinomycetes > Streptosporangiales > Thermomonosporaceae > Actinomadura > Actinomadura vinacea. Next base: position 808,890 of record NZ_BAAARW010000020.1, on the reverse strand, counting down.
GACGTGCGCTTCCTCGGCGGCCTGGAGACCGAGCTGTCCGACGGCGACAGCGTCACCATTCTCCCGGCCGTGGCCGGCGGCTGAGTCGGAGGCCCGTGCCGACATGCGTTTCGACTCGCTGCTGGATTCCCTGGGCCGCACCCCGCTGGTCGGCCTGCCCCGGCTGTCGCCGAGCCCCGAGGTGCGGCTGTGGGCAAAACTGGAGGACCGCAACCCGACCGGTTCGGTGAAGGACCGGCCCGCCTTCTGGATGATCGACAAGGCGGAGAAGGACGGGCTGCTCAGCCCGGGCTGCACGATCCTGGAGCCCACCTCCGGCAACACCGGCATCTCGCTGGCCATGGTCGCCAAGCTGCGCGGCTACCGGATGGTCTGCGTGATGCCGGAGAACACCTCGGCGGAACGGCGCCAGCTGCTGGAGATGTGGGGGGCCGAGATCATCCCCTCCCCGGCGGCCGGCGGGTCCAACGAGGCCGTCCGCGTGGCCAAGCGGCTGTCCGCCGAGAACCCCGACTGGGTGATGCTCTACCAGTACGGCAACGAGGCCAACGCGCTGGCGCACTACGAGACCACCGGCCCGGAGATCCTCGACGACCTGCCGTCGGTCACGCATTTCGTGGCCGGGCTGGGCACCACCGGCACGCTGATGGGCGTGGGCCGGTTCCTGCGCGAGCGGGTGCCGGACGTCAAGGTCGTCGCGGCCGAGCCCCGGTACGGGGAGCTGGTGTACGGGCTGCGCAACATCGACGAGGGGTTCGTCCCCGAGCTGTACGAGGAGTCGGTGCTGACCACCCGGTTCTCGGTGGGGTCGCGGGACGCGCTGCGCCGTACCCGCGAGCTGCTGGAGCAGGAGGGCATCTTCGCCGGCATCTCGACCGGCGGGGCGCTGCACGCCGCGCTGGGCATGGCGGCCAAGGCGGTCAAGGCCGGTGAGCGCGCCGACATCGTCTTCGTCGTCGCCGACGGCGGCTGGAAGTACCTGTCCACCGGCGCGTACGGCGGCACCCTGGAGGAGGCCGAGGCCCGCCTCGAAGGCCAGCTCTGGGCCTGACCGCCGATCGGCAGGGGGCGCGTTGCAGGAGCGCCGAACCGGACGGCATACTCGAACGCGATTCTAGGAACGTCTCGGGGAGCCCGGCCCGCACGGGCCGGGCCCCTCGACCGGAGCCGGAGAGTGCGGATGAGCAGGTTCGGGGACGCGACCGAGATCAGGCGGATCGCCGAAGGACGGTACGAGGCCGATCTCGACGGCGGTTTCGCCATCGGCGACGCGCTCAACGGCGGCTACCTGCTGGCCGTGCTGGCCCGCGCCGCCGTGGACGCCGCACCGCACGCGCACCCGGTGTCCACCGCCGCCGCCTTCCTGCGGGTGGCCGAGGGGGGCCCGGCCGAGATCCTGGTCGACACCCTGAAGACCGGCCGCACCGCCGCCACCTCCCGGGTCACGCTCGTCCGGGACGACCAGGCGCTGGTGGAGGCGCTGATCACCACCGGCACCCTGGAGCCGGACACCGAGCCGTCCTGGGCGGGCGCGCCGCCCGCGCCGGCGCTGCCGCCGTACGAGGAATGCCTGACCTCCGGCAGCGGCGAGGTGCGCGGCCGCGGCTTCGCCGACCAGGTCGACATGCGCTTCGACCCCGCGACCATGGGCTGGCTGGACGGGCAGCCCAGCGGCCGTCCCGAGATCAGGGGGTGGTTCGGGTTCACCGACCCGTACGAGCCGGACGCCTACGCGCTGGCCGTGGCGGTGGACGCGCTGCCCCCCGTCGCGCTCAACCTGGGCGCCCGCGGCTGGGCCCCGACCGTCGAGCTGACCTGGCACATGCGCGCGCTGCCCGCTCCCGGGCCGCTGGCCCTGCACGGCAGCGGGCGGCTGGTGACCGGCGGCTGGTTCGACGAGGAGGTCGAGGTGTGGGACTCGGCCGGGCGGCTGGTCGCGCAGAGCCGCCAGATCGCCCGCGTCGGCCGCAAGGCGTGACCCGATCTCCGGGTGGCGCGCGCGTGACCTTGTGCTGACCCGCTCTTGATAAGGCCGTGACCGGTGAACGTGGGATCGGCCACAGACACGACCGATCGGTGCCGGTTTCGGCTGTGTGACCGTGTGATGTACGACGCATGACGCGCCTGTACGGCGGTATCTCGCCTAGCCTTGTGGACCATGTCAGATTCTTTCTGGGAGGGCGACCTCCCAGACTCTCCGGCGCGAGCCGGTCTGGCCGAGGCCCCGATCGGGATCTTCGACAGCGGGTTCGGGGGGCTCACGGTGGCCCGCGCGATCCTCGACCAGCTGCCGCACGAACCGGTCGTCTACCTCGGTGACTCGGCCCGCCAGCCGTACGGGCCGCGGCCGATCGCCCAGGTCCGGGCGTACGCGCTGGAGATGCTGGACGAGCTGGTCGCCCAGGGCGTCAAAATGCTCGTGATCGCGTGCAACAGCGCCAGCTCGGCGATGCTGCGGGACGCCCGCGAGCGCTACGACGTCCCGGTGGTGGAGGTGATCCACCCGGCCACCCGGCGGGCCGCCCGCGCCACCCGCAACGGCCGCGTGGGGCTGATCGCCACCCGCGCCACGGTGACCAGCCGGGCCTACGAGGACGCCTTCGCCGCCGCCCCGCACATCGAGCTGGTCAGCGCCGCGTGCCCGCGCTTCGTGGAGTACGTCGAGTCCGGCGTCACGATGAGCGACGAGCTGATCGAGCACGCCGGCGAATACCTCGCCCCGATCGTCGAGGCGGACTGCGACACCCTCATCCTCGGCTGCACGCACTACCCATTGCTAACCGGCGTGATCTCGTATGTGGTCGGCGACGGAGTCACACTGGTCTCGAGTGCCGACGAAACAGCCAAGGACGTCTATCGCGTGCTGCACGACGAGGGGCTGGCCCGCGCGGAGGCGCTGCCGCCGCCCGCGCACCGCTTCCGGGTGACCGGCGACCCCGCCGTGTTCGCCGCGCTCGGCCGCCGTTTCCTGGGGCCGGAGATCGGTCTGGTGGAGGCCGCCGAGAGTAAGGCTCTGACCACCTGATTCCTCGGGGACCAAAGAGGAGGAGAGCGTGCGGGTCACTGTGATCGGCTGCTCCGGCAGCTTCCCGGGGCCGGAGAGCCCCGCGTCCTGCTATCTGATCCAGGCCGAGGGCTTCTCCCTCGTGCTCGACCTCGGCAACGGGGCACTGGGCGTGCTGCAGCGCTACCAGCCGCTGTACGAGATCGACGCGGTCTGCCTGTCCCACCTGCACGCCGATCACTGCCTCGACCTGTGCGGGTACTGGGTGGCGCGCACGTACCGCCCGGCCGGTCCGCTGCCCCGGATCCCGGTGCACGGCCCGTCCGACACCCCGCGGCGGATGGCGCTGGCCTACGACCTGGAGCCCGACCCGGGCATGTCGGGCACCTTCGACTTCCATACGCTGCGCCGCGGCCCGTACGAGATCGGGCCCTTCCAGGTGACGACGGCGCTGATGCCGCATCCGGTGGAGGCGTTCGCGTTCCGGATCGAGTACGGCGGCCGGGCCGTGGCCTACTCCGGTGACACCGGGCCCTCGTCCGAGCTGGTCGAGCTGGCCCGGGGCGCGGACCTGTTCCTGTGCGAGGCGTCGTTCCTGACCCAGCCGGATCTGCCCAACGACCTGCATCTGACCGCCCGGGAGGCGGGCGAGCACGCCGCCCGCGCCGATGTCGACCGGCTCGTCCTGACCCATCTGGTGCCGTGGAACGATGCGCAGCGCTCGCTCATGGAGGCCAAGGCCAGCGGGTTCGGCGGCGACATCGAGCTCGCGCACGTGGGACTCACGTACCAGCTCTGACCGCGGTCACGCCCCCGTTCCGGGGCGTTCGGGCGGCCGCCCGTCGAGGTCCGGGGACGGCTCGTTGGGCGTCCGATCGGGGAAGGTCCGCATGAACGGCTCGGCCAGCGCCGCCAGCGCGCCGCCGAGCAGCGGCGCGATGATGAACAGCCACAGCTGCGCCATCGTCGTGGCCCCGCCGAACAGGGCCGGTCCGATCGACCGGGCCGGGTTGACCGACGCGCCGGTCAGCGGGATCCCCAGCAGGCTCACCAGGCTCAGGGTGAGGCCGACCGCCAGCCCGTCGAAGCCGTAGACGTCGTTGCGGCGGGTCACCATCAGCATGACCAGCACCAGCGTGAACGTCATGATCGTCTCCAGCAGGAACGCCCCGGCCGCGTTGATCTTCTCCCCGTAGCTGTTGGCCCCGTTCACCTGCATCGTCGCCCCGCCCACCGCCGCGACCAGCCGGATCAGGGCCATCCCGACGATCCCGCCGACGACCTGCGCGACGATGTAGACCCCGGCCTCGGTCGCCGTGATCCGCCGGGCGACCAGCATCCCCACCGTGGTCGCGGGGTTCACGTGCGCTCCCGACACCGGGCCGATCGCGTACGCCAGCGCCGCCAGCACCAGCCCGAACGCCAGCGCCACCCCGAGCGCGCCGATCTGCGCCAGCCCGAAGACGGCGCTGCCCACGGCCAGGAACACCAGCAGCGCCGTGCCGGCCCCCTCGGCGATGTACCTCTTCATCAGAAACGCCCCCCGCCATGACTCTCCGTCATTCATAGCCGCAGAAAGTGAGATCAACCCGCTTTCGGCGGCCGCCCGGACGGGCCGCGGCGCCGCGGAAAGCGGTGCTGGACGGTGCCGCCGGGAGGCTAGGGTGGAGGCCATGGCCCGTCCAGATGATCGCGCAATCGACCAGCTCAGGCCCGTCCGCTTCCAGCGCGGATGGCTCGACCACGCCGAGGGCTCGGTGCTGGTGGAGTTCGGCGGCACCCGGGTGCTGTGCGCCGCCTCGGTGCAGGACTCGGTGCCGCGCTGGCGGCGCGACAGCGGGCTCGGATGGGTCACCGCGGAGTACGCGATGCTGCCCCGCGCCACCAACACCCGCACCGACCGCGAGTCGGTCAAGGGCCGGCTGGGCGGCCGCACCCAGGAGATCTCCCGGCTGGTCGGCCGGTCCATCCGGGCCTGCCTCGACTTCAAGGCGCTCGGCGAGAACACCGTCCAGCTCGACTGCGACGTGCTCCAGGCCGACGGCGGCACCCGCACCGCCGCGATCACCGGCGCGTACGTCGCGCTGGCCGACGCGGTCGGGTGGATGCGCGAGCGCGGGCTGTGCAAGGGCGATCCGCTCATCGCCTCGGTCGCCGCGGTCAGCGTCGGCGTGGTCGACGGGCAGCCGCGGCTCGACCTGTGCTACGAGGAGGACGTGGCCGCCGGCACCGACATGAACGTCGTGTGCACCGGCGACGGCCGCTTCGTCGAGGTCCAGGGCACCGCCGAGGGCGCCCCGTTCGACCGCGCCGAGCTGGACGCGCTGCTCGACCTGGCGGCCGGCGGCTGCGCCGAGCTGACCCGGCTGCAGAACGAGGTCCTCGGCCGGTGACCACGATCGTTCTCGCCTCCCGCAACAACGCCAAGATCGCCGAGCTGGAGCGCATCCTCAACGGCCTGGGCGTCGAGGTCACCGGGCTGGCGGCGTTCCCGGACGCGCCCGAGGTCCCCGAGACCGAGCTGACCTTCGAGGGCAACGCGCTGCTGAAGGCCCGCGCGATCGCCGCCTGCACCGGGCTGCCCGCCGTCGCCGACGACTCCGGGCTGTGCGTGGACGCCCTGAACGGCATGCCCGGCGTGCTGTCGGCCCGCTGGTCGGGCCGGTTCGGTTCGGCCGCCCCGGACAAGGACCGCGCCAATCTCGACCTCGTCCTCGACCAGCTCGCCGATGTCGGCGACGAGCACCGCGGCGCGCACTTCGTGTGCGCCGCCGCGCTGGTGGTGCCGGGCGGCGCCGAGCACGTCGTCGAGGGCCGCATGCGCGGGCACGTGATCCGCGCGCCGCGCGGCGCGGGCGGCTTCGGCTACGACCCGATCTTCGTGCCGGAGGACGACACCCGCACCAACGCCGAGCTGACGGCGGCGGAGAAGGACGCGATCAGCCATCGCGGCCGGGCGTTCCGCGCGCTGGCCGCGCTGCTGCCCGACGCGCTGGCCACCGCCCGCACGCTCTGACGCCCGCCGCTCCGGCGTCCCCGCGAGAAAGTCCGCGGGCGTGACAACCGCGGGGACGGCGGCGGGGGTTGAAGGGGGTGAACGGAAACGTCCCCCCCGAGGAGCGACATGATCGACAAGCGTCCGCGCCGCCGGCTGGTGGCCGCGGTGACCGGTATCGGCGGCGCCGGTGTGGTGGCCGCCGGGCTGTTGCTGGCCGCCGCGTCCGGCGACGATTCGGCGCAGACCCGCCGGATCGCGGCCCAGTCCGGCGCGCGGCCCGACATCGTCACGCCGGCCCCCTGCTCGAACCCGGGCGTGCCCGCCCCCGGGGGACGGGTGGTCGATCCCCCGGGCCGTCCGACCCCCGTCCCGCCGCCTGCGACGAGGCCTGGGGCGCCGCGTCCGGAGGTGCCCAAGCCGCCTACGGCGAGGCCTGGGGCGCCGCGTCCGGAGGTGCCCAAGCCGCCTACGGCGAGGCCCGCCCAGCCGGGGGAGCCCAAGCCGCCTACGGCAAGGCCGGTTCCGCCGCGCCCGGAGCCGTCCAAACCGCCGACGGCGACGCCTGTGCCGCCGTGCGCGGAGCCGTCCACGCCGGCGGAGACCAGGCCGCCCGAGCCGTCGCGGGCTCCTGGGGTCCCGGTGCCGTCGGTGACCCCGCCGGAGCCGGGGCCCACGGCGCCGCCGACGGCGTCCCGGTCCCCGAGGTAGGTGCGATCTGTTGACGGTGAACGCGGAGGAGGTCCGCGGTGGGGAGATCACGTTCGAGGAGTTCGTGGCCTCCACCGCGGGCCGTCTCCTGCGCACCGCGATGTTCCTGGTGTACGACCGGCACCTCGCGGAGGACCTGCTCCAGGTGACCTACGAGCGCGTCGCGCGGCGCTGGAAGCGGGTCGCGGCCGGGGAGCCCGAGGCGTACGCGCGCAAGGTGCTGGTCAACCTGGCCATCGACGAGAACCGGCGGCGGGCCCGGCGGCGGGACGTCCCGGCCGGGTCGCCCGCCGACCTGGAACGGCTGGCCGGGACGTCCGCCGGGACGTTCACCGGGCTCGAAGGCGGCCTCGACGAGGTGCTGCGGGCGCTGCCGGTGAAGCAGCGCGCGGTGGTCGTGCTGCGGTACTGGTGCGACCTGAACGAGCAGGAGATCGCCGACGCCCTGCGGATCTCGCGGGGCACGGTCAAGAGCCACACCTCGCGCGCGATGGCCACCTTGCGCCGGCACGTCGACGCGCGCACGCGAGACGGGGAGAGGGAGGAGGGCCGGGCGCATGAACGATGAGCTCGAGACCCTGGTGCGCGAGCATTACCGGCGCGCCGCGGACGGCATCCATCCCGATCCGGCCCTGCTGCACCGGCTCCAGAATCCCGGCCCCGGGCGGCCCGCGCGGCCGGGTACGGCGTGGCGCAGGCTGTTCAAGTGGGCGGTGCCGGTGCTCGCGGCGACCGCCGTCGCGGTGGCGCTGGTGTTCCTGTGGCCGGGGGAGGAACGTGCGCCGGCGCCGGGGCCGATGGGCCCGCCGCCCGGCACGACCGCGCCGAGCACGCCCACACCGAGCACGCCCGCGCCGATGTCGACGCGGCCTGGGGCACCGTCGCGGGTACCGGAAGACGAGCCGCCCGTCACCGCGCGGCCGCCGTACCGCAAGCCGCAGCCATCGGGACCGGCGCCGTCCGCTCCTCCAGGTGTACCCCAGAGCAGCGCCCGGCCGCCCGAGCCGAGCGCCACGCCGGCTCCTGGCCGCCCCTGAGCGGGGGCGGAGCGGTCAGGAGCCCAGGCGCAGGCCGGGCAGCATGTGCCAGCCGACCGTCTCCATGACGGTCCGCAGCTGCGGCGACAGGCGGTCGAGCACCAGCGCGGCCCGGTTGTCCGGGTGCCCGGCCGTCTGGGCGAGGATGTTGAGCGCGCCCAGATCGATGAAGCCGAGCCCGCCCAGGTCGAGGTGCACCTCCTGGTCGCCCGCGCTCGTCATGACCGTCGCCAGCGCCTGGACGAGCACGGCGTGCCGGGACGCGTCCAGCTCACCGCTGAAGGCGAGGCCCGGGGGCTTGAACGTACGCACGACACGGAGCACGGAGTCCTCGAATTCCGGGTCGGGATCGACCGCGACGCCGTGCGCGGCGCCGAGGGCGTCCAGTTCCGCCGGGGCGCAGCGGGACCGGTCGAACTGGCAGACGGCGATCGCGCGGGTGCTCGGCCCGATCACCAGATCGATGTCGCGCTCGCAGCGCAGCAGCGTCTCCAGGCCGTCGGGCAGGCGCAGCGTCCAGGTCAGGTCGGCGGCGATCCGGACCCCGCGGCGGCCCCGCTCCTCGGCGCGGGCGATCTCGCCGGTGAGGGTGTCGAGCAGGACGTCCGGGAAGGCCGTCGGGCCGTGCCGTCCGGCGGCGGGCGCGCGGTCGAGGGCGACCACGCGCAGCAGCCCGTCCGGGACGGGCTCGGGCGGCAGCCCCGGAACGGTGATCGGGGCGGTGCCGGCGATGTAGACGACGGCCTCCCCGGCGGCCAGCCCGGCGCGGACGTAGGCGCCGGTGACGTGGCGCCGCTCGGCCTCGCCCGCGTACGCCAGCCAGCCGTGGTCGCCCGGCCGCAGCTCGCGGACCGGTCTGCGCACGGACCAGAGGGTCTCCATGACGCCTCCCATCCCGCCTGCGGCGCCGTCGTGGGTTCCTGTTTCGCCGTACGTCCAAGGCTACGGCGCGCCCCGGCGGCCGTGCGGCGCCCGGAACACCATGTTTCCTCGCCATGTGAGACTTTCACGGGGTGGCCGCCGCGGCCGGATGTGGACGCGCCCGGACGGCCGGGACGGGTCATCGGCGGACGTGGAGGCGGACGAAGGTGCCGTCCCAGCCCGTGCGCAGCTCCATCAGGTCGACCAGCAGCCGGACCGTCCACAGCCCGAAGCCGCGCTCCAGGGCGGACTCGGGCGGGATGAACCCGGTGTGCGGCCCTGGGCGCCACAGGCCGTTGTCGCCGATCTCGCACAGCAGTTCGGGCCCGTCGGACCAGATCCACGCGCCGACCGGCGGCGAGCCGTGCCGCAGCGCGTTGGCGGCCACCTCGTTCACGGCGGTGACGAGGTTCCGCGCGGCCGGGTCGTCGAGGCCGTGCGCGCTCGCCCGCCCGCCGACGAAGGCGCGCAGGGCATGCAGGTCGTCGGAGGCGACGGCGAAGTACGCGGCGCCGCGGCGGTCGCCGAAGCGGCGGGCCCGGTCGCATTCCGCGCCGAAGTCGGCCGGGTCGACGTAGTCGCGGCTGCCGGCGGTGCCGGCGTCCCACGCGAGCAGGGGGTGGGTGCGGCGGGCGTGGTCGATGACGGCGGGCGGCAGGGCGGCGAGGTCGTACGGGCACATCGCGCGGGCATCGGCGTCCTTGAACACCACGTTGACGAGCGACTCGTAGCGCGCCCATTCGAGGGTCTCGCGGGGCGTCCGGCCCTGCCAGACCGGCTCGGCCAGCGCCCGGATCGCACGCGGCGCCTTGGCGGCGAGCAGTTCCTGGTAGCTCTTCAGCGTGCGGACCGGATGCAGGTAGAAGGCGTCGGACGGGTAGAAGTCGATCTGCCCGGCGAAGGGGGCGAGCACGTCGCGCAGCGCGCTCAGGCCCGGTTCGCGGAGCACCACGACGACGGCCTCTTCGGCCTCCACGCCCTCGCGCAGGTACGGGACGGCGACCGTGAGGAACCGCTCGATGCCGTCGTACAGGAACGCCCTGTGCTCCAGCGTCACCGGCACCGCCCTTCCCCTCGCGTCCCTCGGGCCCGTCCGCCGGCGTGCTCCGGACGGCCGCGGCGGCGGCCGGGGACGATCCCGGGCAGCCGGTGCCAGCCGACCGCCTCGATGATGTTCTCGACGGCGGGCGCCAGGTCGTCCAGCACGAGCGTCCGGTCGCCGCCCCGCGCGGCGGCGTGCCGCGCGAGCAGGCGCAGCCCGCCGAGGTCGATGAAGCCCAGCCGGGACAGGTCGAGGTGGATCCGGTGGTGGGACCGGACCAGCGCGCCGAGCCGGTCGGCGAACGCGGCGTGCCGGACGTCGTCGAGCTCGCCCTCGACGCGCAGGCCGTGGGGGTCGAAGGTGCGCACGATCTTGAGGATTCCGTCGTCGTATTCGGGATTGATCTCCACCAGCACCTCGTGGGTGTCGCGCAGCGCGGCGAGCTCGTCGTCCCGGCAGGCCCGCCGCGCGACCTGGCAGATGGCCATCGCCATGGTGCTGGGCGAGACGGTGTCGCCGAAGCGGTGCTCGCAGCCCAGCATCTCGGCCAGGTCCGCGCGGCCGGGAGCGTTCATCACCCAGGTGTGGTCGGTGGTGAGCCGCACCGCGCGGAAGCCCTGGCCGAAGGTCTGCCCGGCCTCGTGCGCGAGCGTCTCCAGCATCTTCTCCGGGACGAACCGGCCGCCGGCGTCCAGGCACGCCTGCTCGCGCGGGATCACCCGCAGCTGCCGCGACTCGACGAACGCGTCCAGGTCCGGCGAGGTCCGCGCGCGCATCCCGGGCAGGCCCTCCGCCGGGGTGTCGGTCACGTAGACGACCTTCTCGTTGTTGTCGAGCCCTTCCCTGATGAAGGCGCCGATGACGCGGTCGCGCTCCTCGGCGCCGGAGTAGGCCAGCCAGGCATGGTCACCGGGGCGGACGTCGCTGACGGGGCGCTTGGCGAACCAGGTGGTTTCCATGGCCTGCCCATCGGGGTCGGCTGGGTCTGGTTCAGCGTACGCCGGTTCGACGGGTTTGGAAGCCCAACGCATGGAGTCCCTCACGCTGTGTTGACCGTGGTCGCCGTCGCGGCGGGTGCGGCGCCGTCGGCGGGGTCGGGTAGGCGGAGCCGCAGCCGCACCGTGGTGCCGCGGTCGCCGGTACGGATCTGAACACCGGAGCAGAGCAGGCGGACCGCCCACAGCCCGAACCGGCCGGGCCCTCCGGGACGGGGCGGGATCAGGCCGAGGTCGGCGCCGGGCGGCCACCGGCCTCCGTCGGCGACCTGGCAGACCAGCGAGCGGTCTTCGGGGTCGGCCCACATCGTCAGTACGATCGGGGGCCTGCCGTGCCGGGTCGCGTTGGTGACGATCTCGGTCACCGCGACCAGGAGCCGCTGCAGGTCGTCATGGGGGAGCGGGGTGCGCCGGGCGAAGTCGGCGACGTACTGCCGCAGCCAGTACAGGTCCGGGAGGTCGAGCGGCAGCGTCTCGGCGCCGGGCGGCGGGGCGGGCAGCGGCGCGCTGTCGCATTGCGTGCTGTAGGCCCAGGGGTCGGTGTAGAGGGGGTTGGCCAGCGCGGCGCCGCCCTTGACGATCTCGGGGTGGGTGCGGCGGGACGCCGCGATCACGCCCGGCGGGAGCGTCCGCGCGTACGCGCACAGGATCGCGGCGCCGGTGCCGGTGAACGCGATGTTGACCAGCGCCTCGACCCGCTGCCATTCCAGTACCTCCAGCGGGCGGCGCGCGGCCCACGCGGGCTCGGCCAGCAGCCGCAGCCGGCGGCCGTTCCAGGCCGGCGCGTCGGCCTCGCAGAGGCAGTCGGACAGGGTGCGGGACGGGTGGGCGAACCAACCGGCGGAGTCGGTGAAGCCGATCTCGGCCGCCGTGTCCGTGCCGAGGGCGTCGCGCAGCAGCATCCGGGAGGCCAGCGGGGTCACGGCGAGCACCCGGTCGCCGGCCTCGACGCCGGCGCGCAGGAAGGGGACGGCACCGGCCAGGTAGTCGTCCATCCCGTCGTAGGGGAGGACGCGATGGGTGAAGGGTGCGCTGCTCACGATGACCCCACCTGCGTCGGCGGTCGGCTGCGTCGCTCGCCGCGTGCGGGGGAGCGCTCGACGCGGACGGGCGGGACCTGTCAAGCGTAGGCCGCGGGACACCCCTTGCCGAGGGCGATTCTCACCAACTGAGATTTTGCCCTTACGGACGGCCCTGGCCCGGCGATACGGACGGAGAAAGGGATGTCCCGCGGTGTGACGGGAGCGCTAAGCTGTGCTCGCCTTCAAGAATGACCGGGGCGGAGTCCACGGCATCGGGCGGACGTGGCGAAATTCGGCATACGCGACAGGTTTAGGTCCTGTTGGTGGAGACACCGTGGGGGTTCGAGTCCCCCCGTCCGCACAATCCCAGTGCCAGCGCTCCCAGTGGCTAGAGCCCGAGGTCGCGGCGCAGCCTGTCGACGTGGCCGGTGGCCTTCACGTTGTAGTAGGCCTTCTCGACCTTGCCCTCGGCGTCGATGATGAAGGTCGACCGGATCACGCCCACCACGACCCTGCCGTACAGCTTCTTCTCGCCGTACGCGCCGTAGACCTGCAGCACCTTGGCGTCGGGGTCGGAGAGCAGCGGGAAGGTCAGGCCCTCCTTCTCCCGGAACTTGGCGAGCTTGCCGGGCTCGTCCGGGGAGACGCCCACGACGGTGACGCCCGCGGCTTCCAACTCGGCCAGGTTGCTCTGGAAGTCGACCGACTCCTTGGTGCAGCCGGGCGTCATCGCCGCCGGGTAGAAGTAGAGGATCACCCGCCTGCCGCGCAGCGACGCCAGGCTGACCTGGGCGCCGTCCGCGTCGAGCAGCTCGAACTCGGGTGCGACGTCGCCGGGCTCCAACCGATCGGACACCGGTACCGCCTTTCTGTGGATGGACGGCTCCACCGTACCGGCTGGGATGCGACGGGCGTTTCGCCGGAAGACCTGCGACACTGTTCGGATCATGCGTGGCTGAGGCTCGGACGAGAAGGAACAGGCATGGCTGACAGGTCCCGCGACCCGGACGCGCTGGAACGGCGGATCGAGCGCACCCGCCTTGAGCTCGCGCAGACGATCGACGAGCTGGCCGAGCGGGTCAGCCCGCGGAACGTGGCGCAGCGCGGCGCCGAGCGGCTGAAGGACGAGGCGGGCCAGGTCGCCAAGGCGGTCGGCGCGATGGTCCCGCGGTCGTCCGACGGGGGCGGCAAGCACCGCGCGGACGACCCGGACGACGCGGAAGGCGGGCGCGGCGGGGTGGACCCGCGGCTGGTACTGGCCGGGGTCGGCGCGGCGGTCGCGGTCACCGCCCTGGTGGTCTGGAGGCGGCGCAGGCGCCGTTGAGCAGCCTGGACGAGGCGCCGGCGGGCCGCGTGCGAGCGCGGCGGCCGGCGCCTCGCGCCGTCCGGGCCTGGGCCGTGGCCGAGGGGGCCATCGTGGCGGTGAGGATGTCGGCCACCGTGCTCAGCTCGTCCAGCTCCGCCCGGCACATGCCGCATCCGGCCAGGTGCTCGCGCAGCTCGGCGGCCTCATCCCCGGTCAGTTTCCCGATGGCGTAGACGCCGAGGCCGATCCTGTACTCCCCGCAGTCGGTTCCTCCCACGTCCTGAGGTACGCGCCGCGGCTCCCGGGCGTTCAGAACGCGCTGTGCCGCAGCGTCGGCTCGGCCCGGGTGACCGAGTCGGCGCCGCTCTCCAGCTCGGCCTCGGGGATGTAGGGGACGACGAAGGCGTACTGCTCCAGCACCTCGGCCGGCACCTCGCCGCTCTCGCCGAACGCGGCGATCTCGCCCCAGCACGGCGCGCCGAGCGAGCCGCTGTGGTGGCGCACCGACAGCCCGGCGCACAGGTTGGCGAACCGCAGCCGGTTCTCCAGCGGCCATCCGGCCAGGGTGCCGAACACGAAACCGGCGGCGAACACGTCGCCCGCGCCGGTCGGGTCGAGCGCGGCGACGGGCAGCGCGGGCGCGGCGGCGCGCTCGCCGGTGCCGGAGTCGATCGCGATCGCGCCGCGCCCGCCCTGCTTGACCACCACGACGGGGACGCGGTCGGCGAGCGCGGCGAGGGCGTCCTCGGGGGTGCGGGTGCGGGTGTAGGCCATCGCCTCGACGGCGTTGGGCAGGAACACGTCCACCTGCGCCAGCCGGTCGAGCACGTCGGTGGACCAGGTCTCGGTCGGGTCCCAGCCCGCGTCGGCGAAGACCAGCGAGCCGGTCGCGCGCAGCGCCAGCGCCCAGTCCGGCACCGGTTTGTCGATCTCGACGACGCAGGTCGCGGCGTGCGGCGGGGAGGCGACCAGGTCACCAGGGGGCAGCGGCCGGGCGTAGGTGACCATGCTGCGGTCGGCGGCGTAGGCCATCGACACCGTCACCGGGGTGGACCACCCGGCGACCCGGCGTGCCCAGCGCAGGTCGACGTTCTCCTGCTCGGACAGGGTGCGCCACAGGTAGGCGCCGAACATGTCGTCGCCGAAGGCGGCGGCCAGGCCGGTGCGCAGCCCGAGCCGGCTCATCGCGACGGCGATGTTGGCGATGCCGCCGGGGGCCGAGCCGAGCCCGTCGGTGACCAGCTCGGTGCCGGGCGGGGGCAGCCCGGGCAGCCCGGTGAAGATCATGTCCATGAAGACCTGTCCGGACAGGAACACGTCCAGCGGGCGCGCGGCGGTGTCCGGATGCTGGTGCCTGTGCAGCAGTTCCCCGGCCGGGCCGCGCTCGCTGCAAGGGTCCTGCAAGGACGGCTCCGGCGGCCGCCCCGGTTCGGCCAGCCCCGGCGCCCCCGGTACCGGTGATCTCTCCTGTTCCGCTGCTGTCATCCCAACCTCTCTGCTCCGTCGCGGCGTTCTGCCGGAAACCCCCCGCGAGGCGTCCCGGTTGCGCCGCCTAGGACACCTCCTGCTCCAGGTCTGGAGGTGTGGCGGTGAAGCGGGCCTCGACGGCGGCGCGGACGATCTGCGTGGCGGGCTCCAGGTCGATCGCCTGCGGTTCGTCGGCCCCGCCGCGCGGCGCGGCGCCGTAGCCGGCCATCACGGCCATCGGCTGGGCGGTGGCGCGGGTGTCGCTGGTCAGCCCTTCGTCGGCCAGCTCGACCAGGCCGGTGAGGCGGGCGCCCAGCGCCTCGGCGTAGCTGCGGGCCCGCTCGACCGCCTCGCCGGCCGCCTGCCGCGCCGCCCGCTTGTAGACCTCGCTGTCGCGGCGCAGCCCCCAGTCGGGGCCGTGCACGTAGGTGCGCTCGAGATCGCCGAGCCGGGTCACCAGCTCGCCGAGCGCGGCGAAGTCGACGACCACCAGCCGGATCCAGACCGTGCCCTGGTAGGCGCGGATGTCGCCTTCCTTGCGGCGGTACTTCAGCTGCGGGCTGATCGACAGCCCGCCGGTCTCCAGCTTCTCGATCGCGTCCCCGTACGACTTGATCAGTTCCAGGCAGCGCTGGTTCCGCTCCACCAGCCGGTCCAGCGCCGTACGCCGGTCGCGCTCCTGCGTCTGTACGTGCACCGACAGCCGGGCGATCTCCGGCTCGACCTCCAGGACCGCCTCGCCGCGAACGCTGATCAGTGGTGCGTTGGTCATACCGGCCAACGTAGCCGCTCGGGGTCCGTCCGGGTCAAAGAAATGCGGCGCCCTCGCCGCGATAGGTGGGGACGGTGCGGACGAGCCGCTCGCCGTCCAGCAGGTGCAGGGCGTCGAACCGTTCGCACAGCTCCCCGGCCTTGGTGTGGCGGAACCACACCCGGTCGCCGATCCGCAGCAGGTCGGCGGTGGCGCCCAGCAGCGGGGTCTGCACCTCGCCGGCGCCCTCGTCGGAGTCGTAGGCCAGCCCGGTCGGCAGGTAGGGCTGGGGGAGCCGCAGCTTGTCGGCGGGGCCGGAGGCGAGGTAGCCGCCGCCGAGGCAGGTGACGACGCCGGGGCCGGGACGGCGGACGACCGGCAGCGCGAACAGGCCCGCGGGCCGCCCGGTGAAGTTGGAGTAGTTGTCGAACAGGTGCGGCTGGTAGAGGCCGGACCCGGCGGCGATCTCGGTGATGGCACGTTCCCGCGCGGTCTTCTCGACGCTGCCGGTGCCGCCGCCGTTGACGAACTCCAGGTCGGCCAGTTCCCGCACGGCCCGCACGATCTCGGCCCGGCGCACCGCCAGCTCCAGCCGGGACCGGCGCTGCATCGTGCCGATCGCCTTGGCCAGCGCGGGCTTGCCGGGCGGGCGGTCGCCGACGCCGGCGATCTGCGACTCGTAGGCCATGAGCCCGACCAGGCGCAGGCCGGTCCGCTTGAGGATGTGCTCGGTCAGGGCGCGCACGTCGGCCGGGGTGCGCAGCGGGGAGCGGCGCGCGCCGAACCGCAGCCGCCCGCCCAGCGGCCGGTACGAGGCGTCGATGTCGACGCAGACGCGGACCGGCCGCCCGCCCGCGCTCTCCTCGATCAGGTCGAGGTGCTCGGTGCAGTCGACCATGAGGGTGACGGCGGCGGCGGCGCGCTCGTCGGCGGCCAGTTCGGCGATGGCGGTGCGGTCGGTGGTCGGGTAGGCCACCAGGATGTCGTCGGAGGTGCCGTGCCGGGCCAGCCAGAGCGCCTCGGGCAGGGTGAACGCCATGATCCCGGCGAAGCCGTCCATCGCCAGGACCTCGTCCAGGAGGGCCCGGCAGCGCACCGACTTGCTGGCCACCCGGATGGGTTTCCCGGCGGCGCGGCGGACGAGGCCGGCGGCGTTGGCGCGGAACGCGGCCATGTCGACGGCCGCGAACGGAGCCTCAAGCCCCGCGGTGGCGGTGTCGTAGCGTTCCCGGAGGTTCATGCGGTCGCCCTGAGGTTCATAGGGACAAGACTGCCACAGAACACGGAAGATGAATAACTCTCATGTTTCCGTCGGGGTGGAGGTCACCGCGGTCGCGGATGGTCGGCGAAGAACGTCCACAGCATCCGGCTCGCCCCGGCAGGCCAGCGGTGCGTGCCGCCCTCGATCTTGCAGAAGGCCACCTCGGCCCCGCGCCCGCCCTTGCCCGTCCCGGCGCACGCGGCGCCGTCGCCCAGCCCGCGCAGCGGCCGTTTCGGCTCGGGCAGCCCGCCGGCCTTGCGCCAGAAGTCCACGGCGTCCGAGACGGGCGGGAACGGGCGGCCGTCGTTGAAGTCGCGGCGGCCGCCGCCGCCGAACGGGACGCTGCGGTCCGCGGTGCCGTGCACGATCATCGCCGAGACCGGCCGGTCCGGCTCGCACGGCGTCACCAGCGCGCCCTCGACCACCCCGATCCCGGCCACCTTGCCCGGCCGCTCGCACGCCATCCGGTAGGCCATCCCGGCGCCGTTGGAGAAGCCGGTCACGTACACCCGGCGGGGGTCGGCCAGCCCGGCGCCGGTCAGCTTGTCGATCAGCCTGCTCAGGAAGCCGACGTCGTCGATCTTGCCGACCTTGGCCGGGCCGCAGCAGTCGCCCGCGTTCCAGGTGGTCATGAACCCGTCGGGGTAGGCGACCAGGAAGCCCTTGTCGTCGGCGATGGCGTCGTACCCGGTCAGCGTGCGCATCTGCCGCATGTTGGCCAGCCCGCCGTGCAGCGCCAGCACGAGCGGCGGCGGATCGTCAGGCCTGCCGCCGCGCCAGGCGCCCGCGGCCAGCTTGGGCGGGACGTGCAGCAGGTACTCGCGGTGGCCGAAGGTTCCCACGTCCAGCTTCTGCTTGTGAGTGCCGGCCGCCGTCGGGATCCCGCCGACCTCCGAGGGCGGCCGCTCGGTCGCGGCCGGCCTGCCCTTCCCGCTCTCCCGGCCCTTTCCCCGGTCGCCCTCCTTGCCCCCGCTGCATGCGGTCGCGAGCAATGTGAGGGTCAAGAGAACGGCAAGGAGTCGCCTCATGCGAGCGAATCTAACCCGGGTCGCCCTACTGAAACTACCCGCTGGTAGGAACCGCGGATCAGCGGGCGGTCGCCATTCCGATCACGCCCGCCGCGTAAGCTCGAATGACTCCCTCTCAGCGAAAGTGACGTCGTGTCCGAATATGTACTGACGCTCTCCTGCCCGGACCGTCCCGGCATCGTCGCGGCGGTGTCCGGCCTGCTGGCCGAGCGCGGCTGCAACATCCTCGAGAGCCAGCAGTACAGCGACCGCGGGGCCGGGGACAGCGGGCGGTTCTTCATGCGGGTGCAGTTCGCCGCGCCGCCCGGCACCGACCCCGACGAGCTGCGCGGCGCGTTCGCCGCGCTGGTGCCCGACCTTGGCCTGGACTGGAGCCTGACCGACACCGCCCGCCGCGAACGCGTGCTGATCATGGTGTCCAGGGCCGGCCACTGCCTGAACGACCTGCTCTACCGGCAGCGGTCCGGGCTGCTCGACATCGACGTCGTCGCGGTCGTCTCCAACCACCCCGACCTGCGCCCGCTCACCCAGTCGTACGGGATCGACTACCACCACCTGCCGGTGGCCGAGGGCGGCAGGGCCGCGCAGGAGGCCGAGGTCCGCACGCTCGTCAACCACTACCGGGCCGACCTGGTGGTGCTGGCCCGCTACATGCAGATCCTCTCCGACGACTTCTGCGGCAAGCTGCCGGGACGGATCATCAACATCCACCATTCGTTCCTGCCGGGCTTCAAGGGCGCCCGCCCGTACCACCAGGCGCACGCGCGCGGCGTCAAGCTGATCGGCGCCACCGCGCACTACGTCACCGCCGACCTGGACGAGGGCCCGATCATCGAGCAGGAGGTCGCCCGGGTCGACCACACCCACAGCCCGGAGGACCTGATGGCGGTCGGCCGCGACATGGAGTGCCTGGCCCTGGCCCGCGCGGTGCGCTGGCACGCCGAGCACCGCGTCCTGCCGAACGGCGACCGCACCGTCGTCTTCCGCTGAGCTGAGGCCGCCCCGGCCTGCCGGGTTTCACTCAGCGTGATCTTCCCCCACCATGGGTGACCAGTGGTGAACGCACCTCGGGGGTGGTGATGGGCGACACGCTCGTATCCGGGACGTCCGGCGGCGCGCGGGCCCGGCGGCGGGAACGGCGCCGGGCGCGGCGGCTGGCCGCGCGCGAGTTCCGCTCGGTCCAGGTGACCGGCCTGGTCGCCGCGCCGCTGCTGCTGGCGGCCGGCTTCATCGGGACGCTCGAAGTGGTGACCGCCCTGGTCGGCGAGCCGGCCGGGCTGGTGCCGGCCGACCGCTGGTCGGCCTGGCTGCGCGAGTCGGCCTGGCGGGACGCGCCGGTGCGCGGCGCGGCCGCCGCCGTGGCCGGGCTCGGCGGGCTGGTCCTGCTCGCGCTGCTGCCGCGGCGCCGTCCGCGGACGCTGCCGCTGCGCGCCGCCGACCCGCTGATGGCCGCCGTGATCGGGCGCCGGGAGCTGCAGCGGTCGCTGGCCGCGGCGGCGCTGGCGGTGCCCGGGATCGTCCGGGCCCGGGCGCGGGTGCGCGGCGGCCGGTTCCGGCGCCGCGTGTCGGTCCGGGCCGCTACCTACTACCGCAACCCGGCCAACCTGGACGAGCTGGTCCGGGGTGCGGTGGCGTCGCGGCTCGCGGAGATCGACCTGCTCGACCCGCGGCGCGTGCACGTCCGGTTGAAGTGGCGGAAGGACTGACATGCGGGTCGGGACCGCGGTGATCGGGACGGTGCTGCTGGCCGCCGGGCTGGGCGCGCTGCTGGCGGGGTGCGGGGTGCTGGGCGCCGGGTTCGCGGCCGATCCCGTGCTGCGTCCGGCCATGTCGCGGTTCGCGGCGGGGCAGCAGTGGTTCTGGCCGGTGGCGGGGGCCGTGTGCGAGGGCGTCGCGTTCGGCGGGCTGGTGTGGGCGGGGGTGCAGGTGCAGGCGCTGGTGCGGCTGCGGCGTCCCGCGCTGGACTTCCAGACCCGGAACCTGGCCGACGTCGCGGTGGGCGAGCTGCTGCGGGACGTCCGGCTGATCCAGGGGGTGCGGGAGGCGCGGATCCGGTTCACCGGCAGCGCGTCCAGGCCCCGGGTCCGGGTCCACGTGACGTGCGACGAGGGCGCGGTGCCCGCCCGGATCCACGCCGATCTCGCGAACGGCCCGGTGCAGCGCTACCGCACCGCGATGGAGATGGAGCACCTGATCGTGGTGCTGCGCTTCCACATGGACGATCCCGTGCCGATGGCCCTGCGTCCGGTGCGCGCGTCCGCCTGAGCAAGGGGGCTACGGGGCGGCGGACCGGCGGGACGCAGGGCCATCGGATCTGGGGGGATCGGGGGCGGGGGTTCGGGGGGACGGGGGTTCCGCCCTGCCCCCGGCTCGGGCACGTGGGAGCTCGAGCCCCAGCCGGGGGCGGCGGTTCTGGGGGGTGTTCTAGGGAGAGCGTTTCCCGTCCGCGACCGCCGGTTCCGCCAACCCGTCGGGCTGGGGGATCCCGTCCGTGCGGGTGACCGAAGCGCCGACGGGGGACTTCTCGAGCCGCGGGCCGGAGGAGGCGGGGATGTCGTCGACCATGGTGGCCTCGTTGAACGGGTCGTCGCCGGCGAGCACCCGTTGGGCGCGGGCGGAGTCGAACTCACCGGTCCACTTGCCGACCAGGACGGTCGCGACCGCGTTCCCTGCGAAGTTGGTCAGCGCCCGGGCCTCGGACATGAACCGGTCGATGCCCACGATGAAGCCGACGCCGTCGACCAGTTCGGGCTTGTGCGACTGGAGCCCGCCGGCCAGGGTGGCCAGCCCGGCGCCGCTGACCCCGGCCGCGCCCTTGGACGCGATGATCATGAAGAACAGCAGCGCGATCTGCGATCCCAGCGGCAGCGGCTGGTCCTGCGCCTCGGCGATGAACAGCGTGGCCATGGTCAGGTAGATCGCGGTGCCGTCCAGGTTGAAGGAGTACCCGGTGGGCACGGTGATGCCGACCACCGGCTTGCTGACGCCCAGGTGCTCCATCTTGGCGATCAGCCGGGGCAGCGCGGTCTCCGAGGAGGACGTGGACAGGATCAGCAGGAACTCGCGGCCCAGGTAGCGCAGCAGCGACAGGATGTTGATCTGGGCGCCGGCCCACAGCACCGTGCCCAGCACCCCGAACACGAACAGCGCGCAGGTGATGTAGAAGCCAAGCATGATCACGGCCAGGCTGCGCAGCGCCTCCCAGCCGGTCTCGCCGACCACGGCGGCGATCGCGCCGAACGCGCCGACCGGCGCCGCCCACATGATCATCGAAAGGATCTTGAAGACCCAGCGCTGCGCCATCTCGACCGCGAACCGGATCGGCTCGCCCTTCGGGCCGAGCTGCTGCAGCGCGAACCCGGCCAGCAGCGCGACCAGCAGGGTCTGCAGCACCTCGCCCTCGGTCAGCGCGGACACCAGCGTGGTGGGGATGATGCCGAGCAGGAAGTCGGTGGTGCCCTCGCCGCCCTTGGCCGCCTCCTTGGCCTCGGCGGTGCCCGCGGGGTCGAGGTGCAAGCCGGTGCCCGGCTCCAGCATGTTGCCGACCGCCAGCCCGATGGCCAGCGCGAAGGTCGACATCACCAGGAAGTACGAGAGGGCGATCAGGCCGACCTTGCCGACCTTGGCGGCCCGGGTCACCGAGCCGATGCCGAGTACGATGGTGCAAAAGATGATCGGCGAGATCATCATCTTGATCAGGTTCACGAATCCGGTGCCGAGCGGTTTGAGCTCCTTGGCCAGATCCGGGGCGATGAAGCCGACGAGCACGCCGAGCAGCACCGCGACGATCACCGCGATGTACAGGTAGTGCACACGTTCACGGCGTTGCGGGCGGTCCTGGTCGGCCCGGCCTGGGGATGGGGTGGCGGACTGTGACGCCACGGTCGCCTCCTCGGCTGTCGGGAGCGGGGGTGGCCCGCTCATGATCGTCGGTA
Source organism: Actinomadura vinacea (assembly GCF_039532545.1). Classification (NCBI taxonomy): domain Bacteria; kingdom Bacillati; phylum Actinomycetota; class Actinomycetes; order Streptosporangiales; family Thermomonosporaceae; genus Actinomadura; species Actinomadura vinacea. The sequence goes on along the minus strand of NZ_BAAARW010000020.1, from coordinate 787,415 downwards.
CGTGAGGGTGGGATCGCGTTCGGTCAAGCGGATCTGCATGCGACTATGCGGGGGTCTGTGATTGCGGTCACGTTTGTGTACATTTCGTTCACGACGCTTGACGTTCCGGCCACGGCCGGACCGATCGGTGCCGTGACCTGGTGTCGAGTGCAGAGGTGGGTGAGGTGTCGGGCAGGGGCTGGAGCCTCGCACGGCAGCTGCTGGCGCTGCAGGCCGTGATCGTCGGGCTGCTGGTGGTCGCCGGCGCGGTGCTGGCGTACCTGGACTCCGAGCGCGCCGCCGTCGACCGGGCCCGGCAGACCGTGACCGTGGTGGCGCTCACGCTGGCGGACGCGCCGAGCGTGCGGTCGGCGCTGGCGCGGCCCGACCCCAGCAGGGCGCTGCAGCCGTACGCCGAGCGGGTGCGCCGCGACACCCGGGTGGACTTCATCACGATCATGAGCACGTCCGGCGTCCGCTACACCCACCCCACCCCGGACAAGATCGGCAAGACCTTCGTCGGGAACACGGCGCCGGCGCTGGCCGGGCGGACGTTCTCCGAGACCTACACCGGCACGCTGGGGCCGTCGGTCCGCACCGTGACCCCGGTGTTCGACGATGCGCACCGGGTGGTGGCGCTGGTCGCGGTCGGGATCACCATCCGGGCGATCTCCGCCGAGCTGCAGGACCGCGCGCTGCCGCTGGCGGCGGTGGCGGCCGGGGTGCTGGCGGCCGGGATCGCGGGCAGCTGGCTGGTGTCCGCCCGGCTGCGGCGGCAGACGCGCGGCGTGGCCCCGGCCGTGCTGCGCGGCATGTTCGACTACTACGAGGCGATCCTGCACGCCGTCCGGGAGGGGCTCGTCCTCCTCGACCGCGACGGCCGGGTCGTGCTGTGCAACGACGCCGCCCGCGACCTGCTGGACCTGGAACGCGATCCGACGGGCGAGCCCGCCGACGGGCTCGGGCTGCCGGCGGAGCTGGTCGGCGCGATGAACTCGGCCGAGCCGCGGTCCGACGAGATCCATGTCGGCGACACCCGGGTGCTGGTCGTCAACACCGCCCCGGTGCGGTCCCGCGACCGGGCCATGGGCAACGTGGTGACCCTGCGCGACCACACCGAGCTGCAGGCGCTGATGGGGGAGCTGGACACCGTCCGGGGGTTCGCCGAGTCGCTGCGCTCGCAGGCGCACGAGGCCGCCAACCGGCTGCACACCGTGGTGTCGCTGGTCGAGATCGGCCGTCCCGCGCAGGCGGTGGAGTTCGCCACCGCGGAGCTGCGCACCGCGCAGCGGCTCACCGACCGGGTGGTGGGCGCGGTGCGGGAGCCGGTGCTGGCGGCGCTGCTGCTCGGCAAGTCGACCGAGGCCGCCGAGCGCGGGGTGGAGCTGGAGGTGGCCGAGGACACCACGATCGAGACCACCGAGGGCGCGATCGAGCCCCGCGACCTGGTCACCATCCTGGGCAACCTGATCGACAACGCGGTGGACGCGGTGATCGAGGGCCCGCCGGACGGCCGCGCGGCCGACGTCCCGCCGCGGGTGCGGGTGTCGGCCCGCACGGAAGAGGACGACCTGGTCATGGAGGTGCGCGACAACGGGCCCGGCATGGACCAGGAGGCGGCGGAGGAGATGTTCCGGCGCGGCTGGACGACCAAGGCCCCCGAGGGCCCCGCCGGGCCGCGCGGGCTGGGCCTGGCGCTGGTCGGGCAGGCGGTGCGGCGCTACGGCGGCCGGATCGAGGTCGAGCGCGCCGCCGGCGCGGTGGTGCGGGTCCGCCTGCCGATGCGGCACCCGGTGGCCGCCGGCGGGGACGCGGGCGCGGGCGCGGCGCGGGAGGCGGGCACTTCGTGATCAGGGTGTTGGTGGTCGAGGACGACCTGGTCGCCGCCGAGGCGCACCGGCAGTACGTGGAGCGGGTCGCGGGCTTCACGGTGGCCGGGGTGGTGCACTCGGGCGCGGACGCGCTGCGGTTCTGCGAGCGCGAGCCGGTGGACGTCGTCCTGCTCGACTTCTACCTGCCGGACACGCACGGGTTGAAGGTGTGCCGGGCGCTGCGCGCGGGCGGCCTGGCGGTGGACGTGATCGCGGTGACCTCGGCGCGCGATCTGACGGTGGTCCGCACGGCGGTGTCGGTCGGGGTGGTGCAGTACCTGCTCAAGCCGTTCACGTTCGCCTCGCTCCGCGACAAGCTGGAGGGGTACGCCCGGTTCCGGCAGCGCGCGGAGCGTCCCGGCGAGGCCAGCGGGCAGGCCGATGTGGACGGGATCCTGGCCGCGCTGCGCACCTCCGACCAGCGGTCGCTGCCGAAGGGGATGAGCGGCGCGACGCTGGAGGCGATCACCGAGGCGCTGACCGAGGCCGCGGACGGGCTGTCGGCCGCGTCGGCGGCGTCGCTGACCGGGGTGTCGCGGGTGACGGCGCGCCGCTATCTGGAGTACCTGGCCGACAACGGGCTGGCGCAGCGCCGGCCGAGCTACGGGCAGGTGGGACGTCCCGAGGTCCGCTTCTACCCGGTCTCCGCATAGCGCCACGGTCCCGCCGCAGGGGGCACAGAGCCCGGTTGACCTGCTTATTGTCACCGCGGGTGGTTTTGCGGCGCGCATGGTGAGCATGAACCTGCACATCACCGACTCATCAGGGGGGATGGGGTCGTGAGTGAGAAAGACGTGCGGACCGCAAAGGACCGCCCGGACACGGGGACGCTGCCGAGCCAGGCGCCGCGTCCGGGTGCCGAGCCGAAGGCGGAGCGGGAGGGCGCGCGACTGGAGAAGCCGGCCGGCCGGACCGCGAGCGAGCTGACCAGCGAGTACGGCCGTACCAAGATCGCCGACACCGTGGTGGCGAAGATCGCGGGGATGGCGGCGCGCGAGGTCGGCGGCGTGTACGACATGGGCGCCGGGATGATGCGCACCTTCGGGTCGGTCAAGGAGCGGCTGCCCGGCGGGATGGGCCGGCAGAGCATGACGCAGGGCGTCTCCGTGCAGGTCGGCGAGCGGCAGGCCGCGGTCGACCTGTCGCTGATCGTGGACTACGGGGTGTCCATCCCGGATCTGTCCGCGGCGGTGCGGGAGAACGTGATCAACGGGATCGAGCACATGTGCGGGCTCGATGTCGTCGAGGTCAACATCGACGTGGCCGACATCCACGTGCCCGGCGAGGAGGAGGAAGCCCCTCCGTCCGAACCGCGCGTGCGATGAGGACCGAGACGGCGCCCACCGCCGCCGGCGCCGCGGCGCCGCCGACGCGGGGGCGGCCGACGCGGGCGCGGCGGGCGGAGCTGATCGGCGCGGCCGTGCGGGAGCTGCCGGACGTGGCGGGCCTGACCGCCGGGCCGCGCGGCTGGGTGGTGACCTACCGTCCCGGCCCGCCGTACACCGGGGTCGCCGTGCGGGACGGCGAGATCGAGGTGGGCGTGGTCGTGCGGCCCGGGCGCGCGCTGGCGGACGTCGCCGAGGCGGTCCGCCGTGCCGTGCTGCCGCTGGCCGACGGCCTCCCGGTGAACGTGCTGATCGCCGACATCGACGACGCGGCGGTCGGGCGGCGCGCATGATGACGGCGGATGAGCGGGCGGTGTTCCGCGCCTGGGTGCGGACGCACCACCCGGACGTGGGCGGCGATCCGGGCGAGTTCGCCGAGGGGCTGCGGCGGATGCGCGCGAGCCGCCAACGCGCGTCCCGTCCGCGCGCACACCCGGCCCCGGTCGTCGTGGGACGGCACCGCCGCGGCCCGATCGGGCGGCTGATCCGGTGGCGGGCGCGCCGCGCGCGGGCGCGCCGGCTGCTCTGAGGGGGAGGTTGAGATGGACGCAAGGATCGCCTGGCCGGCGATCGGGCTCGCCTTCGGGACGGCGCTCGGGTTCGCGGGCGCGTTCGGCGGCTTCGGGGCGTTCGCGATCGTGCTCGTGATCGGCGTGCTGGGCCTGCTGGTCGGGCTCGCCGCCACCGGTGACCTGGACCTGGTCGGGCTGTTCTCCTCGATCGGCGCCAGGAAGGGCCGGTCGTGACGGCGGCCGGGCCGCCGCCGCCCAAGGGACGGCGCGGGCAGACCACGATCGCGGAACGGGCGGTGGCGCGGATCGTCCGGCACGCGCTCGACGAGGACGCGGAAGGCGCCGGCCGCGGGCTCGCCAGGGGCCGCGGCCCGCGCGTGGACGTGAAGGTGAACGGGGAGACGGTCACCGCGCGCGTGCGGATGTCGCTGCTCTACCCCGAGCCGGTGCGCGAGGTGACCAACCGGGTTCGCGATCACGTGCGCGAGCGGGTGCGGGCCCTCACCGGCCTCACGGTGCGGCAGATGGACATCGACGTGGCCGGGCTGGAACGCCGTGAGGCGATCGCCCGCCGGGAGCGGCGGGTGGTCAGGTGACGACGCACGCGCGGCCGCTGCCGGGCGGCGGGACGGGAGAGGCCGACACGCACCCGCCCCGGCGGGCGGCTCCGGCCCGTGCCGCGGACCGGGCGGCGCGCCGCGCCTTCCACTCCCGGCGGGTCGTGCCCGCGCTGGTCGCCGCCCTGCTGGTCACGGCCGCGGGCGTGCTCACCGCGATCGAGGTGATCTCCGCGCTGGCCGGGAGTCCCGCGCGGCTCGTCCCGTACGAGCGGGTGGCGTCGTGGGCGACGGGGGCGCGCTACAAGGACTGGGCACCGCTGCTGATCGCCGCCGGGCTGGCGTTGCTCGGGCTGGTGTTCCTGGTGGCCGGGCTGCGTCCCGGGCGCGGGCGGCTGGTGCCGCTGCACGGCGACGATCCCGACCTGATCGTCGGCATCACCCGGAGCGGCCTGCGGAACGCCGCCGGGGCGGCCGCGCTGGGGGTGGACGGGGTGTTCGACGTCGCCCGGGTGAAGGTGGGCCGGCGCAAGGTGGAGATCGTCCTGACCAGCGCGCTGCGCGATCCCGGTGACCTGGGCGAACGGGTACGCGCCGCCGTGCAGCGCAGGCTCGACGAGCTCGGGCCCATGACGGGTGGCCGCGCGGTCGTGAACGTCCGCCGGAAGTGACGAGGAGCGGCGCATGGACCGGCACGCGTCCCGTGCCAACCACGTGGGTCTCACGCTGGTCGGCCTGATCCTGCTGGCCGCCGGGGCGATCGCGCTCGCCCGCGGGCTGGGCGCGTTCGGCCGGGCCGCCGCGGCGGACCCGCTGATCACCGACGCGATGCGCCGGTACGCCCATGACCAGGGCTGGTTCTGGCCCGCGGTGGCCGCCGCCGGGGTCCTGCTGGCGCTGCTGGGGGTGGCCTGGCTGCTCGCCCAGGCGCGTTCGGAACGGCTTCCGGGCCTGGCGCTGGAGCCCGATCCGTCGGGGGGCGCGACCCGGGTGTCGGGCAAGGCCGTCGCCGCGACGCTGGAGGAGGAGATCGCGGAGTATCCGGGGGTGCGGGGCGTGCAGGTCCGGCTGGTGGGCACCTCCGCGCGGCCCCGCGTGCACCTGAGCGTCGCGTACGGCGAGAACGCCGATCTGGACGAGCTGCGCCGCCGTATCGGCGGGGAGGCCGTCGGCCGGCTCCGAAACGCGCTCGAACTCGGCCCGCTGCCCGCGGTCGTCCGGCTGCGGCTGCTGTCCGGCCCGGAGAAGCGGACCGTCGCCTGATCTTGTCGACGGCGCCGGGCCGTGCAAGTTTCGACGCATGAGCATGAGATCGGAAATGCGGGCGAACGTCGCCGCCTTCGAGCAGACGCTGCGATCCACGATCGCGCTCGCGGAGACCTTCGAGGCCGCCGACTGGGCGCGGCCCACAGAATGCCCTGGCTGGTCCGTCCAGGACGTGACGGCTCACATGGTCGGGACGGAGACGATGCTGCTCGGCGAGGACCCGGCCGGGGGCCACGTGCTGGCGGCGGTGCCCGCGCATGTGCGCAACGACCTGGGCCGCCTGATCGAGACCGTGGTGGACGCCCGGCGCGGCAGGCGCGGTGAAGAGGTCCTGGCGGAACTGCGGGACGTGCTGGACCGGCGGCTGGCGGTGCTCGCGGACCTCGACCCCGAGAAGCCCATCACCGCGCCGACCGGCCGGACCGTCCCGTACGCCGAGTTCATGGTGTTCCGCGTGTTCGACTGCTGGGCGCACGAGCAGGACATCCGGCGCGCGGTGGGACGTCCCGGCAACCTGGACGGTCCGGCGGCCGAGCGCGCGCGGCGGATCCTGGAGCCGGGCCTGCCGATGGTGGTGGCCAAGCGGGCGGGCGCCGCCGCCGGGCAGGTCGTGGTGTTCGAGATCTCCGAGCCGCTGCCGTTCACGTCCCGGATCCGGGTGGGCGACGACGGCCGGGCACGGCTGGTCGACGACCCGGCGGAGGGCGACGCCACGCTGCGGATGGACTGGGAGACGTTCCTGCGGCTGGCGGCGGGACGGTGCGGGCCGGAGGCGGTGAAGGTCGGGACCGAGGGCGACACCGCGCTGGCCGCCCGGATCCTGGCGAACATGGCCCTGACCCCGTGACGGTCGTCCGATTTAGTAAAGTTTGACGGTTTTAATTGCTAAAGGGGCGGGTTGTCGAGTTATGGTGCGAAGGCAACGTCGTCGAGGGGACGGAGGTTCGCTTGCGAAACGATCAAGGAGAACGGCCGGCTCCTGATGGAGCCCTTCGACGTACGAGGTGATATCACGGATGACATCACGGGCCCCTTCCACTGAGCGGCCCGTCGCCTCGGAGGCCGTGACGCCAACGTCCGGCCTCCGAGCTTTGGCCTAGAGGGTTGTGTTTTCCAACCCACTAGGCCTACCCTCGGACCATGCGCGACGCAGTGATCATCGACGCGGTCCGTACCCCCATCGCCAAGGGCAAGCCCGGCGGCGCCCTGCACGGCGAGCACCCCGGCACCCTCCTCGCCCGCACCCTCACCGCCCTCGTCGAGCGCACCGGCATCGACCCCGCGCTCGTCGACGACGTGATCGGCGGCATCGTCACCCAGGCCGGCGACCAGGCCGCCAACCTCACCCGCACCGCCGTCCTGGCCGCCGGATTCCCCGAGACCGTCCCCGCGACGACCGTCGACCGGCAGTGCGGCTCGTCCCAGCAAGCGGTGCACATCGCCGCGCAGGGCGTGCAGAGCGGCGCGTACGACATCGCCATCGCATGCGGCGTGGAATCGATGTCGCGGGCGCCGATGGGCACGGCCGTCCTGCCCGGCACCAACCCCTTCGCCCCCCTCCGGGACCGCTACCCCGACGGCCTGGTCGGCCAGGGCATCAGCGCCGAACTCATCGCCTCCCGCTGGAAGATCGACCGCCAGGAGCTGGACGCCTACGCGGCCGAGTCGCACCGCCGCGCCGCCACCGCCTACGCCAACGGAGAGTTCGACCGCGAACTCGCCTGGAAGGCGCCCGACGAGACCGTCCGGCCCGCCACCACACCCGAGATCCTCGCCGGCCTCAAGCCCGCCTACCACGACCCGTCCATGGCCGAACGCTTCCCCGAGATCGGCTGGCGGATCACGGCGGGCAACGCGTCACCGCTCAACGACGGCGCCGCCGCCGTCCTCATCATGGGCGCCGACACCGCCGAACGCCTCGGCCTGCGCCCCCGCGCCCGCTTCCGCGCGTTCGCCGTCGTCGGCGACGACCCGCTCCTGATGCTCACCGCGATCGTCCCGGCCACCACGAAGGTGCTGGCCAAGGCCGGTCTCGACCTGCCGGACATCGACCTGTTCGAGGTGAACGAGGCGTTCGCGTCCGTCGTCCTGGCCTGGCAGCGCGAGACCGGTGCCGACCCGGCCCGCGTCAACGTCCGCGGCGGCGCCATCGCCATCGGCCACCCACTCGGGGCCAGCGGCGCCCGCCTCATGACCACCCTCCTGCACGCCATGGAGGACCGCGGCGCCCGCTACGGCCTCCAGACCATGTGCGAGGCCGGCGGTCTGGCCAACGCGACGATCATCGAACGTCCCTAGGATGGGGCCATGCCGAAGGACGCCGACCCGCGCCCCTGCTCGATCGCCGACACGCTCGACATCATCGGCGAACGCTGGACGATCCTCGCCGTCCGCGAGCTCTTCCACGGCGTCCGGCGGTTCGACGGCATCGCCCGCAATACCGGCGCGTCCCGCGACATCCTCACCACCCGCCTCCGCAAGCTGGAGGCCGCCGGCATCATCCGCCGCGAACGCTACAACGACCACCCGCCACGCTTCGAATACCACCTGACACCCCCGGGCCGGGAGCTGGGCGAGGTCCTGACCACCCTGATGAAGTGGGGGGACCGGCACATCAACCCGGACGACCCGCCGGTCCGCTGGCACCACACCTGCGGCGAACTCCTGGAGCCGGTGCTGGTGTGCGCGCACTGCGGCCGTCCCGCGATCGAAGGCGCGCACACCCCGGTCGGCCGCGGGGTGCTCGCCTGATGGACGACCTCCTGGCCGCGATCGGCACGGCCCTGGGCCTCGACGGCCCGTACACCGAGACACCCGCGCCGGGCAGCGGCGGGTTCTCACTGAAAACGATGCATGAGTCACCAGCCGGCGCGGGCCGGGCGGTCCTGGACGGAACGACCGACGGCGCCCGGGTCGCCTGGGTCGAGGAGGTCTCCGGAGAACCGCAGAACGGCTACATCCCGGTCGACCTGACGATCAACGTGGCCGGTCCCGGGCTGCCGCACGTCCAGGTGGACGTCGCGACCTACAACCCGTACTTCGGCTGCAACGTGCACGGCATGCGGCTCTTCGACGACAGCCTGGTCGTCGTGTACACCGAGAAGCACAAGACGATCGGCGCCCGCGTCGACCTCCCGTCCGGCGAACAGTCCCTGTTCACCCTGGGCGATCGCTGCGCCCTCGTGGACGACCTGGTGTGCCACATCGCCTACCGCGGCGACCGCATAGAGCTTCTCTCCCTCCCGGACATGACGACCTGCGTCCCGCTGCCGAGCACCGACTTCGCCGATTGGCGCCTCCCCGACCAGGAGCAACGCGGCAGGCCGGACACGCGAATCGTCTGGTCGAAGCTCCGGCACGCCTTCGCCGAGATCGGCATGGGCCACGAGGACGCCGACATCCTCATCGGCACCGCCGCCGTCCCCTTCCTCTATGCAGAACGCCCGTTCGCCAGAACGTACGGCCACCTGTACCGCCCGAAGGAGGGGACGACCCCGTGGTGGTTCCCGGTCGCCTGGCACCACCACCTGACCGCCGAGGGCCATCCGTCCCGCTGGCCCGAATGGCTGGACGCCCTCCCCGGCGAGTTCACCGGCTGGCAAGAACACTGGGACATCGATGAGGGCGCGGCCCGCCTCACCCTCGCCTACCTGGGACTCCACGCGTCCGAGATGGCCGCCGCCTGCCGCGAGGGCCGCCTCCCGTCCGGCGATTGGCGCGACTGGCGAGAGGGCTGGGACCACCCCCAGCCCATAGGCGCCTTCCCCAAGGGCTTCCGCCGCGCCTGGAACCAACTCCCGACCACCTACCGCCCCGCTTGACTGCTGCGCCGAAGACGGGCGCGTACCGCCCGCTGGGCGACCGGCCCCAGTTCCTCCAAGACGCCCACGAGCGCGGAGAGCTGGTCCAGCGCATCCAGTGCCCGCGCGGCGCCGTCGGCGTCCACCCGCTGCTCGGCGCCGTGACGGCAGGCGGCGGAGAGCAGTTCGTCGACGCTGCCGAAGTGGTAGAAGACCAGCGCCTGGTTCACTCCGGCCGCGGCGGCGATGCTGCGCGCGGAGACCTTGGCGATGCCCTGCTCGGTGATGGCGCGCAGCGCGCCGGCCAGCCGTTTCGCGCGTGTCCGCGCTCACGCCCGCGCCGTCCCGCTTGCCGGTCAGGCGAGGGCTGAAGGTCGATGCGCGTCCAAGACCACGTCTCGGAGTTCAGCGTCAGGCTCCGCGCATTCTATCCACGTGAACGAGCTGAGCCTTGCCTTTGACGAATCTGACCATTGATGATTTCCCGGCCTCCGGAAAATTGTCGTACAACCATAGCTCCGCCCCTGGGCGGTCGCTTGCCGAGGTGCACTACCCCTCCGGTGTAGGAGCGGAGCATCTCATCGGTGCTGCGCTTAAGGGCAGGCTCGCCCAGGAGCCGCAGTACTTCCTTTTTTGACATGCCAACCTTGATTACTGCGGCACTATTAGTCGATGCTGACCGCCTGAAGCAAGGCATAACTCGTTCTCCGTTAAAGTAGCCGCCTTGGGGTGCATTCTAACGAGAGGCGTCGGGGCCGGTCCCCGACCCGCACGCTGATTCTCGCCGCCCCGCAACTATCGATACCCGGTCAGGCCGTCCGCGCGCTCCAGGAAATTGCCATGGATGGTGTGCCGGTGGCGCTGGATGACGAATACTTTGTATGAGATGTCACCGGGCATGGGCATGGGTGGCCCCGGTGGCCAAAGCAGGTAAGTCGCTCTTCCTTATCGCGAGATCGCAAGCGTGGAGTGTTTCGCTATCACCGCTGGCCGTTTCTGGACAAAAGAAAGTATTGCCCACGCGGTCGCCGTCGCGTTCCATGAGAACAGAAGTTCGACGGGGAACATCTCGACCGCATGCCTTGGAGGCTGCGCATGCTGACCATCTACGACGAAACGATCACGGTGAGCACCATGAAAACGGCCGCGGCAAAGCTCGCTCCTTCGTTGAATCCGGTTCCCGGGCCGGGCCAGGCCGCCATGGCGCTGCTTTCTGCGATCATCTTTCAAGCACTCAACCACAAGGGGGAGAATTTCACCGAGACTCACGTGGCCGGCGCCTACCAGAAGCTGGTCAAGAGAGCTACTGACAGGGCGGGCGAGAAAGCGGCGGCCAGGAAGGAAGGTAAGGAGTTCTTTCGAAGCAAGAACAACGAGAGCGTAAAGGAGAGGCTGCTCAAGGCGTACGAGGAACTGCAACCCCGCCTGCAGGAACTCGAGAATGGCGACCGAGTCATCATCTTCCGAGGTACAGATCCGCTCCAGACTCTCGCTATCATGCAGAACCAGACTTTTGGGGGCACGCCTCCCGCTTCGAACCAGACGGGTGCCCCCGAGTCCAAGGACGCGGCCCGCCAGAGCGGGTTCGGCGAGAAGGACACTACCGGTGGGCGTATCGAGGAGTGGTCTCTCGCTCCGCAAACGGGGTTTGCGACCGGAGGCTTTATGCTCATTGCCCTCGTCCATCCGAGCAAGGTTAATTTGCCCGATAAAGGGAAGTCTCGAACGGAGGGTGAACGCGGCGTCGTAGGCTATACCGACCATTCGTTGTCCGAAGTGGCGATTATGGACGATGGTCGAGACTTCGAAGGGGTCACGCCAGAGAGCCTCGAAATCGACGCACTGGTGAAAAGAGCAGGTCGGGACCAGTCCTTCCTGATCGAAGCTCTGCGCGGAGCCGCATAGGCGAACCCTCAGCGCACGGCGGTCCAGCACGTCGCGGTACATCTCAAGGCCCCCTCACTTGATCTTCGCCCAGACGATCTTCCCGCCGAGCGCGCACGGGGTGCAGCCCCACTCGTCCGCGCACATCTTCACCAGCAACAGCCCGCGCCCGCCCTCGTCCAGCTCCTCGGGATCGCGCAGCACCGGCAGCTCCGGGTCGGCGTCCCACACCTGCACCACCACCCGGCGCTGGTCGTCCAGAAGCAGCAGCAGGACGATCTCCTGCCCGTACCGGATCGCGTTCCCGACCAACTCGGCCGTGACCAGCGTCGCGTCGTCCTTCAGTTCGGGCAGCGCCCGGAAGCGGAGCATCGCCTTCACCAGCTGCCGCCCCGCCGGAACGGCGGCGGGCACGGTCCTGAGCGTGAGCGCGTACTGCGGCCCGTCTTTGCAGTCCATTCAATTGTCCTGTGCGTTCGGTGACGATTCCGCTGCTCATCGTGCACCTTCCGATTACGCTTTGGAGCGGAACGACCGCCACAACGCGGTTGTCGCGAGCGGAGGGGGAGAGCCATGAGCAACGAACCGCAGATCGACCCGTACAAGAGCCTGTCCGCCTTCTTCGCCTACGAACTCCGCCGCGCCCGCGAGGCCGAGGGCCTCTCCCAGAACGACCTGGCCGCCGAGATCCACACCACCCGCGCCTGCGTCTGCGCGTACGAAACCTGCGCCCGCCGCCCAGACCGAGAGTTCGCCCAAGACGCCGACAAGCGCCTCAACACCGAAGACCGCCTCCAGATCATCCACCACCACGCTCGCAAGGAACACGGTTCGCAGTGGTTGATGGAGTTCTTGGAACACGAGAAGGAAGCAACTTCGGTCAAGATTTATCAGTCGAAGGCGATTCACGCTTTCCTTCAGACGGAGGCGTATGCGATGGCCATGATCGCGGCTGGCCACCCGAAAGATCTCAACGCGGCGGTGGCGGCCAGGCTGGCTCGTCAAGAGTTGCTCACCAGGGAAGAACCACAGGCACCATACGTCTGGATCCTGATGGATCAGTCTGTGCTCTTGCACATGGTCGGCGGTGTGGAAGTGATGCGCGCCCAGTTGGTGCACCTATTGAAGGCGGGAGAATTTCCCAAAGTGACGGTCCAGATCGTCCCCTTCTCCGCGGGTGCCCACTGGGGTATGAACGGCGAGTTCACCATCCTCGGGCTGGACGAGGGAGACATCGCCTACACCGAAGCGCAGATAGGTGGTCGGTTGATCTACGACCCCGCCGAAGTCCAGGAGCTCGGGGTACGTTATGACCAGATCCGGGCAAAGGCGCTGTCTGAGGACGCATCCCGGAAGTTGATCAACAAGACGATGGGGTTCTTCGATGAGGTCTGTGTGGCGAAAGAGCAGCCGCAGCGACGTCGAGGGGAACTCGTGTGTTGAGGTAGCCCGGCTCTCTTCTTCCATCGGTGTACGGGACAGCAAGGCTCCTGACGCTGGGCACTTGGTCTTGGGCTTGTCCGAGTGGCGGGGCTTGGTGGGCGCGGTGAGGGCGGGGAGTCTGGAACTCCCTCGGTGATCATGACCGACCGGTCTTTGTAGCTTGGCTTTGCGTTCGCCGGTTGGGGGCAGACACGGCCGGGGGCCGGCATCAAGGTCGCTGATCGGGAGCTTGCCCTGATGGGCGCGCTGCTTGGCTTCTGGATCCTCGTGACGCTCAAGAGCGCGCGAGCCGGGCGAAGGCGACGGACGGCCTCGTGATCGGGGACGCGACTCACTGCGGCTGGACGGTGCGGTAGGTGATCGAGACTCGGCGGGCGCGGGGGACGCGGCCGGACGGGCCTGGGTCGCTCTTGCGGGCCGCGATGGCGTGCCGCCAGGTGTAGCGGGCCTGGCCCGTCATGACGCACAGGCTTCCCGGCGCCAGGCGTACCGGCACCTTCGTGTTTTCGGGGTGGGTGAAGTCCATGACGCAGGACGAGCCCAGCGAGATCGCGGCGACTACCGGGCCGAAACAGGGAACGCAGTCGACATGTGCGCTGATGCCCTGGCCCGGCTCGTACTCGTTGACGATCGCCTGATCAGGGGCGTGGTCCATGACGCCCTCGTGGACGAGGCGTGCCGCCAGGTCGCGCGCCCACACCGGGAGCGGCGGGGCCTGTACGGCCAGGTTGCGGCGGCCGTAGTCGTAGCGGTGGCCGTAGTGCTGGACGCGTCGCCGCAGCTCCGTGGACCATGGGGCGGCGTCGATGAGGGTAAGCAGCGACTCGCGGTCGTCGGGGGCGAGCCAGTCGGCGACGTACCGCAGTCCGGGAACGGAAGTGATCATGGCTGGACACTAATGAGCTGGTGCGACAGGTTGGAAGTGGCATGGACGGCACGGTGCACGCGTGGCGCATTGAGGTTCGAGAGTACGAGCGGCACGAGCAGAGGCGGGGGCGGCGGTTCGCGTTCACCCGGTTCGAGCCGGCGCGTACGGCGCTGGTCGTGATCGACATGGTGCCGTTCTTCGTGTCCGGCAATCCGTACTGCCGGGGGATCGTGCCCAACATCAGCCGCATCGCGGACGCGCTGCGCGCGGCGGGCGCGACGGTCGCGTGGGTGCTGCCCGGGGCGAGGCCGTGCACGCCGGTGGACGACGAGTTCCACGGCCCCGAGGCGGCCGATCGTTACCGCGCCTCCGGCGGCACGGGGCCGCTGGCAGGGCGTCTCTGGCCGGACTTCGCCGTGGGGCCCGAAGATCTACTCGTGGAGAAGTTCGCGGCCAGCGCATTCTTCCCCGGCCGCTGCGCCCTCCCCGCCCTGCTGAACGAGCGTGGTGTCGACACCGTTCTCATCACGGGAACCGTCACCAACGTGTGCTGCGAGTCGTCGGCCCGGGACGCGTCCACCCTCGGGCTGCGGGTCATCATGGTCGCGGACGCGAACGCGGCGCGCTGCGACCGGGACCACAACGCCACGCTGCACACGATCTACCGGTCCTTCGGCGATGTGCGTCCGACGGCGGACGTGCTCGCCATGATCGAGGCGTGAGATGCGTGGCTGTAACGCCTACTGCCCGCCTGACGGCTTCGGGGTGAGCAAGCCCGGGAACCCGGCGGTCTCGCCCTCGGGACGGTTCCCTGGAGGTGCTGCGGGCGGCTCCCAGGACGTCGGGTGAGAACTGGCGCTGCCAGGTGGTGGACGTGCGGAGCGGTGTCGTCCTCCGCGGCACCGTCTACCACCTCTACGTCGTCCCCGCGCACCACCGTGTCTAGCGGGAGGGTGGTTCGCCGGTGGTCCAGTTCCAGCCGGTGATCGTGGTGCGCATCAGCCGGGCCGCGGTGGACAGGTGGCTGTCGGCGCCCCAGTGGAGGGTCACGGTGCGGCGGGAGCCGGGGTCGTCGACGGGGATCCAGGCGAGGGGGGCGCGCGTGGCGCTGCGGCGGGCGAAGGCGGGGACGAGACCGATGCCCAGGCCCGCGCTGATCAGATCGGCGATCGCGCTGTGTTCGTCGCTCTCACACACGATCTTCGGGGTGAGGTCGTGCGCCGCGAAGAGCCGATCGAGCAGCCGGCGCAGCCAGTGCCCGTTGCGGGCGGTGACGAACGGCTGGTCGGCGAGGTCGCCGATGGTCACGGACGCACGGCCCGCCAGGGGGTGATCGAGGGGAAAGGCCACTCCCACCTCCTCCTCGAACAGTCGCGTCGCCTCCAGCCCCTCGGCGTGGATCGGCTGCGAGGCGACGCACAGATCGATCTCCTGGGCGCGCAGCCGGCGGGCCATGTCCTCGGGCGGCGACCAGTGGAGCTCGATCTCGACGGCGGGATGGGAGCGCTTGAAGGCCGCCAACGGCCCGGTGAGGGTGAGGAAGGTCTCCGACGCCAGCCGCACCGCGCCCAGGCCCTGGCCGGTGGCCTCGGTGACGGCACGCCGTCCCGCCTCGAGCTCGCCGAGGGCGCGTTCGACGTGGTCGCGGAAGAGCCTGCCCGTGTCGTTCAGCCGGAGCCGGCCGCTGCGCTCGAACAGCGGCACGCCCAGTTCGCCCTCCAGCCTGGAGATGGTGCGGCTCAGCGACGGCTGGGCGATGTGAAGCTCTTCGGCGGCCCGGCTGAGGTGCTCCAGCCGCGCGACCGCCAGGAACTGCCGGAGCGAGTTCAGCTCCATCATGACTCCCAGGGTATAACTTCATAGCAATATCGATCTTAGACAAGATAGTCCATGCGTCATAGCTTCGTGGTGCGAGAAGCCGAGAGACCCACCGCGAAGGGAATTCCAGTGACGATGCCCACGCAACGAAAGGCGGACGAAGCCAAGATCCGCCGGCAGATCGACAAGATCGTCGAAGGACTCCGGGACAAGGACCTCGAGGGACTGAAGCGGCTCTACACGAAGGAGGTCGTGTCCTTCGACGTCGAGCCGCCGCTCCAGCACGTCGGGGTCGCGGCGAAGGCCCGGAACTGGGCGAACGTGTTCGCGTTCTTCGAGACCGTGGCATACGAGGTCCGAGACCTGACCCTCGCCGTGGGCGACGACGTGGCCTTCGGGCACGCCTTCGCCCGCCTCAGCGGCACGCTGAAGAACGGGACGGCCACGAGCGGCATGTGGGTCAGGATCACCTACGGCCTGCGGAAGATCGACGGCACTTGGCTGATCGCCCACGACCAGGTCTCGGTGCCCCTCGACATCCCGACCGGCAAGGGAGCCATCGACCTCGAGCCCTGACGAGCCACCCGAACGGTCGAACACCGAGCGACCGTGATCCAGGCCGTCCTCCAGAAGCGACCCGCCCCGGACCGGCGGCCACGCCCCGGACCGGCGGCCACGCCCCGGTTCTACGACGAGTGAGGGGTGACTCATGGTCACCGGAATCGACGGGGTCCGCCGGGCCGTTCTGGCCCGGCCCGGTCCCGTGCATCGAACGAGCCCCGCCGGGTGGGTCCTGCGGGCGGTCGTCAGCGCCCACGCGGTCGCGATCTTCGGCCAGCCGGTGTTCGCCGGTGTCTACCTGAGCGGTGACTACGACGGCCTGCGCCTGCACGCGGCCGGCGCCGACACCGTCACCTCCATCGGCTACCTGCAGCTGATCGCGGCGATCGTGGTCTGGGCCCGGCTGCGTCAGGCCGGGCCGTTCCTCGCCACGCTGGCGCTGGTGGCGGCCGAGACGGTGCAGTACTTCGCCGGGATGGACGGGGCCCTCTGGCTGCACCTGCCGCTGGGAGTGCTGACCATCACGGGGCTCGCCGTGCAGTTCATCGCCGTGTGGCGACGGCCACTCGGGCCGGTCTCACGCGCGGAGGAGGACGACGATGAGTGAGCTGAGCAGGCGCCGGATGCTGGGCATCGGCGGCGCGCTCGGCCTGACCGCGGCCGCCGGGCTGTCGACCGCGGCCGCGCTGTCCCGCCATCCGTCCGCCACCGGCGCGCAGTTGCGCAGTGCTATACCGCTGCCGCCCGCGTTCCGGACGCCGCTGCCGCTTCCCCCGATCCTGAAGCCCGTCGGCACGGCCGGCGGCGTCGACCGGTACGAGGTGACGCAGCGCGAGGCGGTCGTGGAGATCCTGCCCGGCGTCAGGACGCCGATGTGGACCTACGAGGGCGTCTTCCCCGGACCGACGATCGAGGCCCGCCACGGCAGACCGGTCACCGTGACGCACCGCAACGAGCTGCCCGTGCCGACCGTCGTCCACCTCCACGGCGGACACACCACCGCGGCCTCCGACGGGTACCCGACCGACCTCGTCCTGCCCGAAGGCTGGCAGGACGAGGTCCACATGACACACCACACGAATGGCATGCCAGAGGTAGGCGGAATGCGGGGAATGAGCGATCCGCGGGCCGTGGTGACGAGGCTGACGCGGGACTACACGTTCCCGATGAGCCAGCGTCCGACGCTGCTCTGGTACCACGACCACCGGATGGACTTCACCGCCCCCGCGATCTGGCGCGGCCTCGCCGGGCTGCATATCGTCCGCGACGAGGTGGAAGAGGAGCTCGGCCTGCCCGCCGGGCCCCGCGAGCTGCCGCTGGTGATCATGGATCGCGCGTTCGACGGCGAAGGCGGCCTCCTCTACCCCTCCCTCGACCCCGCCCTGCGCGCGCGACCGGGCGTCCACGAGCCCTACCTCGCCGGGGTCCTCGGCGACGTGATCCTCGTCAACGGCGCCCCCTGGCCCGTCCACGAAGTCGACGCGGCCCGTTACCGGCTGCGCGTCCTGAACGCCTCCAACGCCCGGCACTACGAGCTCGAGGCCGTCACCGACGATGGGCGCCGGGTCGACCTCGTCCAGGTCGGCGCCGACCAGGGGCTGCTCGCCGCGCCGGTCACCCATCCGTCCCTGCCGATCGCCCCGGCCGAACGATACGACCTGATCGTCGACTTCTCCGGCGTCCCCGTCGGCGACCGCGTCAGGCTCCTCAACCGGCTGGGCCCGGGACGCACCCGCGACGTGATGGCCTTCCGCGTCGCCCGCAAGGCCGCCGACCCCAGCCGCGTCCCCCCCGTCCTCTCCCACGATCTGCCGACCTGGCGCCGGTCGGACGCGGTCCGCGTGCGTGACTTCTCCTTCCGCGCCGGACGCATGCACGGCGGCCACGGCTGGCTGATCGGCGGCCACCCGTTCGACCCCGCCCGCACCGACGTCACGACCCGCCTCGGCGACGTCGAGGTCTGGCGCCTCATCGCCGACGTCCACCACCCCGTCCACCTCCACCTGGTCGGCTTCCAAGTGCTCTCCCGCGGCGGAAAACGACCCCACCTCCACGACGCGGGCCTCAAGGACACCGTCTCCCTCCGCCCGGGCGAGTCAGTAGAGATCATCACGCGCTTCAACGGCTACCGCGGCCGCTACCTCTTCCACTGCCACAACGCCGAACACGAAGACATGGGAATGATGGCCAACCTCGAGATCATCTGACCCCGGGCGCCGACATCGTCGTCGCCGAGATCCTCGGTCACGCACGACCCGGCGGTACACCTTGCCCACCCACGTGCGGCGCCGCGGCGACGGCAAGGTGAGGGGGCTCAGGGCCGCGGGTTGCGGATCATCGACCAGGTGGTGGGGCCGCCGTCGGGCAGGTCGTACTGGGCGGTGGCCTCGAAGCCGAGCCGCTCGTAGAAGGTGACGTTGCGGGCCTCGGAGGTCTCCAGGAAGGCGGGCACGCCCTCGCGTTCGGCGGCCGCCAGGCCCGGCCGGATCACCGCGCCGCCCAGCCCGGTGCCCTGCCGGTCGGGATCGACGCCGACCACGCCGAGGAACCAGAGCGGCATCGGCGGCCGGTGCGCGCCCATCGTCGCCTCGGCGGCCTCGTACACCGCCAGCCGGTCGCCGGCCAGCCGTGCGAACCGGGGCGCGAGCTCGGCGAAGATCTCTCCACCGGTGCGCGGGACCATGATCGGTTAGCTTGGCGGGATGAAGGATCGGCCCGAAGGGCTCGCGGAGTCCGCTGTACGGGACGCGCTGGGCGCATGGGGAATCGACGCCGTTCCATTGCAGTACGCACCTGTCGGATTCGGCGATTACCACTGGATCGCCGGTGAACGGCAGTGGTTCGTCACGGTCGCCGACATCGGTGAAGGCTTCGCGGGGCTTCGCAGCGCCATGGACACCGCTTGGGCCCTTCGCGGGCTGGAATTCGTCGTGGCGCCCCTGCGGACCGTCCACGGTGAGACGGTCCGCCGCTTGGGAGAGCGCTACGCGATCAGCGTCTTTCCGTTCGTGGACGGCGACTCCGGAGAGTTCGGACAGGTGCTCGCCGCGGAGCAGCGGATTCTCGTGCTGGACATGCTCGCCGAACTGCATCGCACCGCGCCTCCCTCTTCGACCCCGGTGCTCCGACCGGAGTTCCCGGGACGGGACGACCTGGAGCAGGCCCTGCGGGAATCCGACCGTCCCTGGACCGGCGGTCCCTTCTCCGAACCCGCCAGGGCACTGCTCGCCGAGCACCTCACCGGACTCCGCGGCCGCCTGGAGGAATTCGACAGGCGGGCCACGGAACTGCGCGGCAAAGGCCACGAACCCGTCCTGACCCACGGCGAACCGCACCCCGGCAACCTGCTCTGGACGCCGGAACGCTGCCTGCTGATCGACTGGGACACCAACGGCCTGGCCGTCCCCGAACGCGATCTGTGGCTGGTCACCCAGGACCCCGACGAACTCGCCCGCTACGCCGACGCCACCGGCCGCAAACCCGATCCCTCCGCGCTGGCGTTCTACGGTCTGCGCTGGGACCTGAACGACGTGGCCGAGTTCGCCGACTGGTTCCGTTCCCCACATGAACGGACCGCCGACCTGGAGCAGGCCCTGGACGGCCTCGCCGACATCCTGCGCCGCCTTGCCGGGGACACCGAATGACCGCCGACGACCTCGACCACGCGGTAGGGCTCACCCTCGCCGCCCTCCGCCAGGCGCCCGCCGATTCCCAGGCGTGGGAGGCCAACGCGGGCTCCCTGGAATGGACCTGCTGGGAGACCGTCGAGCACCTGAGCGACGACCTCTTCTCGTACGCGGCCCAGCTCGGCCCTCGTTCGGTCGGTGGCCTCGTGCCGTTCGTCTGGGAGAGCCGCCGGCCCGGCGGCCCCTTCAACGCGATTCACGCTGATCGTGAAGCGGGGATCGGGGGACTCCTCCAGGTGCTGGAGGCCAGCGGTGCCCTGCTGATCGCCATGGTGCGCACGACGCCGCCGGACGTACGGGCCTACCACGTCTTCGGTGCCTCCGACGCCGAGGGCTTCGCCGCGATGGGGATCGTGGAGACCCTCGTCCACATGCACGACCTCGCCCAAGGGCTCGGACTGGCGTGGAACCCGCCCGCCGACCTCTGCGCTCGCGCCCTCGCCCGGCTGTTCCCGGACGTCCCCCACGGCACCGCGCCTTGGCCGACCCTGCTCTGGGCCACCGGCCGCGGCGAACTCCCCGGACACCCCCGCCGCCCCGAATGGCGCTGGTACGGGGAACCCCGCGAAGGGGCCGGGCCACCCTTGTAACGGTGAGGGAACGCCCATCAGCGTGCGGACAGAGGCAGCCGGACGGGCGGCGGAAGCGGCGCCGGGACGGGATTCGCCCGGAACGATTGGATCATCAAGGCCGCGAAGCGGCGCGACGCCGCCACTCTCATCTCGGGCGACTCGGCACGGATGCCCTCGTTCGCCATCATCGCCATGATGACGTCCTCCAGGACGAGATCAGCCCGCAGGTCGCCCGCCTGCTTCGCTCGCCGGACGAGTTCGACCAGCAGACGCAGCGTGCGGTCGCGGTCCGCGGTGAAGTAGTCGACCGCAAGGGGGAGCCGCGAGGTGAACGCGCGGGAGAAGCCCCGGTCCAGGGCGTGCACCTCCATGAGCTTCTCGATCACCAGGCAGAACCCGCGCCAAGGGTCGGCCGCCGCCAGGCCCTCCTCGACGACCGCCGAACACAGGGCCATCGGCTCGGCGAAGGCCTCGGCGAACAGCGCTTCCTTGGTCGGGAAGTGCCGGTAGACGGTCGCGGCGCCCACCTGTGCGCGGCGGGCGATCTCCCGGATCGGCACGTCGAGGCCCTCGGTGGCGAAGGCCGCGCGGGCGACCGCGAGGATGCGCTCACGGTTGTCGCGGGCGTCCGAGCGCAGCCTTTGACTCACTTGGGCCGTCACCACTCTCACTTTAGCTAAACGGACGGGGTGTTCCGTTACGGTGCGGTGCATGAGAGCTGTTCAGTTTTCCCAGTACGGCCCGCCCAGCGTTGTGCATGTCGCCGAGGTCGAGGAGCCGCATGCCGGACCGGGGGAGATCCGCATCGCCGTACGGGCGTCCGGGTTGTCGGCGGGAGAAGCCATTATCCGCTCGGGGACGCTGCGTGACGTGGTGCCCACGACGTTCCCGAGCCGGACCGGCGTCGACGCGGCGGGCGTGGTGGACGAGATCGGCGCCGGCGTCACGGGCGTCGGCGTGGGCGAGGAGGTGTTCGGCATGACCACCATCGCAGCGCGCAGCGCCAACGCCGACTACGCGGTCCTGACCGCCTGGGCGCCCAAACCGGCCGCGTGGACCTGGCAGGAAGCCGGCGGCGCCGCGGGCAGCGTCGAAACGGCCACCCGCGTCCTGGACCGGCTCGCGGTCGGCGCGGGGCACACCGTGCTGGTGCAGGGCGCGGCCGGTGGGGTGGGCACCATCGCCGTCCAGCTCGCGGTCGCCCGCGGTGCCACCGCCATCGGTACGGCCGGCGAGCACAACCACGACTTCCTGCGCGCCCTCGGCGCGGAGCCGACGACGTACGGGCCGGGGCTGGTCGAACGGGTCCGCGCGCTGGCACCGGACGGGGTGGACGCGGTCTTCGACTGCGCCGGAGGAGCGCTGTCAGACCTGATCGCCATCGCCGGGGACCGGGCGCGCGTGGTGACGATCGCCGCCGACTTCACCGCGGCGGCCCACGGCGTGCACATGTCGCACGGAGCGCCGGCCGACGAAACGGCCGCGGCCGCCGGAGCCGCCGCGGATCCGCTGGCGCTGCACGGCCTCGACATCGCCGTCAAGCTCGCCGAGGAGGGGCGGTTGCGAGTGCCGGTCGCGGCGGCGTTCCCGCTCGCCGAGGCCGCGGCCGCGCACGAGCTGAGCGAGACCCGCCATGCCCGCGGAAAAATCGTGCTGGTGAACTGATCGGGGCGCCGGTGACCGACGCCGTTTCGACGCGCCCCGCTCGGCGGCACCTGCCCGTATCCCGGTCACTCAGGCGGTGCGCTCGACCACGTTCAGGGCCGTCGCGATCTCCTTGACCTCGATCTCCGAGCACGACGTGGCGATCCGCACCACAAGATCGAACGCCTCGTCATCGGTGAGACCGGAGCGGTGCCCGTTCACCACGAGCATCACCTCCATGGCGGCCCACGCGGTGCGCTTGTTGCCGTCGACGAAGGGGCGATTGCAGATGATCGAGTGGAGCAGCGCCGCCGCCTTGTCGTCGAGTGTCGTGTAAGCCTCGACGCCGAAGGCGATCGTCTGGGGGCGGGCCGCCGCGCTCTGCACGAGCCCGGCGTCGCGGACCGCGGCCTGCCCGCCCAGGTGGCGGGCGTTCAGCGCGATGATCTGCTCGACGGTCAGATAGATCATGCGTCGGCCAGGCGCTCGAACAGCTCCTGACGGCGGGCGAAGACCTCGTCGGCGGCGGCCGTGACGGCGTCCGCCTGCGCGTCCCGGGTCATCATCTCCTCCACCGCCTGGACGAGGGCGCTGTTGACCGAGATGTGCTTGGACTCGGCGAAGGCGACGAGCCTGGCGTCGATGTCGTCGGGGATGCGGACGCTGCGGGTGGTCATGAGGGGGATCATACCAAGATGGTATCGCCACTCTCTGTCAGCATTCGACTACATTTACCGCGAGGCCGCCGCGGGACGTCTCCTTGTACTTGTCGAGCATGTCGCGGCCGGTGTCCTTCATGGTCTTGATGGCGCGGTCGAGTGAGACGAAGTGGCGGCCGTCGCCGCGCAGCGCGAGGCGGGTGGCGCTGATCGCCTTGATGGCGCCGACCGCGTTGCGCTCGATGCACGGCACCTGGACGAGCCCGCCGACCGGGTCGCAGGTGAGGCCCAGGTTGTGCTCGATGCCGATCTCGGCGGCGTTCTCCACCTGCTCGGGCGTGCCGCCGAGGACCTCGGTGAGTCCGGCGGCGGCCATCGAGCAGGCGGAGCCGACCTCGCCCTGGCAGCCGACCTCGGCGCCGGAGATCGACGCGTTCTGCTTGAACAGCACCCCGATGGCGGCCGCGGTGAGCAGGAAGCGGACGGCGCCGTCGTCGGAGGCGTTCGGGACGAACTTCGCGTAGTAGTGCAGCACCGCCGGGATGATGCCCGCGGCGCCGTTGGTGGGGGCGGTGACGATGCGGCCGCCGGCGGCGTTCTCCTCGTTCACGGCCAGGGCGAACAGGGTGACCCAGTCCATCGCGTGCAGGGGGTCGGCGGGACTTTCGGACGTCAGCTGGCGGTGCAGCTGCGGCGCGCGGCGGCGGACCTTCAGGCCGCCGGGCAGCAGGCCCTCGCGGGTGCAGCCGCGGTCGACGCAGGCGCGCATGACCCGCCAGAGATCGAGCAGGCCGGACCGGATCTCCGCCTCGGTACGGCCGAAGGCCCGCTCGTTCTCCAGCATCAGGGCGGAGATCGACAGCCCGGTCTCCCCGCACCGCTCCAGCAGCTCGGCGGCGGTGTCGAAGCGGTGCGGCAGGACGGTGTCGTCCGGTTTGATGCGGTCGGCCCCGGTGGCGTTCTCGTCCACGACGAAGCCGCCGCCGACCGAGTAGAAGACCTTCGAGCGCAGCTCGCCGCCGCCGGCGCCGTAGGCGGTGAAGCGCATCCCGTTGGGGTGGCCGGGCAGCGACTCCTTGCGCTCGAAGACCAGGTGCTCGTTCACCACGAACGGGACGTCGTGCGAGCCGAACAGGCGCAGCGCGCCGCGGGAGCGGATCGCGGCGAGGCGCTCGTCGACGGTGTCGACGTCGACCGTCTCCGGTTTGTCGCCCTCCAGGCCGAGGATGACGGCCTTGTCGCTGCCGTGCCCCTTGCCGGTGAGACCGAGCGAGCCGTACAGGACGGCCCGCACGGACGCGGTCTCCTCCAGCAGGCCGTCGCCGTGCAGGCCGCGCGCGAACCGGTGCGCGGCCGCCATCGGGCCGCCGGTGTGGGACGAGGACGGCCCGATGCCGATCTTGAAGAGGTCGAAGACGCTGATCGCCATGGTCCGGGACGTCCCGTGACGTCAGAGGTTCGGGTAGAGGGGGTGCTTGGCCGCCAGTGCCC
This sequence comes from Actinomadura vinacea, assembly GCF_039532545.1. Lineage (NCBI taxonomy): Bacteria > Bacillati > Actinomycetota > Actinomycetes > Streptosporangiales > Thermomonosporaceae > Actinomadura > Actinomadura vinacea. The sequence goes on along the minus strand of NZ_BAAARW010000020.1, from coordinate 763,419 downwards.
GGACCCTGACCGCGAGCGCCTCCTTGTCGAACGTGGGCTGCAGTGCCAGCGCGATGACGTCGGCCACCTCGGCGAAGTCCGCGGCGGTGAAGCCGCGGGTGGCCAGGGCGGGCGTGCCGATCCGCAGGCCGGAGGTGACCATCGGGGGGCGCGGGTCGTTCGGGACGGCGTTCCGGTTGACGGTGATGCCGATCTCGTGCAGCCGGTCCTCGGCGTCCCGGCCGGTGAGCTCGGAGTCGACCAGGTCGACCAGCACCAGGTGCACGTCGGTGCCGCCGGTGAGGACCTTCACCCCCGCCTTCGCGGAGTCCTCGGCGAGCAGCCGCTCGGCCAGCAGCCGGGCGCCCTCGACGGTGCGCCGCTGCCGGTCCTTGAACTCCTCGGACGCGGCGATCTTCAGCGCCACCGCCTTGGCCGCGATCACGTGCTCCAGCGGGCCGCCCTGCATGCCCGGGAACACCGCCGAGTTGATCTTCTTGCCGTACTCCTCGCGGGCCAGGATCAGCCCGCCGCGCGGGCCGCCCAGCGTCTTGTGCGTGGTGGTCGTCACGATGTCGGCGTACGGGACGGGCGAGGGGTGCAGGCCCGCGGCCACCAGCCCGGCGAAGTGCGCCATGTCGACCATGAGCAGCGCGTCCACCGAGTCCGCCACCTCGCGGAACCGGGCGAAGTCGAGCTGCCGCGGGTAGGCCGACCAGCCCGCGACGATCATCTTGGGCCGGTGCTCGGCCGCCAGCGCGGCGACCTCGTCCATGTCGACCAGGCCGTCCTCGGCGCGGACGTGGTAGGGCACCACGTTCAGCACCTTGCCGGAGTAGTTCAGCCGCATCCCGTGCGTCAGGTGGCCGCCGTGCGCCAGGTCGAGGCCGAGGATCGTGTCACCGTGCTGGAGCAGCGCGAAGTAGACCGCGGTGTTGGCCTGCGCGCCGCTGTGCGGCTGCACGTTGGCGTGCTCGGCGCCGAACAGCTCCTTGGCGCGGTCGATGGCCAGCTGCTCGGTGATGTCGACGAACTCGCAGCCGCCGTAGTAGCGCCTGCCCGGGTAGCCCTCGGCGTACTTGTTGGTGAGGACCGACCCCTGGGCCTCCAGCACCGACGCCGGCGCGAAGTTCTCCGAGGCGATCATCTCCAGCGTGGACTGCTGCCGGTCCAGCTCGGCGGCCACCGCGCGGGCGACCTCCGGGTCGGCCTCGGCCAGGGATTCGTTCAGCGGGTCCTTGAACGACACGGTCAGGACTCCTCGATCAGCTTGTCGTAGGCCTCGGCGTCCAGCAGGTCGCCGGGCTCGTCGGAGATCCGCACCTTGAAGATCCAGCCCTCGCCGTACGGGTCGTCGTTGATCACCTTGGGCTCGTCGATCACCGAGGTGTTGATCGCGGTGATCTCGCCGCTGACCGGGGAGTAGATGTCGCTGACCGACTTGGTGGACTCGACCTCGCCGCACGGCTCGCCGGCCTCGACCTGGTCGCCCTCGCCGGGCTGCAGTTCGAGGAAGACGATCTCGCCGAGGGCGTCGGCGGCGTGCGCGGTGATGCCGACGGTGACGATGCCGTCCTCGGCCGTGCCGAGGCCCGACACCCATTCGTGCTCTTCGCTGTAGCGCAGCTGCTCCGGAACGCTCACGGTGGTTTCTCTCTCCAGGTCTCAGGAACGCTTGTAGAAGGGCAGGGCGACCACGTCGACCGGCTCCCGGCGGCCGCGGACGTCGACGGCGAGCCCGTCCTCGTCCACCCCGATGTCCACGTAGGCCATCGCGATCGGCGTGCCCAGTGTGGGGGACGGGGCGCCGCTCGTCACCACCCCGCACGGCGTGCCGTCGGACATGACGACCTCGTACCCCTTGCGGGGCGCCCGGCGGCCGCGCGCGACCAGCCCTACGAGCCTACGGCCTGGCGGGGTCTGCGCCTGCGCGGCCAACGTGGCCTTTCCCACGAAATCTCCGGGCTTATCCAGCTTGACCACCCTGCCCAGGCCCGCCTCGTACGGATTGGTCTGGACGGTCAGCTCGTTGCCGTACAGCGGCATGCCCGCCTCCAGCCGCAACGTGTCCCGCGCCGACAGCCCGGCCGGGGTCACCCCCTCGACCGCCGCCAGCTCGTTCCACAGCGGCACCGCGTCCGCGGCCGACACGAACAGCTCGAAGCCGTCCTCGCCGGTGTAGCCGGTACGGGCGATCAGCGCGTCGACGCCCGCGACCTCGTCCGCCATGATCGCGTAGTAGCGGAGGTCGGGCAGCGGGGCGGCGGTGAACCGGGACAGGATCCCCTGCGCGTCCGGCCCCTGCAGCGCGATCAGCGCGTACTCGCCGGAGCGGTCGGCCACCCGCGCCCCCGCGAAGCCCGCCGCCCGCTCGGTCAGCGCGGCCAGCACCGTCGCGGCGTTGGCGGCGTTGGCCACCACCATGAACGTCTGCTCGGCCAGCCGGTAGACGATCAGGTCGTCCAGCACCCCGCCGTCGACCCCGCAGATCATCGTGTAGCGGGCCTTGCCGACGGCCATGGGGGACAGGTTGCCGACCAGCGCGTAGTCGAGCGCCGCGGCCGCCTCCGGACCGTCCACGAAGATCTCCCCCATGTGGGACAGATCGAACAGCCCCGCGGCGGACCGCACCGCGCGGTGCTCGGCGGTCTCGCTCGCGTACCGCAGCGGCATCAGGTAGCCGGCGAAGTCGACGAGGTGCGCGCCGAGGGCCCGGTGGACGTCGTACAGCGGCGTCTTCCTGGCGTCCCCCGGGTCTGAGGGCGCTGTGCTGGACATGGGTCGGCTCCTTCGTCGCGGGCGCGTGGAACCAATCGTCCCACCCGCACCGGGCGCGGTCGGTGCCTCCCCCTCTGTCATCGGCCGGTCGCGGCGCCTGAGAGCTTCACCCCGCACGCCCGCGGAGGGCGGAGGGCTTTCACCTTCGGCGGGGGACGGTCGCGTCCCCGCTTTCCAGAGGTCGCCTGGCCCGCGCGGTCCTTGGGCCTGAGAGGTTCCGGGGAGGATTTGCTCCTTCGGCGTCCCTGACCGGCTGCCAGGGCACTCTCCCGCGCGGGATCATCGGCTGGTGGCCAGGCTAGCAGCGGCCGCACCCCGCCGACCAGCCGCCGGCGCCCCGCCCCGCTGAACCGGACGGGGCGCACCCGCCGTACCACCGGCGGGTGCGCAAGGGCCACGCGTGCATAACTCCACGGTCACGAGAGGCCCGGATTCACGTACCCTGAACGGGTCGTTGGAGATCACGGAGGGACGGGGCGAGCATGGGCTGGTTGGCGGGAGTACTGATCCTGTTCTTCGGCCTGCTGGCGTCGATCGCCCTGCATGAACTGGGCCATTTCTCCTTCGCCAAGCTCTTCGGCGTCCGGACCCCGCAGTTCATGGTCGGCTTCGGCCCCACGATGTGGTCCCGGCACAAGGGCGAGACCGAGTACGGCGTCAAGTGGATCCCGGTCGGCGGCTACGTCCGCATGATCGGCATGCTGCCGCCGCGCAAGGGCGACCGGCCCGGCGAGGTCCGGCAGATCAGCACCGGGCCGTGGCAGAGCCTGATCGAGTCCGCCCGCGGCGCGTCGCTGGAGGAGATCCGCCCGGGCGACGAGGACCGCGTCTTCTACGCCAAGAAGTGGTGGCAGAAGCTGCTCATCATGTTCGGCGGGCCCGCGATGAACCTCATCCTCGCGGTGATGTTCTTCGGGATCCTGCTCATGGGCATCGGCACCCCCACCCCGCAGCCGGTGATCGGCTCGGTGGCCAAGTGCGCGATCCCCGCCGGCTCCAAGCTCACCGACTGCCCGCAGGGCTACACCCCGACCCCGGCCGCCTCCGTCGGGCTCAAGGCCGGCGACCGGATCACCACTTACGACGGCCGCAAGATCGGCTCCTACGACCAGTTGCAGGGCCTGATCCGCGACTCCGGCGGCCGCACCGTCGCCGTCACCGTCCAGCGCGACGGCAAGCCCGTCGCACTGCAGGTGCCCGTCACCCGCAACCAGATGTACGACCTCAACGACACCGAAAAGGTGGTCAACGTCGGGTTCCTGGGCATCACCCCGCTCCAGGAACGCGAGCGCCAGGGCCCGGTCGCCGTCGCCGACTACATGGGCGAGCTGACCGCGCACACCGCCGGGGCGCTGCTGCGGATGCCGCAGAAGATGGTCGGCGTCTGGAACGCCGCCTTCGGCGACGAGAAGCGCGACCCCAACGGCCCCATCGGCGTGGTCGGCGTCAGCCGCCTCGGCGGGGAGATCGCCGCCTCCGAGAGCCCCACCGTCGAGAAGGTCGCGATGTTCATCGCCCTGCTCGGCTCCCTCAACCTCGCCGTCGGCATGTTCAACCTCGTCCCGCTGCTGCCGCTGGACGGCGGCCACATGGCCGGGGCCATCCTGGAGGCCGTCAAGAAGGGCTTCGCCCGCCTCTTCCGGCGTCCCGACCCCGGATACGTCGACGTGGCCAAGGCGCTGCCGCTCACCTACGTGATGGCGGCCGTGCTGATCGTGATGGGCGGCCTGCTCATCTACGCCGACCTGGTCAACCCCATCCGCTTCAACGGCTAGGGCATCTCGCCCGTCTTGAGGAAGGCCCGCAGCGTGTCCATGTACGGGCCCACCGCGATGCCCTGCCCGGCGAGCCAGTCGTCCGACCCGTAGGTGCGGGCGTACCGCTCGCCGCCGTCGCAGATCAGCGTGACCACGCTGCCGCGCTCGCCGCGCTCCAGCATCTCCGCGACCAGCAGCGCCACGCCCCACATGTTCGTCCCGGTCGACCCGCCCACGCTCCGGCCGGTCACCTCGCGCGTCCACCGCATCGCCGCGATCGACGCCGCGTCCGGCACCTGGATCATCCGGTCGATCACGGTCGGCAGGAACGACGGCTCCACCCGCGGCCGCCCGATCCCCTCGATCCGCGAACCCGCCGCGGTACGGGCGCTGTCCCCGTCCGCGAACGCGCCGAAGAACGCCGAGCCCTCCGGGTCCACCACCGCGACCCGGGTCTGGAACCGCCGGTACCGCGCGTACCGGCCGATCGTCGCGGACGTCCCGCCGGTCCCCGCGCCGACCACGATCCAGGACGGCTCGGGGAACCGCTCCAGCCGCAGCTGCTCGAAGACGGACTCGGCGATGTTGTTGTTGCCGCGCCAGTCCGTCGCCCGCTCCGCGTAGGTGAACTGGTCCATGAAGTGCCCGCCGCACTCCCGCGCCAGCCGCCGCGACTCGGCGTAGATCGCCGCCGGATCGGCCACCAGATGGCACCGCCCGCCGTAGAACTCGATCAGCTCGATCTTCTCCTGGCTGGTGCGCTCCGGCATCACCGCCACGAACGGCAGCCCGACCAGCCGCGCGAAGTACGCCTCGCTCACCGCCGTCGACCCGCTGGACGCCTCGATGATCGTGGTGCCCTCGCAGATCCACCCGTTCGCCAGCCCGTACAGGAACAGCGACCGCGCCAGCCGGTGCTTCAACGACCCGGTCGGATGCACCGACTCGTCCTTCAGATACAGGTCGATGCCCCACTCCTCCGGAAGCGGGAACACGTGCAGGTGCGTGTCGGCGCTGCGGTTCGCGTCGGCCTCCACCTTCCGGATCGCCTCGGAGATCCATTCCCGGCGGCCCGGGTCGCACCTGTCCACGGAACGGCCCATACCCTCCCCCTTCGTCGCCCATTAACGATATCCCCGCATGTCACAGGGCATCATGGGGCCCAGGGGGGTGCCTTGTCCGATTTCTTCTCAGTTCGCGTGGCCGACACCGGGCGGCTGCCGCTGTTCGCCTTCTTCGTGGCGTTCATCATCACCTTCGTGGCGACGCGGGTGAACGTCCGCCTGATCCGCGCGAACGTCAGCTGGTGGTTCCGCAACGTCAAGGCCGGCGACCTGCACATCCACCATGTCGTGTTCGGCGTCGTCCTCATGCTGGTGGGCGGCGTGATGGGCTTCGCCGTCCCGGAGGACTACCAGGGCTTCGTCGTCACCGCCGCCGTCATCTTCGGCGTGGGCTCCGCCCTGGTGCTGGACGAGTTCGCCCTGATCCTGCACCTCAGCGACGTCTACTGGACGGAGAAGGGCCGCGCGTCCGTCGACGCCGTCTTCGTCGCGATCGCCGTGACCGGCCTCCTCCTGCTCGGCGTCCGCCCGGTCGGTTTCGAAGGCCTCCGGCCCGACCAGGACGGGAGCCCTCCGCTGCCGGGCGCCGTCTACGTCGCGTCCCTGATCGTCAACCTGGCGCTGGCCGTGATCACCGTCTTCAAGGGCAAGATCTGGACCGGCCTGGCCGGCCTCTTCCTGCCGCTCCTGCTGGTGATCGGCGCGATCCGGGTGGCCCGTCCAGGCTCCCCGTGGGCCCGCTGGCAGTACGCCCCGGGCTCACGCAAGGCCCGCTCCGCCGCATGGCATGAGGAACGCTTCCGCCGCCCGCTGATCCGCGTCAAGATCTGGATCCAGGAGTTCATCGCCGGCCGCCACGACCTGATCCCGCCCGAACTCCTCCACCGCAGACCGTCCACCCGCCGCCGCGTCACCCGCGACCGCCCGGCCCGCAGGACCCCGTTCAACCCCGCCCGCCGCAGGACCACCGGCAGGGAACGCGCGCTCCGTTCAGCCGTCCGAGGCCGCTCTCCCCGCCGGGGAACCAGAACCCGGAAGCCCCGGCCCCAGGACGACGACGACTGACCCGTCAGTTGGCCAGGAGGTCGCCGAGGCGCGTCACCGCCGGGCGCGACTCCAGATGGAGGCGGGTGATGTCCAGGCCCTCGTCGCCCAGGACGACCAGGAGCTGGCCGGTGGAGACGGCGTAGACGACGATGTGACCGAGCTGGCAGCGGGTCACGACCTCGCGCAGCTCGCCCATGCCGACCTCCTTCCCGGCGCTCTTCCCCAGCCCCAGGGCCGCCGCGGCGAGCGCGGCCAGGACGTCGGGACGGACCTCCGCGGTGTCGGAGGCGATGAGCATTCCGTCGACCGACGCCACCGCGCTGTCGGTCACCCCGGCCACGTTGTCGCGCAGAGCGTGCAGCTCCGCGAGGACCGTTTCGTTTGACATCCCCGGTGTTCTTCCCTCTATTGAGATCGGTATCGCGCGTGTGCACGAGGGCAGCGCGGAGCGGCCCGGCTGATCGTTCCGGGATCGGCGGCCGGTCGCGGTCGGACGACCGGCGGCGACGTGACGTTCTAGAGGCTCAGGTCGTTGTCGATGCCGCGCAGGGTGTGGCGCGCCAGGGCCAGGTTGGCGCGGGAGCGGTCCATCGCCAGGTACAGGAAGAGCCGGCTGCCGCCCCGGTTGAGCAGCCTGATCACGTGGTACTGGCGGTCCAGCGTGATGAGGACGTCCTCGATGGTGTCGTCGATCCGCAGCGCCTCCAGCGTGCGGGTCTTGGCCCGGATCACCTCGGTGTTGCCCGCCGCGGCGACCTCCAGGTCCAGGTCGCGGCCTCCCCCGGTAGTCCCGAGCGACATGCCGCTCTCGTAGTCGACGAGTGCGGCGCCGAGCGCCCCCTCGATGGTCATGGCTTGCTTGAGCGCGGCTTCGATGTCCACTCAGGCCCCTCATCACGGTCTATCCGCCCGCGGGGGGATGTGCGAGATCCCCTGTCCCCCCGGCGTGAGCAGGTCTTGTTGATCAGCGCCAACATACCGGCGCAAGCCGGACCAAGTTGGACATTTCAACTAGGAAATCGGTTGCTTTCTTACCTGACTTAGGGTCGCCCGGAAGTGATGTAACGAGTGGAGGCCCGTCCCGGCGTCCGGCCGAAACGGGCCCGCGGCGCCTGGCATGATGCCCCTGAGCACACTGGCCCCGTTCTGGACGGACGACGTGACCGCACCTTCCTTTTCAACCGCCGACCCACCCGCGCGGACGGGCATCTTCGACTCCGCGCTCCAGCGCCGCGGCCAGGAGCGCTTCTCCGGGACGCTGCGGATCGAGGGCGGCCAGGCCGGCGCCGTGACGATGCGTGACGGACTCGTCGTCGCGGCCGGCACACCCGCCGCGCCGGGGCCCGAATCCCTGCTTCTGCGCTCGGGCCGGATCTCCGAGGCCGACTGGACCGACGCGTTCGCCGCCGCCGCGCCGCACGGCCGGATGGCCGCCGAACTGGTCGACCGCGGCCTCCTCGGCGCCGCCGGGCTCCAGGTCCTGACCCAGGTCGCCGTCGTCGACGCCGTCTTCGCCATGGCCCTGTGCGGCGTGCGCACCTGCACCGCCGAGCCGTACGGCGAGGACGATCTCGCGCCGCTGCTGCCCGCCGATCCCGGTCTGGACGCCCATCGGCTCGTCCGCGAGACCGCCCGCAGGCTGGCCGCGGCGTCCCAGTGGCGGGAGTTCGGCCTGGAGATCAACAGGCGTCCGCATCCGGCCGTCCCCGAACCCGTGCCCCCGGACGACGGCGCGCCCCGCGGCGACGTCCTGTCAAAGGTCAACGGTCGCCGCACGGTGCGCGACATCGCCTTCTCCCTGGGCCGCGGCCTCTACTCGGTGATGCACGACCTGGCCACGCTCACCCAGGACGGCCTGATCACCTTCGAGCCCCAGCTCCCGGCCGAGCCCGCCACGCCGGAACCGACCCCGGAGGGCGAGTCCGACGACCTGCCCCGGCGCCGCCGCGGCGCCAGCGAGATCAACACCGTCCTCCCCTGGCCGCCCCCCGTCCCAGACCTGCCACCGCCCACCGGAACGTAGCCGCAGAGGGGCTCAGAACGAGACGAGAGACCACACCCACTTGCCATGCGGGTGGGTCTTCCGGACCCCGCACTGAGCGGACAGCGCCTCGATGATCGGCAGACCCCATCCACCCGTGCCGTCGTCGTGCCCGGGGTCCAGCGCCTCAGGATCCGGGGTGATGTCCGTTAGCGAGAGTTCCGCCAAAGGTCTGCTCACCGGGAGGTCATCCGAGCTGCCCCAGACGGCGAGCACGACCCCGCACCGCTCTCGTGTGAACCTCACCCGGATCTCACGGTCGGGTGTGCTCTCCACCGCGTTGGTGATCAGCTCACCGGCGATCACGCACACGTCTTCCGCGGCGCGCAGGAGCCCCCAGTCCGAGAGCCGGAACTTCAGATGGGTGCGGACCTGGGCCGGAGCCGTGGCCGCCGCCACAAAGGTCATGTCCAGGCCCTCCTGGGCCACCGTCTCGGCGTTCACCGAGCGCCTGCTGAGCATGGTTCTGCGAGCGTTGCTGGCGCCGCTTGAGACAGGCTGGTTCTAGCATCTGCCATGGGCCCGGCCTCCTTCGTCGGCTTGCCCACCGGAACACCGGTTTGACGGGTCGTGCCTGACGCATCGGGTAGGTCTTCAAGGTCGAGAATGGACGATCTTCGGCATGATTTGCTTCAACAAATCACGGCCGAAGTTCATGGTGGCGGTAGGGTGCGCCCTCGTCAATAAGCTTCAACAAATAAACCCAACGCGAGGAGTCGGACACGTGGGGTCAGCTCGGTACAACGAGATCGCCGATGATCTGCAACGCCGTATCGACGCTGGTGAGTGGCAGTCGGGCGAGACCCTGCCGCAGATGGAGAAGCTTGCCGAGCAGTACAACGCCAGCCGCAACGCCGTCGCGCGTGCGGTGGGCAAGCTCGCCAAGGAAGGTCGCCTGGTCTCCGTGCCTCGCCGCGGGACGGTCGTCCGCCCCGGACATCGCAAGACGATCTTGAGAAGTGACCTGGTCAAGCGCAACACCAGACATGTGAAGGACGGACAGGAGTTCGCCGGCGGCTACAGCTTCCCCGCCGCCATGGGCAATGAGCTGTGGGTTCACCACGGCAAGCCGGAGGTCGGCAAGGCGCCGATCATGGACGCCCGGCTCGCGCACATGCTGAACGTGTCGGTCGGTGAAATGGTGATGAGACGGCTGCGTGTGACCGGCCCGGCGGGTGAGCCGGCCTTCCAGATCTCCACGACATGGATCCACCCGAGGATCACCGCTGAGACACCCGAAGTCGAAGAGGCCTATGGGACGGGGCCGGGCGCCTGGATCGACGCGATCGAGCGCAACGGGCACGGCCCCTTGGAGTGGCTCGAACGGCGCCGCGTGCGGATGCCGACCGTCGACGAGGCGCGTCTCTTGCTCATCCCTGTCGAACTGCCCGTGTGGGAGATCGTCCGCATCAGCTACAGCGCCAAGGACGAGAACGCCGTGGACGTCACCCAGGTCATCATCCCTGGTGACCGCATGGAGGAGGTCTCCCGTCTGCGGCGCGACGCGTCCGCCCGGTGGCCGCACCGCAGCGACGGTCCGGACGGCCCTCCGGTCGCCCCACGATGACTTGGATCAGTTTGCGAGCCATGCGCGCGCTGACGATCCCGTTGCCCTCGGGTGAGACCTGGACTCGGGCGGACTATGAGGCACTTCCTGAAGACCTCCCGGTACGGGTCGGCCTCGTCCACGGAGAACTCGTCTTGAAGCCGCGGCGCCGCCCGATCCACCAGCGCATCGCGCGGCGTCTGGCGACCCGTGTCGAAGAAGCGGCTCCCGCTGCTTGGCAGGTCGACACCGACGTGGACGTTCTCTTGGACGACGACGAGGTCGAGCCGGTCGAGATCGCACCCGACATCGTCGTGTACTCCTGCGACCACGACCCGTATGAACGTCCCATTTCCGCCGACCTTGTGGCGCTCGTCGCCGAGGTGGTGTCGCCGTCCACCAAGCGCAAGGACCGGCGAATGCATCCGGCCCTGTACGCGGAGGCGGGAATCCGGCACTACTGGCGGGTGGAGACCAGTCAGACGGCACCGGCGTTCGCGATCTACACCTATGAGCTCGACGACGCCACCGGCCGATACGTCGCGACCGGCGTGCAGCACGATCGGATCACCGGCACCTTGCCGTTCGACCTCGATATCGAACTCAAGGCCGTCCGCGAGCCCTGACCTCTCTTGGCCCGGCCCCCGAGTTCTGACGGTGAGGACGAGAAGAGCCCGGTGACGGGAGGCTGTAGCCGGGCCTGCCCTGTCCGTAACCGGCCGCGAAATTCGATACCCCTGCGCAGGCCCGAAAGGGATCCTTGTCCCTGAAGGCGGAACCGGGGGAACAATGGATCTCACCCGTGGACGGACTCTGGCGGTAACACTCATTCTTGCGCTGGCCTGCGGTTGCGGTAGCGGCGCGGTCAGCGGCGGCAGCCCGGACGAACCGGGCGCGAACGCGCCCCAGAACAACAGCGGCAACAACCCAGGCGGCGGTGGCGGCGGTGGACAAGACACCGATTACGGGCCACTCGAACTTCCCGTAGGCAATACCGGTGTGAATGCCTCCTCCGGCCTGGTCTACGAGGCCCTGCAAGCAGGGAACTGTGCCGGGGCCCGTGCGCAACTAGCGAAGGCCCCGAACTCTGTGGCGCCACCCGGCCCGGAGGCGATGCGGTTGCTCCGTGTTGGGATCGCGCTGTGCGAGCGCAGAGGCGCGGATGCCAAGAGCGCGTTCGCTGGGCTGAGCAAGCCCACCGAGCCGCAGTTCATGTGCTTCCTCTATCGGGCGGCGGCGAGTCTCATCAAACGGCGGCCGGTCTCGGCGTTCGGAGATTGCCCAACGGATCCCAGCCCCGGCGGTTCATCACCGGATGTGGAGACCCCCACGCCTGAGCCGTCACCCCCAGAGTCGCCGTCCGAGACCCCCTCCGTGGAGGCCACCGGATGACGACCCCCGACGAACCCGCGGGGGAGTCGCCACATTCCGGGTTGTTGCGGTGGGTCAGCGCCATCTTGGCCAATGCCACCGTCATCACGGCCATGCTGGTCTACTTCGGCTGGCAGCGCAGCGATGTGATGGCCAAGCGCCTGGGCATCAAAGAGAGCATCCTCGGGATGTCGACCAGGGATTACGTGCTCAGGAGCGTCGGGCAGGTCCTGGTGCTCCTCCTGGTCGTCGCGATCGGCGGCTTCTTGTGGATCGCCCTCGACCGGTGGCTGACCCGCGAGCTGGAGACTTCCGGACGTCTCACGGCAGTCGTCCTCCGCCTGCTCTCGCTGGCGTGGCTCGTGTTTCCGGCGGTCATCTACGTGCTGGGCTTCGTCCCGGCCCTGAACGCGTTCGCCTACATCGCCTTCCCGTTCAGCATCGGCGCGGGTGTCCTGCTGGCCTATTACGGAGCGCATGTCGGGGGTTCGCCGCCCGCCCGCGAGACGCTGCTTCGCGGGTTCGTGGCGCTCAGTGTCGCGTTCGCTCTGTTCTGGGGGACGTCCCACTATGCGACCGTGCTCGGCAACAACCTCGCGGACAAGGTGAACCCTCGCGACCTCACCAAGGTGGCGGTCTACAGCCCGCAGCGGCTTCACCTCAGTGCGCCCGGGGTGGCCGAGTCGCCCCTGCCGGACGACAAGAGCACCTACCGCTTCAAGTACACCGGGCTGCGCCTGCTCGACCACACGGGCGGGCGCTACTTCCTGATCTCCGACACCTGGACCCGCAGGACCGGCACGGTCATCGTCCTCGCAGCGAAAGACCCCATCCGCCTGGAGTTCACACACGCCTGAGCTGTCGTCCGGCCGTCCGCGAGCCCTGAGGGTGGTTACAGGCCCTCTGGCGCCTTGAGGGCTCCAAGGCTTAGGACGGTTTGGATGGTGTCGGCTTCGCTCGCCGTCTTGTCTTCGCGGTAGCGGAGGACTCTGGCGAAGCGGAGGGCTATGCCTCCGGGGTAGCGGGGGCTGCGCTGGATGCCGTCGAAGGCGATCTCGACGACCAGCTCGGGTCTGACCTGGACGGTCCAGCCGTCGTCGCTGACGGCCAGGGCGCGGAGGGCTTCGGTCTGCCAGGCGAGGAGCTTGTCGGTGAGGCCCTTGAAGGTCTTGCCGAGCATGACGAAGCCGCCGGTTTCGGGGTCGCGGGCGCCCAGGTGGAGGTTGGACAGGAGGCCGCGGCGGCGGCCGTGGCCCCATTCGACGGCCAGGACGACCAGGTCGAGGGTGTGGCGGGGCTTGACCTTGATCCAGCCGGCGCCGCGGCGGCCCGCGGTGTAGGCGGTGCCGGGGGACTTGACCAGGACGCCCTCGTGGCCGCGGGCCACGGCGTCGGTGAAGAAGGCGGTGGCCTCGGCGGGGTCGGCGGTGACGATGCGGGGCATGCGCAGCTCTTCGGGGACGACGCGGACGAGGGCCGCGTGCCGTTCGGTGCCGGGACGGTCGAGCAGGTCGTCGCCGTCGAGGTGCAGGACGTCGAACAGGAAGAGCGAGAGCGGGATCGACTCGGCGCGCCGGGTGCGGGTGGCGGTGCGCGCGGCGGTCACCTGGAACGGGTGCGGGGAGCCGTCGGGGCGCAGGGCGATCAGCTCGCCGTCGAACACGGCGTCGCGGACCGGGAGGCCGCGGAGGGCCTCGACGACCTCGGGGAGGCGGTCGGTGATGTCGTCGAGGGTGCGGGTGAACACCGAGATGCCGGCGGGGCGCATGTGGATCTGGGCGCGGATGCCGTCGAGCTTCCATTCGACGGCGGCCTCGCCGTCGAGCTTGGCGTAGGCCTCCTCGACGGAGGGGGCGGAGGCGGCGAGCATCGGCTTGATCGGGCGGCCGACCTCCAGGGTGAAGGCGCGCAGGCCCGCGGCGCCGTCGGCCAGGACCGCGGTGGCGACGGGGCCGAGGGAGCCGCGGAGCATGACGGCGCGGCGGACGTCGGCGGCGGGCACCTCGGCGGCCTTGGCGATCGCCTCGGCCATCACCCCGTCGAGGGCGCCCTGGCGCAGCTCGCCGGACAGCAGCCGGATGAGGAATTCCTGCTCGGCGTGCGTGGCGCGGGCCATCAGCGCGGTGACCAGGTCGCGGCGGCGGGTGACCGAGCCCTTGCCGGAGACCGCGCCGATCTCGCTGAAGGCGGCGTGCACCTCGGGGACGGTCAGGCCGGGCTCGGCGGCGGGCGGCGGCAGGTCGCGGAAGGAGGCGTAGCCGACGCCGATCTGGCGCTGGGGGAGCTCGCCGGAGAGGTAGGCGACGACGATGGCGGCCTCGCCGCCGGGGTCGGCGCCGCGCAGGCAGCCGGCCAGCAGGTCGGTCTTGGCCTTGCGGGACGAGGTCGCGGCCACCGCGGCCGAGGTACGGGCGATCTCCGTGAGCTGCACAGTTCCATTGTGATCCCCCGGTCCGACAGTCGGCGTGCTGTCCCCGGGGTTGGGGATTTCGTGCCTTCGGGGGCCCTGGCCAGGTGGCCGCCGGGACGATTACCTTGCGAGTGGTATGGGGCGAACAGGGGAGTCAGGAGTGGGCCTTCCGCGTACGCCGGAACCCTTCCAGAGGGAGTATTCGGCGCCGAGGCCGCCGGCGGTCGGGCGCCGGCCGAGGGTGCTGGCGCTGGTGGTCGCCGGGGTCTCCTTCGTGCTGGCGGCGGGGGCGGTGTTCCTGTTCTTCCCCGGCGGCGGGGAGGAGCGCGGCGCGCCGCCGCGGCGGGCGGCGGCCCCGCCCGCCAAGGAGTCCCAGGAGCGGACGATCGGCGCGCTGCCGGCGCCGTGCGGGACGGTCGCGGCGGGGACGGTCCAGGGCCTGATCCCGCGGGCGCAGCGGCGGGAGAGTTCGAACCAGACGCTGACCACGTGCACCTACACCTCCGGAGGGGACGGCTTCCGCTGGCTGCGGGTGGAGGCGTACCTGTACGCGCCGGGCAACACCGCGACGCCGGTGGAGGACGCCAGGCGCTACTTCGGGGCGCAGTGGACGCAGGCGGACAACGCCACGCTGGAGCGGACGGTGAGCCTGGCCCGGCATCCGGGGATGGGGGACGAGGCGTTCCGGGTGTTCAAGGCGGACCGGGGGCAGCCGACGGTGGTCGGGCAGGTGACGGTGCGGGAGCGCAACGTGGTGGTCACGGTGAGCTACAGCGAGCAGACCCGCGGCCGGGCCGAGGATCGCGAGCAGGACTGCCTGAACCGGGCGACCCGGGTAGCGGGTGAAGTGTTGCGGGGCTTCCGCTAAACCATTTCTGACCTGAATTGGCCGATCGCGGCATAGGTGATGTCAATCGCTTCTAGGCTGTTTCGGTAATGGGGAGGGAAGCGCCCGGCTCCCCGGTGGGTGATCGTTATGAGTCGGCGCGCGATGTCTCCTGGGGAGGAGGAGGTCGACGACGTGGCCGTACAGCCGGCAGGAGTGTCCTGGGTCAGGTGACCTCCGAGGTGAGGCCGAGGACCTGGAGTGAAGGCCGCGGGATGGACCCCCATCCCGCGGCCTTTTTCGTTGCCCGGGTGGACCGCCGTGCGGGTCCATTGGCGCACCATTGGCGCTCGCCGGAATAATGCCGAACATGTCATCGTCCAATGGCATGGTCGGGGGCGTTGTGAATGGAGTTGAAAGTGGAACCGGTTACCGTTTGGTGGGCCCCGGTGAGCGCCGCGGCGCCCGGCCTGGCGGCGTTGCTGAACCCGGCCGAACGTGCGCGGCGGGAACGTTATCTCCGCGATGTGGACCGGGACCGGTTCACGCTCGGGGTGGCGATCACCCGGGTGGTGGCCGGACGGCGGTCCGGGCTCGCCCCGGAAAGGGTTCCGATCAGCCGCCGGTGCCCGGACTGCGCCGAGCCGCACGGCCCGCCAGTCATCGCCGGCGGCCCGCATCTGTCGGTGTCGCACTCCGGTGCTCTGGTCGCGGTCGCGGTGTCGCCGTACGGGCCGCTCGGCGTCGACGTCGAGGAGGACAGCGGCCGGATCGGCGACGCCATCGCCCGCCGGCTGCTCGCGGACGACGAGCCGCACACCGGCGCCGCGGGCCTGCTCGTCTACTGGACGCGCAAGGAGGCGCTCTTGAAGGCCACCGGGGACGGTCTGCGCGTCCCGCTCGGCCGCCTGCACGTCTCCGCCCCGCACGAGCCGCCGCGGCTGCGCGCCTGGGACGGCCGCCCCGGCATGCCGGCGCGGATGGACATGCGGACCCTGGGCCCCGCCGCCGGGCATGCCGCCTGCCTCGCGCTGCTCGACCATCCCGCTGGGGTGCCGGTCGAGGAGCGCGACGCCGCCGGGATGCTCGGGGCGGCGGGGCCGGGTTGAGCCCGGGTCAGCGCAGCGCGGCGGGGACCCGGGCGAGCATGCGCAGCGAGCCGGGGGAGACCCGCGACAGCGCGTGGAACAGGTGGCCCTCGAAGTTGACCGGGACGACCGCCTTGTTCTTCACGATGGCCGCCACGATGCGCTCGGCCACCTTCTCCGGCGGGTAGCGGCGCGCCTTGAGCGCCCGGTCGCCGCGCTCGCGCAACCGCCGCGCCTCGTCCGCGGAGACGCCGACGAACGTGGAGTTCCGCACGATGGAGGTCGCGACGAAGCCGGGGCAGACGGCGGTGACGCCGATCCGCGAGCCGGCCAGTTCGGCGCGCAGGCACTCGCTCAGCATCACCACCGCAGCCTTGGTGGTGCAGTAGGCGGGCAGTTCGCGGGACGGGGCGAACCCCGCGGCCGAGGCGATGTTCACGATGTGCCCGCCGAAGTTGGGCTTGTCGGGCTTGGCGGGCAGGGCGTTGACGCGCTCCACCATCTGGCGGCCGAACAGCCGCGAGCCGTGCACGACGCCCCACAGATTGACCCCGATGATGCGCTCCCAGTCGGCCACGCCGGTGTCGAGGAACGAGCCGGTGACCGCGATGCCCGCGTTGTTGACGACGATGTCGGGGACGCGGTGGGACTCGCGCACCTCGGCCGCGAACGCCGCCATCGCGGCGGCGTCGGAGACGTCCACCCGGTGTGCGGTGCCGCCGGAGCCCGCCGCCTTGGCCAGCTCGACGGTGCGTTCGGCGGCGGGCAGGTCGATGTCGGCGGCGACGACGGTGGCGCCGCGTTCGGCCAGTGCCAGCGCGGTGGCGCGGCCCAGGCCGCCGCCGGCTCCGGTGATGACGGCGAGCGCGCCGTCGAAGTGCGCGAGGGGCATCGGCTGCCTCCGAGGTGGGGGGACGTCGGACGCGGGTCTCAGGGGTGACCCGGGCGTGCTTACAGATCGTCGGGGGCGGGGGCGCCGCACGTCAACGCGGCGCCCCGGCCAGGGCCGGGCCCGCGGCCGGATCAGGACGGCGGACGGCGGCCGCGGTGTGGCGGCACTCACAGTGGATTCGGCATTGTTGGACCTATCGTCAATAGCGCTGCCGCCGGTAACTTGCTGGTAGCAGGGCAGCGGTGGAAGGAACGGCATGATGGAGAGCTCCCCCAGAATCGTCATCGTGGGCTCCGGTTTCGCCGGCCTCGGCGCGGGCATCCAGCTCAAGCGCGACGGCTTCGACGACTTCGTCATCCTGGAGAAGAGCCGGGCCCTCGGCGGCACCTGGCATGACAACACCTACCCCGGGTGCGCCTGCGACGTCCCCTCGCACATGTACTCCTTCTCCTTCGAGCTCAACCACGGCTGGACCCGGATGTTCGCGCCGCAGCAGGAGATCCGTGCCTACCTGGAGCGCACCGCCGACAAGTACGGCGTCCGCGGCCACATCCGCTTCGGCGCCGCCGTCGACTCCATGGAGTACGACGAGGATGCGCAGGCGTGGAAGGTGACACTGGCCGGCGGCGACGTACTGACCGCCAGGGCGGTCATCTCAGGCGTCGGAGCCCTGCACATCCCCTCCTACCCCGACCTGCCCGGCATCGAGCGGTTCCAGGGCACCGCCTTCCACTCGGCCGAGTGGGACCATTCCTACGATTTCCGCGGCAAGCGCGTCGCCGTCATCGGCACCGGGGCCTCGGCGATCCAGTTCGTCCCGAAGCTGGCCGAGCAGGTCGACCGCATGGTCGTCTTCCAGCGCACCCCGCCGTGGATCCAGCCCAAGCCCGACGTCGCGATCCCCGAGGCCGTCCGCAGGACGTTCGAGAAGGTCCCCGGCAGCACCCGAGCGTTCCGCGACCTCATCTACTGGACGCTGGAGGCCCGCGCGATCGGGTTCACCGTCGACCCGCGGCTGTCCGCCCCGCAGGACCGGCTGGCCCGCCGCCACCTCGCCCGGCAGATCCCCGACCCCGGGCTGCGCGCCAAGGTCACCCCCGACTACACCATCGGCTGCAAGCGCGTGCTGCTGTCCAACGACTACTACCCCGCCATCGCCCGCCCCCACGTCCAGGTCGAGACCGCCGGCATCGCCGAGGTCCGCGAGCACTCGATCGTCACCGGGGACGGCCGCGAGCACGAGGTCGACGCCATCGTCTACGGCACCGGCTTCAAGGTCGTCGACGCCATGGCCGAATGGCGGGTCGTCGGCCGGAACGGGATGAAGATCCAGGACGCGTGGGCGGACGGCATCGAGGCCCACCACGGCACCACGCTTCCAGGCTTCCCGAACTTCTTCATGATGCTGGGCCCCAACACCGGGCTCGGGCACAACTCCGTGGTCTTCATGATCGAGATCCAGATCCAGCACATGCTCAGCCTGCTCAGGCAGATGCGGCGGCGCGGCGCGCGGACCGTCGAGCCCAGGCCGGAGGCCGTGCGCGCGTTCAACGACAGGATCCAGCGCAGGCTGCGCCGCGCCGTGTGGAACGAGGGCGGCTGCGACAGCTGGTACCTGGACGAGAACGGCGTCAACCGCTCCCTGTGGCCCGGCCACACCTTCGAGTTCTGGGCGGGCAGCCGCAAGGCCAGGCCCGCCGACTACATCTTCGGCTGACCGGCCACCCCGGCCGGCACTACTCGGCCGGCGCGAACATCGGGCGGAAGCCCGCGATCAGCTGGCGGATCACCGGGCGCTGCTCGGCCGGGGTGCGCCCGCGCAGGTCCAGCACCGGGTCCAGGCCGTCGTAGTACGGCGCCAGGGCCAGGAACGGCAGCGTCAGCAGCAGCTGCGTGGCCAGCACGTCCAGGTCGGCGTCGGGGCGGATGTCGCCGCGGTCCCGCCACAGCGCCAGCGAGGGATGGATGACCTGGAGGTAGTGCTGGTTGGCGGTGTCGCGGACCACCGACCGCACGTTGTTGTCGAGCTCGAAGTTGGTGGCCGCCGTCACCGCGCGCTCCAGCGGATGCTCGGCCATGTACTCGGTCCACTCGCAGAACACGTCGAACAGCCACCCCTCGAACGGCTGGTCGAGGTCCAGGCGGGCGATCCGGCGCTCCATCTCCTCGCGGATGCGGCGCGAGCCCTCGTCGCAGACGAACGCGAAGAACTCCAGCTTGTCGCTGAAGTACTGGAACAGCGATCCCTTGGCGATGCCCGCCTCGCGGGCGATGGTGTTCAGGCTGCCGGTCGAGTAACCGTGCTCGCCGAACTCGCGCATCGCAACCTCGAGCACGCGCTCGCGCTTACCGACGTTGAGCCGGAACCACGTGGAGGTCGGCATGGGACGTCTGCTCTCCTGTCAGCGGGTGGGCCCGGGGGCGGGTCCAGGGAGTCTCGGTCCAGGGGATCCAGTCTGCGGTCATGCCGCGTGTCAGGGGTCGGGGGATCAACGGTCAGAGGGTAGCGGTCGCGGCCGGGGAGAGTGGTGGATTCAGCGCGCGAGGCGGATGAGGATCCGGCACACCTCGTCGATGATCTCATGTGCCTCCGCCACGTCCGGTGCCAGCGCGATCTCCCGGCCCGCCTCGCCGATGACCGTCGTGAGCACCAGGCTGAGCACCTCCGTCGCCCGGTCGCCGTCATGGCCGCGCAGCAGTCTGGTGTTCTGCCCGATCCACTGGCGCGCCCGGGTGCGGCGCATCAGCGAGAAACCGGACGGCCCCTCGCCGCCGTGGAACAGCCTCGCCGCGGCCCGGCGTTTCCAGCAGACCTCCAGGTAGGCGCGCGCGCCCTCGATGAACAGCCCGATCGGGTCGCGCTCCCCGGCCGTGCGCGCCGCGGAGACCGCGCTGGCGGCGCGTGCCTCCTGCTCATCGCTCAACTCCTCCCACAGCGCCAGGTAGAGACCGGCCTTGCCGCCGTAGTGGTGGTAGAGGCTGCCGACGCTGATCCCGGAGCTCTCCACGATCTCGGCGATACCGGCGTCGGCGTACCCGCGGTCGGCGAAGACCTGCTGGGCGGCGTCCAGCAGCGCCCGCCGGGTCGCGTCCGCCCGTGCCCACTGGCGGCTGCCGCCCGACTCCCCGACGCCGCTGGTCTGACGGTCCTTACTCGTACGCACCCCCCAATGGTGCCCGATCACTCGCTCGCGGGCGCGGAGCCCCCTAGTACCAGTTGTTCGCCTGCCAGAAGGACCAGGCGCGGCAAGGGTCCTTGTAGCGGGCCTTGATGTAGCCCAGCCCCCACGCGATCTGCGTAGGGGAACTGGTGCGCCAGTCCGACCCGGCGCTGGCCAGTTTGGACGCCGGGAGCGCCTGCGGGATGCCGTACGCCCCGCTGGACGGATTGACCGCGCGCTCGTTCCAGTCGCTCTCGTGGTCCCACAGCGTCTCAAGGGACGACCAGCAGCGGCCCCACCCCTTGAGCTCGCTCATCTTCTTCCCGTACGCCTTGTTCTGCTTGGCGCTCGGGTTGGACTTGGCCAGGCGCTCGCGCTCCTGCTCGGCCTTCAGCTTCTCGCGGGCCTTGGCGTCCCGCTTCGCCTTCACCTTCAGCGCCGCCAGGTCGCGCTGGTGCTGCTCGTACGCCCGCTTCTTGGCGGCCGCGATCGCACCGGCGGAGACCGCGTCCATGTCGGACGAGGTCATCATCGCCAGCATGTCGTTGGCCGACAGCCCCTCGGTGCCGGGCGGCGGCTTGCTCTTGTCCCCGCTCAGCCTCTCCAGGTCGACCAGGACCACGGCGGCCAGGATCAGGCCCAGCGCGACCACGGTGATGGTGACGTTGCTGGTCAGCACCCGGCGCACCCGCCGCTTCTTGCGCGGCCGCTCCGGCGGCGGCTCGGGGGCGCGCGGCCCTTCGGCGAGGGACGGGTCGTAGGGCTCGTCCAGGCCGTAGGGGTCCGCGTACGGGTCGTACGGATCGGGGGTGGCCTGGGTATGTCGCGGGGGCGGCGCGGCCATGGTCCTGCGTCTGTCCCGTCGGCGGGAACGCGTGCCCTTGGAAGAGTCGGAGGACCTTCTGCGCGTGCCGTGGCTCTGTGGCATGGGGAATAGAGTGCCTTATCACGGGTGACCTGTCGCCGTCCATCACGCTGTACGCGGGCGGGGTCACGCAGGGTTCAGATTTGGTCCTCTTCAAAGCTCCATATCGCCCGCTGCCCGGCGGGCCGGTTGCAGCGCCTCGAAGACGTCCTGGTGGAACGCGCCGAGCAGCGCCATGGGCCCGTCGGACGACTCCAGCGCCAGGTTCACCGCGCCGGCGCGTTCCCGGCCCGCCTCGGTGATCTCGACCAGGGTGGCGCGGCGGTCGCTCGGGTGGGGGAGCCGGATCGCCAGGCCCGCCGCCTCCAGCTGGTCCACGGTCAGCTTGACCGACGTGGGGTGCATCATCACCAGCCGGCTCAGCTTGCTGAGCAGGGCCTGGCCGTCGCTGGTCAGCGCCAGCGTGGTGAGCAGGAAGTAGCCGGTCCTGGTCAGGTCGAGCCTTTTCAGCTCGGCGTCCAGGGCCTTCTTCAGAAGCTGGTCGAACCGGCTGACCGCGCACATGGTCATGAAGGGCCAGGGATTGCCGGGCAGTCCCTGGCCTTCCCAGCGGTCATAGACGCCCGCCACGAGCGGGTCTACGCAGTTACGAGCGGAAGTGGGCACCGACAAATCGTAACTTCGGACGAATCCTCATGTAAGTACTCGCTTCTTAGAGCTTCGTCCCCTAGAGTGCTCCAGATCACAGCGGTGCCGCGTGAGGAGGCTGGAATGACCCTTGCCCCCGCTCCTCCCAGGGAGGGCCCCGGCTGATGGCCCTGAGCCTGACCAAGGCACCGGACCTGGCCCTCCGGCGCGTCGAGCGGGCGCTCGACGAGACCGGACTGCTGTGCGTCACCCTGCTCGAGGGCCTGCGCCGAACCTGGGACCTGCGCCAGTGGTGGGGCGAGTTCATCGAGCAGTGCTGGTTCCTGGCCAGGGTGACCAGCGTCCCCGTCATGCTGATCGCCGTCCCGCTGGGCGCCACCATCTCGCTCCAGGTCGGCGACATCGCGCGGCAGCTCGGCGCGCAGTCGGGCACCGGCGCGCTGCTGGTCTCCGCGATGATCCAGCAGGTCGCGCCGCTGGCCGCCGCGCTGCTGGTCTCCGGCGTCGGCGGCTCGGCGATCACCTCCGACATGGGCGCCCGCAACATCCGCGACGAGCTGTCCGCCATGGAGGTCATGGGCATCAACCCGGTCCACCGCCTGGTCACCCCCAGGCTGTGGGCGGCCAGCACCGTCTCGATGCTGCTGTGCTCGGTGGTGATCCTCGCCGGGGTGGTCGGCGGCTACTACTTCAACGTCATCCAGCAGGGCGTCAGCCCCGGCGCCTTCTTCGACGGCGCCACCTCCCTGCTGCAGTTCTCGGACCTGCTGATCACCCTGTTCAAGGCGTGGATCTTCGGCTTCATCGCCGCCGCGGTCGCCTGCCACATGGGCATGAACTGCGACTACGGGCCCGTCGGCGTGGGCCGCGCGGTCAACCGCGCGGTGGTGGTCACCTCGATCGTGGTGTTCACGACCAACTACGTGCTGACAATGATCTACCAGGTCCTCTTCCCCCCGAGGTTCTGATGGTCGCGATCTCCCCCGTACGCAGACTCGGCCGGGCGGTGCAGGGCCGCACCGCCGGGCTGGGCGCCTCCCTCAACCTGCCGGTCTTCCTCGGCCGGGTGCTCTACCACCTGCTGTTCGACATCATCCTGCGGCGCAAGTACGGGCGGACGCTGGCCAAGCAGGTCAGCGACATCACTGTCGGCGTCGGCGCGCTGGTGATCGGCGGCGGCATGATCTTCGTGATCGCCACCATGTCGCTGGCCACCGGCGCGATGGTCGGCCTGCAGGGCTACCCGGGCCTGGAGCGGATCGGCGCGGAGGCGTTCACCGGGCTGGTCGCCAGCTACTCCAACGTCCGCGAGGTCACCCCGATCATCGCCGGGGTGGCGCTGGTCGCGCAGGTCGGCACCGGCTTCACCGCCGAGATCGGCGCCATGCGGATCTCCGAGGAGATCGACGCCCTGGAGGTCATGGGCATCAACTCCCTGGCCTACCTGGTGTGCACCCGGGTCGCGGCCGGCGTCATCGCGCTGGTGCCGCTCTACCTGGTGTCGCTGTTCATGGCCTTCTTCGCCACCCGGTTCATCACCATCAACTACTTCGGGCTCTCGCCCGGCATCTACGACTACTACTTCCACCTCTACCTCCCGCCGATCGACGTGTTCTACAGCGTCATCAAGGTGGCGGTGTTCGCGTTCATCGTGATGTTCATCCACTGCTACCGCGGCTACTACGCGGCGGGCGGGCCGGTGGGCGTGGGCGTCGCGGCCGGGCGGGCGATCCGGGAGTCCACCATCCTGATGATCCTGATGAACCTGGTCCTGTCGTACATCTTCTGGGGGCACGGCAGCACAGTGAGGTTGACCGGATGAGCGACGAGCCCCTCTCCAAACGCTCCCGCACCCTGTTCGGCCTGGTGGGCGCGGGCGTCATGGCGGCCGCAGCGATCCTGGTGGCGCTCGGCTCCACCCAGTCCAACGCCGGCTCCACCTACTTCACCGCCTCGTTCGGACGGGCCGGCCAGGGGCTGGACCCGGGCAAGTCCGACGTCAAGATCCGCGGGATCGCGGTCGGCACGGTCGACTCGGTGGAACTGGAGCGCAGCGGCCGGGTGGCGGTGCGGATGCGGCTGGACGAGGGCGTCCAGGTGCCCCGCACCACCAGCGCCACGATCGAGCCGATCTCGGTGTTCGGGCCCAAGGACCTCGCCCTGGACCTCGGCTCCGGCGAGCTGACCGGCCCGTACCTGCCCGACGGCGCCCGCATCGCCCAGACCAGGGATCCGCAGGATCTCGCCGAGACCGCGTGGCCCGCGTACCGGCTCACCAGCGCGATCGACCCCGACGAGGTGACCACGATCCTGCGCACCTTCTCCGCCGGGCTGTCCGGGCAGGGCCCGGCCCTGCGCCGGACGATCGACAACGGCACCCGGGTGATCGACGCGGCGCACGCCAACCGCGCGGTGATCCGGCGACTCATCGACGACATCACCGGGCTGTCGGGCACCCTCGGGACGCGCGGCGGCACCATCAACGCCACCATCCGCGACTTCAACCGGCTCGCCCCGGTCGTCACCGACCGCCCGGACAAGGTCACCGCGCTGCTGGACGAGTCGGCCGAGCTGGCCGGCACGGTGGGCGACACCATGCGCGACCACGGCGCCAACCTCGGCTCGCTCGTGGACGAGGCCGGCAAGGCCGCGTCCGTGCTGGCCGCCGAGCGCCGCAACATCCCGGTGATGATCGACAGCCTCAACGGCTTCTTCGCGCTGCTGTCGGACATCATCCGGACGCCGGGCCCGGACGGCACGATGCTCGCCTCGGTCGTCGACACGCTCCCGCTCGACCTCTGCCAGACCTTCGTGGACATCTGCCCGGCGCCGCCGAAGCGGACCGCGTTCGGCTCGTCGGCGGGCCCGCGGGCGGTGATCCAGCCGTGAGCCGCACCGGACGCGGGCCGGACACCGCCACCACCCTCAAGTTCGTCGTGTTCGTCGCGCTGACCGGGCTGCTGACGTTCTTCATCGGGCAGCAGATCCTGGCGGCCAGCTTCAACGCCCGCTACACCCTCACGGCCACCTTCGACGACGTCACCGGGCTGCTGGAGGGCGACCTGGTGAAGGTGGCGGGCACCCCGGTCGGGCAGGTCGGGAGCATCGAGGTGCGGCGCGGCAAGGCCGTGGTCGGCATGGAGGTCGACCGGGAGGTCCGCGTCCCCGACGACTCCACCGCGGCCATCCGCTGGCGCAACGTCATGGGCCAGCGGGTCGTCTACCTGGAGCCCGGCCGCGCCGCGGCGAAGCTGGGCGACGGCGGGCGGGTGCGGCACACCCGGTCGGTGGTCGACCTGGGCGAGATCATCAACAGCCTGGGGCCGCTCACCAAGAACCTGGACCCGAACCAGCTCAACAAGATCCTCTTCGCGTTCACCCAGGCGCTGGACGGCAACGAGCAGAACATCGGGCTGCTGGTGCAGAACTTCGACGTGCTGCTGCAGACCGTCAACACCCGGCGCGCCACCATCGAGCGGATGATCGACGACTACGAGACGGTCAGCGACGCGGTCGCCACCCGCGACAAGCAGATCGCCGCGAGCGTCGACAACCTCCGGGAGCTGACCCAGGTGTTCGCCGGGAACAACCGGCTGCTGGAGAACGCGGTCGTCGAGGTCGCCGGCGTCACCACCAACCTCAACCAGATCCTGGGCGGCAACGACGCCCAGCTCGCCCGCATCATCGACAACCTCGGCAGGTTCAGCGAGACGTTCCGGCTGAACGTCGACCAGCTGGAGAAGATGGTGCAGAACCTGCCGCTCACGCTGCGGCAGCTGTTCTCCGCCGTCAACGGCGGGCACTTCATGCGCACCGACGCGCTGTGCCTCAACCTCGTCCAGGGGCCGTGCCCGTTCCCGATGCAGCTGCCGCGGACGCCGGGCGACAAGCCCCCGACCGAGCAGGAGCTGGACAAGCTCCGCTCGTTGCTGCGGGGTGTCGGGTGATGGCGCTCAAGTCGCTGCGCGACGTCAACCACCGGATCGTCGCCGTCGTCACGCTGACCGCGCTCGGCGCCGCGTGCGTGTTCGCGTTCGCGGTCGGGCAGCTGCACCTGTTCGAACGCGGCTACACGATGAGCGGGGTCTTCTCCGACACCGCCGGGCTGAAGAGCGGCCAGGACGTGCGGCTGGCCGGGGTGAAGGTGGGCCGGGTCACCTCGGTCGAGCCCGACTTCTCCACCGGCACCATCGTGGTCACCTGGCATGTCAACGAGGGCATCGACCTCGGCCCGAAGACCAAGGCGGAGATCCAGACGACGACCCTGCTCGGCGGCCGCTACCTGCGGCTGTCCGGGCCGGTCGCCAGGCCGTACATGGCGCAGGTGCCCGAGTCGCGGCGCCGCATCGCGCTGAAGGACACCAGGGTGCCGTACACGGTGCCCGAGGCGCTGAACAGCGCGCAGAACATCGTCGGACGGCTCGACCAGCGCAGCATCGACAAGCTGCTCGACCAGATCAACCGGATCGAGACGCCGAGCGCCGCCAAGCTCCGCCGCATCCTGGTCAACCTGCGGCAGCTGTCCCAGACGCTGAACGACTCCTTCCCCGAGATCGAGCGGCTGATCCGCAACAGCAGGACCGTCACCGGCACGCTGGCGGCCAAGGACGAGGAGCTCAAGCAGATCATCGACTCCAGCCAGGTGCTGCTGAGCAGCCTGGTGCGGCGGCGCGACGAGCTGGCCGCCGCCATCGGCCAGGGCAGCCGCACGGTCCGGACGCTGTCCAACGTCATCTCGCGGAACCAGCGGGAGCTGGACACCCTGCTGGACAACCTGCACCTGCTGACCACCCGGCTGGCGCCCAACATGGACGCCATCAACACCAACTTCGCGCTGCTGGGGCCGACGTTCAGCCAGGTGGCCAACATCAGGGGCAACGGGGCCTGGGTGGAGGGCCTGCTCACCGGGCTCGGGCCGATCCAGCCGCCCGGCCCGGTCTCGTCCAGGCGGCCGCCCGCGCAGCAGGGAGCGAACTGATGGGAATCACGACGCGCCTCGCCGTCCCCCGCCGGCGCGCCGCCGCCCTGGCCGCCGGGCTGTGCCTGGCCGCGGCGACCGTCATGGGCGGCTGCTCGGCGCTGACCGGCGAGACCGGCGGCAAGCGCACGATGATCGCGGAGTTCGCCAAGGCCCGCTCGTTCTACCCGCAGTCCAAGGTCAAGATCATGGGCGCGGACGTGGGGCTGGTCGACCGGGTCGAGAACGTCGGCGACCGGATCCGGGTCACCTTCCACGTGAAGGACGACGTCCCGCTGCGGCAGGGCGTGGAGGCCTCGATCGTGCCGCTCAACCTGGTCGGCGAGCGCAACCTGGTGCTGCATCCGGCGTGGCAGCCGGGCCAGCCGAAGGAGACCTCCGACCGGATCCCGAAGGAGCGCACGCACGTGCCGGTCGAGGTCGACGACGCGCTCAGCTCGTTCACCAACCTGGCCAGGGCGCTCGACCCGACCAAGATGCAGACCGCGCTGGGCCGTACCGCCGACACCGTCAACGGCAACGGCCGCGAGTTCAACGCGACGCTGGAGCAGAGCGCCCGGCTGGTGGAGAACGTCGCGGGGCAGGACAAGGAACTGGTCGAGGTCGCGCGCAACCTGCAGCGGCTCTCGGGCGTGGTGCGGGGCCGCGAGCAGGTGCTCGGCCAGCTGATCCGCAACTTCGGCGAGGCGACCCGGGTGCTGAGCGCCGAACGCGGTGAACTGCAGGACCTCATCCGCGGCGTCCTGGAGCTGTCGAAGAACGGCGACAAGCTCATCCAGAAGTACAAGGGCCAGTTGCCCTACGACCTGGCGGTCCTGACCCGGGCGGCGCTGGTGCTGAAGGGCAACGCCCAGTCGCTGGCGCAACTGCTGAACGCGCTGCCGGGGGTCAGCGCCGCCTTCATCGGCGGCTACAACCCGGAGAACAAGTCGCTGCAGATCCGGTTCGCGACCGACGCGTTCCTGCGGACCTGGCTCAAGGGCCTGCTGAACAACGACGACGTACCCTGCCCGCTGCCCCCGCCCAACTCCAACTGCCCCTGGATGAAGGGAGGGGGCAACTGATGCGGCGACCGACGCGTCCAGAGGCGTGCACGGACGACCGGGACGACCGTCCGGAGGAGCGCCCGGCGATGAGCACGGCGGCGTTCGCGGCGCTGATCGCGACGCTGCTGGCCGTCCTCACCGGATGCTCGATCCGCACGGCGGGCGGGCCGCAGGGGGCGCTCACCCTGACCGCCACCTTCAACGACGTGCAGGGCCTGGTCGCCGGGCACAGCGTGCAGATGGCCGACGTGAAGGTCGGCACGGTCACGAGCGTCCGGCTGGACCCGCGCACCTACAAGTCCACCGCGACGCTGTCGATCGCCGACGGGCATCCGATCCCGCGGGGCACCCGCGCCGAGATCAAGGTCACCTCGCTGCTCGGCGAGAACTACGTGGACCTGATCCTGCCGCCGGGCGGCCGCATGGACCGCGGCCCGTACCTGGCCAAGGGCGCCGCCATCACCGACACCAGCGTGCAGCCGGCGTTCGAGCAGGTGGTCGGGAAGGCCGGGCCGCTGCTCCAGGCGCTGGGCGAGAACGACCTGGCCACCATCGTCAACACCGGGGCCGGGGCGCTGGACGGCAACGGGCGGGACCTCAACGTCAGCATCGCCAAGTCCGGCGACCTGCTCAAGGTGTTCACCGTCCAGCGCAACCAGCTGGTGCAGGCGGTCGACCAGTTCGCCCGGCTGGGACGGTCGCTGGCGCAGGGCGGCAAGGAGCTGAACCGGGCGCCGGTCGAGCTCGAACGCACCACCCGGCTGCTGAACGACAACAAGGACAAGATCCTGCGCACCGTCGAGCGGCTCACCCACATGGCGCGCCAGCTCAACGACAAGGTGCTGGAGGGCCGGGTGGTGCGCTTCCGGACCCTGCTGCGCGACCTGGACCCCGTGCTGGCCCAGCTCGGCGGCAACCGGGCCAGGCTCACCCGACTGGTCGACGGGCTGGTGACCTTCAGCGCCAAGCTGCCGCGGGCCAGCTACGACGGCCAGCTCCTGCTGTACCCGATCCTGCGGATCACCTGGCCGGACGGCTCACCGGTGCTCCCCACCGGCGGCGGGCAGGGCGCCCAGAGCACCCAAGGCGGCCGCGGCGGCCCGAATCCGCCCAAGCTGCCCGACGATCTGCGCACGGCGCTGCCGGATCTCGACAAGCTCCTGAAGGGGCCGCGCCGATGACCAGCCGAGTGAGGATCAACCTGGTGGCCTTCGCGGCGCTCGCCGTGATCATGGTGGTGTGGGCGTTCAACAACGTCATCAGGTTCGACTTCATCGACCGGCCGTACCAGATCACCGTGGAGTTCCAGTCCTCGCCCGGGCTGCACCCCGGCTTCGAGGTCGACTACCTGGGCCTGCGGATCGGCAAGATCGACTCGGTCCGGCTGAACCGGAACAAGGTGTCGGTCAGGCTGGACATCGAGCGGGGCGTCGACATCCCGCGCGGGGTGACGGCCGCGGCGGCGCGCAAGTCGGCGGTCGGCGAGCCGGTGGTCGAGCTGACCCCGCCCGCGGGCGCCCGTCCGGACGGCCCGCGGATGGAGCCGGGCGCGGTGATCCCTGTGTCCCGGACCAAGGTGCCGCCCAAGTACGGCGACCTGTTCGGCGCCGTCATCGACTCGCTCCGGGCGATCGATCCCGACGACGCCCGGGTGGTGACCCACGAGCTGGCCGAGGGGTGGTCCGGGCGGGAGGGCTCGCTGCGCGAGATCATCAACGGCGGCGACCAGCTCACCGCCACGTTCGCGGAGAACAGCGAGCTGCTGGACGGCCTCACCAAGGACCTCGGCCGGATCACCAGCGTGCTCAACCAGAACCGCGGCGACCTGGGCGCCGGCATCGACAACCTGGCCGCGCTGACCGCCGCGCTGTCGCAGGTGCGCGGCGATCTGAAGCGGCTGCGCGACGACGGCCCCGGCCTGCTGTCGACCGTGAACGGGCTGCTCGAGAAGACCGAACCCGACTTCGAGTGCACGGTCGACACGCTCGGCAACTGGGGGCTGACCAAGTACAACCCCGACATCTACGCCGACCTGCGGAGCACCCTGCGCTACGCACCCGAGCTGGGGGCCGTGCTGGACGAGGTCGTCGGCACGGACCAGGGCAAGCCGGTGCTGAACGTGGTCTTCCTGATCACGCTGCGGAAGCTGGCGGCCGAGGAGTACAGGTACCCGCGGGCGCAGCCCACCGTCGGCAAGCAGCCCGCCTGCCCGGACGGCCGCCGGCCCGCCGAGCAGAAGCAGAAGCCGTACAAGGCCAAGAAGCCCGGCGAGACGATCCCGACGCACGATCCGTCGATCCAAGGGGACACCCGCGCCCAGAACGCGGCGAACCAGTCCGGGGACTCTTCTGGCGGGCCCCCGGCTTGGCTAGTGTACGTTCCCCCGATCCTGGCGCTGCTGGTGCTGATCCGGGTGATGGCGGGCTCGGTTCCCGTGCTGTCCCGCCTGCGCCGGCGCAAGGACTGAACCGACCGAACCCAACCCGAGGAGCCTGTAGTGACTGGCAAGACCACCAAGGACGTCCCCGAGGACGCCGAGGACGTCGACGCCGTCGATGAGGAGGCCGAGGAGGCCGAGGCGAAGCCGGCGCCCAGGCGCAGACGGCGGGTTCGGGTGATCGAGGTCCTCGACGACGAGGATCTCGACGAGGTCCTCGACGCGATCGACGCCGAGGACGAGGACACCGAGCCGCGGCGGCCCCCGGCCAAGGCGAAGACGCCCGCCAAGCGCGTCGTGGAGGAGGCCGAGGAGCTGCCGAAGCCCAAGCCGGCGCCCGCGCGGAAGGCGCCGGTGTCGCTGGACGAGGCCGCCCCGCGCACGTTCCTCGGGCTGCGCCCCAACCAGGCGGTCGTGGTGGTGCTCGTGGTGGCCGTCCTGGCGAGCCTCGCCATCTGGCAGTGGCGGACGGCGAGCGGGCTGTCGGGCGACGCGGACGAGCGCGCGGCCGTGTCCAAGGTCGCCTCCGACTACGGCGACGTGGCCCTGAACTACAACGCGAGCAACTACCAGTCCCAGATGAAGCGGGCCGAGGGCCTGATGGGCGGTGACCTGCTGGAGAGCTTCAAGGCCAACACGCTGCCCAACCTCGGCAACACCTTCAAGGAGAACCCGCAACTGGTGCTGACGTCCAAGACCGACCAGGTCTTCGTCGGCAGCGTCGACCAGCGGTTCGCCAGCGCGACGATCTCGGTCAACGTGGGCGTGCGGACGACCCAGGGCGCGCAGGATTCGCCCGCCACGCTGATCCGGCTGGCCATGGCCAAGATCGACGGCAAGTGGAAGGTCACCAAGATGTACGCCTCGGGCGCCAACGACCAGACCCAGCAGAGCGGGGGCCTGCCGAACGTCCCGACCACCCCGGCACCCAGCAAGTCGGCCACGCCCAAGAACGAGAAGAAGCCGAAGGACTGACCGTTCCCGCACTCGCGTCCCGCCCGGCGAGGCCGGGCGGGACTTCATGGGCCCTCCTCAGTCCCAGCCCAGATACACCGACTTGGACCACGTGTAGAACTCCACCGCGGTCGGCCCTTGCTCCCGGAACGTGTTCGTCGAGGAGTCCTTCGTCCCTCCGAACGGCACGTTCAGGTCCAGGCCGGCCGTGGGCCGGTTCACCTTCACCACTCCCACCTGGGCGCTGTGCGCGAAGTGCTGGGCCGCGCTCAGGCTCCTCGTGCAGATGCCCGCGGTGAGCCCGTACCGGGAGTCGTTGACCAGGTCGATGGCCTCGTCGAGGTCGCCGGCCTCCAGGACGGCGATGACCGGACCGAAGATCTCGTCGCGGGCGGCGGCCGAGTCCGGCCGGACGCCGTCGAGCACCGTGGCGGGGAAGAGAAGGCCGTCGGCCTCCTCTCCGCCGGCGACGATCTCGGCCCCGTCCGCGCGGGCCTTCTGGACCGCGGCCACGTCGGCGGCGAGTTGCTGCTCGGTGACCACGGGGCCCATCAGCACGCCGTCGCCGAGCCCGTCGCCCGGCCGGTAGCGCCCGGCCTGCTCGGCGATCGCGGCCATGAACCTCTCGCGGACGCCCGGGGTGCAGATCACCCGGGACGTCGCCGTGCACGCCTGACCCGTGAGCCCGAACCCGCCGACGGCCGCGACGCGCGCCGCGGCCTCGGCGTCGGCGTCGTCGAGGACGACCAGGGCGTTCTTGCCTCCCATCTCCAGCTGGACCCGGCCGCGCCGGGCACCGACCACGTGGTGGATGCGCATGCCGACCTCAGTGGAGCCGGTGAACGACACGCCGGATACCCGCGTGTCGCCCACGAGCGCCTCGCCCACCGAGCGGCCGGGGCCGTGGACGACGTTCAGCACGCCCGCCGGCAGCCCGGCCTCGACCAGGGCCGCCACCAGATGGTGCAGCGCGACGGGCGTCACGTCGGCCGGCTTGATGACGACCGCGTTGCCGCTGACCAGGGCGGGTGCCATCTTCCAGGCCGGGATGGCGATCGGGAAGTTCCACGGGGTGATGAGGCCGACGACGCCGAGCGGTTCGCGCCGCGTGTAGACCATCGTGTCGGGCGTCGCGCTCGGCAGCACCTGGCCGCCGAGCCGCCAGCCCTCCGAGCCGAAGTACCGCAGCACGTCGATCGCCCGCTGCACCTCGCCCCTCGCCTCGGCGAGAGTCTTTCCCTCCTCCCGCACGAGGTCGCGCGCCACCTCGCCGTGGCGGCGGCGCAGGATGTCGGCCGCGTTCATGAGGATCGCCCCGCGGGCCGGCGCCGGCAGAACCGCCCAGCCGGGCTGTGCCCGCCGCGCCGCGGTGACGGCCTCCTCCACCACCCCTGGATCGGAGACGGGGGTCACCGCCACGACGTCGTCGTCCGCTGCTGGATTGCGCCGCTCCTTGACGGGATCGCCGACCCAGGCCCCGTCGATGAGGTTCTGAATGTGCCGTGTGGTCATGCCGATGTCTCCTCTTCGGTGGTAGGCGGGCGGGGCGGGAGTCACAGGTTGCGGACGAGGCCGCCGTCGCAGCGCACCGCCGTACCCGTCACGTAGGACGCGGGCCCGCCGCAGAGGAATGCCGCGACCGCGCCGAACTCCGCCGGCGCTCCGTACCGTCCCGCCGGGATCGAGGCCCGCGATCGCGCCGCGACCTCCTCGACCGGCCGTCCCACCTTGCGCGCCCGAGCCGCGTCCAGCTGTCCGACCCGTTCTGTGGCGATACGGCCCGGTAGGAGAAGGTTGACCGTCACGCCGTCGCCGGCCACCTCGGCTGCGAGCGTCTTGAGGTACGCCGCGAGCGCGGCCCGGCCGGCGTTGGACAGCGCCAGATCGGGGAGCGGCGCGGCGACGCCGGAGGACCCGATGGCGAGAATGCGTCCCCATCCGCGGTTGCGCATCCCGGGGAGGATCGGCTTGATGAGGCGCTGGTGCGCCACGAGCAGCGTGTCCATCGCCGCGGCGAGCTCCTCGTCGCCGATCTCGTCCGCCCTGGCAGGCCGCGGGCCCGGGCCGTTGAGCACCAGGACGTCCACCTGGCCGAAGGCCGCGACGGCGGCGTCGGTCACGGTGGCCGGACCGGCCGGATCGGTCAGGTCGGCCGCTACGCCGACGGCGCGCGGCAGCCCGGCGGCGATCTCGCGCGCCAGGTCGCCACGGCGTCCCGTCACCACGATGTTCGCTCCCTCGGCGGCCAGTGCCTCGGCCACCGCGCGCCCGAGACCGCCGGTGGACGCGCAGACGATGGCGGTACGGCCGTCGAGTCCGAGGTCCATCACGCGTCCTTCACCGGTGCGGCCGACAGATGGCGCTCCAGTTGCGGTAGGAGCGATTCCGGCATGGCCGGGGCGGGCGGCCGCACTCCGGACTCCAGGACGAGACCGCGACGGCGCAGCGCCTCCTTGCGGATCGCCAGCCCCACTCTCGCCTGCGCCTCGAAGTTGACCAGGGGCAGGTACGGCAGGTACGCGTCGCGCGCCGCGTCGTAGCCGTCCTCTCGCCAGGCATCGACACAGGCCAGCAGTCCTTCCGGACAGGAGAAGCCGGTCATGGCACCGGCCGCGCCGGCGGCGAGCTCGTCCAGCAGGCCGATGCCGCCGAGACCGCCGAACACCGGGACGTCGAGCGCGGCGGCGAGCACCGCGATCGCGGCCGGGGTCGGCGGGGCCTCGGCCTTGACCGCGACGGCCGCCGCGGTGTCGCCGACCGCGGCGGCCAGGTTCGCGGTACTGATCGTCACACCGCTCACCAGGGGGTAGTCCTGCACGACGAGTCCGGCGCCGGTCGCGGCGTGCACGGCCCCCAGGTGCTCGGCGACCACCCGGGGGTCCGGGGAGTTGACCTGGACCATCACGCCCGCGAGCCGGTCGCCGGCGAGCTCGCGTGCCATCCGGGCCTCCTCGATGGCCGGGGCGGTGGCCAGCGCGGTGGCGCCGACGACGAGCGGCAGGTCGACCGCGTCGATGACGACCTCGAGGACCGTCCGGCGCTCTGCGGCCGACAGCGACGCGGCCTCGCCGAAGACACCGAGCACGGTGAGCCCGGCGACGCCGATCCCGGCATAGTGCTCGACGAGCCGCGCCAGGCTCGCCTCGTCGACGTCCAACGTCGAACCCAGGAACGGGGTGGCGACGACCCCCCAGACTCCCTGGGAGAGATGTGCGGTCATGGTGGTGCTTCCTCCAGTGGTGGGTCGGCTCGGTGGCGGGATCATTGGCCGGACCACATCGGGGGGCGCTTGTCCTGGAAGGCGCGCACGCCCTCCCGTGCGTCGTCGCTGTCGAGTGCCTCGACGAGAGCGGGAACGCGCAGCCCGTGCGCCTCGTGCGGCGTCAGCCCCGCCCCATGCGTGACCATCTGCTTGATGGCGCGCAGGGAGGCCGGGGCGCAGGCGAGGACGTCGGCCGTCCACCGGCCGACCGCTTCGTCGAGCCGTTCCGCGGGCACGACCTCGTTGACCAGGCCCATGCGGAACATCTCCGATGCCGGTACCCGCCGCCCGGTGAGCAGCAGTCCCATCGCCTGGGTGTGGGGGACCCGGCGGACGAGCTGGAACACCCCGCCGTCGAGCGGGATCCGTCCGACACGCGGCTCGGTCAGGCCGAACTGGGCGTGCTCGGCGGCGATCACGATGTCGCAGCCGAGCACCATCTCCAGGCCGCCGCCCAGCGCGTAGCCGTTGACCCGGGCGATCACCGGCACGTCGAGCGTCCGGCGCAGGCTGAGCCCGCCGAAGCCGCCCGGGTCGAGCCGGGACCAGTACTCCAGGCCGCTGGTGGTGACGGCGCCGGCGGACATGTCCGCTCCGACGCTGAACGCGCGGTCGCCGCCACCGGTGATCACCACGGCGCGGACGTCGCGGTCGGTCTCGACGTCGGCCCAGATCTCGTTGAGCCGGGCGGTGGTCGCTTCGTCCACCGCGTTGAGCACGTGCGGCCGGTCGATCGTGACCCGGGCGACGTGCCCGTCGCGTTCGTAGCGGACCTCGTCCACGGCGGGCGTCATCGGAGGGCGCCCTTCTCGTGGAGCGCCGCGAGACGTGCGGCGTCGTAACCGAGCTCCCCGAGCACTTCCTCGGAGTGCTCGCCCAGCCGGGGCGGGACCCGGCGGACGGCCGCAGGTGTGGCCGACAGGTGGATGGGAGCCGCGAGCGCCCGGACGCGGCCCGCGGTCGGATGCTCCATCTCCACGATCATGCCGTTGACGAGCGTCTGCTCGTCGGCGAGCGCCTGCTCGAGGCTGCGCACCGGGGCGCAGAGGATGTCCTCGGCCTCAAGCCGTTCGACCCAGTGGGCGGTGGAGTTGGTGGCGAACCGCTCGGCGAAGACGCGCTGCAGTTCGGCGCGGTGGGTGAACTGCCCGTCCAGGGTCGCCAGTTCCGGCCGGTCGGCGAGGTCCTCCTCCAGCGCGAGGGCGAGGCTGATGTGGTGCAGTGGATCCGCCCGGAACCCGCCGACCATGCACACCGCCCCGTCGGTCGTGGCGAAGACGCCCGTCAGCGGCATGGCCGCCCAGTTGATCTCCGACCCCCGATTGAGCTGCTGGCAGGCCTCCTGCATCTGCATGTGCAGCATGGAGTCGTACATCGACACGTCGATCCGCTGCCCCGCCCCGGTGCGTTCCCGGTGCAGCAGGGCGAGCAGGGTGCCCTGGACGAGATGCATCCCGGTGGTGTAGTCGCACAGCGTGGTCGGATAGATACCCACCGGCTGGTCGTCGGAGACCCGGCGGTGCATGACCCCGCTGTACGCCTGGGCGATGACGTCTTGGCCGCCTTTGTGGGCGTACGGGCCGGAGGTGCCGAAACCGGTGCCCGAGGCCCAGATCAGCCTGGGGTTGAGCGCGCTGAGCGCCTCGTAACCGAAGCCGAGCCGGTCCATCACCCCGGCCCGGAAGTTGCTGACGACGACGTCGGCGTGGCGCACCAGGTCGAGCACCACCTCCCGGCCCTCGGGGACACGCAGGTCGACGGCCACGCTCCGCTTGTTGCGGTTGATCGACAGGAAGATCGGGTTGTCCAGCCCGGCCTCGTCCGGGATGGTGGTCCGGCAGAAGTCGCCGGTACCCGGACGCTCGATCTTCACGACGTCGGCGCCGTAGTCGCCGAGCAACTGGGTACAGCTCGGCCCCAGGTACACCTGGGTGAAGTCGACGACGCGGACGCCTGACAGAGGAAGGTCCGGGGTCATTCGAGCACCCCCGCCGGCTCGTCGACGGTGGCGTTCGGCGCGGGCACGTCGCCGGGATCGGCGCCCTGGTCGCGCATCCGGCGCTGGATCGCGGCCGGATCGACGTCCCGCACCAGGACTCCGCCGTCCACCGCCAGCGAGGCCGCGACGCCCGCCGCCTGCCCCATGGCCATGCACGGCGGGATCTCGCGGGAGATCCGCTGCGCCACGGGTGTGGCGGAGTAGTGCCTGCCCGCGACGAGCAGCTGGTCGACGCCGCGCGGCAGCAGCGCGCGGTAGGGCGTGTAGTAGTCGCGGCCGCGCGCCACGCTGTCCCGGAAATGCCGTCGGGTCACGATGTCCTCCTTGGTCACGACGTACTCGCCCTGGAGCAGCCGCGTCTGGCGGACCCCCATCTGCTCGGCGACGTCGACCAGATGGCAGTTCTCGAAGCCGGGCAGGTTCTCCCTGACGTAGTCCACCGCGGCGGCGATCCGCGATCGCGCCTCGAACTCGGCCTCGGTGAGGGAGACCGGGTCGGCTCCGTCGAAGCCGGTGAGATGCGGGCAGTTGCACCACACCACGCCGGGCACCGGGGTCTTGAGCCACCACAGGTCCCACGCACCGCCGAGCAGCCGCTTGACCTTGCGGTTGATGGCGCGCGCCGCCCGGGGGTCGGCCTGCTCGAACCGCTCCGCGGTGGCCGTGTCGACGCCGCCGAGGCGGAACACGAGGGTCACCAGGTACCGGTCGTGCACGTGGTCGGCACCGGAGCGGGAGGCCACGTCGATGTCACCGGTCGTGTCGATGACGACGTCTCCCAGCACCGCCTGGGGACCGGTCTTGGTCTCGCAGACGACGCCCTTGATCGTGCCGTCCTCGACGATCGGCTGGGAGAACCAGCTGTGCAGCCGCAGGTGCACGCCGTTCTCCCGGACCAGGTCGTTGGAGACCCGCTTCCAGCCGTCGGGGTCGAAGGCCACGGCGTAGTTGATCGGTTTGGGGGTCTCATGGGAGTGGAAGTCGAAGGCGCCCCAGCGGCTCCACTTCGCCCACATGTCGGGCGAGGACCGCCGGTCCTCCGGCGGGGGGAAGACGGCCAGGCCGAGCTTGGCGAGCCGGTCGACGTACTCGCCTACGACCCCGGTGACCGAGATCTCCTGCCCGTTGCACATGTCGTCGAGGACGAGCACCATGCCGCCCGAAGCCAGGCCGCCGAGGGCCGGGTAGCGCTCGATGAGGGTGACGTCGACGCCGGAGCGGGCCGCGGCGACCGCTGCGGAGACGCCCGCCGGTCCGCCGCCGACGACGATGACGTCCGAGCGCCGCACGACGGGTGCGGTCAGGCGCGGCAAGGCTATCTGGGAACTGTCGCTGGACAAGGGACTCCTCTCAGCCGGCCGATGCGCAGGCCGGGGACCTGCGGTCGGAAGGGATCAGGTAGGACTCGGGCGGCGGGGTGGAGGTCACTCAGGCCCGCCGACTCGGGCGACAGGGCGGACGTCGTCGGCCGGTTCTGGGCGCCATTGAGCAAAGCGCCCTCACTGTAGATTGAAGATCTTCAACATGTAAAGACTCTAGCGCTCAAATGTTTCATCCATATGAAGATCTTCATTATCTAGCCGGTGGATCGTTGACATGCCGAAGGATTGTTGTTTCAGTGAAGCCGGTAATGCTCCGCCGACCGGGAGATCGGATGAACGACCCCGAGCACGCCGACCAGCACGACAACGGCCGGCCGAACTCCGAGGCCCTCATGGGCGGCATCGGCCGGCTCGTCCGGTCGCTGCGCCGTGACCGCCGGCTCACGCTCGAGGTCTTCGCGCAGAAGTCCGGTCTCAGTACCGGTGTCATCAGCCAGCTCGAGCGTGGCAAGGGCAACCCCTCGTTCAACACGCTCGTCCAGATCGCCCACGCCCTCGACGTCCCGATCGGACGCCTGTTCAACTCCGTCGACGCGACCTCACCGGTCGTGCGCGCCGGTGAACGCAGGGCGCTCGACATCCACCAGGCCGACCCGGGCGACGCGACCCACGAACTGCTCACTCCCAGCCTCAACGGCGCCCTTGAGTCGGTGTGGATAGAGGCCCCGCCCGGCTACGACACCTCCGGCTCGCCGTTCATCCACAACGGTGAGGAGTTCGGCATCGTTCTGGAGGGCCGCCACGAGGTCTACCTCGACGGCGAGCGCTACGAGCTCGGCCCGGGCGACTCGATCACCTATTCCAGCGCGATCCCGCACTGGTACCGCAACCCGGGCCCGGACCCGGTCAAGGCCCTCTGGGTGATCACTCCGCCGACCTTCTAGCGGCCCGGGCGCCCGCCGAGGGTGCCCGCGCCCACCGCACAACGAAATACCGCAGCCCGGCCCCCCCAGGACACGCATCCGCCGCCGGGTAGATCCGACATTGGCCGCCGCGCACCGTCGCGAGGTGGTCCGGCCTGTCCATTCCGCCCGCTGTCAATGGAGACGGCTTTCCCTCACGCCGTCACCGGTGACGGACCGCCCTTCCGCCGGCCGTCGTCGGGCGGCTCGGCATTCCCTGTTCCGCCCGCCGTCAACCGGACGGACGTCCTCCGGAGGTTCACCTTGACGAACCTGTCAGACATGAGCAGACGCAGTTTTCTCCACTACACCGGCCTCGCGGCCGTCTCCACACCTCTCCTCGCAGCATGCGGCGGCCAGGGGGGTGGGGGCGCGGCCGCGGGAGGAAAGGGCCTGTCGATGCAGCTCGGCTTCCTGCTCGACAACGGGCAGCTGGGCGAGGCAGTCGCCCTCGGCAAGGGCTGGTACGCCGACAACGGCATCGACTTCTCCTTCAAACCGGGTGGCCCCAGCATCGACGGGATCGCCATGGTCGCGGGCGGGCAGAGCCAGGTCGGGCAGGTGTCCTCCAGCCCGTCCCTCATGCTCGCGGTCTCCCAGGGAGTGCCGATCAAGGCCTTCGCCGCCGGCGTCCAGCAGCACCCCTACGCCTATTTCTCCCGGCCCGAGAAGCCGGTGCGCACGCCCGCCGATCTCGCCGGCAAGAAGGTCGGCGTCCAGGCGACCGGCAAGGTGCTGATGTCCGCCCTGCTCGCCAAGAACGGCATCCCTGAGAAGGAGGTGGAGGTCGTCGCCGTCGGCGCCGACGTCACACCCCTCACGACCGGCCAGGTCGACGTGTGGACCGGCTGGCTGAGCAACGTCGCGGCCCTGCGGCCGCTCAACGGGCGCTACGTGGCCATGCGGCTGTGGGACGCGGGCATCCGGCTGTACGCCAATCCCTACTACGCCACGACCCGCACCCTTGAGCAGGACTCCGCCAAGCTGCAGAAGTTCGTCAGCGCCACGGCGGCGGGCTGGAAGTACGCCCGCGAAAACGTCGACGAAGCCGTGGCTCTCCTGGTCAAGAATGCACCCACGCTGAAGGCCGCCGACATGAAGGCGCAGGCGGAGGTGCTGCTGAAGTACACCTTCGACCAGACCACCGCCGCTCAGGGGTGGGGCGCCATGGACAAGACGCTCTGGCAGCAGCAGCTCGACATGTGGGCGCAGCTGAAGCAGTTCAAGGGAACGCCCCCCACTGTCGACAAGGTGGCCACCACCGCCGTGCTCGACGCCACGGCGGGCACACGACCGAAACTGGGCTGAACATCATGGACACGATGAACAAGACCGCTTCCCGAACCGGCGAAGGCGCCTTGTCGCTGGGTGAGGTCACCGTCCGGTTCGAATCCGACCGAGGACTTGTCACCGCATTGCAGGACGTGTCCGTCGAACTGCCCGAGCACGGGTTCACCTCGCTTCTCGGACCGTCCGGCTGCGGCAAGTCGACGCTGCTGCGGGTCGTCGCCGATCTGCTGGAGCCGGCCGCCGGAGCGGTCTCGGTGTTCGGCGCCACGCCCCGGGAGGTACGGCGCCGCCGGGAGATCGGCTTCGTGTTCCAGGACGCCGCGCTGCTGCCCTGGCAGTCGGTGATCGACAACGTCCGGCTGCCCCTGCGGGTCGGCAAGTCGGCCGGCCGCGGTCCCGCCGAGTCACCAGAGGAGATGCTGGAGCTCGTCGGTCTCAAGGGAAGGGAGCGGGCCTATCCGCACGAGCTGTCTGGCGGCATGCGCCAGCGGGTGGCGATCGCCCGCGCCCTGGTGTGCCGGCCCCGCGTGCTGCTGATGGACGAGCCGTTCGGCGCCCTCGACGAGATCACCCGGGACCGGCTCAACGAGGAACTGCTGAACATCTGGGCGGCGACGGGTACCACCGTGCTCTTCGTCACCCACAGCATCCCCGAGGCGGTCTTCCTCTCCCAGCGGGTGCTCGTGCTGTCCTCCCACCCCGGCCGCGTCCGGGAGCTGGTCGAGATCGACCTGCCCTACCCCCGCGACCTCGAACTGCGTGACCGGCCCGAGTTCACCGCGCTGACCTCCCGACTGCGCCGCCTCCTGGAGACGTGCTGATGGCCACGACCACGACACCGGGCGCGACCGCTGCCGACGCGCCCCCCACCACGCCACGCCGATCAGGGAGGTCCCTGCGCAAGGCGGCCCGCCCGATCCTTGCCGCGGTCGTCTTCATCGGGCTCTGGCAGGCGATCTGCAGCGGCCTGAAAGTCCCGACCTACATCGTCCCCTCGCCGCTGGAGGTGGGGCGATCCCTGTCGGAGAACCGGTCCATGCTGGTGAGCAACACCTGGCCGACGGCGATGGAGTCGCTGCTCGGCTTCCTGGCCGGGAACGGCGTCGCCATCCTGCTCGCGGTGCTGTTCGTGCACTGGAAGCCAGCCGAGGACGCGCTGATGCCCGTCGCCGTGTTCATCCGGACGATCCCGATCGTGGCCGTCGCGCCGGTCCTGGTGATCCTGCTGGGCACCGGGTACGCGCCGAAGATCGTCATCGCGGCGCTGATCTCCTTCTTCCCTACGCTGGTCAACATGGTCCGCGGCCTCTCCAGCGTCGACAAGCAGGCGATCGAACTGTTCCGCGTGCTGTCGGCCTCGCAGGCGGAGATCTTCTGGCGGCTGCGCGTCTTCGCGTCGCTGCCGTACCTGTTCTCCGCCTTGAAGATCTCCGCCACGTCCTGCGTGATCGGCGCCATCGTCGCCGAATGGATCGGCGCGCAGAAGGGCCTGGGCTTCGTCATCATCCAGGCCACCTACAACTTCACGACCCCGCTGCTGTACGCCGCGATGATCGTCGCCTCCCTCATGGCCGTGGTGTTCTTCGGCGCCATCGGCCTCATCGAGCGGCTGGTCGTGACCTGGAATCCGGAGCCGGCGCCCTAGGACGCTCCGTCCGCTCACTTTTCCGCCCCGTTTCCCGCCCCGCATCGTGCTCCCTTTTCGCCATGCCGTTTTTCAGTTCTGAAAGGAAGGCTCCGATGAGCCGAATCGTGCGTGCGGCGCTCGTCCAGGCGGCCTGGACCGGCGACACCGAATCCATGATCGCCAAGCATGAGGACCACGCCCGGGCCGCGGCGGCCCGGGGCGCCCAGATCATCGGGTTCCAGGAGGTCTTCAACGCGCCCTACTTCTGCCAGGTCCAGGACGCCGAGCACTACCGCTGGGCCGAGCCCGTCCCGGACGGCCCCACCGTCCAGCGCATGCAAGCCCTCGCCCAGGAGACGGGCATGGTCGTCGTCGTTCCGGTGTACGAGATCGACAAGCCCGGTTTCTACTACAACACCGCCGCCGTCATCGACGCCGACGGAACGTATCTCGGCAAGTACCGCAAGCACCACATCCCGCAGGTCGAGGGCTTCTGGGAGAAGTTCTACTTCAAGCCCGGAAACCTCGGCTGGCCGGTGTTCGACACGGCCGTCGGCCGGATCGGCGTCTACATCTGCTACGACCGGCACTTCCCGGAGGGCTGGCGGGCCCTGGGTTTGGCCGGAGCCGAGCTGGTCTACAACCCGTCGGCCACCCACCGCGGTCTGTCCTCATACCTGTGGCGGCTGGAGCAGCCCGCCGCGGCCGTCGCCAACGAGTACTTCGTCGCCGCCATCAACCGCGTCGGCCAGGAGGAGTACGGCGACAACGACTTCTACGGCACGAGCTACTTCGTCGACCCCCGCGGCCAGTTCGTCGGTGAGGTCGCCTCCGGCAAGGAGGAGCAGCTCGTCGTCCGCGACCTCGACCTCGGACTGATCGACGAGGTTCGGCAGCAGTGGGCGTTCTACCGGGACCGCCGCCCTGACGCCTACGGCCCCCTCACCGAGCAGTGACAGCGCCGAACACCGCCGAGCCGAATCGAGTTGCCCCATGAGTCTCACCGTCATCCGCGGCGGCCTGGTGATCACCGCCGCCGAGGAGACCCCCGCCGACGTCCTGATCGATGGCGGCCGGGTGGCCGCCCTCGCCGCCCATGGCAGCGAGATCGCGAGCGGCTGGTCCGGGTCCGCCGACCGGGTCATCGACGCCACCGGCAAGTACGTGATCCCGGGCGGCGTCGACACCCACACCCATATGGAACTGCCCTTCGGCGGAACCTTCGCGTCCGACACGTTCGAGACGGGCACGCGCGCCGCCGCCTGGGGCGGCACCACCACCATCGTGGACTTCGCCGTCCAGACGGCCGGGAACTCGCTACGCGCGGGGCTGGACGCCTGGCACGCCAAAGCCGATGGCGCCTGCGCCGTCGACTACGCGTTCCACATGATCATGTCGGACGTCAACGAAGACACCCTGAAGGAGATGGACGGCCTCGTCGACGAGGGAGTCACCAGCTTCAAGCTCTTCATGGCCTACCCGGGCGTGTTCTACAGCGACGACGGCCGGATCCTGCGCGCCATGCAGCGCTCGGCGGGCAACGGCGGGCTGATCATGATGCACGCCGAGAACGGCATCGCCATCGACGTTCTCGTCGAACAGGCCCTCGCCGAAGGCCGGACCGACCCGCGCCACCACGGGGAGGTCAGGCACGCCCTGCTGGAGGCCGAGGCCACCCATCGCGCCATCCAGCTGGCGCGCGTGGCCGGGGCGCCGCTCTACGTCGTGCACGTCTCGGCACGTGAGGCCGTCGCCGAACTCGCCCAGGCCCGCGACCTCGGCCTCAACGTCTTCGGCGAGACCTGCCCGCAGTATCTCTTCCTGTCGGCCGACAACCTCGCAGAACCCGGCTTCGAGGGGGCCAAGTACGTCTGCTCCACCCCGCTGCGTCCGCGGGAGCACCAGGAGTTCCTGTGGCGCGGGCTGCGCACGAACGATCTGCAGGTGGTCTCCACCGACCACTGCCCCTTCTGCTTCACCGGCCAGAAGGAGCTCGGCCGCGGCGACTTCTCCAAGATCCCCAACGGGCTGCCCGGAGTCGAGGACCGGATGGACCTGCTCCACCAGGCGGTCGTGGAGGGCCGGATCTCGCGCCGCCGCTGGATCGAGATCGCCTGCGCGACACCGGCCCGCATGTTCGGCCTCTACCCGCGCAAGGGCACGATCGCGCCCGGCGCGGACGCCGACATCGTGATCTACAACCCGGACGCCGGCCACGTCATCTCCGCCGAAACCCACCACATGAACGTCGACTACTCGGCGTACGAGGGCCGGACCGTGACCGGCCGGGTCGAGACCGTCCTGTCCCGCGGCGAACTCGTCATCGACGACCGGTCGTACGTCGGCAGGGCGGGGCACGGGCGCTACACCCCGCGCGGCACCTGCCAGTACCTCATCTGAGAAGGAGCGCATTGAGATGGACTTCGGGATCGTCCTGCAGACCGACCCGCCCGCGTCGGATGTCGTCGAGCTGATGCGGTCCGCCGAACGGGCCGGCTTCACCTACGGCTGGACCTTCGACTCCGCGGTGCTGTGGCAGGAACCGTTCGTGATCTACAGCCAGATCCTCGCGCACACCGAGCGCCTGATCGTCGGCCCGATGGTCACCAACCCCGGCACCCGCACCTGGGAGGTCACCGCCTCCACCTTCGCCACGCTCAACGCGATGTTCGGCGACCGCACGGTGTGCGGCATCGGCCGCGGCGACTCGGCCATGCGCGTGGCGGGCCGCCGGCCCAACACGATGGCCGTCCTCGACGAGGCCATGCACGTCATCCGTGAGCTCGCCGAGGGCCGCGAGGCCGACATCGGCGGGACGAGGATCCAGATCCCGTGGGTCGCGCAGGGCTCCCGGCTGCCGGTGTGGATGGCCGCGTACGGGCCCAAGGCGCTCGCCCTGACCGGCGCCAAGGCCGACGGCTTCATCCTCCAGCTCGCCGACACCTACCTCACCGAATGGATGGTCAAGGCGGTCCGGGACGCCGCGGCCGCTGCCGGACGAGACCCCGGCGACGTCACCGTGTGCGTCGCCGCCCCCGCGTACGTGACCGAGGACGACTCGCCCGAG
Source organism: Actinomadura vinacea (assembly GCF_039532545.1). NCBI lineage: Bacteria > Bacillati > Actinomycetota > Actinomycetes > Streptosporangiales > Thermomonosporaceae > Actinomadura > Actinomadura vinacea. The sequence goes on along the minus strand of NZ_BAAARW010000020.1, from coordinate 719,002 downwards.
GCGCTCGCCCACGCCCGCGGGCAGTGCCGCTGGTTCGGCGGCATGGTCGGCAACCACGTCGCCGATCTGGTGAGCAAGTACGGCGCGTCCTCCTCCGCCGTCCCCGCAGAGCTCACCGACTACATCAAGGCCCGCCAGGGCTACGACTACGCCCACCACGGCCGCTCCGGCAACCCCGACACCGCTTTCGTGCCGGACGAGATCGTCGATCGTTTCTGCCTGATCGGCACCGCGGAGGCCCACGTCGAGAAGCTGCGGACGCTCCGTTCCCTCGGCGTCGACCAGTTCGCGCTGTACAACATGCACGACGCCAAGGAGACGACGATCGCCGCCTACGGCGAAACGATCATCCCCGCGGTCCTCGACCGGGTCGCCACGGGATGACCACGGAGACCCCCGTCGCCTGGGCGGCGCTGCCGAAGGCGGAGCTGCACGTCCATCTGGAGGCGGCGATGCGCCCGTCGACGGCGGCCGAGCTCGCCGCCCGGCACGGCCTGCCCGCGGTACGGCAGGGCCCGTACCGCGGGCAGGCCGACTTCGTCGTCGCCTACGAGAGTGCCCGCGATCTCGTAGTCGACCTCGGCGACCTGAACCGGATCGCCGCCGAGGCGGTCGCCGACGCGGCGCCGGCCGGTGTGCGCTGGACCGAGATGCACTGCGTCCCGCACAACTACGGCGGTCGGCTGGGGGCGCCCGAGGCCGTGGTGGAGGCGGTCCTCGACGGTCTCGGCGCCCCCGGCCGCGCCGGTCTCGTCCTGGCGCACAACCGGGCTCGCGGACCGGCCGCGGCGTGGCAGGCCCTCGACCTCGCACTGCGCTACCAGGACCGGGGAGTGGTCGGATTCGGGCTCGTCGGGAACGAGGCGGACCATCCGCCCGAACAGTACGCGGAGGTGTTCGCGGCCGCGCGGCGGGCAGGGCTGCGCAGCGTGCCGCACGCCGGAGAGGGCGCGGGCCCCTGGAGCGTCCGCTCGGCGTGGCGAGCGCTGGGCGCGGACCGCATCGCCCACGGGGTCCGCGCCGTCGAGGACCCGGGCCTGGTGGAAGAGCTCGCCGACGCCGACGTGTGCCTGGACGTGTGCCCGTCGAGCAACGTCGCCCTCGGCGCGAGCCCCAGCCTGCGCGACCACCAGCTGCCGGCCCTGCTTGCCGCGGGGGTGCCGGTGTCGCTCGGCAGTGACGGCCGCCTGTTCTTCGGTGTGGACGTCGCCGACGAGTATCGGTACGCGCACGAGGGGATGGGCGTGGACACGGCCGCCCTCGCGCGGATCGCCCGCGCCTCCCTCGACCACAGCGCCGCCCCCCACCATCTGATCAGGGCCGTCCACCGCGATATCGACACCTGGGTGGCAACGCACGCTCCGTAGGGTGCCAGGGGCTCACGGGTGCCGCGGACGCCGCCGGTCGGCTGACCGGGCCTACAGGTAGCGGGCGGCGGCGGCTTCCGCGGGGGCGTCCTTGCCGGTGACGCCGTCCACGCCCTTGGGCACGCCGTCGTCGATCTCGGCGGGGCAGTTGATGGTGACGCGGTGCATCTTGCGCCGCTGGGTGTAGTCGGCGACGGCGTAGTGCTGGGTGGGGCGGTTGTCCCAGAACGCCAGCGTGCCGACCCTCCACTTGAGCCGTACCTGGAATTGCGGGTCGCGGACGGCGTCGAACAGCAGCGGCAGGATCGCTTCGTTCTCGCGGCGCGACAGGCCGATGAGGCGGGTGACCGAGCTGCGGTTGGCGTACAGGGCCTTGCGGCCGGTCTCCGGGTGGACGCGGACGATGGGGTGGATGACCGGGGGGTTCTTGTCCTGCATCGCGCGCAGGTCCATCCGGTGGCCCTTGTCGATGGCCTTGGTGACGGACATGGTCAGGTCGTGCTCGGCGTACAGCTCGTCGACCAGCCGCTGGAGCCAGGGGGCCAGCGAGTCGTAGGCCATGTACATGTTGGCCCAGAGGGTGTCGCCGCCGACGTCCGGGAGGAGCACCGCGCGCAGCAGCGATCCCATCGGCGGCGTCTTCATGAACGTGTTGTCGCTGTGCCACTGGTCGCCGCCCTCGCCCTTGGGGTCGGTCTGGTCCAGGACGTGGACGGGGCTGCCGGAGGTGTTCATCGGCGGCATGTTGGCGGTGCCGAACTGCTTGGCGAACGCCACGTGCTCCTCGTCGCTGATGTGCTGGTCCCGGAAGAACAGCACCATGTGCTTGAGGAGCCCGCCGCGGATCCGCTGGACCTGCTCCTCGTCGAGGGGCTTGGCCAGGTCGGCACCGGTGACCTCGGCGCCGATGTTCCGGGTCAGGGGATGGAACTCGATCATGTCCTGGGCCTCCATCGGGATCGCCGTCGCGCATGGACCGCTCAGCTTGGCCAAGCAATCGCTAGGTTGATGCTAACCGATGGGGTCGGACGGCTGTCCAGTCCTCCCGGCGTCAGCGCGAGTAGTGCTCCACCACCAGCTGCTCGTCGCAGATGACCGGGATCTCGCTGCGCTCGGGCAGCCGGACCAGCCGCGCGGCCAGGGCGTCGTGCCGCGCCTCGAGGTACGGGGGCACCTTCTCGGGGGCGTTGCCGCCGGCGGCGGCGATCCGGAACGGGTCCATGGAGCGGCTGCGCTCGGCGATCGTGATCACGTCGCCGGGCCGGAGGCGGTACGACGGGCGGTCCACCCGGCGGCCGTTCACCAGCACGTGGCGGTGCACGACGAACTGCCGGGCCTGGTAGATCGTGCGGGCGAGGCCGGAGCGCAGTACCAGGGCGTCCAGCCGGCGCTCCAGGTCGATCAGCAGCGCCTCGCCGGTCTTGCCCTCGACCTTGCCGGCCTTGGCGAAGGCGTTGCGCAGCTGGGCCTCGCGGATGTTGTACTGCGCGCGCAACCGCTGCTTCTCGCGCAGCCGCACCTTGTAGTCGGACTCCTGCTTGCGGCCGCGGCCGTGCACTCCCGGCGGGTACGGCCGCGCCTCGAAGTACTTGACGCTCTTCGGGGTCAGCGGAATCCCCAGGGCCCGGGACAGCCGGACCTTGGGACGGGGGTTGTTCATTGCCCTCCTTCGATGATTAGGTAAGCCTTACTTAGGTGAGCCTAACCTACCTCGTCAAGGAGGTCCCAGGATGAGCGAGGCGAGCGAGGGCGCGACCGAACGTCCCACGGCGGGCGAGCGGGCGAGGACCTTGGCCTACGGGGTCGCGGACGGCGTGCTGGCCGTCCCGGGCGTGCCGTACGCGCCGGTGCCCGCGCACGCGACCGACGAAAACGGCCGGCCGCTGCTGCTTCTGCCCGCGGGGTCGGCCGCGGTCAAGGCGCTGCGCGGCGAGCCCGACCTCCCCGCGACCCTGCGGATCTCCGACGTGGCGCCGATCCCGCTGGCCGACCGGGTGCGCGGCCGGGCCTGGCTGCACGGCTGGGTCACCGAACCGGAGGGGGACGAGCGGCGCGCGGCGGCCGTGCGGCTGTCCCGGCTGCACCCGCGTCCCGAGCTGCTCGACATCGGCCGGGAGTCGGAGAGCGACGCGGCGCGGGCCTGGACGGTGCTGGCCCTGGAGGTCGCCGAGGTGGAGATCCGGGACGGCTGGGGCGCCGCCACCCTCGAACCCGAGGAGTACGAGGCGGCCGTGCCCGACCCGTTCGTGGCGATCGAGGCCGGGATGCTCTCCCACCTCGACGAGTGCCACCGGGGCGAGCTGGTCACGATGCTGCTGCGGCTGAACGAACTCGCGGCCGCGGTCTCCGGGAGCGGTGTGCCGGGCGTGGCCGCGGGGCATGATCCCGTCGTGCGTCCGCTCGCGCTCGACCGGTACGGAATGTGGGTGCGCTGTTTCAGTCCGCGGCCGGACGGCGCGGACCCGGTCGACCTGCGGGTGGTGTTCGGCGAGCCGGTCAGTGATGTCCACGGCCTGCGCCGGGTGTACCGGCGGCTGTTCATGGGCGTGCGCTCGTAGGCGACGCCCGCCCCACCCTCGAAAATGGCGGGTATTTGCCGGTAATTTCCCGGATATCCGGAAGGTGAGGTTCGGGTGATAGTCGGGTCGGACGGGAGCGCCGCGTCCCAGGCCCGTACCGTGCCGTCCGGGTCCCCCTGCGGGGTGGGGACAGCGGACGGCCTGCTCACCGGCGCGGGCCGCGGCGGCGCGGCGCTCCTGGACAGCCGGTGGTCCGGTGCCGCGGTCGCGACAGGGGGGACGCGGCCCGGGCCACTGGTTGGAATTGGACCTGTCCCCGCGCGCGGCATGGTTGCAGCCTGAAGGCATGACCCACGACGGCAGGAACTTCGACGACGTGCCCGGCGCCGCCCGCGCCCAGCATCCCCAGACCAGGGCCGTCCACCCCAGGTTGACCCATCCCACCGGCAGCACGCCGCTGGGCGTCCCCATCTACCAAGGGCACATCTTCGCCTTCGACGGCGCCGACGAGATGGCCGCGGCCTTCGAAGGCCCCCGGTCGGCGTTCTTCTACGGGCGCTTCGGCAACCCCACGGTCCGCGCCCTGGAGGACGCCGTGACCGACCTGGAGGGCGGCGCCGGCGCGCTCGCCGCCGCCTCCGGCATGGGCGCCATCAACGCCGTGCTGATGGCCCTGCTGCGCTCCGGCGACCACGTCATCGCCCAGTCCTGCCTGTACGGCGGCACGTTCGCGCTGCTGGAGGATCTCGCCGCCCGGTGGGGCGTGGAGGTCTCCCACGTCTCCGGGAACGACGCCGCCGAGGTGCGGGACGCGCTGCGCCCCCGCACCCGGCTGCTCATCCTGGAGAGCATCGCCAACCCCACCACCCAGATCGCCGACCTGCCCGCGCTCATCGCCGCCGCCCGCGAGGCCGGGGTGACGACGATGGTCGACAACACCTTCGCGCCGGTGCTGTGCCGTCCGATCGAGCACGGCGCCGACATCGTCGTGCACTCGGCCACCAAGTACCTGGGCGGCCACGCCGACATCCTCGGCGGCGTCGCGGTGTTCGCCGACGAGGTCGTGCACCACAGGGTGTGGAAGCATGCCCTCGAACTGGGCGCGGCCCCCGACCCGTTCGCCGCCTGGCTGGCCGTACGGGGGATCGCGACGCTGCCCCTGCGCATCGCCCGCGCCAGCGAGACCGCCCTGGACCTGGCCCGGCGCCTGGACGCGCATCCGGCCGTCACCCACGTCGCCCATCCGGGACTGCCCGGCCATCCGCAGCACGAACTGGCCCGGCGGCTCATGCCGGACGGCGGCGGCGCGGTGCTGTCCTTCGATCTGGAGGGCGGCCGCGAGGCCGGGCGCACGTTCACCGACTCGATCCGGCTGGCCTCGCTCGCCGCCTCCCTCGGGGACGTGTCGACGCTCGTCATGCACCCGGCCAGCACCTCGCACCGGCAACTGGACGCCGCCGCCCTCGCCGCGGCCGGGATCGGCGAGGGAACGGTCCGGGTCGCCGTCGGCCTGGAACACCCCGACGACCTCTGGGCCGACCTCGAACAGGCCCTCGCCAAGACCTCCTGAAAGAGGGCCAGAGGCCTACAGGTAGAAGCCTGTGCTGGACGAGGGTGGGGTCTGGGTCTCCGGGGACTTCTCGCCCTTGCGCAGCGCCACCAGCTCGGCCAGCGTCGCGCCGTCCGCGCCGATCTCCTTGTCGAGGGTCCCGGCGTCGGTCTCGGGGCGGTCGGTCCCCTCCTCCAGCCAGGCCAGCGACTCGCTTCGGGTGAGCGGCCCCACCTCGATCTGCGCGAGGCAGCGTCCCGGCCGCACCACCGCGGGGTGCAGCCGGGCCAGATCCTCGTTCGTGGTGATGGCCACGAGCACGTCGCGGCCCTGGCCCAGCATCCCGTCGGTGAGGTTGAGCAGCCGCGACAGGCCCTGCCCGGTCGACTGCTTGGCCTCGCCGCGGATCAGCTCGTCGCAGTCCTCCAGGATGAGCAGCCGCCAGCGGCGGTCCTCGTCGTCGTCCTCGCCGACCGCGACCTCCATGAGGTAGCTGGGCGTGCCGAACAGCGCCTCCGGATCGAGCACGCAGTCGGCCTGGCACCAGGACGACCAGGAACGTGCCAGCGCGCGCAGCGCCGTGGTCTTGCCGGTGCCCGGCGGGCCGTGCAGCAGCAGGAGCCGGCCCGCGACGTCCTCCCGGGTGAGACCCATCACCTGGTCGAGCGCCTCGGCGACCGGGGCGGTGTAGTTGCGCCGGATGCCGTCCCAGGTGTCGGCGGAGATGGCCCGCTCGGTACGGACCGGGCCGTGCGTCCCCATGTGCCAGAAGCCCATCTCGACGTTGGCGTCGTCGGTCTTGGGCGGCTCGGTGGCGTCCCGCACGCACTCGTCCATGATCGACTCGGCCAGCTCGTCGCTCACCGCGGACACCGAGACGTAGGCGGCGCGGTTCTTCCACCGGTTGGTGAGCAGCGTCCAGCCCTCACCCTCGGCAAGCACCGACTCCTTGCCGTTCTCGTGCGCGACCCGCAGCAGCTTCGCCGACTCCGGGCGCAGCGGGGCGTCCTCCTTGACGTGCTCCAGCCGGGTCGCCCGCGACCACGGCTGCTCGCCGGACGCGAAAGGGCGCAGCGACAGCACGTCCATCACGTCGGCGAACGAGTTGTTGTCGCTCAGATTGAGCACCACGGGCGGCATCCCGTCGGTGCCGTAGGCGTCGGGTGCCTCCGGCGGTTCGACGAGATGCAGGATCTCCGGAATCTCCTGCGGCCCCTCCCGTGACATGGTCATGCCCCCGATGATCCGGGGCCGCGGCGCGGGCCGTCCACCGAATTAACCGTCGCCCCGCGTGGACTTGCGGGCCTCGAGCTCTTTGAGGTCGAGCGCCGCGGCCTCCTCCGGCGTCGGCGCGGAACCGCCGAGGTAGGCGGGCTGCCACCACTCCTGTCCGGGCTTGGGCAGCTCGGGGTACCCGCGCTGCGCCTTCTCCAGCAGCTCCGACATCTGGGCGCGCAGGTCGCGGGTGGCCTTGTCGTAGTCGTCGCCGCGCTTGGGGTACATCGGCTCGCCGACCGTGATGGCGATCGGGACGCGGCGCTGCAGCAGCTTGCGCGGGTGGCCCTTGGTCCACATCCGCTGCGGCCCCCACAGGGTGATGGGGATCAGCGGCACTTTGCCGGCCACCGCCATCCGCACCGCGCCGTTCTTGATGTCCTTGACCGTGAACGACCGGCTGATCGTGGCCTCGGCGAACACACCGACGATCTCGCCGGACTTCAGCGCGGTCAGCGCCGCCTTGAACGAGGCCGCCCCGGCATCCCGGTCGACCGGGATGTGATGCATGCCGCGCATCAGCGGCCCGCCGATCCGGTGGTCGAAGATCTCCTTCTTGGCCATGAACCGCACCAGCCGCCCGGACGGGTGCGCCGCGAGCCCGGCGAAGATGAAGTCGAGGTAGCTGACGTGGTTGCTGACCAGCACCGCGCCACCGGTGCGCGGGATCCGCTCCGCTCCCTCGAGGCGGAACTTGAGGTCGAGCGCCTTGAACAGGCCCCGGGCCGCCATGATGACCGGTGGGTACACGATTTCGGACATGGGTGCACGCTACTTGAGCGCGCGGTGAACGGCGAGCCCGCCACGGCGCGCGGACGGCCGAGCCAGGGGACGAGCCCTGGAGACGAGGACGGCGAACGATCGCGCGGCGGGCCGCAACTCTGAGATGGTGGAGCCGGACGGTCCGGATCCTCCCGGTGATCCCGGACGGCGCCGCGCGATGATGCTATGAAGTGATCTTGAGTGAGACCGAGTGGATCCGGGTGAAGGGGGATGAGCATGGAACCGCTGGACGCGGCCGCGGACGTGCACGCGCTCATCCGGGACCTGCTGCCGGTGGTGGCGCCGAGCGCCTGGTTCGACTCCGGCACCTCCGAGGTCGTGCTCCCGGTCGGCCGGTCGGAGGCGCGCGCCTCCACCTGGACGGCGCTGGAACGCTGCGCCCGGGAGCCCCGGTCGGCCTGGCCCCGGGTGCTGGACGAGTGGGTGCGCGAGGTGGGCCATCGCGCCTTCCTGGCGGTGGGCGAGATGGAGCTGTTCGGCGACGTGCGCGAGCTGCTGCGGTTGCGCATCGTGCCCAAGCTGGCGCCGCGCGACCGGGAAGGACTGGTCGTGGTCCCGGCGGGCGACCACTTCGACGCGATGGTGATGATCGAGCATCCGCGCTACGGCGGCCCGCTCACCAAGGCGCGGGCCGGCCTGCTCGGGCTCCGGAAGCTCGGTTATGTGATGACCAACACCCATGACCGCGAGCTGGCCGACGTGTCGGTGCGGGACCAGCCGCTGCTGCCCGGCCGCGACGTGCGCGTGGTGACCAAGCCCGGCAGCCGCTACGTCTCCGCGCTGCTCAGCGAGGTGGAGCAGTTCCTGCCGAGCCCGAACGAGCACGGCGCGCTGGTCGGCGTCCCGTCGCACAGCACGCTGCTGCTCTACCCGATCACCTCCACGGCGGTGCTGGAGGTGCTGCCGGTCTTCGCCGACGTGGTCGCGGAGATGCACGCCGACGCCGACGACCCGTGCGCGCCCGGCGTCTACTGGAGCCACGGCGAGCGCCGGCTGACCCCGCTGACCGGCTCCGCCGGCGCCGGTGCGGGGGCGCCCACCGAGTTCTCCGCCCTGCTGCTGCGCCTGCCCGAGGTTCCCTGACCTTCCCGGGGCGGCTCAGCCCGTCAGGGGAGCCTCCATTCGACGGGCGGGGCGCCCTGCTGCTGGAGCATCTGGTTGGCGCGGCTGAACGGCCGCGAGCCGAAGAACCCCCGGTCGGCCGACATGGGGCTGGGGTGCGCCGACTCGATGCAGGGGACGCCGGGCATCATCGGCTTGAGGTCGCGGGCGTTGCGGCCCCACAGGATCGCCACCATCGGCCGGCCGCGCGCCGCGAGCGCCTGGATGGCCTGCGCGGTGACCTCCTCCCACCCCTTGCCGCGGTGCGAGTTGGGCTTTCCGGGCATCACGCTGAGCGACCTGTTGAGCAGCAGCACGCCCTGCTCGGCCCAGGGGGACAGGTCGCCGTTGGACGGCTGGGGGTGGCCGAGGTCGGAGTTGAGCTCCCGGAAGATGTTGATCAGGCTGCCGGGCAGCGGCCGCACGTCCGGGGCGACCGAGAAGCTGAGCCCGACCGGATGCCCCGGGGTCGGGTACGGGTCCTGGCCGACGATCAGCACCCGCACGTCGTCGAAGGGCTGGGTGAAGGCCCGCAGGATGCGGTCGCCGGCGGGCAGGTAGCGGCGCCCGGCGGCGACCTCGGCGCGCAGGAAGTCGCCCATGGCCGTGATCCGTCCCGCCACCGGGTCCAGGGCCTTGGCCCAGCCGGCCTCGACGATGTCGGAGAGTGGTCGTCCCGTCATGGCGAAAAGCCTAACGGCGTGATCACCGCACATGTCGCGGAACAAATCTTGATCAAAGCTGTGAAGTTTTCTGACCACATGAGGTCGGATCGACGGGAAAATTCCCCGAGCCACCAAATCGTGCCTGGTGAACAGGGTGAAACGTCCTGTTAAGTCGGCGTTACTTTATGCCTGACCGCATTGACCTACCATCCGGTACTCCATAACTCCTAGAGGGGTAGGCAGCGCACCAACCAGCAGGCGGCACTCCGCACTCCGCACTCCGCACAGCAGTAGACGGGACGAGCATGAGCCAGCTGAACACCGTTGACGCGACCTTCCTCAACGCCGAGACCAGCACCATGCCCGCGCACGTCGCGGGCCTGGCCATCGTCGACGCCGCCTCCCGTGCCGGCGGGCGGCTGACCGTCGCCGCCATCGCGGACCTGGTCCGCGAACGCGCCCACCTGGCCGCCCTGCCCCTGCGGCAGCGGCTCGTCCAGGTGCCGCTCGGGCTCGACCACCCCTACTGGGAGGACGATCCCGACTTCGACCCCCGCCGCCATGTCTTCGAGATCGGGTTGCCCGCCCCCGGTACCCCCGACCAGCTCGCCGACGCCGTCGCGATGCTGCACGAACGTCCCCTCGACCGGGACCGGCCGCTGTGGGAGATGGTCCTCATCCACGGCCTGCGGAACGGCCTGACCGCCGTGTACGTCAAGGCCCACCATGCCGCGATCGACGGCGTCATGGCCGCCGAGACCCTGGCCGCGCTGCTCGACCTGTCGCCCGAACCGCGCGACCTGCCCGCCGACAAGGCCGAGCCGGAACGCGCCCCCAGCCCGATCGAGATGCTCGGCACCGGCCTGCTCAAGGCCGCGCTGCACCCGCTGCGCAGCGCGATGTCTATGGCCCGCACCGCGCCCTACCTGGACGAGATCCCCGTGGTCTCGCAGGTTCCCGGCGTCGGCCGGATGTCGCAGATGGTGCAGGGGGCGCTGGGCCGCGACGAGCTGCCCAGGGCGCCCCGGGCCACCGCGCCGCCGACCCCGTTCAACGCCCCCATCGGCCGGCACCGCACCGTCGCGTACGGCGAGCTGGACCTGGCCGAGATCAAGGAGGTCCGCCGCGCGCTCGGCGGCAGCGTGAACGACGTGGTGATGGCGCTGTGCGCGACCGCGCTGCGGCAGTGGCTCGACAAGCGCGGCGAGCTGCCGGACCGGCCCCTGGTCGTGGGCGTGCCGGTGTCGCTGCGCCGCAACAACCGCCGGCACGGCCGGGACACCACGCCCGGCAACCAGATCTCCATCATCACCACCCCGCTGGCCACCCACATCGCCGACCCGGCCGAGCGCTACGACGCCGTACGGTGCGACCTCGACCTGGGCAAGCGGCGGTTCGTGGCGTCCTCGGGCAGCTGGGTGCGGGAGCTGAGCGGGCTGGTGCCCGCGCCGATCGCCGGCCCGGTCGCGCGCTGGGCGCTGCAGGTGCTGCCGACGCTCACCGTCCGCCCGATGAACCTGATCATCTCCAACGTGCCGGGCCCGCAGTTCCCGCTCTACATATGCGGGGCCAGGGTGCTGGGCTACTACCCCATCTCGGTCATCACCGACGCCAGCGGCGGCGTCAACATCACCGTGTTCTCCTACGACGGCAAGATGAACATCGGCATCGTCGCCTCCCGCGACCTGGTCCCCAACCCGTCGGAGTTCATCGACCACCTCACCGACGCCATGGACGAGCTCAAGGACCTCGCCCGGGTGTGAGACGTTCAGCGCAGGAGCGCCGCTCGGTGCCGCCACGCAAGCCTCAGCGCGGCGGCGCCGGCAGGCTGCGCCGGGGCCGGGACCGTCCCGTCGAAGGGGGCGAGTGCGACGCGGCCCTCGGCGTTGACGTCGACGAGCCCTTCGAAGAGGTCGTCGAACGCCGCGTCGTCGAAGACCGCGACCGTGAGGACGTCCAAGGCGAGCGTCAGGGGATCGACGCCGAGCCCAAGGCAGTGGACTGCGATCCGGCCCTCGTCGCGGGCGGCACTGAGGGCCTGGTGGAACGGCCAATCCTCCTGGACGAAGCCGGGGCCGTAGTCCTCGTCCGTGCCCAGCAGCTCTTCGCTGAACTCCCGGACCATGCACCGCCATAGGTCCAGGTCCGCGCGCTCGTCCACGAGCGGCTGGAAGACGCCGACGGGCATCACCTGATGGAGGCCGCCCGCGTGCGCGACCTTTTCCGGGTCGCGCCAATGCAGCACGTACGAGCCGGACTTGGTGACGGTGAGCGTGGTGATGGCGGGCAACGCCGTACGGCGGGAGAGGTCGCAAGGGTCGCCCACGCGCTGTCGCAGAGGCAATGCCCCCGTGTTGGAGAGCGCAGTGAAGGCCACAGTGTCTAACGCCACAGTGTTGGAGGCCGCGGCGAGTTCGTGCGCGACGGCTTCCCCCACGTTCACCGCGGCGAAGTAGTGGGACGGGCCAAGGCTGAGCGTGGGGGCCACAGTGGTGAGGTCTGCGTCGAGCAGTCTGTAGCTGGGGCGGTCCTCGAACACCTTGGGCGGTGCAAGGGCCTGCCATGCTTCGGCGTAGGTGCGGAAGCCGTCGGGTAGCCCGTCACGTGGGTCGGCCACGGCGGGCGGCTCGGGATGCTGATTCCACTGGAGCCGCAGGGCGTCCAGCGGGAGCGGTGTATCGGGGAGCCATTCGGGACGGGCCAGCAGCGGCGTCCCTTCCACGGTGGGCACGTCCGGGTAGAGCCTGCTCGCCATCTGACCCAGCTCGTGCCGGTTCCCTGTGAGGAACTCGCGGGCCTGCCGCCACTCCATGCCCCGACCGTATCGGCGGCCGTGTGCCGCCCCGGTGGAACGGACCATAAAGAAGCTCGCATATCGTAAATACACGTGCATGATGATCAGACGTCCCCGGAATCCCCTTCTGAAAACGCCTCCCGACCCGCCCCCCGCCACGCTCCCGGAACCGGCGCCAAGGCCCCGCTGATCGCCTGGATCCTGTGGGGCGTGGGGATCCTGGCCTACGTCGTGGCCATCCTGCACCGCACCTCCTTCGGCGTCGCCGGGCTGGACGCCGCCGACCGGTTCGGCGCCTCCGGCGGCATGCTCGCCTCGTTCACCGTGCTCCAGCTCCTGGTGTACGCCGGCCTCCAGATACCGGTCGGGCTCCTCCTCGACCGGATCGGCCCGCGCTGGATGATCGCCGGCGGCGCGCTGCTCATGGCCGCCGGGCAGGGCCTGCTCGCCGTCTCCACCGGCCTCGGCGCCGCGGTCGTCGCCCGCGTCCTGGTCGGGACGGGCGACGCGATGACGTTCATCAGCGTGCTCGGCCTCGTGACCCGCTGGTTCCCGGCCCGGCGCGTCCCCGTGGTGACCCAGCTCACCGGGCTGCTCGGCCAGCTCGGGCAGGTGCTCAGCGCGGTGCCGCTGGTCGCCCTGCTGCACGGCCCCGGCTGGACGTTCGCGTTCGGCTCGGCCGCCTCGCTCGGCGTGCTGGTCGGCGTGCTCGCCCTGGCCGTGCTGCGGAACGGTCCAACCGGTCCGGCCGGTACCGCCCCGACCCTGGCCGACGTGGGTCGCGACCTCGCCGACTCCTGGCGCCACCCCGGCACCCGGCTCGGCCTGTGGTCGCACTTCACCACCCAGTTCCCGGCCAACACCTTCACGCTGATGTGGGGCTACCCCTACCTGGTCTCCGGCCACGGCCTGTCGCCGGCCACCGCCAGCGCGCTGCTGACCGTCCTGGTGCTCGCCACCATGATCACCGGCCCGCTGGTCGGCGGGCTGGTCGCCCGCTTCCCGCTGCGCCGCTCCTGGCTGGTGCTCGGGATCATCGGCCTCATGATCGGCGCCTGGACGGTCACGCTGGCCGTGCCACCGCCCGCCCCGACCTGGCTGCTGGTGGTGCTGGTGCTGTGCGTGGCGCTGGGCGGCCCCGGCTCGATGATCGGCTTCGACTTCGCCCGCACGTTCAACCCGCCGGGACGGCAGGGCGCCGCGACCGGGATCGTGAACGCCGGGGGCTTCGTCGCCGCCCTCATCACGATCCTGCTGATCGGCGTCGTGCTGGACGTGATGTCGCCGGGCCGCGAATTCACCCCGGAGGCGTTCCGCGCGGCGTGGACGGTGATGTTCCTGTTCTGGGGCGCCGGGCTCGTCGGCGTGCTGCGCACCCGGACACTCGCCCGCCGGCGCATGGCGGAGGAGGGCGTCCGGGTGCCGCCACTACGCGAGTCCCTCCGCCGCCGCGCCGAGGAGCGCGCCCGATGACATGACCGCGGCCGCGCCCGCCGGGCCGTCCACGTGTGCGCCCGGCGCGGCGCGCAACTCCAGCGTGCAGCACTTGGGCCCGCCGCCCGCCTTGCGCAGCTCGGACAGGTCCACCGGGACGGGGTGGTAGCCGTTCCGCTCCAGGGCGTCGATGAGCCCGGCGGCCTCGGCGTTGATCACGACGTTGCGGCCGTCGCAGACCGCGTTGAGGCCCAGCACCTCGGCGTCCCGCGCCCCGGCGAGCACGGCGTCTGGGAACAGCCGCTCCAGCACCGCCCGGCTGCCCGGCGAGAACGCGCCCGGGTGGTAGGCCACGTTCCCGCCGCCGAGCGGGAACAGCGCGGTGTCGAGATGGTAGAAGCGCGCGTCCACCAGCCGCAGCGTGACCACCGGACGGCCGAGGAACTCCTGCGCCTCCTGGTGCGCGGCGAGATCGGTGCGGAAGCCCGTCCCGGCCAGGATCACCTCGTCCAGGACCAGGAAGTCGCCCTCGCCCTCGTTGGTGTGCGTGGCCTCCAGGACGTTCGGGAAGCCGTTGCGGCGCAGCCACTCTGCGTAGACCGGGCCCTCGGCCGCGCGCTCGGGGTGGGCGAACCGAGCCCCGTACACGCGGCCCCCGACCACCAGCGCGCCGTTGGCCGCGAACACCATGTCCGGCAGGCCCTCGATCGGATCGATCAGGCTCACCCGGTGGCCCAGCGCCAGATAGGCCGCGCGCAGCGACTCCCACTGCGCCACGGCCCGTGCCGCGTCCGCGCCCGCGGCGGGGTCCATCCACGGGTTGATCGCGTACGTGACGGCGAAGTGCTCGGGGCGGCACATCAGGTAGTGGCGCCGCAGCGCGACCCGTTCGGGCCGCACCGCCCCCGGAAGGGGCTGCGGGGCCGGGACGCTGCTCGGCTCCATGGCCGGCGACACGGTCATGCGGTCTCCTTGTGGGTCCTGGGCTCTATCGAAAGTCTAGAAAGCCAGGAGGCCGGATCCAATGCGTCGAGGTTGCGCTGATCTGGTGTTTCGTTGCTTTTCGAGGGCCGGTGCCAGCGATTCGTTGCGGTCCCGGAAACGCGAACGGCGGCCGGGACCGCGAGGGTCCGGGCCGCCGGCGTCGTGCGCGTCGCCGCGGGGGCCGCGCTACATGTTGATCATGTGGCCGGCCAGGCCGTGCACGGCCTCCTTCATGGCCTCGCCCAGGGTCGGGTGCGCGTGCACGTTGCGGGCCACCTCGTGCACGGTCAGGTCCCACTGCTGGGCCAGGGTCAGCTCGGGCAGCAGCTCGGTGACCTCCGGGCCGATCATGTGCGCGCCGAGGATCTCGCCGTACTTCGCGTCGCTGATCACCTTGACGAAGCCGTCGCCCTCGCCCATGCCCAGTGCCTTGCCGTTGGCGCTGTAGGGGAACTTGGCGGTCTTGACCTCGAAGCCCTGCTCCTGGGCCTGCGCCTCGGTCCAGCCGAAGCTGGCGATCTGCGGCTGGCAGTAGGTGGCGCGCGGGATCATCACGTAGTCGAGCTCCATCGTCTCGGCGTCGGCGATGGTCTCGGCGGCCACGATCCCCATCGCCTCGGCCGCGTGCGCCAGCATCAGCTTGGCGGTCACGTCGCCGATGGCGAAGATGTGCGGCACCGAGGTGCGGGAGCGGCCGTCGATGTCGATCGCGCCGCGGTCGGTCAGCCTGACCCCGGTCTTCTCCAGCCCGTAGCCCTCGACGTTGGGCTGGAAGCCGATCGCCTGCAGGACCTTGTCGGTCTCCAGGACCTGCTGGTCGCCGTTCTTGCCGGTGACGGTGACCTTGACCTTCGCACCGGAGTCGTCGATCGAGTCGACCCGGGTGGAGGTCAGCACGTCCACGCCCAGCTTGCGGTACCGCTTGGCCAGCTCCTTGGAGACCTCGGCGTCCTCGTTGGGCACCATGCGGTCCAGGAACTCCACGATCGTCACCTTGACGCCGTAGTTGTGCAGCACGTACGCGAACTCGACGCCGATGGCGCCCGCGCCCGCGATCACGATGCTCTCCGGCAGCTCGGAGCTGAGGATCTGCTCCTCGTAGGTGACCACCCGCTCCGACAGGGAGGTGCCCGGCAGCAGCTTGGTGTGCGCGCCCGCGGCGATGATGCAGTGCTCGAAGGTGACGGTGTCGGTGCCGCCCTCGGCCGTCGCCACCTGCAGCGTGTTGGGGTCGGTGAAGGTGCCCCGGCCGTTGAAGGAGGTGATCTTGTTCTTCTTCATGAGGAACTGGACGCCCTTGACCAGCTTCTCCGACACCTCGCGGCTGCGCTGGAACGCCTTGCCGTAGTCGAAGGAGACCGGCCCCTCGGCCTTGATTCCGAACTTCTCCGCCTCGTGGGTGAAGATGTGCGCCAGCTCGGCGTTGCGCAGCAGCGCCTTGGACGGGATGCAGCCCACGTTGAGGCAGACCCCGCCCCAGTACCGCTCCTCGATGATCGCCGTCTTCAACCCGAGTTGTGCCGACCGGATCGCGGCGACATATCCACCCGGGCCCGAGCCCAGGACCACGACGTCGAAATGATTGCTCATTCTTGTGACGATATTCGGCCGCGGCCGGTGCTCGCATCCCGACCCGGCACGTCGCCGCCGGTCCGCGCCGCGGTCCCGGCCGCGCGGACGGCCGCGCGGACGGCGGCGGGCACGTCGGGCGGTCCCCCGGACACGGGCCGTGACCGGATGGGCTCTGTTGAAAGTCTTTCGTCACTTGCTGTTAGTGTTTTCTGGGACCTCATGATGCGGTGTGTGGCGCGGACCTCAGCCGGTTTCAGGAACACGCGCGCCCGGCCGTGTCGTTCATGCGACGTCGGGCAGACCGAGCGGGGGCGGGCCGCGCCGGTGCCGGACGTCGATCCACGAGGCCGGTCCCTTTCCGACGCGGGGACCGCCGCCTGACGCGTCCGCCGGGCCGCACCCCCGCCGGGCCCTGACGAAACGGAGGAGATGGCGAGTGAGGATCCCCAAGCCCGTCAACGTGGTACTCGACTGGGCGGAAGGGCATGCAGGCGCGCTGGCGGCGGTGATCGCCCTGGTGGCCGCGGCGGTGGCCGCGATGTGGGTGCCCGTGCTGGCCGGCTCCATCCTCGGGATCGCCGTCGGAGGCTTCGCCGTCCACCTGCGCATGAGCAAGCGCGTCGCCCGGGTCCGCCGGGACATGGACGACCTGCTGCGGGAGAACGGCGCGCTGCGGCACCGCAACACCGTCCTGGCCAGCGGCGTCATCACCCGCGAGTCGCAGATGACCCAGGCCCTGGTGTCCATCCCGGAGGACGAGCCGCTGGAGGATCCGCAGCGCACGCAGAAGCTCCCCACCCTCGACGACGAGGATGACGATCTCGACGCGGACGCCGATGGCGACGATCCCGGGAACGACCGTCCCGAGATCGACCGTCCCGAGATCGACCGCCCCGAGATCGACCGCCCCGGGAACGGCCGTTTCGAACTGGGCACGCGCTCGTCCGACTCCCGCCGTTCCTGAGCCGCTCCGGGCGCGGTGGGCCGGCCTTGGACGCGCCGGCCCACCGGCCTAGGGGTTGCGGTCCAGGTGCTCTTCGAGCGAGTCGAGCCGGGTGGACCAGGCCCTGCGGTACGGGGCGAGCCAGGCGTCCATCTCGGCCAGCGGTTCCAGGCGCAGCTCGTACACGCGACGCTGCGCGTCCTGCCGGGCGTGGACCAGGCCGGCCTCGCGCAGCACCCGCAGATGCTTGGACGTCCCCGGCTGGGACAGGCCGAGCCGTTCGACCAGCTCGTTCACCGGCCGGGGCCGTTCCAGCAGCAGGTCCAGGATGCGGCGGCGGGCCGGCTCGGCGAGCACGGCGAACGCTGTAGACATGCCCCTAGTATAACTGCTTATTTATATTCAGTCATGGGCATGTAGCGGCCCGGATCAGCGCAGCGGACGGAAGAACGCGCGGATGTCGTCCGAGAGCAGGTCCGGCACCTCGAGGGCGGCGAAGTGATCGCCCTTGCCCAGCTTCGTCCAGTGCACGACATTGTGGTCGCGCTCGGCGAACGCCCGGACCGCGGAATCGCCCGCCGACACCGCCACGCCCAGCGGGACCGGCGACCGCTCCGGTGCGGCCCCCCACGCGTCCCCGCCCTCCTTGTAGATACGGAAGGCCGAGCCGACGGTTCCGGTCAACCAGTAAATGGACACGTTGGTGAGGATGTCGTCCCGGTCGAGCGCGCCGATGGCATCGCCGTGCCCCGCGAACCAGTCCGCGTACCAGGCGAGCTGCCCCACCGGCGAGTCGGCCATCGCGTACGCCAGGGTCTGCGGCCGCGTCGACTGGATCGCCGCGTACCCCGACACCTCCTCCCAGGCCTCCATTCCCGCGAGCGCGGCCTGGTCGTCGGGGGAGAGCCCCTCGAACTCGGCCGGATCGCCGGACGGGAACGTCACGAGCGCGTTGACGTGCACGCCCACCACGTGCTCTGGAGCGACCCGTCCGAGATAGGGCGAGACAAGGGCGCCGGTGTCGGCACCCTGGGCACCGTAACGGTCGTACCCGAGGCGCCCCATCAGCTCCTTCCAGGCCCCCGCGATCCTCCCGACGTTCCAGCCCGTCTCCCCGGTCGGGCCGGAGAACCCGAAGCCGGGGATGGACGGGACGACGACGTGGAAGGCGTCCGCGGGGTCGCCGCCGTGCGCGCGCGGGTCGGTCAGCGGCCCGATCATGTGCCTGAAGTCGGCGAACGTGCTGGGCCAGCCGTGCGTCAGGATCAGCGGCAGCGCGTCCGGCTCCGCCGAGCGGACGTGCGCGAAGTGCACGTTCTGGCCGTCGATCTCCGTCGTGAACTGCGGGAACGCGTTGAGGGCCGCCTCCTGCCGGCGCCAGTCGAAACCCGTGCGCCAGTACTCGGCCAGTTCCCGCACGTAGCCGGGTGCGGTGCCGTACGACCAGCCCACCCCGGGCAGCGCGTCGGGCCAGCGGGTACGGGCCAGCCGATCGAGGAGCTCGTCCAGGTCGGCCTGCGGAACGTCGATTCGGAACGGCGTTATGCCGCCGTGTGTCTCGGTCATGCCCGGCACCGTAGGGACGGTCGAGGCCACCGCCTGACCGCGACTCTCTGGGGGACCAAAGGTAATAATAGTCTCTCATTGTTACCAGGTAAATACGTTCGGTAGCGTGGCCGCGGCGCGTGAGCCCCGGGGGATACAGGGCCCTTCCCGGACCGGCGCCCTGGGCCGCGGCACGCCGTGCGGCGGCCCTTCGCAACGGCAGCAGAGACGGCGTGCGACAGAACGGCGGTGTTTGATCGTGACCGAACAGCAGACCGAACAGCAGACGGCCGAACAGCAGCAGCTCAGCCTCGGCACGGCGGCGGCACGCAATCTCGCCACGACGACCAAGTCCGTACCGCAGATGCAGGGCATCTCCTCCCGGTGGCTGCTGAAGCTGCTGCCCTGGGTGCGCGCGGCCGGCGGCGCGTACCGCGTCAACCGCCGGGTCAGCTACACCGTCGGCGACGGCCGCATCACCTTCATGAACGGCGGCGCCGACCTCCAGGTCGTCCCGCGCGAACTGGGCGAGCTGGCCCCGCTGCGCGGCTTCGACGACGAACCGGTGCTGGAGGCGCTGGCGGGCCGGTTCACCCGGGAGGACTACTCCGCGGGCGAGGTCATCGTGGCGGCCGGCGGCCCGGTCGACCGGGTCGTCCTGATCGCGCACGGCAAGGCCGGCAAGATCGGCGCCGGCGAGTACGGCGACGAGGCGGTCCTCGCCGTGGTGGCCGACGGCGGCTTCTTCGGCGACCGCGCGCTCGCGCACGACGACGAGACCTGGGAGTACTCGGTCAAGGCGCTCACCGCCTGCACCGTGTTCACCCTGAGCCGCGACCAGTTCCAGCAGGTCCTGGCCCTGTCGGACGATCTGCGCGGGCATGTCGAGGAGTTCCTGCGCGGCTCGGGGCGATCGGTCAACCCCTACGGCGAGGCCGCGATCGAGCTGGCCTCCGGGCACTCCGGCGAGCCGGTGCTGCCGGGCACCTTCGTCGACTACGAGCTCAAGCCCCGCGAGTACGAGCTGAGCGTCGCGCAGACCGTGCTGCGCGTGCACTCGCGCGTCGCCGACCTCTACAACGAGCCGATGGACCAGGTCGAGCAGCAGCTCCGGCTGACCATCGAGGCGCTGCGCGAGCGGCAGGAGAACGAGCTGATCAACAACCGCGACTTCGGGCTGCTGCACAACGCCGAGCCGTCCCAGCGCATCCCCACCCGGTCCGGCCCGCCCACCCCCGACGACATGGACGAGCTGCTCACCCTCGTCTGGAAGGAGCCGGCGTTCTTCCTCGCCCACCCCAAGGCGATCGCGGCGTTCGGGCGGGAGTGCAGCCGGCGCGGCGTCTACCCCGACAGCGTGGACGTCAACGGCCACCAGGTCCCGGCCTGGCGCGGCGTCCCGCTGTTCCCGAGCAACAAGATCCCGATCAGCCGGACCAGCACCAGCTCGGTGCTGCTGATGCGCACCGGCGAGGCCGCCCAGGGCGTCATCGGCCTGCACCAGACCGGCCTGCCCGACGAGGTCCAGCCCGGCCTGTCGGTGCGGTTCATGGGCGTCGACGCCCAGGCCCTCATCTCCTACCTGGTCAGCGCCTACTACTCGGCGGCCGTGCTGGTCCCCGACGCGCTGGGGGTCCTGGACAGCGTCGAGATCGCGCACGGCGGCGCGGCCCAGTGATCCCTGCCTTCCCTCCCCGCCCCCCAAGGAATTCGCCCCCAGGAAGGTGTAGCCCATGACCGAACAGCAGCTGAGCCTCAGCACGGCGGCGGCACGGAACCTGGCGACCACCACCAAGTCCGTCCCGCAGATGCAGGGCATCACCCCGCGGTGGCTGCTGCGGCTGCTGCCCTGGGTGGAGGTGTCCGCCGGGACCTACCGGGTGAACCGCCGCCTCACCTACCAGCTGGGCGACGGGCTGGTCAGCTTCGTCAACACCGGCACCGATATCAGCGTCGTGCCGCCGGAGCTGGCCGAGCTGCCGCCGCTGCGCGGGTTCGCCGACCCCGGCGCGCTGGAGGCGCTGGCGCAGCGGTTCGCCCAGCGCGAGTACGCCACGGGCGACACCATCGCGACCGAGGGCGACCCGGTCGACCAGGTCATCCTGATCGCGCACGGCAAGGTGAGCCGGATCGCGACCGGCGAGTACGGCGCGCATGCCGAGCTGGGCGTGCTGGCCGACGGCCGGTTCCTCGGCGACCAGGCGCTGCTCGGATCGGACGCCACCTGGGGATGCACGGTGCGCGCGCTGACCCCGACGACCGTGCTGGTGCTGTCGGCCTCCGACATCGCCGCCTTGACCGGGCTGTCGGCCCCCTTGCGCGACCATCTGGAGGAGTACAGACGCTCCCCGAGCCCGCCGAGCAACCGCGCCGGCGAGGCCGAGATCGACCTGTCGTCCGGGCACTTCGGCGAGCCGGTGCTGCCGGGCACCTTCGTCGACTACGAGCTCAGGCCCCGCGAGTACGAGCTGAGCGTGGCGCAGACCAGGCTGCACGTCCACAGCCGGGTCGCCGACCTCTACAACGAGCCCATGAACCAGGTCGAGCAGCAGCTGCGGCTGACCGTCGAGGCGCTGCTCGAACGCCAGGAGCACGATCTGATCAACAACCCCCGGTACGGGCTGCTGCACAACGCCGACCTGCGGCAGCGCGTCTCCACCCGGTCCGGCCCGCCCACCCCCGACGACATGGACGAGCTGGTCTCCAAGCGGCGCAAGTCGCGGTTCTTCCTCGCCCATCCCAAGGCGATCGCCGCGTTCGGCCGCGAGTGCACCCGCCGGGGCGTCTACCCGCAGGGCACCGTCCACGACGGGGCGCGGGTGCAGGCCTGGCGCGGTGTGCCGATCTTCCCCTGCGACAAGATCCCGATCAGCCCGTCCGGGACCTCCTCGATCCTGTGCATGCGGACCGGCGAGTCCGACGAGGGCGTGGTCGGGCTGCGCCGCACCGGGCTGCCCGACGAGGTCCGGCCCGGCCTGTCGGTGCGGTTCATGGGCGTGGACGACAGGGCGGTCGTGTCGTACCTGGTCAGCACCTACCATTCGGCGGCCGTGCTGGTCCCGGACGCGCTCGGCGTGCTGGAGCATGTCGAGGTCGCCCGGTGACGGGTGACACCGTCACGGGCGGCACCGTGGCGGGCGGACGATCGGGGGTCGAGGTACTGGCCTGGAGCCGGGGGCTGCTCGACCCCGCGCTGCGCGAGGCGATCGACCGGCTGCCCGACGCCATGCGCCGGATCGCGGCCTACCACTTCGGCTGGTGCGACGAGCACGGCCGTCCCGCCGACGCCGCCGGGGGCAAGGCGATCCGTCCCGCACTGGTGCTGCTGATCGCCGAGGCGTCGGGCGGCACCGCGGCGGCGGCGCTGCCCGCCGCCGCCGCGGTCGAGCTCGCGCACAACTTCTCGCTGCTGCACGACGATGTGATGGACGGCGACCTCACCCGGCGGCACCGCGCCACGGTCTGGAGCGTGTTCGGCGAGCCCGCCGCGATCCTGGCCGGCGACGCCCTGCTGGCCCGCGCCTTCGAGCTGATCGCCGACGCGCCGCACGCCGCCGCGCCGCGGGCGGGACGGGTGCTGGCCGGCGCGGTGCTCGACCTGGTGGAGGGGCAGAGCGCCGACATGGCCTTCGAGCTGCGCGAGAACGTCGACCTCGACGAGTGCCTGGCGATGGCGGCCGACAAGACCGCCGCGCTGCTCGCCGGCGCCTGCACGATCGGCGCCGCGCACGGCACCGGCCCGCCCGGCCGGATCGACCACTACCACCGCTTCGGCGAACGGCTCGGGCTGGCCTTCCAGCTGGTGGACGATCTGCTCGGCATCTGGGGCGACCCTGCCGTGACGGGCAAACCGGTGCATTCCGATCTGCGCAGCCGCAAGAAGAGCCTGCCCGTGGTGGCGGCGCTGACGTCCGGCGGCGCGGCGAGCGAGGAACTGGCCGCGCTCTACCGCGCGGACCACACCCTGACCGCCGCCGAGGCCGGCCGCGCCGCGGAGCTGGTCGAGGCGGCCGGCGGCCGGGCCTGGGCCGCCCGCCGTGCCGACGAGTACCTGGAGGAGGCGCTGACCCACCTGGACCTCGCCGAACCCGCCGCCCCGGCGGCGGAGGAGCTGCGCGCCCTGGCCCGCCTGACCACCGTCCGGGACCACTAAGGGGTCGATCAAATGTTCGACTAAGGTGGTGATGTGCAGGAGACCAGCGATCATGTGCCGTTCGTCTGCCCGCGGGGGCACCGGCTGGGGCCGGGCCGGGTCATCGTCGGCTGGTCCCCCTGCGTGTGCCCGCCCTGCGCCCAGCGCGGCCGGGGCCTACGCGGCCACCGCACCTACCTGTGCCTGACCTGCAAGAACGAGAGCATTACCACGATGTGCTACCAGCCGTACCACGTCCCCGACAAGGCCGCCGCCTACCGCTGGCCTTGAGCCGCGTTCGCCGCGGGGTGCGCACGGGAGAACAGGCAGGCCCTCCGGCCTCGAGGCTGGAGGGCCTGCCGCACACAAAGCTACTTCGCGGCCGGTCGCGCGTGCCCGAGAGGGCGCCACAAAACGAAACCCGACCGCCACAGTTAGTCACTGAAGATTGGCGACCAGGCGTTATCTGCAGAGTGCGCGACTTAATTGGCAGCATGAAAGATGAACATCTACGCGGAGCGATGATACGGCTACGCCGTCAACTCGAATTGAGTCGTTTTCTGCCGTCCTCCATGCCTTGCGTGCTTGATCTTCTTTGCTGTATTCATTGGGTGTCTTCTTATCCGCAAGCAGGGGGCATCATGTCCTGGTATTCCATCGCATCCCGGGTTCGTCAAAACCGCCCTGCCTCCGTGCTGGTCGGTGGCCTGACCATGCTCGTGGGGCTGACCGCCTCCGCGACTCCGGCCGTGCAGGCGCAGGAGCCCACGACCAGGGCCGCCGACCCGACATGCAACAACGTCCTGCAACCCCTGCCCAACTACGACATCCGCAACTTCGAGGCGTGCGCGTCGGTGCGATTCACGCCGGATAAATGGTCGTCTGGCAACTTCTACGTCGACGGCGTGGTCACCGTGCGGCGTGCCGAGGCGTCCGAGGGCTCCCCGGACGTCACGATCAATGTGCGGGACATCCAGCTGTATCAGGGCTGGAATGCCGCAAATTCCGAGTGGCAGGTCGTACGGCGCAGCGGTTCGCTCCAGGGCACCAACTCCATCAACTGGTCCGTGACCCATGGATCGGTTTCCCCGAGTGCCGGGCGCGCCTACCGGACCTGTGTGGTGTGGCAGGCCGCCGACCTGGGCGATCAGATTACCTGCACGAAGGCCGTCCCGCTGACCTGAGCCAGGAAGGCGGTGGCTGAGGCAAGCGCCTCGGCCACCGCGCATTGAGGCCCCGTCGAGGCTTATGCAAAAGCCGGTCCGAAGAAATGTGGTCCGATTATCGGTCCCCTTCAGAGGAGGCCGTTCCGGTATAGACCAGTGCGAACCGTCCCGTACCGTCAATGGTGGACCTTGACAGTGCGGGCCCGGCGTCAGGCGGCGCGGTCGGCGGCCGAGGCCATCCCGAGCCAGGTGTGCGGGTTGCCCGCCCAGCACCAGCCGAGCTTGGGCGCGTTCTGGCTGATCCAGATCGCCGGGACGCGGCGGTCGCCGCATCGCGACCCGCCCAGCGAGAAGCACTTGTTCTTGGCCAGGAGCGCGGGGAACTGGGTGACCACCGCGAGGCCCTCCTCGATGGTCAGCAGGGTGCGGCCGCGTCCGGCGATGGCCGCCATCGCGTCGTCGGGCACGGCGCCGCAGAACTCTTCGCCGCGCTCGACGTCGAACAGCAGGTAGGCGCGGGCGTCGGGCAGTTCGACCTCCTTGGTCGGGACGAACCCGGGCAGGTCGTCCTCGGGGAAGTTGCGGTCGATGAAGCCCGGCTTCTTCTTGCCGTCCAGGGTCGTGCGCGCCACCGCCTCCTTGATCGGGACGAGGTCCCGGGTGACGACGAGGACGAAGGGGGTGCGCCCCGCGGCCGAGGGCTCCAGGCCCGTGGCCCGTTCGGTCGCGGTGCGGCGCAGTGGGGCGAGCAGGGCGGCGAGTTCCTCCTCGCTGAGTCCGGCGGCCCGGTGGTGGCCGCGGTCGAGCAGCGTGCGGATCTGGCGGTCGAACTCGCCGCCCGCATCGAACTGGTTGGACGTCAAGGTCTGCCTCCCGGTCGGGACTCCGTTACTCCGTACAACATACAGAGTTTCCGTCCTATTCCGGACGCTACGGAGGGTAGGTAGTAAACGGTCAGAGCGTGACATGCGCGGCGAACAATGCGAGGCTGGGACGAACGGGACCTAATTCAGGGGGATCCCATGGTGACCTTCGATTTCCCGCGCACCGACCGGGCCGCCGCATCGCGCGTCCTGGTCGACCACTCCGACGGCGACACCTCGGTCATCGAGCAGCCGATCCGGATGGTCTCGGTGGACACCCCGGAGAAGGCGGCGTACGCCGGGAAGCCGTCCACCGCACAGCCCAAGCTGGACCGCTGCCGCGCCCGGCTCGCCGACGGCACCTTCGACCAGCTCATCCCGGACGGCCTGCGGGAGCACCTGCTGGACCGGCTCACCCCGGACGCCGCCGCGCGGCACATCGCCGCCGCCGAACGCGCCACCGCGCACTTCCAGATCCTGCGCGAGCGCCGCCTCACCCGGCCGGACGGCAGGATCCGCCGGGTCGCGGTGGTGCCCACCGGCGAGCTCATCGACCGGTACGGGCGGATGCTGGCCTACCTCGCGCCCTGGTTCGCGGGCGGCGACACCGACCCGCTGCCGCCTCGCGACCACCCGGACCGGCGCACCCTCAACCTCGACATGGTGGCCGCCGGCTGGGGCGCGATGTTCCTCATCTACCCGTCCATCCCGCGCGACTCCGACCTGAAGCTGCTGCTGGACGAGGCGGACGCCGCTTGGACGCAGAAGCGCGGCATGTGGGACGAGTTCGGCGAGGACCTGCTGCTCGGCTACGAGTACCGGGCGTGCATCAAGCTCGGTGTGGCCGCTCTCGACGACCCGGAGGCCGCCGTGGAGGACGCCTACCAGCGCATCTGCGTCGACCTCGACGGCCTGCGGGTGCTGGGCCTGTTCGACTACCACCTTGCGTCGCCGTCCCGCCGCCTCTGGATCTGGGAGAAGGATTTCGACCAGGCCCGTGAGGACCTGAAGCTGCCATAGCGCCCTTGCCGGTAGCCTCGCCGCGTGGTGCGTACACGGAGCAGGCTCGCCGACGGGCGTGAGATCGTCTACTTCGACCGCGGGCCGGGGCGCGAACCGGTGCCCGACCCGCGCGACCTCACGGCGTCCGAGCCGCTCTGCGAGGCGCGGCGGGACCCGCTGACCGGCGACTGGGTCACCGTCACCGCCCACCGCAACACCCGCACCTTCCTGCCTCCGCCCGACCAGTGCCCGCTCTGCCCGGGCGGCCCCGCGTCGGAGATCCCGGACGAGGGGTACGAGGTGGTGTCGTTCGAGAACCGGTTCCCGTCCTTCTCCACGCGCTCCCCGGACGTCCCGGGGCTCGTGGACGGGCAGGAGCTCTTCGCGCGGGCGCCCGGCACCGGACGGTGCGAGGTCGTCTGCTTCACCGACGACCACGAGGCGACCCTCGCACGGCTGCCCGTCCACCGGGTGCGGCTGGTGGTAGACGCGTGGGCCGACCGCACGTCCGCGCTGTCCGCCGAACCCGGCATCGCACAGGTCTTCGTGTTCGAGAACCGCGGCGTCGAGATCGGCGTGACGCTGCACCACCCGCACGGGCAGATCTACGGCTACCCGTTCATCACGCCCCGCACCGAGCGGATGCTCGCCATGGCGTCCGCGCACCGCACCGCCACCGGCGGCGACCTGTTCGGCGACGTGCTGGACGCCGAGCGCGCGGCGGGCACGCGGATCATCCAAGCGGGCGAGCACTGGACGGCCTTCGTCCCGGCCGCCGCGCGCTGGCCGGTCGAGGCCCATCTGATGCCGCACCGGCACGTCCCCGACCTCGCCGCGCTGACCGGGCCCGAACGCGAGGAGCTCGCCGTCCTGTACCGCGACGTGCTGCGCCGCTGCGACGCGCTCTACGGCACGCCGCTGCCGTACGTGGCGGGCTGGCAGCAGGCGCCGGTGGGCGAGGGACGCGACCTGCTCCGGCTGCATCTGCAGCTGTTCTCCGTCCGCCGGGCCGCCGACAAGATCAAGTACCTGGCGGGGTCGGAGTCCGGGATGGCCGCCTGGATCAACGACGTCCCGCCGGAGCGCATCGCCGCCCGGCTCCGGGACGCGGACCCCGCCGGCTGAGGGCATGGGGAACAGCTTCACGGCGTACGGCACCCGCGCCGCCGAAGACCACCTCTACCTCAGCAACGGCGGCACCGACGTCTTCTTCGACGTCCTGACGCTGGGCGGCTGCGCGATCGCCGTGTCCACCTGGGAGCGGAACCTCGTCCTGCACTTCGCCGACGGGCACCGCTACTCGCGCGGGTTCTCCGGGTTCGACGTGAGCGAGCTGCCCTGGACGGCGGACTGGCCCTCGGAGAAGGCGTTCCTTCTCGCGGTCGTCGACAAGGCGAGCACCCGGCACGGCTGGGACTCGCTCGCCTACTACCCGCCGTACGCGAGCGACTACCTGCGCCGTTACCGATCGATGGTGGCCGGCCTGCCCGCGCCCGTTCCGGTGCCGCGGCACGGAATCCGGGACGACTGGCGCGAACCGCCGCCGCCGGAGCATCTCGCCCTGTGCCCGTTCCATCGCGTTTACCAAGGTCAGCTGGGCTGCCGCCTCTGCGACCCGGAAATCCAGCCCGTGCCGTAGCGCGCTGTCATTCGCTCACGGTTCCTCCTGAACAGGTAGGGAACCCAGGGCAGTCCGTTTGCCATACCGGGAGTCATCGCTGGTGTTAGGGCAAACCCGACAGGGTGAGGAGATAAGGGAACGGTCGGACACCGCCGTCGAACCTGGCGGAACGCCCGGAACGCTCGACACAAGGGGGCAAGCAGATGGCTCACCACGGCCGCAGGCGCCTGAGTGACTTCCCGTGCCGCGCCACAGCCGTCGACCTCGGCAGCGCCACGGTACGGATGCATTTGCACGGCCGTGGAATCGTGGCCCGGCAGCCGTCCGCCATGGCCCGCTGCGCCCGTACCGGCCGGCTGCTGGCCACCGGGACCCTCGCGCTGACCCTCGCCTCGAACGAGCGCGGCGTCACGCTGGTCCACCCGATCCGCAACGGGGTGCCGGCGGAGACCGACGAGACCGAGAGCCTGCTGCGCTTCCTGCTGCGCTCGCACCACCGGATGCGGCACATGGCCAAGCCGAACATGGTCGTGGCCGTCCCGAGCACCGTCAACCAGGTGCACCTCGCCGCGGTCCGGGAGGCCGCCTACGGGGCCGGCGCCCGGCGCCTCATGATCGTGCCGGCCCCGGTCGCCGCCGCGCACGGCGTGGGCATCCCCGGCTCCGGCGAGGACGTGGCGATCATCGCCGACATCGGCGCGCAGGTGACCGACGTCGGCGTGCTGCTCGGCGGCGAGCTGGTCGGCTCGCACAGCGCGCTGGTCGGCGGCGCCGCCATGGACGAGGCCATCATCGCCCGCGCCCGCTGGAAGTACGGCCTGGTGATCGGGCCGGTGACCGCGGAGGCGGCCAAGCTGGAGCTGGGCACCGCGACCCCGGACCAGGGGCCCGACCGGGTGGCCGTCGTGCACGGCAAGGACCGGCACAGCGACCTGCCGTGCCGGGCGGTGCTGTCGTCCACCGACGTGCACGCCGCGATCGCCCCCGCGCTGGGCGCGATCGTGCGCACGGTGCGGACCGCGGTGTCGGCCGCGCCGCCGGAGATGGCGCGGGACTTCCTGTCGGTGGGGATCACGCTCACCGGCGGCGCCGCGCGCCTGCCCGGGCTGGACGAGCTGATCCGCCGGGAGACCGGCCTGCGCGCGCGGGTGGCGCCGGACGCGGCGGACGCGGTCGTGCTGGGCGCGGCCGAGCTGCTGCGCCCGGACGGCCGGAAGGGCGCCGGCCGCGGCCCCGGCGGCTTCGTCGCCTCCGACGAGCCGCGCATCGCCGTCCACGGGTACGCGAACGCGGAGGAGGCCGCCGCGGCCGAGCAAGAGGCCGCGCTCACCGGCGGGCGCTGACGCCTTAGTCGCAGCCCTCGAACTGGGGGACTTCGATGATTCCGCGGTCCAGGCCCGTGCCGCCGAACCATTTGGCGAACAGCGCGTCGGCGGTGCGGTCCTGGTACATCCGCGTGATGGCCTTGTTGAGCGCCTCGCAGCCGCCGGTGTCGCCGCGCCGGATCCCGATGCCGGTGTTCTGCTCGCTGATCTTGGCGTCGAGCAGCCGGGTGGTGCCGGTCCCGTCCCGTCTGATGAGCCCGGCCAGGATGACGTCGTTGGTGGTGATCGCGTCGATCGCCCGGGTCCGGATCATCGACATGCACTGGTCGTAGCTCGCCGCCCGGACGAGCTGGGCGGTCATCCCGTGCAGGGCCAGCAGCCGCGTGGTCGGGTCGGCGCCCTCGACCGCGCAGAACCTGCGGTCCTTCAGGTCGCGCACCGCTTTGACGTCGCGCTCCTCCGACCGCACCATGACGTCCTGGTAGGAGTTGTAATAGGGCCCGGCGAACGCGATCTGCGTCTTGCGGTCGGGGGTGACCGACAGGGTCGCCAGGACCAGGTCCACCTTTCCGTCCCGCAGCGCCGAGATCCGCTGGGACGCCAGGACGGGCACGAAGGAGACCTTGCTGCCCAGCCGCCGTCCGACGTACCGCGCGACGTCGATGTCGAAGCCCTCGAACGTCCCGTCCGGGCGCCGGAAGCCGAGCGAGGGCAGGTCCGGGCGGACGCCCACGACCAGGGTCTCCTTGCCGAGGATGGATTCCGTCCGGGCGCCGCCGCAGCCCGCCGTCAGCAGCCCGGCAACCATGACGATCAACGCGAGCAGCCGCATCCCGCCATCATCCCGAGCCGCGGATCGCGGGCACAAGAGGCGGTGCCTTGGCCCACTGTGGCCACGGCCGGGCCCGCCGACACACCCCAGGGCAGGAGGACCAGGCCATCGTCAGCCGCGTCGACCAGGCCCGGCTCGACAAGCTGCCGGCCGAGCACGACCCGTTCGCCACCCCGAAGCCGTGAGGCCGGAAAAGGGAGGCGCGCCCCGCCCGGGAGGGTGGCGGGGCGCGCTTGGCTGAGGGCCGGTCAGCGGCGGTACTGGTGGCGCACCTCGGTGGCGGTCGCGGGACGGTCCAGGAAGAGCAGCGTGTCCATCCGGCAGTTGCACGGGTTCTGTTCCCGGGTGTTCTGCGGGAAGCTGCCGCCGATCTTGATCCCGGCCGGGTCGCTGGCCGTGGTCACGTCCGGCTCGGGCGGGCCCTCGATCGCCCACGGGTCGTCGGCGCGGGTGTAGAAGCCCGGCAGCGCCTCGCCGTTCTTGTAAAGCGCCATGGTGCCGGTGTCGAAGTCGAACGTCGCGGCCAGGTGCACCCACTTGTTCATCGGGAGGATGCTCTGCCAGTCCTGGTCGGCGGCGAACGTCTGCGAGTTGCCGCCGTCGACGCGGCGGCCGAGGGCGACCACGCGCAGCTCGCCGTTGACGTTGATGAGCTCCAGCAGCGCCCGTACGTCGTGCCCGTTCGAGGTGCCGGTCAGCACGCCCGCCAGGCCGATCGCGTTGAACATGTCGCTCGGGTCGGGGGTGTTGGAGTTGGGGCTGGGGTTGGTGCCGGTCATCTTGAACCAGCCCATGATGGTGGCGCCCTTGGCGGCGTTGTACGCGCGCAGCGAGGGCACTCCGGTGGGGGAGTAGATCCCGGTCTTCCAGTCGTCGTTTCCGGCGACGGTCGGGTTGACCTGGCCGAGCTGGAGGGCGCGGCCGCTCCCGCGGTGGGCGCGGTCGCGGACGCGCATCGCGGCGCCGCCGTTGATCAGGTCGATGTCGGTGCCGGAGCGGCCGCGGTCGCGTTCCTTGGCCGGGTTCCCCGGGACGGGGCTGTCGAAGTCGTAGGCGGCGACCAGGTTGCGCTTGAGGGTGGGGAAGACGTTCGGGCCGTGGTCGCCGCGGCTCTGCGCCTGGGCCGGGGCGGCGGCCAGCGAGGCGCCGATCGTGGCGGCCAGAAGCGCCGCCGGGACACGACGAACGATCATCGTCGGCTCCTTGGTGGACGGAGGATGGCCTGGCCCGGGTGACGGGGACCGGGGTCGCCCTCGGAGGGTTTTCGGGGTGGGGGGCCGTGGCGGCGC